>CATWDJ010000008.1:0-87304 GCA_958349535.1 uncultured Lachnospiraceae bacterium
AACATCAGGGATACAGCGATTTTTTCTTTTTCTAACTGTCAAAGACGGGATTATAACACAACTTCTTGTGGTTTATCAACCAATCGACGCCTACCTTAAGACTTTCTTAGGAATTGACCTGAACTTTTTGTTTTTTGAATAATGACATGATTCTCTTTGTTGCTATATGCAGTAATTTTGCAAAGAATCCTACCAGAATGAAATAGCATAGAATTGCACATACAAATTCAAACTTCCGATGCAAACCTCCTAATTCTGCAAAATGATTTTGTACCGCAAACGCCACATTGTGATGAACTAAAAAAACTGCATAGGAATACTTGCTTCCCGTCTTTATAATATTAGTCAATTTCGGAGTCCGAATCAGTTTTCCCACTTCATATAATGCCACAAAAAGTGCCATTCCTCCAAAGGAAATCATCCACATCTGCGGTATTGGAACAGGTGCATACCAAATAATCAAGGTAACGGTCAATGCTATGACTAATTTTATCCATGAAATGTTATCGAAAACCTTGTCTTTCCTCTCTATCATTTCTATATAAAACATTCCGAAGACAAACTCCAAGCTACGAATGACAGGATTGTATAAGAGAGACAGTTCAAATCTATAATTGTAGTACAAAACAAAGTATACTGCCAAAGCTACCACCATAGTAATTACCGGTTTTTTCTTCATTACCCAGCGAATCACCGGATACGCCAGATAAATAAAGACAATACACCCCAAAAACCACTCCCCTGTCATATTAAGACACGGCACTTTATATCCAAACAAGCCATCCATTGCAAATACGGAAAAAATCATATTTTTAAAAGGAATATCCGGATTGATGGAACCTCGCACCCAAAAATAATATAAAAATGTTGCCACGTAAGCTACATAAAACATCGGAAAAATTGCCAGAAACCGTTTTTTATAATATTTTAAAACAGAAAATTTTTCTGTATCGTTATAATACAATGCAGCACCGGATAGAATAAAAAACAAACTCACTCCTACCTGTGCCATGTCATAATTATGGAAAAATATTGATTCCGGGTAAATATGGCTATCATTTAACATTAGATGGAATATTACAATACAAAATATTGCCAGACAACGAATCAAATCAAAACTTAATACTCTCTTTTTCATTTTTATCCCCACATTTCATTTTTTACTTTAAAACATTTTTCTAGACAAATCCATTCGAGGTATTATAACATAAGTTAGTATATATTATCAAATTCATCCAAACTTTCTCATAAAAACAGAGGCAGAATTCTCCACCTCTTAAAATAATATAATTATTTTCTACTATATATCATCCCTGAAAATAACCCCATTCTGATTAACCATTTTATCATTTATTACTGTAAATAGCACTCTACTCATCCGGACTTTTCAACCTTACAGATTGCCGGATCCAAAGCTTTTAATGTGTACTCTAAAATCCGAGTGTATTTTTTATTATTTTTAGGAGTACTCAAAATCCGTGCTTTGCCATAATCTTCCGGATATCGAAACATCCATGACAATCCCGTTACCTTTTCCAATTCTTCAATATAATTTTCGTGTTTTTCCTGTTTACTATTCTTCAGCCGTTCCAGACAGGTTCATAGCTGTCTTTGGCTCGAATTGGCATGGATTTTACAATCACTTCAATATTTTTATTAGAATAATTCTCTTCTGTTAAAGGTGCTATTTTCGTTTCCACTCTATATAAAATATTCTCATCACCAATAAAATCTATAGAGAAAGATGCCTCTTCAGATGTGTCTCCAATAGCTTCCGTCAGTCTGTCATACTGCTTCTTATCCATAAAATTGAATATACTCATAAGCATTTTCCCGAAAGATGTCTTACCTGTGGCATTAGCACCCATTAAAATATTGACTTTTTTGTATCGGAAATTAGGATATCCTGATAAATTTTCGTTTTCGATATAAGACCCTACTATTTTTTTCGGATAAGACATATTCATATGGAAATTTTTAAAGGACAAAAAATTATCCAATTTTACATCCATTACTATCATCCGCGTCATCCTTCCGTATATTTTTCGCTCATATGACTATAAATCACAAAAACTCCTCAATCTGCCTTTCCATACACGCTGCCACATCTCCGCCTTCAAAATAGACCTTCATCCATTCCACAATCTTCTCCATGGCGGTCTCCACATTCCATCTCGGAGTCCATCCAAAGGTACTTTTCAACTTTGAGCAATCCAGTTTCAAAAATCCTGCCTCGTGAGGACCTCCGTCATAACGGTCAATCCATTGGGCAGATGCTTTGTTTGCCTCATTCCACTTTTCACAGAACAGGGTAACCAGTTTTCCGGTGGTCCAGCAGTCCGCCTCATCCGGTCCCACATTATAATTTCCCGCAAATTTTTTCTCCTGATACTGAGCCTGACAAATCATCAGATATGCAGCAACCGGCTCCAGCACATGCTGATATGGTCTTGTGGAAAAAGGATTCCGTACCACAATATCCTCTCCGCTCTGCACCGCCCTTATACAATCCGGGATAATACGGTTCTCCGCAAAATCCCCACCGCCAATGACATTTCCTGCCCGTGCCGTAGAAATGGCACAAGAGTTTTCTTCTCCGAAAAAGGAATTTTTATAGCTGTCCGTTACCAGTTCCGAACAGGATTTAGAATTGGAATACGGATCATATCCGTTCAATTCTTCATTCTCACGGTAACCCCATTCCCATTCTCTGTTCCGATATACTTTATCTGTAGTTACATTTAAAAAAGACTTCACACTTTTGCTCTGTCTTACACATTCCAGCACATTGACGGTTCCCATAACATTCACGTCATAGGTATAAACCGGATTCTGATAAGATTCTCTTACCAGCGGCTGTGCGGCCATATGAATTACGATTTCCGGCTGTACTTCCTCAAACACTTTCTGCAAATGCTCCAAATCCCGCACATCGCCTATAATGGAATTCATACGTTCTCCAATCCGGCACATTTCAAACAAACTGGGATTGGTGGGCGGTTCTAAGGCATAGCCTGTTACCTGTGCACCTGCTCCTATCAATAATTGACACATCCATGAACCTTTAAATCCGGTATGTCCGGTAATCAGTACCTTTTTATCTCTGTAAAACGAAACGTCCAGCATAACAGCCTCCTTATTCTTCCTTTGCATTCCGCGTTCTGAAAACTACCAGCTTACTTGCAATATAATTCGCCACAATTACAATCACATTGGAGATACATTTCATTACCGTACCATTCCAGGAAAGTACATCCACAAAGACATACATTATTGCCAAATCCAACAATCCGGTTGCTAATCTGCAGAGAAAAAAACTGCAAATCTCTTGAACAACTACTTTTCTCTGTAAATTCTTACTCTGAAAAACCCACAATTTGTTGGTGACGAAAGCAAAAGATACTGCAAGTATCCAAGCAATCACATTGCTGGCAATGTTATTCATATGCAGCCTGTTGTAAAGTCCCGTATAAGTCAGAATGTTAATTGCTGTTGTCAATACGCCAAATACGGCATAATTAATCAGGGACTGATATTTTTTCAGTAAAGTTTTTATCTCCATGTATCTCTCCGTCTTTTACTGTCTCTTAAAATTTTCACAAAAGTACAGGGCATTTTCAATGACCTGATCCATATTGTAATATTTGTATTCCGCTAATCTGCCTAAAAGATACAGATTCTTATAATCCTCCAGATATTCCCTGTACTGTCCATACATCTTAGCTGTTTCCTCCGTAGGTATCGGGTAATAAGGCTCGCATTCCAACTCCTCATCTGCCTGTAACGGATATTCCACGGCAATAACGGTTTTACCCTCTTTCTTTTGGACCGACAGCTTTTTATACTCGGTGATACGAGTGTAACCTTCTGCCTGAGGATAGGCAACCACAGGAGCCTGCTGATAAGAATCCTCCTCCAGACTCTTCCACTCAAACCGCAAAGAACGGTACGGCAGTCTGCCATAACGATAATCTAAAAGTTCATCCACAGCTCCGGTATAGATAACCGTTATCTCATTTCCTTCATAATAAACCTTCTTTGTCTCCTCCGAAAAGCTTAGACTGTGGTTTGCATCCGTATTCAATAACACCGTAATATTCGGATGGTTTAAGATATTTTTTATTACTGCTGTAAACCCTTGCGTCGGCATCATCTGACATGTGTCATCAAAGTATCCTGTCTTATAAGAAAACAATACCGGAACCCTCCGCAAGACATTTTTGTCTATTTCTGATGGTTCGATTCCCCACTGTTTTGCCGTATACAAACTATAATCGTTTGCATATAAAAATTCCGCATATTCCCGAATCACAGAATCCTCGCACTCCAGCATATTTACAATGGTCTCTTTTGGGACATTTCCATAAATCTGTCGGATATGGCTTTTGATTTCTTCCGCCTTTTCTTTTGGAAAATAATCATCAATGGTCTGAAAATTAAAAGGGGACGGCGTATACTTTCCATTCATGTAAACCATACACTCCAGAAAATAGTCCTCCCAGCTTCCCCACTTTTTCAAATATTCTTCTACCTTTGGATTGTTGGTGTGAAAGATATGCGGTCCGTATTTCTGCACCAAAATTCCACTTTCATCTGTTTCATCATATAAATTTCCCGCAATATGATTTCTGCGTTCTACCACCAGAACTTTCTGTCCCTGTTCTGCAAAACACCGGGCAGCAATACTTCCGCTGATTCCTGCTCCCACCACTACATAATCATACATCCTTTTTCTCCGTTTCTCTCATAAAATCAATGGTTTTCTGAATTCCCTCTTCAAATGTATATCTTGGGACATATCCCACATCCCGTTTGATTTTAGATATGTCTACGATGGCGTTATCTATACGGTCCGTCTTATAGGGAATCTCTCCAATTCCCAATTCCGCATTTGGATTAATACTGTTTCTGATTATGGTAACATATTCGGACATTCTTCTGGCTTTTCCTGTTCCCACCGGGTACACCCTATTCTCTTTTCCATGCTCGCCCACCAAAATCAATGCCTGAATCAAATCATCAATATAAATATAATCCCACATCTGTTCCAGTTTCGTGAACGACGGCTTTTCCCCTCTCAGAAGAGAACGGATACAATAGGTAATCAGATTGTTATCCAACCGTCCCGGTCCGTAGATACTGGGTATCAGAATCCAATTAAATCCTACACCATACAAACGTGCCAGATACTCACAATAGATATGTACGGATGCTTTCGTGGCACTATACACATCGCAGGGAGTCGGTAACTGCTGTCCGTTTACCTCTTCCTGCTCATAAGCATATTCGCTAATAGAGCCTGTACAAACCACCCGCTTACATTGATGCTCATAGGCAATTTTCATCACATGGAATGCCATGGAAATATTTTTAAGCTGTAATTCCATGTCATTTTTGACGGTAGTGCTTACACCTGCCCATGCCAAATGATATATCGTATCAAAAGAACAGCCTGCCAATTCTTCCAGCAGAACCTCTTCCTCCATTAAATTTCCCACAACGGGAATCAGATTTTTATTTTGTGGAAGCTTCTCCTGCTCCTCCGGAAGCACAAGAGCATAAATCTTTTTGTTTTCCTTTAACAACTGCTCAATCAATGCTTTTCCGATAAAGCCGGTGGCTCCTGTGACAAACACACTCTCCATACTTAATCCCACACTTTCCATGGAGCATGTCCGCTGTTCCAAAGTTCTTCCAGCTTCTGTTTCTCACGAAGCGTATCCATACATTGCCAAAAACCTTCATGCTTGTATGCCATCAACTGACCTCTTTGTGCCGCAGTGGTCAAAGGAGTCTTCTCAAATACCGTACTGTCTCCTTCTATCAAGTCAAAAACCTCCGGTTCACAGACCATATAGCCGATATTTACCAGATTTCCATCATCCTTTGCTTTTTCACGGAATGCCGTAACCTCTCCGGTCTCATCAATGTCTAAAATTCCAAAACGCTGTTCTATGTTGTAAGCAGAAATCGTCATCATCTTTCCCTTTTTCTGATGATATTCCAGAAGTTCGCGAATATTTACATCCGAAACACCGTCCCCATAGGTCAGGAAAAACGGTTCCTCTCCAATATACTCCTGAATTCGTTTCACACGCCCACCAGTCATTGTGTTAAGACCTGTGTCCACGATTGTAACCTTCCATGGCTCTGAATAATTGCTATGTACCACCATATTATTGGTCTGTAAGTCAAAGGTAACATCGGTGTTATGCAGATAGTAGTCTGCAAACCACTCTTTGATAACATGCTGTTTGTAGCCGGCACAAATAACAAAATCATTGAACCCATAATGGGAATAAAGCTTCATAATATGCCATAATATCGGTTTTTCCCCTATCTCAATCATAGGCTTTGGTATCAAATGGCTTTCCTCCGATATTCTGGTTCCATAGCCACCTGCAAGTATTACAACCTTCATCTGCTATCTCCTTTTTCTGTCGTTCCTCAAATCTTTTCTCAATCGATGAAAATTCCCCATGGATTCCCAGCCGATTTTCATAATTCTCTTTACATTAATATAATTTTTACCGCCCTGTCTCGGTCTAAAAGTAATTCTGCGATATATAATATCTTCATGGAAATAATGGAAATATGCTACCAGCATCGCATTTGGCAGATTAAAATCCTTCGGGAGCTTTCCGATATACTTTGCCACTACGGACGTCTTCATCAAACGGAACGGTGCATTGGCATCCGGTGTGCGAATCCCAAAATAAATATGCAGAAACAGCCGCAAAACATCTTCTACGAATACCCGCGACCTGCCGTCTTCTCTGGTGGCACGATTTCCCATCACAATATCATGCTTTTTCCGCAATTTCCAAAAGGCTTCAAATTCCTCCGGCAATGTCTGTCCATCGGAATCTGTCTGGAAAATCCAATCCGCTTTCTGTTTGATGGCATAACGGTATAAAAAGATACATTTCGTTCCATGATCCGTTCCCGGCTTGGAGAACACTTCTAATTTGGGATATTTCTCATGCATCCCCTGTAGCAGTTCCAGAGTGTTATCCGTTGAACCGCCATCTGCAATGACCATTCTGGATTCATCATCCCCAAACCTTTCCAACACTCTGTACCATTCTTCTACCACTTCTTCTATGTTTTCCGCCTCATTATATGCCGGCATCACAATATATAGCTTATCCATTTGTTCTCCCTTCGCCGTATCAACCTAAATCTGGTTCATTATAGCATTTTCATGTGTTTTTTACAATGTCGTTTCCCTTATAATCATTTTATTGTAATTTGGGTAATTTTCCCCGAAAAAGCCGGAGGCAGCACATATTCCGTAATATTATCTGTGAGCTGTACCGTGTATTTGAAATGGAGATGTCCTGCAAAAACTGCCTTCACCGGAGAATCCTGTGCATATACCATATCCAAAAATTCCTGTGTGGTTTCATTTGGTCGATAGAGACAATTTTCTCCCCAAAGCTTCGCTCTTCCTTCCGGGTCTGCTTCCATTGCCGCTTTGCGAAGCCCGTCATCCACGATGGAGTCCAACGGTACATGAGTTGCCAGAATAATCGGCTTTCCCTCTGCAAAAATCTCTTTCATCCGTTCCAGACCCTCCTGAGAAAGAGGGCTGGTGCTGTTATTCCATCCTACCAGATAAAACTCTCCGTAATCTTTTACAAATACCTCTTGATATTCTGCAATGCTTTTGGAAAGTCCCATTGTTTCCTCATTACTGTTTTCTCCGGTGGTATACCACGCCCCTAAATCGTGGTCTGCCCGCAAATAGATATACGGCGTTTCAACATTCTCCAGACCGTTCTTAAACAGTCTTATATTTTCTTTGGAAGAATAATCTATCATATCACCGATAAACACAATTCCATCGGTCTGATAGGAATCCAGAATCGCAGACATTCCGTTCCACAAATCCGCAGAATGTACTCCTGTGGCACTTAGGAAAAGATTGTTATACCGGTCGTACACCGTTTCTATCTTCTCCTCCATAACTGAATCATCCAATAGAAAATCGTGCAAATCATTGACAGCCAGAATCCGGTACTCTTTTTCCAGTCCTTCCAATTCAACTGTTTCCTCGTCCTCGGAGATGCCCATGGCATCTTTTATTTTCTGTACCTCTTCCTTCTTTGTCACTTTATCGTAACTATTATAATTGACCCGGTATAGAGAATAATCTTTTGCCGACCCCACAAGTGTACAATCCAGAAGTGTCATATAATCTTCCAGTCCCATATGGTTATTGATAATCAAATAATCTATCTCTTTATCAATGATAGCACTTTTTACTATCAAAACATCCTGTTTCTCCCCATTCTCCACCAGTCTTGCCAGACGGCTTTCCTGCAAATAATGCCCTGTCTGGGCAACCGCCTCATAACCATTAGAACTGAAATATGCATAAGGTGCTCGTCCGATACCCATAATTGCCGATGCGTCATAGGTTCGGTAGACCAGTTCAAATTTCATTGGCATGGCAATGGTCGGCATATCCTCCTCTTTATCTCCTGCAATCATAGTTGCGATTCCCAGCACATCATCCGGCATCAGATAGGGATTCTCAATGGATTGAGTTTTACTGTAATCGAAATAGCTGTCTCCTGCTACAACTAATGCCACCGCTATCATACATGAAATCGCTGACTTTACGATTCGATTTTGTTTGCCGGTCCAGAACAATACAAATGCATAGGCACACACCAGTGTAATCGGTATCAGCCAGAAAAAGCGATAAAAAGAATCTGTTTCTGTTACAAAATGAGACAGCAACCGGAAGGTCAATCCGTTATACAAAAACACTCCCACCAATAAAATTGTAAGAAGCATTTTTTTACGATTTTCCGGTCGGATTCTCCAAAGGATATATAAAACAGAAATCACAAAAAGTACAACCCATACCCAATTTCCGAAACACTCCATGAACTTTTCAAACATCATTTTCGTTCCACTCATACTACATGACTCCTATTACAATAACACCCTTCAAATGCAACATATAAACCATTGCAAAAACTATATTCGGCAAAACACAAATCAAACTACGCAGAAAAATCGGTATGATGTTTCTCTTTTGAATCATAATTACCAATGCCATAATTGCAACTGCACAGGGTACCACCACCAGATTGGTCAAACTTATGGGTACACTGGCAAATACCGCCAATCCCAATTCCACCCATCTCCGTCTTTTTGAGCAATCCTGAATCAAGCCCAAACTAGCATACAAAACCGCCGGGATTACCACATTGGCTGCAAATCCTTTTGCTTCATAACCTCTCACAAACATAAAGAAGGAAGTGGCATGCAATACCATTTCCAGAAATCCAAAGGTTAACCATGCCATAACAAGGTAAGCCGCCTTTTTTTCATCTCCTCGAAAAAGACGTCTGCCAAAACAATAGACAATCATAGCTGCCAACAAAACACAGAGTGCACGCATTCCGTAAAACCCCATAATTCTGGCATTCACATGAAAAATACGTCCCATCACGATAAAATGAACATAAAACATGGACAATGCCTCATGCAGATTTAGGAACTCCAACTTTGTTCCTGCAAATCCATCATAAAAGAAAAAGCGATTTGTCTCTAGGGCTGATTCCATATTTCCAATGTAATATACCGTATCCCAGCCGTTATAGGATTGCAATACAGAAAAGCAGGTAATTCCCACAACTACTGCCGTCATTAGAATCAACACTTTCTTTTCCCGCGCAAGCCCCACGGCTTTTCCCACATCTCTTTTTACGTTCTTTCCTTTTGTCACTATGAGTATTGAAGTAACGGCAAGCACAATTAATCCCCATAGGATGCTGATCTCCGTTACTGTTCTCTTTAACCAAATCAAAGGCATTGCTACAATTTGAAAGCAGATAAAGTAGGTAAAAAATCCATATATTATTTTTTCTGAAATTGTCTTCCACGTAATTCCAAATATTCTCTGCGGAATATTACTCCAAAAATAGAATACTGCAAACAGTATTATCAGCATCATTCCGCATGAAATAATCTGTATCATTTCGTTTCATCTCCCAGCTTATGATAAATATATACTCCACATCCCTCATCTGCAAGTGAATACTCTTTTTCAAGAACTTCCACAATATCTCCGGAAAGTTCCTGTTCCTGCGGTACCACAATCAAATCCGGTTCTCCTGATTGCAATTTCCAGAAAAGAAAGGTTGCATCCCAATTCTGCGTCTGATCTTCGTTTAAGGTATACGGCAGCCAGCTAAAGAGATAGGTTGCCGGAAGCAGGTCATCGTACAAGTATACCGTCATCAACTCGGTTCCGATTGCCAAAATCGTCTTATCTCCTTCTTTCCGATTTGTCTCTATCAATTTTTCTAATTTTTCATATTTTTTATCTTCTTCCGTGATACGTAGTCCTTTGTACACTCCGCTTTCCATAGTTTCCTTACATTTACTGATATCTGCATAGAAAAAAGTATTTGTATAGAAAATTCCTATTTCCATACCGACAATGAGCACCATTCCCCAGGATAATAATATTTTTCCAACTTGACGAATCTTTATCTCTTCTTCCATCATTTCATGCAGGGTAATCGCTATTTCCATTAATACGACTACTACACCTACAGTAACTCCCATAGGAGATTTCACTCCACCATTATCAGAAGTATATCCCACTACATAAAATCCTATTACAGATGCCGGAAATGCAATCCAGAACAACTCTGTCATCTGCTTACGTCTTGTTGGAGAAATATAGAACAATAAAAACGGACTCCAACAAAAAATCCAGAACAGATAATAAATGACATCCAGATTTTGGATAACGATATGATTGAAAACAAACATCGGCAATAGTACAATTTCTAATAAAACTGCCATCCTTACACCTTTTTTCTTAGATATAAGACCAATCAACCATGTAATACCTGTAATAATTGCCGGAATCAAATACCATTTCAAATTTGCAACAGCCTCATAGGTACTCCAATAAATACTTGCTGCCATGGCAGAATAATCCTTGCGGGCAAACACCACTTTTGCAATTTCCGGATTTAAAAATGCAATGTTCTCTTTTCCCTGTATTAACAAATAAAGGAATAAAAGAAGGGCAATTATCATTCCTCCTATGGCATAGCCCAGCCAAACACGGTTTTTCTCCTTGGATTTTCTATCTTTTAATGTAAGAATTACCAACACCAAAAAAATAGTCAATGCTACCAATACATAGGTGGGATATCCCAAGCACATACAGGCGTGTGCCATACCTGCAAAAATGGCACACCACATTCCCTTTGCACTTCCCCGGTTCTGTAATGCCGGAACCAACAGTACCATACCAAGAAAGCTGAAATAAATCATTACCGTATCATACCAAAAATAATATAGTGCAAAAGGAGCAAAACACATAAGTATACATCCAATAGCCAATGCGTGGGTTTTCTTCACACTTCCCTTCAAGCAATGATACGTTATTACACACAACACCAGGTTAAATACAAAATATACAATTCTGGAAAAGAGAATGATTCCCGCACTGCTGCCTGTCAGATGTAAATATATCCAGAGAAAGGGTGCTAAAAAGAGTGCACCGGTCTGATAGACTTCCCAGCAATCCACAAATGGTCTCTGGCCTTTGGCTATTTTTAGGGCAAGTCCTACATTTAAGGTCTCATCTCCCAAATTTATGCAAAACCTTAGACGGTTTAAAAGCAATCCGCCCACTACCAACAACAAACATATTCCAATCCATTTACTTATCGAATTATTTGGGGCTTTTTGCTCCATATTCTTTCCTCCATTCCAAGCGATTTATCCACTCATCCATACCCTTAAGGGCTATCAGTATAAACAAAGGTACATAGGTATACAGATATCTGGCTCTCGCTTCAAATAATATTTCAAACAGTGTCAATCCTATTATGGACACCATCAATACTACCATAAGTTCTTTCTCTTGGCTCTTTTTTCTTATCAGGCACAAATTTCCTAAGGAAAACAGCAATACCGCAATCCATACAAACTGTTTTATCACGGCGTTTTTAGGATAATTTTCTCCTTTTGACCAGAAAAAGCTCCTGAGCTTCGGTGCCATGTAGGAGTTCTTGAGTTCAGATTCTTTCATATAGAATACTCCTTCATTCCCGAAAGCAAAGGTTCCATCCCCATAATTTACCAACATCTTTTTGGCAATATGCTTTCCGGTTTCCCCCAGCCCGTAGGATGAAATTCGTTCTTTCACGACACGCAAATTCTCCGCTTTCCTTTCCTTCGGATCTTTTATTGCAATGGAAAATTCCACATCCGGATCAGTATACACTCCATTGCTTTCTCTATTAGAGCCCATCATCAAAAAATGTGTCCAGCCTATCTCTTCCTCTGCATTCAATACAAATCCCGAATGCTCCGCCCAGTTTGCCAGACATATGTCCTCCACCTTAACACCTATAATCACACCAACTGCTGCCAGCAGGCATAATGCCATTTGTTTTCCTCGCAGGCGAAAAAGATTATGCAAAAACTCCACCAAAAAAATTGCAATACATATAATAAAAATCTGCGGTTTAATCCGAAAACCAATCACGCTCAACAGCAGAAACAGTATCGTATAGAGTATCCTATGTTCACCCTGCTTTGTCTTCTTATAACATCCAAACAGCAGCACTGGAAAAATCAATCCTAAGGAATCTGTATAAGGAATCAGAATCCATGAAGGTAATCCCACTAAAATGAGAAACATTACCCAGCCGCTCCATGCCAGCAAATATCTCCGAGTAAAATCATAAATCAAATGAAACAATATATATCCGGCACCTGTTGCCATAAGACACTGTATGGTTATCATAAACATATAACCACTCTCAGTATCAAGCACTCCTATGACTTGATTCCACTTCAAACAATTTGTAACAAACCATAGCAAAAACATATTGGTAGGATACCTGGAAAAATAACCATTGTTTAATTCTTCCGGGTACCCTGCCAGAATACTCCTTGCATTAGAGACTATCACCTGCACATCCCAATCCGTTTCAAAGTATATATTGTAGCAAATATAAATTTGCAACAAAAACAAAATCACGGAAGCCCAGCGAATGGCTTTCTCCTGTTTGTTTGCATGAGTTTCTCCCTGAAACCGATTCCGCAGAAAGAACAATAAAAAAAATGTCAGCACCGCTCCCATTGCCAATAACGGCTCAGCAATCAAAAATTCTTTTTTCCAAATATAGTTTGTCCCATGTTTGAAAAAAATGACCAGTAGATTAATCATCCCCATCATTATAACGAAAATCCCGGTCAGTATTCCCAGAATTCTCCAATATGTCTTTTCTCTCATTCCATTATCCTTGCTCATTTTCTGGTAGCTTTCTGTTCTGCAAATAATAAACAATCGCTATAACTGCCAATCCCAACAATTTACATCTATGCCGCATAGCTGTTCCCGCATTCATTACTCCCCAGCCGTGCATTGCCGCAAACAGAATCATCTGCAAGCCTATCAAGCCCGGTATAATCCTGTCTTTTTTCTTCTTTGTCAGCATACTTATGACACAGAAAAGTGCGACGATATAGGTTCCCGAATCAATGATAAATGCAATTCCATCTGTAATTCCACGCCAGTTCCAAGGCATTGGCGAGAATTGGAAATATAACATCCGCATCGGTAAATATATCAGCAAATCCCATGGTCCGTTAATTTCCTGATGGGTCAGATAATTTGCACCGGCTATCTGATGATTTCTGCTTTCAATTAAATGTGCTATCCCTCTCCAATCCAATTCTTTGTAAAAATATGCAAATAACACATTATGCATCGGCGAAAACCATAAGATAATAAATATTACAGTTGCTATCCCCAACCCCCAACACGTTCTTTTTGTAATACAACATCTTTTTTGTTCACGATTATAAAACAAAAAAGCAAATATATAACTTATAACTAAAATAAAACAACCCGAATGCATAATACATGCCGGAAGCAACACTAAAACAACTCCTATTACTGATTTAATTTCTCCTTTTTCTTTCCAACACAAGAAAAGCCAAAAAGAAAGCAGCACCAATAGTATTATAAGACTCTCCCGCATTAGTAATGAAGAAATAAAAATATAATTAGGAAAAAACGAAAATAGAGCTATCCCCACCCTTTTCCATTTTTCCTCAATCTCAAGTTTCTTGAATATTTCCACTAACACCAGACTCGCCACAAGATAACATACAATATTTAAATACTGAGCGATCATTCTGCTTAATCCAAATACCTGAAATATTCCTAACACCACATAAACGTACCACGTATAATATGTACTATTTCCGGTCAGATACATCTCTTTTGCCCGTTCAAAAAAAATTGGTCCATCCGCATATCCATATGGCATAACTGCCTCAAGTCCGCTATTAAAACTAAGCAACATATATACAAATCTTACTATGTATCCCAGTACAAGCAAAAAAACTATGCTGTGACCTATTTCATTCGCTTTTGCAAGTGCGAAAAAACCAACTGTAAACACCAAGACAACTAATATTTCTACCAGATGAATATATCTATCATTAATATGAACCGCATTCGTAATAGCACTCACCAGACAAAACAGAAATAATCCTACTACTATTTTTATTTGTTTTTTCCATTCTCTTATTCTTTCCATTTCATCTCCTATTGTTTTGCATAATATTATCCAACTTCCGTACCAATACTGCACTCACATAAACCAATATTGCAAACAATAACATTTGAAGTGCTGTCTGCTCTGTGATTCTTTTTAATCCAAAGGCATCCACGAGAAAATAATAATGCACAATATAGATATAATAGGATAATCCTTCAAAATATCCGATGATTCTATTGTTCGCTAATTCTCTGATGAACCCTGTCTTCGTTCCCAACCACTTCACCGTTCCGAAAATCCAGATAGCCAAGACGTTATGCGTTAAACTTGTAATTATAACATCATACACAATTGTTCCATCCAGATAATATCTTCCTGCCAAACGTATCATCATGGCTATTATAAAAGTAACTGTCAGCAAGAAATATTGTCGATTCGTGTGCTGCTTCCACAATTTTGCCAAAAAATATCCCAAGAAATAAATAAAGATATATTCTACATAAATTCCCACATATGCCAGTAATACAACGCCTAAAGTCCCAACTATGCAGAACAGAACAAAATCTTTTTTTGTCATCTCTCGTTTTATTTTTTTTACCGCTGGAGTCAATAGATAACAGAACATCAATGCTGTCAAAAACCATAAATGGTTTATTCCCGATAGTAAATAACTATCTGTTCCTTTTACTAAAAATGGAAGTCCTTGTAAATCAAACAGACAAAATAATAATCCCCAGAGACTTCCCGAACTTTTCTTAATCCCAATTTCCAAAACATATACAAAAGTTACCCAGATATACATCGGAATACAGATTCTTGCCCATCTTTTTGCTATCCACTGTTTCCCATTCGCAATGGGATAACTGCTGTAAATCCAGCCCGATATAAACAAAAAGAGTTGTACTCCTACGTTTAATATTTGCCCCAATGCCCCTATTCCGAAATACGTGGACAGATGACATCCAATAATCATTAACATTCCAATCAATCTCAAGAGTACAATTTCAGAATCTCTCTGCTTTTGAATTTCGCCCATAACTTCTGTTCCTATCTTTCAAGATTTCTCATAGCATTATATAGCAGATTCGCAAGATCAAAATCCTTTTTCTCATCAATATCAACGCTCTCTATCTCATCGATCTCTATCAGCTTCGGATGGTCGCCAATTCTTCTTCCGGCGTCCGCCACCACCTCTTTTGTGTATGCATAGAATCCGCTGGTTTCCAGATAATACGGTTCCAAATCCTGTGTCCGTGGTGTATTTCTGATATCGTAGTTGAAGGGCTTTCCATCCTTCCACATAAAATCCTGAATCCGCTCAACCGCAAGTGCCGAATCATATCCCTCTTCATTCACTGCCTTAATTGCTTTCTCAATACTTTCTGCTTTTATAAATGGAGCGGTTGCAAAGGTCAAAAGATACGTATCTGCTTTTACAGTCTCTGCAAATTTTCCTATAACATCGTTAATGGTTGTGGTATCCCGGTTTAACTCCTCACTTCTGGTTAAATATTTTACTCCCTCCGGTAAATACTCTTTTACCGATTCTTCCGAACAATATACATAAATCTCATCCAGTCCCTTTACCTTCAAAAGCGTGTTCAACACATAAGTACACAACGGCTCTCCATTGTCAAAAGCTTTCACATTTTTATTCGGAAGTCTTGAATTATTCATTTTCATCGGAACTATTGCTACTGTCTTCATACAAATTTTCTCCAATCCTCTAACACTTTTTTATAGCCATCATAAATAACGGCAGAATCTACACTGTATACCATAAACTGCATTCCTATTTCTTTAAAAAGTTTTACCTCTTCTAAAGAACTGAACATACAACCCGGAATTTTCCCCTGCTTACGGATTTTCTCCACACACTCTTTCAGAATATCCAATACCTTCGGGTGATTTACCTGTCCCGCAATTCCCAACATGGATGAAATATCATAAGTTCCCACATAGACCACATCCAATGCCGGATGATTGATGACCTCTTCAATATTACTGATACCCTCTTCTCCTTCTATGATGATTCCAGTCAGCAGCTTACGGTTCTGCTCTTTTGTATATCCCTCATAATTATGATAAGCACCGGAGCGGGTATACGGCGAAAACCCCCGGATTCCTTCCGGTGGAAATTGAATATAGGACATTGCTTCTTCACATTGTTCCTTTGTCTCAATGTGCGGAACAATAATACCCTTACAACCAGTATCCAGTGCTTTTAATATCTCGACTTCATTACGGTCTCCCACTCTGACAATGGTACTGACTCCCTCTGCTTCCGCTGCATAATTCATTTTAAGAATCGTTTCATAGGACATTGCCCCATGTTCCATATCCAACAACACAAAATCCAATCCGGTTTTTGCAATTACATTTATTACATCTGCGGATGGCAGTAAACACCATGTACCCAATACATTCTTGCCTTGCTGCAACTTTTCTTTAATCATATGATATCCCCCTTATCTCCAATCTTTTCAAGTCTTCTACCGTATATCTACTTCTTTCCAAAAGAGTTCCATACCGAATCTGTCCTGTGGCAACAGCTAATGCCCTACATCCCGCATTCTTTGCCATTTGGATATCCGCATCTGTATCGCCTACACATAACGTATTCTCCGGTTTCGCTTCCAACTGTTTCATTGCTAACTTTGCCGGTATCCCACTCATCTTATCCTCTTTGGTGCTTTCTTTACCTATTAGGCAGTCGAACTCCTGTAAGCAGCCCAAGTGTTCCATAATCTTCTTTGTATTATCCACCGTGTCACTTGTTACGATACCTATTTTTACTTTCTGCTTTTTTAATTCTGTCAACAGTTCCTTCACTCCGTCTAATAACACCACATATTGCAGCATATCCTGTTTAAACTGCTGATGTACCTCCACAAAATCTCTGTCAATGTGCAACTCTTCTCTTTCACATCCCTGCTCTATGAGATATTCCTCCAATATCTCTATAACCCTGTTCCGGCTGACAATGGCAATAGGACCCTCTTCCAAAAGTTTTTCTTCTTTCGTATCATAGCCCATTTTCAGGCACAGCTCTTTTTCAGATAGGGATACCTCATATGTATCTATAATCTTTTTTGCCCTTCTTTTTATGATTTCTCCCCAATAAACATTACTGTCCATTAAGGTACCGTCTTTGTCAAACAAAACCGTATCTATTTTTTGGATACAAAAATCTTTCCCTACTATATCAATCATAATTTCTCCATACACTTGTCCACTAATTCTGTGGCAATCTTCAAAGCCTTTCCGAAAATTTCCTCACTCCAGAAATTCTCATCCTGTATATATTCTTTTACCAACTTTCTTCCATAAGAACCTATTGCAATTCCATGTGCCTTTACATCACACATCTGTGCAAGCTCTGTGGTCTTTGAGTTGGTTCCGCCGGATAACAGAATAAACACCGGCAAATCTAATCTCTGTACAATCTGTGCCGTTGCCACTGCCTGAAGCGTAGTGGAGTAATTGTCATCACTTCCGCTCATCGGTGCACCGTCTGCCTGAATAATAGTGGACCATGGCTTTCTGCCTGCAATCATAGTCTCAATTCTTCTTTTTAATTCCACATCACTGGCATGGGAGCGGTCGGTACAAATGCTGAGCACACCGTCAAAGTTCTCCGTTACCGCCTTCCATTGCTCATAAATCTTATCTAAATCATCACTGACAACATGTAATTCAATGGAACTGAGCCCTTTTTCCGCCAATGGCGGCAATACTTCGTTCAAATCTTTGTTTTCGGAAAGCATGGTAATGGCTTCCTGCGGGCAATTACTTCTACACTTTCCGCAGCCAATACATCTTACACGATTTACAGAATAACCATTTTCTGAAATAATAGCTTCCTGTTCACAAGCACCAAAGCAGTTTCCACATGCAATACATTTTGACCTATCAATATCTGCTTTTGATACATGAGGATCTCCTTTGATTCCTACACTCACATTAAAGTAATAATTTTCTACCTCTTCCTCTGGAACTACTCTGCGAAGTCCACGATATGCTGCATCCACAACTTCTGGTTTTGCAGATAAATCAAAGTAACGAGCTCCTGCTTTTGCATACAACGCCACTAATTTCTCTACCTCTTCTACATCTTCATTTCCTGCTCCGCAAACTAATTTAAAACACTTTCTCTCTTTTAATAATTCTTCTAACATTGTTTTCTCCTCATCTTTTTTATTTATGCTTATATCCGAATATATTTGGGTTCTGTTACAAAGGTAATTGGAATCTCTCGGCTTAACTCTTTCAACACTTCTTCCATTCCTCGGTTCATTTGATCCGCTACATTCTTTTTAATATTCATCTGAACTTCTTTATTCATGTAATTGAGTTCCTCATTATGAGAATATCCATCCATCCCGGCTATCATAATCTCAGCCACTTCCATTTGAATCAAAAACTTCACCGCCATCATTCCGGCATTATCCTTCACATATTCATTCGCATTCAACAACTCTGCATAATCCGTTTTTATTCCTCCGTCATCAGAAAGGATATTGGAAGTTACTATTGCCTTTTTCATTTCCACCTGCTCCATATTCCGGTATCTCCGCAGATTGCTCAAAAACAGATAATCCGTATCAATATATTGATACTTAAAATTAATCTCCATAGTCACCACATCCGGTTGCTGTGAACAAGCTATAATTTTATCTTTTTCATCTTCTGCACTCTTTCCCGGTGCAATCAGCAATACTTTTTTCCCTTTTAAATTCTTATGAACTTCTTCTAACTGCTCTTTCTTTACTGCTCCTCTTCTCATATATGCATTGTAAAGCTGTTCCATATATTCCTTATCAAAATATACACGCTTGTCCTCTTCCATATTGGAAAAAATAGCATTCATATCCTCATATGTCAGCGTTTTCTTGTCATCCAGATATCCTGCATAGTTTGGATGTGTGGCATATTTTGCCGACAAATAATTCGGCAGGGAATATCCCCAATAATTTTCATCATAAAAATTACTCAACACTTCATCTATCAGAATCAGCAGGGGCTTCAAATCATATTTTTTTCCCCGCTCTTCATTCAAATATTCTACAAATAACTCTGTATTTAGATTTCCGGCACCTCTGCCCATTCCCATCACACTTGTATCGATAATGATATCTCTGCTTGTTTCCAGTTCCTCTAAGGTCTGGGCATTGGCATATGCCAACTGCATATTGTTATGGCTATGGAATCCAATCTTAATTCCTTCCTTTAGATTTTTCTCTACTGTCCGAAACAGCCGCAATAAATCCTTTTTTCTCATAAAGCCAAAACTGTCCACAACATAAAAGGCTTCCGGTTCCAATTCATTACTCTTCTGAATCAATTCCAGAAATTCTCCATCCGTATAACTTATGGTTACCATCGGCTGAATATATACCTTATATCCTTTATCTCCGATAATTCGGCACCATTCCAATGCTTTTTCCCTGTCTTTTTTATGAAATGCCACCCTTATTCCGTCTATGGAAGTTCCATCATAACACGGTAATTTCTCCAAATCGTACTCTCCGAAATTGACCATTGCCACAAAAATTTTCCCTTTTCGGTCTGTCGGAAGAATCTCACTTATTTCAGATAAATTTGTGAATTTTGTTCCATTTTGGTCATAAACAATTTTGTTTGTCAAAAAGCCACACTCGATTACATCAAGGTCTGCTTCTATTAATCCCTTTAGAATCTTCCTTTTATTCTCATATCCAAATTCCCAATTATTACAATAGCCACCGTCTCGCAGTGTGCAATCTAATACATGAATTTGATTCATCACAATCTCCTTTTCCTAATTACTTTGCTCTATAAGTTTATCCATATCCACACGTTCAAATTCCTCCAGAAGTCCCCCTCTGGTGGCGTTATAAATCCTTATCCCATTTGGCGTTATTCTTTTGTGCAGCTCATGGTAACCGCGTCTTTGAGCATTTTCCTGTTCCAAAAGCTTCTCTATATTCTTCTTTTCCTGGTTCTCTTCTGCTTCCCCGCAATGCAATGCCCCGGAGGCAAAGCTACAGTCTACTCCCAGCAGATATACTTCTTCCACTCCCATATAATCTGCTAAGTTAATCGCCAGATTTGTAACCGTATATAAATCATAGTGACCGTTTTTCAAATCTCTGGAATAGTTATAACGTTCACTTTTGTTGGTAAACCAATGATCATAATAGCACATTGGAACAAACCCGATTTTTTTTGTATCGTAATCATAATCCAACTCTTTCTTCATCGGCTCTGATAATATCACTTTGTTTTTTGCGAATTTTTCAAATTGAATATCAAATTTCTTTTTTTTGTAGGATCTGTAGAGCCAGTAATCATCCATCACATAATAATCCGGCCGCCAATCAACCTTATCAAACATTTTAAAAATTCCATTAAAACTAATTGATATTTCCTGATTCTTTTCCAACCATTCCAAATCTTCTATTCTCAGACTTGGACCTGTGGCTACCACAAAAATCCTTTTGTGCTGTCCCTTGTACTGGTCTTCTAATTTACCAAGCACTTGGTCATATTTGATAATATGTATTTTTCTAAGAAGAATCTTAATGTAAAACCATCCTATCTGCAAATACACACCTCTGATATAACGTGCCGCAAAAACTATAGGATAACCCACCTTATATAAAATTTTATTGTTTTTTATTTTTCTTCGTATTCTTTCCATCTCAAATACATCGCCTTATCCGAATTTTCTATTTCAATATCTCCTCCATGGTCTGTCGTTTATAAACTTCCAATCTTCCGCCTCTTGTGGCGTTTACAATTTTTATTCCACGTACCTGTGCCACTTTTTGGATATTCCTGTAATCGGTCATAAACATCTGATAAATATGCTCATTGTATTCATCCGCTGTCATATTCCGCTCTTTCAAACGCTCTTTATCTTTATTCAAATTCTTGGAATAATCCGCATATCCTTCCTTTGATGAGGTTGCGACATGTTCATAATTCTGTATGCGGAAAGTACAATCAAGTCCCAATAATACAATCTCCGAAAATCCCATATACATGGCAAGCTCTATCATAAATACCGATACCGTTGCACTCATTGCCCACCAACTCATCATGTCAGTTCTAACACAATGTTCCGGCAGATATAAATCCTTTACATAACAGATATTTTCCCTCTTGTTTGTCATTTTCTCATAGGAACTTTTCGTTGTAAACAACGGTATTTCTTTTGGTACCCCTTGTTCTACCGAATCTGCTATATTTTCATCAGTAACACACCAATAATCCGGTCTCCATGCAGTATTTTCAAATATTTTCTCTATATGATTACATCCAAAGGAAATATCTCCTGTCTGAATTACCAATTCCAAATCTTCCATAGTCAGGCTGGGACCATTGGCAATCACAAAACACCGCTGCCCTTTATGAAGATTCCGATATTTTTTTAATTCTTTATAATTTTGATTACAAAACACGGAACTTTTTCGCAGAAAACCCAACAGAGAATGTTCAACCATTCTTCCTCTATCGACCATAGGTTTTAATATTTTATAGACCTTTTTATTATTTTTCATGTTTTCTTTAATACTCATCCGTTCCTCCTAAAACAGTCTAGAATCTTTCTTCCTCAGACTTTGCTGTATAAATTTTCGTACCTAACAATACCAAGTCCACCAAATGATACTTTGCAAAGGTTAAGAACACTCTTTTTGCTTTATTAAAATGATACTTTCCGATACCTTCCAATCCTCTTCGGTATTCTTCCATCTGCAATATTTCTTTCAAAAGCTTTCTTCTTTTCCAATAAGTGATTTTATGGTCTTTATGATATATATAATTCTGGCAAACCGCTATCAAAGAGTTACATGTCAGCTTTCCTAATGCTATCTCCTGCTTATCATTTCCTTTTACCATTCCATAGTACATATTTAAAAGCCGTACCTCATCTCGAACCATCTCTGGTTTAAAACGCTTTGTATAAGAAATTTCACTTTGGCGATAGTAATACATCGGCTCATCCCAAAACACGACTTTCTCCGCACATGCCAATGCCTTATATGTGAAAATCGCATCCTCTCCGCCCATCATATGCTCTGGGAATCTTGCCTGCGGATTTTCTTTTAACAATTTTGTACGATAGAGTTTACACCAGTTTGCACCTGCCAATGATATCTGCTGTTCTTCATATGCAAATACATCCAAAATTTGTGTTTGCAGCTTTTGGATTTCTTTACCTTGATATACCACTTGATTTTCGCCTTTATAATAAGCTCTTTCAGTTTTATCTTTGCAATAGGAATAATAATTCCACATTACTACATCTGCTTGATGCTGCGTAATCTTGTGATAAACTTTTTCACAGGCATCCAAATCTATCCAATCATCATTATCCACAAAAGTCAAATATTCTCCAGTTGCCATTTCAATTCCTAAATTACTAGCAATGGAAACTCCTTCATTTTCTTTGTGTATCACACGGATTCTTTCATCCAATTTCTGATATTCATCACATTTTTTTGCACACTCTTGCTCAGATCCATCATCTATTAATAAGATTTCTAAATCTTTTAATGTCTGTTTCCTCAGACTGTCTATACACTCTTCCAAATATTCTATTTTCGTATTGTATACTGCTACTATAATGCTGATTTTCGGCATTTACGCATCCCTCTTGTTTTTCAATTTATTTGTTAACAATTTTAATTCTTTTCTGTTTCTAAATATTATTAGATTTATCACATTCGGAATCAACAGGCAGAAAATTATTTTGATTATAAATGCTATATAGATATTTGAAAAAATTACCATCTCACATGCCTTCATGGTAATTACCAATTCTATCCCAAAGATTCCTGCATATAAACAAATATTTCCCACATATTTTCCTAAGCCTTGTTGTACGATATTTTTGTAAAAATAAATCATCCTCGCTATCAACATGCAGATGTTTCCCGACATAGTTCCCAAGATAACACCTACCACCCCTATGTTTCCTACCAGTATGACAGAAATTATAATATTCACAAATGCTGCACTAATTGTAATTTTTTTATCAACCGCAAAATTTCCACTGATAATCATATAATTCTTTAACGGACTGGCAATTACTGTTATATAAAAGTTAATCGTAAACACCAACGCTGTGGTCCATGCCAATACAAATTTGCTTCCTAGCCAAATCTGTATAAAATCTCCTATTAAGCAAAAAACGGAAACACTTCCAAATGACGCCAGCAAAAACTGTACAAATGTAGTTGATTCCACAAATTCCACTCTGGCTTTCTGACTTTCATCCTTTGCCAATGTATTGCCAAATGTAGAACGAATTGCCGCATTAATCTCATCCATGGCGGAAGTTAATGCATTCAACACAATCATATAGTTGTCATATGCATTTACCCAAACTAATCCCAAAAATTTTGAAATCACAATACTATCTGTGGAGATAAAAATAAATGTAGAAAATTGCATGAGTATGGTATCCTTCAAATCCTTGAACAGATAACTCATTTCTCTCATCTTCACTTTTACACTATTCTTTAACCATGGATGCTTTTTTACCGCCTGCCAATGGGAAAGACCGCCTATTAAAGCTCCTTTTAACAATAATGTAAACAAGTATAAAATATAGTTTTGTGTCAATATAATGACACATCCCTGTAACACATAAATACAAACATTTACGACAATTTCTATATAACTTATAATATAATTTTCCGCATACGCCTGCAAAATAACCTTTTTAGATTGAAACCAGTAATTAATACATTCACCTAAGACCTGTAACAGGAATACCATCCTCAAAAATGATATATCATACTGATTGTTGTATATCATTTTATCTAATATCGTGGTAAACACAAGTCCTATCAAAAATATAACGATGGTAATCGCACGATAAAACTGTTTTGTAAACTGCTCTACCTTTCTTACCTCTTCATAATCCTCATTAGCATTACATACATATATTTTGTGCATTGCACTGACGCTGAGTCCTGCGGTAGCAATACTCAAAAAGTTCAATATATTCATGTAAAGACTGCTTAAACCTGAAAGACTTTCTCCCAGATAAACAATGAATATTTTACGAAATACAATTCCGAGTATAACTGTAATCACACGATTTAAGACGCCCACAATACTATTCCAAAGAATTTGTTTATTTTCTGTTTTTAAATTCATTAGAAATTCCCTTTAAATTCATTTATCTTATCTATTACATATTGAATCTCTGACTCCTCCATACCGTAATATAACGGCAGACTGAGTTCTGTCTTTGAAATTTGCTCTGCCAACGGCAGTTCACCTTCTTGCATTCCCAGCGATTGATATGCCTTTTGCAAATGAATCGGCGTTGGATAATGCTTATTTGTTCCGATATTATGTTCCTTTAAATATTTCTCCAGTTCGTCTCTTTTTTCACAACGAATTGCAAAAACATGAAATACATGCTTTGTATCTTCACTAATCTTCGGCAAAATAATTTCTTTGTTTTGGATTCCTTTTATGTACTTTCCGGCTGTTTCAATACGGTTTTCATTCCATTTGTCCAAATACTGCAATTTAATCCTTAAAAAGGCTGCCTGCATTTCATCCAATCGGGAATTGTTTCCTTGATAGATATGATGATATTTATAGTCAGAACCGTAATTACCCAATGCTCTGATTTTTTTTGCCAGTTCTTCATCATCGGTTACTATTGCTCCCGCATCTCCAAGTGCTCCCAGATTTTTTCCCGGATAAAAACTGAAGCCTGCCGCATCTCCCAAACTTCCTACTTTTTTTCCATGGTACAATGCACCGTGTGCCTGTGCCGCGTCTTCAATTACCTTTAAATTATATTTAATGGCAATTTCATTAATAACATCCATAGGTGCTGGTTGTCCATATAAATGCACCGCCATAATGGCTTTTGTGTTTTTTGTAATCTTTTCCTCTATTTTTTCAGGGTTGATATCATATGTATCCATATCCGGTTCCACAAATACCGGTGTTGCCCCTGTATAGGATACCGCAAGTGCCGTGGCAATAAAGGTATTAGAAGGTACAATTACTTCGTCTCCCTTTCCAATTCCATATGCTTTTAAAATCAAGAATAATGCATCTAATCCGTTACCGCATCCCACTGCATATTTTCGGTTACAATATGTCGCAAACTCTTCTTCAAATCTGGAGCATTCTTCACCCTGAATAAACCAATTCTTAGAATAAACCTCTTGGAATTTAGCAGTTATCTCTTCCTCTATCTCTTTATGCATTTTCTCAAAACTGACAAATGGTATCATTTTCTTTCCTCCTCTAAATATGACATGAAGCGTTGATA
Source organism: uncultured Lachnospiraceae bacterium (assembly GCA_958349535.1). Lineage (GTDB taxonomy): Bacteria > Bacillota > Clostridia > Lachnospirales > Lachnospiraceae > Maccoyibacter. The sequence continues at coordinate 25,858 of CATWDJ010000008.1, forward strand.
ATCCCGAATATAGTCATTCTCATCATACAACTCTGATGCCAACACCAGTAAAACTGCATCTTTTGAAAAATCATACATTTCTCTCCATACATTATTTGCTATATAGAGACCTTCATACGGTTTATCCAACAGAATCTCTTCTACTGATTTTCCATCATCTAAATGTATTTTACAGGAACCATGTATACAAATAAGAATCTGTTCTAACTTTTTATGGGCATGATAGCCTCTGCGAACTCCCTCCCCGGTATCATACATATAATAGACTCTCTTTATATTAAACGGAATCTCCTTGTTCTCTTCCAGAGCTACCAGTTGTCCTCTGGCATCCCCATGCTGTTGAAAATTAATAATTTTTGCCAATATTACTCTTCCTCTCCTTTATTTTTGAGCCACTCATCATACCCGATATTTTCCCAAGGCATTCCTCTGCTAAAACTATCATGCCATGGATAAACCTGTTCCCCGGTAACCCGATTTTTGATTTTTGATATATCTGCTATTACCTTCGCCGGATTTCCACCTATTACAACATTACTCTCAACATCTTTCGTTACAACAGCTCCCGCTGCCACAAGACTGTTAGAGTGAACCGTGATTCCCGGCAATATAACACTTCCGGTAGCTATCACTGCAAATTTCTCTAACGTAACTCCTTCCAACACGGTGGATGGGGGCGTTGGATCATTTGTCAAAACACAATATGGAAATACCCATACAAAGTCTTTTATTACCGTTTTCATTCCAACGTGAACATTACTGTGTAAACGAACGTAATTTCCGATTTCACAGTCTCCTTGAATATCAGACAAAGTTCCTATGCTTACATGTTTTCCTATCTTCGTCTTCTCCCTGATTGTTACATGATGTCCTGTTGTGAAACATTCTCCAATCTCACAATCCCCATATATGACTGTATTACTACGAATAACTGAATTTTCTCCAATTACCAACGGATGACAATAATCTTTCTCTGGATTCTCAAAAAAATCTCCCAGATACTCTCCTAAAATGCAATTCGCACCTATTTTACTATTCTTTTTTATGGTAACGTTATCTCTTATAATACAGCGATAATCTATATATACATTATCTTCAATTACTACATTGTTACCTATTATCGTACCTTCTTTTATTATGACGTTTTTGCCTTTTATATAGGTATTCTCCTGTTTATTTTGTTCCATATCATGCCTCTTTCTTCTAAATCATCTTACTTCTAATTTTCGTCAACCATACTAATACACCGGTCATATTGTGCTTTGCACAAAATGCAACTATTTTACCCTTTGAACCATAGATATTTTTTAATGGAATTCTTTTTATTGATGGTCCAAACTCCGGTGTGTGCAGCAATTCCTTAATAGATAACAGTCCTTCTGTCTTTTTATAATCTTTATGTGCATATACCGTAAACAAAATCAATTTTAAAACCTCTACCGCATGATAATCATAAACATCCTGCATATGTTCCATAATCCCCAGACGTTCCAATAGCTTTTTGGTTTCTTTACGGTTATTTCTCCAGCTCTCTATCGTTTCAGGACGAAATGCTTTTGATACGGAATTTTCTCTCTGTACATAATGGTATAATATTTGATTCGTAAAGACTACTTTTTTCGCATACTGAAATGCTTCAATGGCAAATATTCCATCTTCACCGTTTTTCACATTTACCGGAAATGAGATTTGATTTTCCTTTATAATCTCTGTCTTGTACATTTTGCATACTGTCGTTACCAAAAATGTAAATAGCATTTCATCGGAATAACTATAAAAATTCAAAAGCATCCTTTGCAATTTCTGAATCTCATTTCCCTGAAACACCATATAATCTTTGCCTAGAAATGGTGTGTTCTCATAGGAATCTCCGATTTCTTTATCAAACCTCCACATTAGAGTATCGGCTCCCGATTTTTCCGAAAGGTTCAATAATCTTTCTAAGGTTTCTGCCTCAATCCAATCGTCAGAATCCACAAAAGTAATCCATTCTCCCAGCGACTGTTCTATTCCTATATTTCTGGCGTTAGATACCCCCTGATTTTCTATGTGCACTACTTTTATTCGCTCATCCTCTTCTTGGAATCTGTCTAACAAATCCGCACAGGCTTTCTCAGAACCATCGTCCACCAAAATCAATTCCAGTTCTTCTATAGTCTGATTACAAATACTTTTTATACATTTTTCCAAATACTTCTCCGGTGTATTGTATACCGGAACAACAATACTTACTTTTACCATAAAAACCTCTACAGTCTCGTACCTGCCAATAAATATTTTATATTTCCCCAAAATTGGTAACATATCACATCCAGATACTTCAGCTTGTTTCCTATACTGTTATTTTCCCGAGAAACCCTCATCCAATCAATCTGACGGTTTCTTAAACGTTTTAAAGCGAGGTTAAATATCCCCCCTCGAACCTCATTCTTAATATAAATCTCTTTCATGATTATCTGATAATCACGGAAAAATTCACTATTTAACGGTCCGCCATTACTTACACCATTCAACGCATATTTCATCATTATAATTTCTGAAAAAAAGAATTTTTCTCCTTTTTTTGCAAGATATGGCCAATATGTCATATCCTCTATCAACCTAAAATCTTCTAAAAATCCATTGGTCTCCTGCAACAATTCCATGGAAAAAAACACAGCAACCGTTGATATAATACATCGGGACATCAATAACTCATTACAAGTTTTGGTATCCAAACTTTTTAGGTATTGGATATCTTTTGGTGTTGGTGTGATATTACACATGCGACCGCTTCTGGCTTTCCATCTATAACTGGCTGTATTCCGAACTTTATCAGTATCCTCACCTGTTCGTCTTTTTACAAAAGTCTGACCTACTAATATTCTAGCTTGATTTTTTTCGCAAAATTCTACACACTTACTAATCACCGTTTCATCATATAATTCATCATCTACTGGTACGGCTTTTAGATATTTTCCCTTTGCCACCTTAATGGCACTATTACAATTTTGGGTTGTTCCCACATTCTCTTCTAAATGTTGAAAAATTACATTTGATATATTCGGTGTTTTATGTTCTTCTATATACTTGGCAATCTTACTTTCGTACTCGCCATAATTCGGTGAGCCATCATCATTAATGACAATCTCAATGTTGGAATATGTCTGACTAAAAATACTATTAAGTGTTTTATAAATGCCTTCAAAGGATTTGTATGTCGGTATCAGAACCGATACTAACGGCTGTGTCATATCTTTCTTCTATCTCCTCAATATATCTTTACGATTTTTCCTATATATTCTTCCAAATTATCATAGCTGTCTGCCCGTTTTCTTGCCCCTTGTGATTTTGTGGAATAGTAAACCTCATCTGTCAACAGCTTGGCTATTTCCTCCACATATTCTGCATGAGATTGACATTTTTTTCCACTTTCCTCTGTTACGATGTCCTGCAGACCGCCTACAGAACTTGCCACCACCGGGCAGCCTAAGCACATTGCCTCCAAAGCAACCAGACCAAAGCCTTCCCATTTTGAAGGCATACACAAAACCTTAGATGTTGCCATGTATTTATAAGGGTTCTCCTGAAATCCAAGCATTTTTAGATTTTCCTGTAATCCGTATTGCTGAATCTTTTTTTCGCAAGCCTCATACAAATCCCCTGCTCCTATCATGGCTCCTTTTATATTTAATTGCTTTTCATATTTTAGGCTCTTAAAAATTTCCACAAACTGAAGTGGATTTTTCTCTTCCGTCATCCGCCCTACAAAAAGCAAATCATAATCTTCTTCTGATTTATCATGGATTTTTTCCTGTACCTCTTTTACAGAAAAGGGATTTCCCACTACCTGTACCTTATCTGCAATTTTCTCTGCATACCGATATTCTTTTTCTACGGAATCCGACACTGTGAGAACTGATTGAAAATATGGTGCATAGTGTTTATATATCAAACTGTTGATACACACTTTTTTTAACCATGGTGGATTACAATGTAAATGTGAAATGACTTTTATCTCTCTCTTTGCTGCCTCTGCCGCTATTACGCTTGCCCGAAAATCATGTGCGTGAATGATATCCGGTTTGATTTCTTCCATTGCTCTCTTCACGGTTTTTACAGACAGCTTGTCCACGCCATAATATTCTATTCCTTCTTTTTCCAGACGCTCCTGAATGTTTCCTTTGGGAGACAGATAGACGCATTTACAATCCTTGGGCAGATTTTTTATGATGGAACACACCACATGCTCTGCTCCCGAATATATTCTGGAATTCAAGATATGTAATATCACCATTTACTTTATCAATCCTCTCTCATACAATTCTTTCATTTCTTCTCGAATATACTTCAAATCATACTTTTCTATCTTTTCCAAACTCTTCTGTATCATCATTTCTTTATCGACATTCTGCATTTTTTGAATTGCTACCGCATATTCTTCCAGTGTGTTTTTCTCACACAAGATGCCGTTGACGCCATCTTCCACCAGTTCTGTATTTCCTCTTGCTTTAGAGGCGATAATCGGAAGCCCTGCCACCATGGCTTCCATCAGTGCCACCGGCAGTCCCTCTCTCTTAGACGGAAACACAAATACATCCACGGATTTGCAGATATCTGCAATATCTTCCCGATATCCCAAAAAATGCACCTGCTTTTCGATACCCAATTCCTTTACCAATTCTTCTAAATACTTGTCCAACGCTCCTATGCCGCAAATCAGATAATGAACCTTGCTATCTCCAAGCTGTGCCAATCCTCTTAAAACCACCTGGTGATTTTTCCGCTTGCTTAATTCTCCCACGGAAAGCATCAGGTAATTCTCCTGTGGTATGCCCAATTCCTCGCATAATTCATTCCGAATGTTCTTTCCATGTGAAAACTTGTGGATATCAATACCGATTCCATTCAGATAGACCGCTTTTCCCATATGGAATTTATTTTTTGCCAGCTCATAGTCTTCATGATTAATGGTTATCAGGACATCCGTATACTTGGAAAGGAACTTTTCTACCGGATAAAACAATATCCAGTCTCTTTTGGGACCTCCCTTAGCAAACTGAAAGCCATGTGCCGTATAGAATACCGGAGTGGTTTTTGTTCTTTTTGCCGCCAGTCTGGCAAACACTCCTCCAATAGGCATATGGCAATGTACCAGTTTAAAGTGTTCTTTTTCCATAAGGGCTTCTAATTTTCGACATTCTCTAAGATTTTCCACACTAAGGGGAGAACGACGAAAAGACAGATGTATTTTCTTTACGCCTGTCTTATCTAACTTGTGATTATCATTTTCAAAATTTGCTGCACACCAGACCTCATATCCCATTTCTTGAAGGATACTTATATCGGACATTTCAAAATCCGAAAAGAATTTTCCCAGTCTGGCCACCAGTAATACTTTATCCATAATGTTCCTCGTTATCTACTTTTACGTTTTTCGTAGCTGCTGTTGTATTTCCCTCATCCAATCCTTCCGTACTTTCCTTTTGGAAAATTACCTTTAGGGTTAGAAGAATCAGTTTTATATCCAGCCAGACAGAACATTTTTCTACATAAATCATATCCAGCTTCAGCTTGTCATAGGAAGTGGTATTGTATTTTCCATATACCTGGGCATATCCGGTCAATCCTGCTTTTACCCGAAGCCGATAGGCAAATTCAGGAACCTCTTCGCAGTATTCCCGATTAATCTCCGGTCTCTCCGGTCGCGGACCTACCACGCTCATATCACCCATCAGAATATTGAAAAATTGCGGTATCTCATCAATTCTGGTGGCACGGATAAATTTTCCCACAGGGGTAATACGGCTATCATTTTCGGTTGCCAGCCTTGCTTTTCCATCTTTTTCCGCATCAGTAATCATGCTTCTGAATTTCATGATTTTAAATTCTTTTCCATCAATAGTACATCTGGTCTGGCGATAAAATACTGGCCCTTTATCATAAGAATGGATGGCAATAGCTGTAATCAGCATAATCGGTGATGTGATAATGATTCCAATGAGAGAAATCACAATATCCCCAAAACGTTTGATAAATCTCTGCGGTGCAGACATTCCCAGATTTCTGCAAAAATACAACGGAGTGTCAAAAAGGTTCAGTTCTGCCGAACCTTTTACAATAATGTCTGATATCTTTGGTGTGAAATATACTCTCTTTGCCTGATCAAAACATTCTTTTAATATTTTATTCCGTCTTTTACTCGGCACATCATTAATAAGTACTGCATCATACTTTTCAATGGTCTCACGGATTACTTTCATCTCTTCACGATAACTCAGTTCCCCTGCGATAACATACTTGTCCCCACGAGCATTCATTTTTACCGTAAGATTATTCTCATAGTCCCCATAAATGTGGAGCATTCTATAAGGTGGAAAAATCTTTCGGTACAGAGTCATGGTAATCATCGTCAGTACAAAAAGAGACAGCACTTGTGCTACTAAAAGCTCTATATATTCAATAATAATCAATCGAAGATAGTATACCTGTCCCACCATCAGAATGGTAATCAATATTCCCACCCCGTTCAGACAGACCAGACCTATCCCCTGTGACAAAATCACATTGGATCTCTTGCTTATTCCTATCTTGTATCCGCCAAACACGTGGATAAATAAGATTGCTAATACACCGTATACGGCAATCATCAGCAGATTTCCCTTATTTAGATAACGCTGGTATAGTAAGACATTTAAGTAATGCTGCCATACCCATGCAAACATTCCTATCACTACTACTGTGATAAGTAGGTTACACAATCCACGATACCAATATTTTATGGTCTCTTTTGTCTTGCTCTGCATTGCTGTCTCCTTGGTAGCTTTTTATAACTTCTGCTTATAATCCGTTGGCAATATCCATCAGATACTGTCCGTACTCAGTCTTTAGAAGCGGCTCTGCCAATTTCTTCAACTGCTCTGCATCAATGAATCCGCGTTTGTACGCAATCTCTTCAATACAAGAAATATATAAGCCCTGACGTTTCTGGAATGCAGATACGAAATCTGCTGCTGCCAGAAGCATGTCATGATTTCCGGTATCCAACCATGCAAATCCTCTTCCTAAAGTCTCTACGGACAAGGTCTGACGGCTCAGATATTCATTGTTTACACTGGTAATTTCAATTTCACCACGAGCGGAAGGTTTTACGTTTTTCGCAATCTCCACTACATCGTTATCATAGAAGTAAAGTCCCGGTACTGCGTAATTGGACTTTGGATTTGCCGGCTTCTCTTCGATGGACAAAGCTTTGCCGTTCTCGTCAAACTCTACCACACCGTATTCTCTCGGGTCTTTTACATAATAACCGAAGATTGTTGCTCCGCCTTCGTTCTCTGTACGCTCTGCGGCACTTCTCAGTACCTTGGAGAAACTCTGTCCATAGAAGATATTATCTCCCAAAACAAGTGCAACTGCATCCTTTCCAATAAACTCCTCGCCAATAATAAATGCATCTGCCAGTCCTCTTGGCTCTTCCTGAACAGCATACTCAAAACGCATTCCCAACTGGCTGCCGTCTCCTAATAATTCCTCAAATACCGGTAAATCTCTAGGTGTAGAAATAATCAACACCTCACGGATTCCTGCCAGCATCAGTGTTGACAGTGGATAATAAATCATCGGTTTATCATAAACCGGCATAATCTGTTTTGAAATTGCTTTTGTTAATGGATACAGTCTTGTTCCTGCTCCTCCTGCTAAAATAATTCCTTTCATATAAATTGTCCTCCTAATCTTCCAAATTCTTTTTATTTCGATACTTTATGTTCAATTTTGACATATGCTATATTATTATATCACGTTCTGATTGTAAATTCATTATTTTTTTATAAAGAATGCTCCAAACGTTCTTTGTTTCGTTTGGAGCAGTTATAATTATCTTTAATTTTTTCCTTCTTTACTGCTTTACCCGCTCTGTGCTGAGCTTTTCCGCTAATGTAATATTTTCTTCATCTGGATATTTTTCCAAAAATTCCATGACTTTCTGTACATACCCTTCCTCCATTTCCAGCATATCTGCTGTTTCCGTAACTGACAGTCCCTTTCGATATTTCCACCGGATCTGTTCTATCCGTTTCGCTTCGCCCAATAACAGACCTTGTTCTATCCCTTGGGCTACTCCGATTTCTCTCTCATCTCTCCAGATGATTGCAAGCTCCCGTTCCTCATCATATTCAAAGATACTCATCTGAATCGCCTCCGCTATTATCAGTATTTTAGATGTCAAACACTCTATTTCACCAACCTTGCCAACTGTTTTATCTGCGGATTACAAAACTCCATCCATTCCGGCGGCTCTACAGTTTCTTCGGTAACACTTCCATCTCCCCATGGGTTCATGGCTCCCAGCAAACCGTTGGTTCTTTTTACAATTTTTTTAGTGTGTCCTTTTGCATATTCGCAGGACTCCAACACACACATATGCTCCTGCACATTGGTAACCTTTCCGATTCCCACAATATATTCCAGCTTTCCCAAGGATTTATTGGTTTCCGGGTCTATAATATCCTCATCTCCCAAATAATATATCTGATATTTATCTCCTTCTTCTACTCCATGGACATTTCCACGGTTCAACACCACATGAAAATCATCTATTACCTGTGCTACCATTGCCCTTTCTTTACTTTCACTCATTTTATGCCCTCCTTCTATAATGTAGCATTCCTAAAAATATATGGCTTGATTATAATCTTTTTACAGGATTTCGGTGTGATTTTGATTTCCAATTCCTGTATCTGTTCTTCGATACGAACAATAATCTTTTTATCGTCCTGTATGTTTTCTACATAACCGCGAGCAATCTCATATTCCACATCTCTTTCCAGCCAGTAAACCGTTACCAACATACCGTATTTGAATTGTTCTGATGGCTCCATCACAAACTGCCCCATACCCGTTACCGTTATGACTCTGGGATACTCCGGTGTTCTTTCCCTCTCTTTCTGGGAACGCATGACAGCATAAATAATAATGCAGACGGCATAACATACCAGCATTACAATAATCAGCACATAAAACGGTACTTTATATGTACTGGAAAAAATATATTGAAGCAAACTAATAAGCAGTAAAAAAATCACTGTCACAGACCCCAATAATACTTTATCCAGAGATTGTAATATCTTTTTTGTTTTTTTCATTGAACTGTCCTTTTTACTGATACTTTCTATGATTTATACATTTTCATTTTATCATAAGAGGGAAAGAATAGCCAGTTCGTGTTGCACTTGTATCATTTTTATGTATAATAAAAATACACCAAAAAAATAAGAAAATTCATATCAGAGGAGAATACGAAAGATTATGTCTGATACAAAAGCAAGAAATATTAGTTATGATATTATGAGAATAACAGCTATTCTAATGGTTTTATATAATCATCGGGAAGCCTTTACATATTTTACACAGGTTCCATATATGAGTCTCAAATATATATTGATGATTAGTGCGTCTGTTTTGAGCCGATGTGGCCCACCATTATTTTTTATGATTTCCGGAGCATTATTACTTGGCAAAACGGAATCTTTTTCTAAAATATTCCGCCATAGAATTTTACGAATATTTATTGTAATGATTCCATTAGCATTATTGGCTTATTTTACTTGGGGAGAAAGCGTAAAAGCAGATGGATTTGTTTCGGTCTACACGACAAAGCTCAATTGGTATTTATATGCTTATATTGCCTATCTATTCATGTTACCTTTTTTAAGAGTATTGCCCAAAACATGAATGAAAACCAGAAAAAACTATTTTTGATACTTACGATAATGACATACACCTTAAGCGGAATATGCATTCCACTGTCTATCAGCGAGCATTTTACCGGCAATATGACACTTTTTAATTCTACTTGGGCAAGTGATTGTTGGCAGATAACATTTCCTATTTTGGGATTTCTATTAGTAGATTTTTCAGAAAATGAAACGAATCCAAATAAAAAGAAACGTTTAGGATGGATATTACTAATTGGTACAATATTAAACTTTATATTGGCAATCCTTCTGATGAGTTACGATATAAAAGCAAATGGAGGTGCCAATCAGGAACAAATATTGCAACATAGCGTGCTACTTCCGTGTTGTTTCATTGTTTATGCACTTCATACCGGTTTGAAAAACAAAAAATTGAATCATCAGTTTTTAAATAACTTCCTTGCAGAGTTATCAGGAGCAACATTTGGTATTTTTTTAATAGAAACACATACCTCTTATTCATCCATGATATTTAATCATGTTCTTATGATTGAGCCTTATATTGGACGATATATGTGCAGTATTGTATCTATCTTATGTGAATTTATAATTTACTTTATAGTTGTCTTTTTACTCAGAAGAATCCCTTGCATCAGGAAGCTTCTTTAATTCAAGCCATACTTTCACCTTCATAGAAATTTAACAAAGAAGCGTTTTATACAGAAAAGGAGCTGCACACTAATTACTTAGTGTGACAGCTCTCGCTTTCTGCTAAATTTCAAATTCTTCTATCTCTCGCTGGATATCACGCAGCATTGGAGTTTGTATTTCTTTACAACATGCTTCACTTAGGCAATCCTTTAAATCTTCTGCATTCATATTCATGCAAACACTATATAGAATATGTTCTTCATAGACACACAAATAACGTGTGTTTTGGCATGATTATCTTTTTTGGCAACGGAGGTATCTAACCCCGCACTAAAGACTGCCCCTTTATATGCAACATTTGCTTTAGCTGAAAACTCTGATTCCAATCCATACTTAGATTCCTCCACATATGTACGGATATTGGAACTGGCATTCTCTTGAATATCATTCACATAGTATAGAATACCCTTCTTTTCCGCTAATGCTTCTACCTTTTTCTGGTCAAGGACTGCTGCACTGAAATTAATCTCCTTGATACTAGCATACGGATTTGTTACGGCATTATATGCCCGAAATAAATACAACAAATTTGAATTTCCCATAATTTCCTCCCTTTTTCCTCTGTTGTTATTTGTTTTGAATATTTTTATATATTCAATGTATACTTTTTGTAGAATATTGTCAGTTATTGAATTAAAATACAGAATTCCTACCAATCGTATTACAATCTCTAAATCGGTATTGTTAAGGTTTTCCGATGTTGTTCCACCTCATAGGTTTGAAACTTGATAAAATCCGAGGTTGGGAATGCGGGTATGAGGGATAATCAAGAGTTATCCTTTATGTTTTATTATACAAATATATTTTCTCATTCCTCCATTTTAAAAAGACCATCTATTTTACATAGATAGTCTCCTTTATATATTTGACCAATCAAACGATAATTGCTCATAGGAATCCTCTGTGCCTACTTGTTCCAGAAACAACTGCACATCTTCTCTTACTTTTAATATCTCCGCTTTTCCCAACTTCTCCACGTATTGATTTCCTGTTGCTCCCTTTAATATGCCTGCATAATAACAAGCCAATCTTTTATACTGCCTTATCGCAAATTCTACCGTATGCATGGTTCCGCTTTTTTCTTGAGCTTCTATCATCAAAACCCCTTGGCTAATCCCACTTTGGAGATAATCTCGCTCAACATACTGATACTTTTTTATTGGAGTTCCAGGTGGATACTCACTTAAAATACATCCTCCATTTTCCAAAATTAATTCTGCCAACTTCCGATTCGATTTTGGATATACCTGCTCTATTCCGCAAGGTAAAATCGCAATACATTTTCCGTTCTTTGACAACGCACCACGCAACGCTTCCGTATCACACCCTAATGCCAGACCATTTACTACGTTCAATCCTTGTTCCGCAACCATCTGTCCCGTTTCATATGCTAACCGCAAACCCTCTTTCGAAGCATTTCTACTTCCGATTACCGCAACATTTTTATATGCATTAACAATATCTATGTTTCCTTTATAATAAATTTTTTCCGGCTTTTTAGATAATCCTCGCAATAATAATGGATATTCTTTGTCTTGTATTCCACAGTATAAACTCTTTTCACAATTCTTATTTTGCATCTAGATCGCCTTTCCCAACGCGAACATCTCTACAACTCTCGCTCCGCGTTCCAATAAAATTTCTCTGCAAGCATATAATGAATTTCCGGTAGTCGTAACATCATCCATAAGCAATACAATATCATTTGTAATATCCATATCACCTAATGTCTGAATAGACTTTAAGTGTACTGTTTTATCTCTTCTTCCACCCGTTGCCAATTTCTCAACGCTACTATTTCTATTTAGATAGTAAACCTTATCCACACGTCCATTTTGTGCCAACAATTCGCCCAACTGACTCATTCCTGTCACTTTTTTCGTTGCATCACTGGATGGTACAACACAGATTGTAACACCTTTACAAATTTCCAAATCCAACAAATCAAAAAAGTAACGAACCGCACTTTCTTTTCCATCTTTTAAGTCTAATATTTTTCCACTAAATACATCAAATAACGGATTTTTTATTTTTCGTTCTCTATCCAACCAATATTTATGATAGTTGCTATATACAACAATATCTCCGGTATCATTCCAACTTTCATTACAAAATACCATAATCCATCTCCCAGCTCAAATTTGTTTTTATGAATTATATCGTCCTTATTTCACACCAATCTTTTTGCAGCTTCATTGCTTTCTTATTATATCCCTGCCTTTCCTTTTCTCATATAGCAATTTTGCACAAAAAACAACGGAGCCATTCCCAAAGAAATGCTGTACTCCGCTGTTTTCCAAGGATTCTTCTTGCCAAAGAATCTCATCTTTTATTTGTTATCATACATATCCTGATAATATTTCTGGTAATCACCGCTGGTTACGTTCTTCATCCACTCTTCGTTCTCAAAGAACCATTTGATGGTCTTTCTGATTCCTTCCTCGAACATGGTCTCCGGATACCAGCCCACCTCAGCCTTAATCTTATCCGGTGCGATGGCATAACGTCTGTCATGACCTTTACGGTCTGTAACATATTTAATCAGATTCTCGCTTACCAGTTCTTTTCTCGGATCTCCTTCCGGAAGCATCTCCTGAAGAGTATCTAAGATGATGTGGATAATCTGAATATTCTGTTTCTCGTTGTGACCACCGATGTTGTAAGTCTCAAATAATCTTCCCTGCTCCTGAACCATATCGATTCCTTTTGCATGGTCTTCTACATATAACCAGTCACGGACGTTCTTACCGTCACCGTATACCGGAAGGTCTTTTCCCTGTAATGCATTGTTGATAATCAACGGAATCAGTTTCTCCGGGAACTGGTACGGTCCATAGTTGTTGGAACAATTTGTAATGTTCGCCGGGAATTTATAAGTATCCATATAAGATTTTACTAAGAAATCTGAGGATGCTTTACTTGCTGAATATGGGCTGTGGGGATCATACGGAGTTGTCTCATAGAAATAAGTTCCGTCATCCTCCAGTGAACCATAAACCTCATCCGTAGAAACGTGAAGGAATTTCTTATTCTCTTTGAAGCTTCCGTCCGGCAGCTCCCATGCTGCTTTTGCCGCATTCAGCATTACCAGAGTACCCAATACATTTGTCTTTACAAATACATCCGGGTTTTTGATACTTCTGTCTACGTGGCTTTCTGCTGCAAAATGAACAACTCTGTCAATATCATTTTCTTCAAAAATCTTATTGATGGTTTCGCTGTCGCAGATGTCCGCACGTATAAAAGTATAGTTGTCTCTATTTTCTACGTCCTTTAAATTCTCTAAATTTCCTGCATAAGTCAGCTTGTCTACATTGATAATCCGAATTTCATTATCATATTTTTTGAACATGTAATGAATGTAGTTTGAACCGATAAATCCGGCTCCTCCTGTTACCAAATAGGTTCTCATCTAATAGGTTCCTCCTTAATCATAATTAACAATATTGTAACATTTTATATCATATCATGCAATCCTTATATTTTTAAGGATTCCTTAATATTATTCCTGTTCTTCTTCCTTTTCATCATTCAAAATCTGCCGTACCACATACAGCGGTCTCTGCTTGGTCTGCATAAAAATATTACCCACATAGATGCCTACCAGTCCCACCACCATAATAATGATACCGCCAATCAGACAGTTGGTAGCGATAATACTGGTCCATCCGGTTGCCTTTGTTCCGCAAAAATAATGAATTATCAGAATAATAATAGTTAAAAATGAAACTAACGTTACCAAAAAGCCAAATCCTACTGTAAACTTTAACAGCTTGTCTGACTGAGAAGTCAGAATCTCTCCCGCCATCTTCATTCTCTTTTTCATGTTATAAGAGGATTTTCCCTCATAACGTTCATTGTGTTCCACATCAATGGCTGTCTGCCGGAATCCCAGCCACTTCACATAAATTACAAATGCTCTGTGAAGTTCCCGCATCTTACAGTAATTATCTATTACCACCCGCCGGCTGATACTGAAATTACAGATTGCCGGATCGTAGTTCCCATCCGATGCAAAGGAATATATCTTATAAAAAATCTTAGATACGAATACTTTTAACGGAGAGTCCTTCCGGTTGGCTCTTCTGGCAAATACCACATCATAGCCTTCCTGTGCCTTGTTATAGAGATTCAATATTTCCTCCGGGCGGTCTTGCAAATCACAGTCCATCACCACCACCCAATCTCCGGTGGAATAGTCCAGTCCTGCGGTAATGGCTTTTATCTGACCGAAATTTCTTGCCATCTCTATGCCTTTCACTCTCCGGTCTTCTTTACATATTTCCTCAATGACCTCCCAAGAATTCTGAGGGCAGGCGTCATTTACCATAATAATCTCAAAATCCTCTGTAATTTGTTCCAATGTTTTTACCAGACGCTGGTGCAATTCACGAACTGCTGCCTTACAGCCATACATCGGAATTACTACTGATATGTCCATTTTCATTTTCTCCTCTTATTTCTCTACACGTAAAATATAAAAATCCCCAATAAAATCAACAGATTTCCAAAGACTTTTTTCTTGGTAATCGGCTCCTTAAAAAATCCAAAGCTTAAAAACATAATCAAAATATATCCCAAAGATTCAATCACAGGACCGTTTTTATATTCAATTTTACGATAAGCCAGAATCATAAGAATCGTGGACATCACCATCATTCCATAGCCTATTATGACATACGGATTCAGATATTCTTTTATCAGGCTGCCGTACTCTTTATTCGCACTTTTTTTCAGCAGAATCTGTGAAAAAGAAGAAATCACAACCGCCAGCACCATAAATAACCAATAAATCATATTATTCATCCCGATTCACAATCATTGTTCCTGTAATGACAAAGATAACTCCTATAATATTTTTCAGCGTTACTGTCTCATGGAAAAACAGTACTGCCCACAGCATAGACCACAACAGGGCTATACTCCGATTTGCATAAGCAATGGACAAATCCACTCTCTTTATAATCTGCTGCCACAGAATCGCATAGACACCCAAAATAAAAATTTCCAATGCATAACACAAAATAAATCCCATGGAAAGGAATTTATAATGTGAGGCATATTTTGCCGCAACACCGGACATGGTATAGATGCCTACAATCAATTGTAATGCCAGCAGCAATAAAATTCCGTTTTTTTTCTTTTCTTTCATCGTTCCAGAATTTCCTTTACTTCCTGCTCTGAATCAGAGACTATAATAAAATAACCGAATCGGGTGGAGCTGTCAACTACTTCATGCTCGCCCACTTCTTCTATCTCACTTGCATATTCTATTAACTGCGATTGGTTTTTCTGCACATCCTCGTAAACCTTTAAATCCTCTTTGTTAAAAACAAACCGGATTCCCGCATATCTCGGACCGTGCTCCGGTATCAGAGTAGGCTCCTCTCCCAACGCCGTTTGAATTACCATTTTTACAAAATCATATCCAGTAGACAAATGTACCAGATGGGAACCGATACAGTCACCGCCCATACGGGAACCAATCTCAATAATCCGTACCTCTCCCTCATCTGTAATCTTAAATTCAGAGTGAGAAGCTCCGTTTTGAATCTGAAGGGCATCCAAAGCCTTTGGTATTTCCATAGCTACCTTGTCCTCCAATTCCTTGCTGATTGGTGCCGGCTCCATATGACCGGTCTCAATAAAATGCGGATAACCTGTGGTATATTTTTTGGTAACTGCCAGTACGTGATGTTTTCCTCCATAGGAAATACATTCACAGCTATACTCTTCTCCGTCAATAAACTCTTCGATAATTGCACACTTTTCAAAAGAATTTTCAATGGCTGCTTCTACTGCTTCCGGTATCTCGTTAAACTGATTTACCTTCGTGATTCCACGGCTTCCGGAACGGTCCGTAGGCTTTACAATCACTGGATAGGTCATCTGTGCAACTGCCGCTGCCAAATCTGTCTCCTCTGAAACCTTTGCGAACTTCGGGGTTGCCACGCCATTGTCTATAAACGCCTGCCGCATGGCATATTTATTCGTAGAAATCAGAATGTTTTCATCCGAATTACTTGGCAATCCCAATCGGGATGCCACGTACTGTACCGTAATATTTGCCAAATCCGATGCAATGGTCACCACTGCATCCGGTTGGATTTCACGGCACTTTTCCAATATCTCATCCTTTTCCACAATACTGATTGGATAAAAATAATCTGCGGTACGCTCTCCGATAGAGCCGTCCTGCCATGCAAACACATGGGTTTCATAACCCATTTCCTTTGCTTTTAATATCAATGGATTCTGAAAAGAATTCGCTCCGATAATTACAATTTTTTTCATACTGCACCTACTGTTCTTTCCGTCTGCTGGAAATCAGAGAATCCCATCTTCCGCTTTCCAATTCTGCTTTATAATCTACCATCATATCGTGATAAGACAGATATTCCGGCTCAAATCCAAAATCTCTTTTTGCCTTGCTCATATCAAACAAAAAGGATGGTGTATTGTTTGGCTTATCCGGACGGTATACAATCTTGGAACCTTTTCCCTGTCCGAACACATCAATCACAGTCTTCACCTGTTCTTCCAACGTAACTTCTGTTCCCGATGTCATGTTGTAAAGTCCTCTGGTGCGGTCACTTTGAATTGCCAGCACAAAGGCTCTCGCCACATCCTTTACATAGATAATATCTCTTGATATTTCCGGGTCTCCCCAGACTTCAATATCCTTTCCGTTTTCGGCATTTTCAATAAAAGTTCCGATTCCGGTCTTATAATATTTTCCATTTACATAAATTTCCGAATGCGGTCCCACACCGTAAACCGGAGGAAGGCGGAAGGATGCACACTGCATACCGTGCTGTTGATTATAGTATTCCATTACGTCATTTGCTGCATTTTTAGAAATTACATAAACAGCATGATCTCCGGTATACTTGAAATTTCTCGGTTCCTCTTCCGTTAATGCCACACCCTTTTTCCATGAGTTCAGAACATCTGCATAACTGCAGGTAGAAATCAGCTTTTTGATTCCATTCTTTCGGCAATATTCCAATACATTGATGGTTCCCTCCACATTTGTTCGGATATAGTCTGCCGCATTTTCCTCTCTGGAAATATCCACCGGAGCATTTGCCGGCAACAATCCTGCTAAAAGGATTACCCCCTCCACACCCTCGGTAGGAAGCTTGTCAAAGTCTTCTTTCTTTGCAATATCCAAAGAAATGCAGGTAACCCCTTTTTTCTCTAATTGTTTTTTCATGGCTTCATTTCTTCCTGTTGCCAGAACCTCATAACCCTCTTCTAAAAATTTATCCACGGTATACATCCCGATAAATCCGGTTGCTCCAATTATAATTACCATATATCATCCTCTATCTTTCGTTTTTGTAAAGATTGTTCACTTCTTCAATGACATGAGCCACATCTTCATCCTTCAAAGAATAGTACAGCGGCAGTCTTACCAAACGCTCGCTTTCTTTTGTGGTATATTTATCCTCTCCGTGAAATCTTCCATATTTCTGTCCTGCCGGAGCTGTATGTAACGGAATATAGTGGAATACCGCCTGTATTCCTTTGCTCTTTAGATAATCTATCAGCTGTGTACGTTCCTGTAAATCTTTTGCTTTGATATAAAACATATGAGCATTGTGCTTACAATGCTCCGGAATATATGGAAGTTCAATATGTCCCGCTTCTTTCAGATTTAAAAGACCATCCTGATACTGCTGCCAAATAGTTCTTCTTCTGTCATTAATCTCATCTGCTATCTCTAACTGTGCATACAGGTATGCTGCATTCAACTCACTTGGCAAATAAGAAGAACCTGCCTCTACCCATGTGTATTTATCAATCTGTCCCCGAAAAAATTTACTTCGGTTGGTTCCCTTTTCCCGGACTATCTCTGCTTTCTCGATATTCTCCTCATCCCTGATTAAAAGAGCTCCACCCTCTCCCATGCTGTAATTCTTTGTCTCATGGAAGCTGTAGCATCCGTAATCTCCAATGGTTCCCAATGCCTGTCCCTTATATTCTGCCATAATTCCCTGAGCTGCATCCTCAATCACATACAGATTATGCTTTTTTGCAATCTCCATAATTTTGTCCATCTCGCAGGACACTCCAGCATAGTGAACCGGAACAATGGCTCTGGTCCGGTCTGTGATAGCATCTTCAATCAAATTCTCGTCTATATTCATGGTATCCGGTCTGATGTCCACAAAGACTGCTTTTGCTCCTCTTAGCACAAAAGCGTCTGCGGTAGAAACAAAGGTATAGGAAGGCATGATTACCTCATCCCCTTCTTTGATATCTGCCAGAATTGCCGCCAGTTCTGTAGCATGGGTACATGAAGTTGTCAACATTACCTTTTTGCTGCCGGTTTTCTCTTCCATCCATGCATTACACTTTTTGGTATATTCTCCGTCTCCGCAAATTTTTTTATTCTCAATGGCTTTCCGTATATATGTCATTCCGTTTTCCACATATATGGGTTCATTAAAATTTATCATGGGTTCTTTTTTTCCTCCGTAGCCGTTCCAGTATTTATCTCTAACTTAGTTATTATAGCTCGTTTTTCTTCTATTTGCAATAAATCCATATAGCACCATTCCCGCAAGAATTGCGATTCCCACAAGGCTTATTACCATTCCTTCTTTTAAATATGGGATTTCATATCTGGCTTCAATTTCATGCTGTCCTGCTTCCAGTTCAATGCCCAAAAAACCATAATCTGCATTGAAGGTTTCTGTTTTCTTCCCATCTATATAGATACTCCAACCCTGCTGATCCGGAATTGCCAGCATCAGCAATCCTTTTTCTGTACTCTTTGTACTTCCTTTTAAGGTCGTATCATTTTCCAAACGGAAGCTTCCCACGTCACAGGTTCCCGGCGTCAGTTCTTCTTTTAACCGGTCTTTCTCTTTTACAATCAGATGGGTATTTAAAACTTCCTTCCGTCCCTCCTGCATTTCCTTATATTCCTGCTTGGTAATTGTTTTTTGATACCATTTTGCAACAGAGTCAGTATTGATATTCCGATAGATATAGACACTTCCCACCTGCTGCAATAACTCCATTCCTTCCTTCTCTATCGGCTCGTGAGTCAGCATATATTTTACATTTGCTATGCTCAAAGCCATTAAATCTTCTTTGCTGTTCAATCTGCAATAATTAATTGCCGGTTCAAAATAAGAACTTGGATACAGGTGTTTATAATAAGCTTTTAAATTTCGGTTACAAGTACTGTTATAAATTGTTACAGTAGAATATTCCTCCACTAAAGAATCCGCAAATTCACTCCAATCAAAATATTCTTTTTCTACCCGGTAGAAAGTATCATCTATATCAGCAATGTACTCCAATGCCTCTATGGTATCATTAGAAATCTCTCCTGCCTCAAATTTCAGGCGTTCTTCTCCTTTATTAAAAGTCACCCGTACATTGTTGGTAACATAGCTTTCCATCATCGTGGACGCTGCCAATAATACAGAAAAATAAATCAAAGTACTCTTCAGAAACTGTTTTCTTATCCTTCCACAGATTAAAAGCAACAGGGTAAGACCAATGAATGTCGCATAGATGACACTATATCTCTTCATTCCGGTATCTGCAACCCGGTAAGAACAGAAAATAGCTCCGGCACTTAAAAGAATTCCAAATAAAAGTCCTGCAAAGCTAAAATCTTTGCCCGCTATGCAATAATCCCACACAAAGGCAAACAGAAGTGCTGCCATAGGCATCAGTACAAAGGTATACCGATAAGCCGCGTAGGCAAATCCGTTAAATGCCATAGCCATCCCCGGATTCAATAAAAGCAAAAGTGCTGCTACCACAATCACACAGTAATAAACAAATTTCTTTTTTTCTTTCCGATGCTTTATCATATAGGCAAGAAACAGGCCTGCCAGCAAATAAATAAAAATGGTATAACAGAGATTCGGCATCTCATAATAATTCTGCCATCCCTCTACGCTGACATTGGTAATATATAATAAATTATTGGACATCAGACGGCTAAAGGTCTGAGGAATTATCTGACTATCCGGAAGGGAAAATAAGGTTCCCAAAAAACGACTTATCAAAGAAGTCTCCGAATCCAATCTGGAAGAACTTACCGTCAGATATTTTGCAGCCGGCAACAATACCACCGCCGACATCATCACCCCTGTTACAACAGACAGAATACAACGACCTGCCAAACCCAACCGCTCTTTCCATGTATCTAATTCTCCCGGTGTAAAAATCCGAAACAGAAAATAGATAGCTGAAAAAGCCAGTATCATATATGTATTATAATAGCTGTAAAAAAGAGCTGCCGTGATTGCAACTGCCGACAGCACCTGCCATTTTATATTACGTTTGCGGATTAATTTTTCCAGACAGATGAGAATCAGCATCACATAAATAGAACCGGCTCCCAACAGATAATGCTGTCCCCACAGCATCAGATAGCCGTTAAATCCATAGAGATAACCGCCCATACAACATGCCTGCTCACTGAAACCGAAGATTTTCAAAAAGCTTCTTCCCAGCAATGCCGCTATGATAATTTTCAATATCTGTGCTGCCAACAGCAGATATTTTACTTTTTCTGCACCTAAAAGGACTCCACCGAAAATGATAAACAGTCCAAAAGGATCCAAGGTCTGTGAAATATTATTTAACAGACTTGTTCCCATACCATAATTCCAATTCCATATAGAAAAGGACCCCTCCCGAATTCTATTCACACAGTTCAGATAATAGGGATAATATTGCTGATACGTGTCACTTCCGATATCTCCAAAGATATAATATCTGTTTCCCAACAGGAAATCCTGAAAAACGACTCCGATAGATGCCAACAGCACCAAAAAGAATACCAGACGTATCATCCATTCTTTTTTCCTGCCGTTCTCCATAGAAAAAATCTTACGCACAAGACAAACTGCTGCAAAAATCAATATAGTAACTAACAGAATCGCTTTCCAATAATATCTTCCATAGGCAATGAAATTTCCGGGGAAATTCTGCAAAAAATGTTTTCCGCCCAAATACTCCGCATTCCACAGGGTATAGAAGCAGGTAAGTATCAGTAAAATACCCAAAAATTCCACAGCTCCCCTTATCCAAATTTTCGGTTCTATCTTTTTCTTTGACATATCCACCTTATTTTCCTCCCGCTTTCAAATCCATTAAAAATTCCCGTATACGTTTGAATTCAAAAACAAATAGTACAATGGTAATTCCTACCAGTAATCCATAACGTATCAACAAACGGTCTACCAACAGTGTAGCTGTTACCGTATATACAATGACACCCAGAATTGCCGCCAGCATACTTTTCATTTTATAAGTCTTTCTGGCACCGAATTTCATGCTGAAGGCTCCGTTCAGCACCATCAGAACAAAATAACTGAACACTGTGGAATATGCCGCAGCGATACTACCGATTCGTGGTATCAGCAGATAATTCAATACGACATTGCAGGCACAGGCAATAGTGGAAAACAGTGCAATCCATTTTGGTTTCTTGTAATAATATTCAATATCATAAAAGAACAGATATATAATCTGGAAAAACATTCCCACCACCAAAGGCGGCACAATATAGATACACGGCAAGTATTCCTTCGTCAAAAATATCCGTATCAGTTCCGGGGATACCGTTACCAATCCGATGGTCAGATAGGTACTAATCAACACCATAATTCCCGAATTATTCCGCACCGTTTCCCTGTCTTTCTCTTCCAGTCTTCGATACACCCACGGCGACCATGTTGCCATAATCTGGGACATAACGGTAAATGCCAAAAAACCTATGGTATGTGCCATACTGTAAATTCCCGAATCCGTTCCCCCACAGAAATAAGTAATCATAATTAAATCACACTGAGTCAGCACCATCTGGGAAAGCATATGAGGAATGATGGGAATAGAAAAATTCAAGGTTCTCTGAATATATTTCTTTTGAAATTTTTTTCGATTTCCCAAAAAAAGCCAGCAAAAAACACAAAGCGTTACCAACACATACATAAAATCCAGACCCAGAACTCTTCCGATGTATTTGTGCTTTGGCATAACAAAAGACAGTACCACCGCAAGCACCTGTGAGACAGGTCCCGTACACAGTACTATCGTAGATACGATTTTATATTTATTGTGAAAAACACAATAGTTATAACCAATGGTATAAACTGCAATGGACAGCATACTGAAAAAAAGCCAATAGAACAGAAACTCATCCAAAGACAACAGCTTCTGCATTGGCGTCTTAATCAAACGGCATACAAAAAAAGAAATGATTACCGTAAAGATACAAAAAATCGTAATACTATTGATATAATCCTTTTTCTCGTTAGGATATTCCAGCATGGCACGGTGTACATAGGTGTAAACCGAGCAGGTTACAATCAATACCAGAATGTTTCTTGTGGACAAAAAGGTACTGGCAATTCCCAAATCTTGTGCCGATATTACCCGGGTAATAATCGGAATCATAATCATTCCCACAATCAGGGATATCACATTGGCGATGGTGTTGAATACTGCCGTCCTCGCCGTCTGGCGGCTGTCCTCCTGTTTATCTATCATAAATCTTTCCTATATCTTTCCTATCAAAAATAACACTCTTAAAGCCACCTCTCCCGGTACTCGGGAACGCAGTCTTCCGGGATAAAATACCTTTTGGCACCAGTTTTTTATCCCTCCCTGCTGTTTCACAAAAATAGAAATCAGCTTTCTGTCCTGTTCTGTCAGCTCTTTTCGGAAGGTCTGATAAAAATATGCCAAATGTCTCTTTGCCTCAACGGCAACATCCGATAGAAGTTCATCTTTGATAAAATGCACAAGAAGGTTTTTATTTCCTGCATCCTCCGCAGTAACCGCCTCCTCATGGCGGATATGTCTGGCCGTGCTTCTGGGATCATAAATAACGGTTCCAAAACAGACAGCGGCACGAATCAGCCATCGGTCATGCATCTCTGTCCCCGGATTTACCTGCAAGATAAACCGTTGGCGAATAGTTTCATCAAATACAATGGTAAAGCCGGAACCCGGGGTATGATACAGAACCTCTTTTAGCTCTATAGGGTCTTTCTGCGGCGGAAAATGCCGGATAAATTGTCCGTCCTCTGTATAGTAATCGTAAGAAGAAAGATAGAGCTTTCCCTCTTTCTTTACCGCTTCCAGTTTTTCTACTGCCCATTGAATCTTCTGCGGCTCCCAATAGTCATCCTGATCGCAAAAGGCATAATAATCAGCCTTCTCACAATCCCAGATAATCCGGTAAAAGCTACCGGGACATTTCAGATTTTCGCCACCGTTTTCCAGCAGGATTATCTTATCTGGATATTTCTCTGCATATTCCTGCACAATGGAAACCGTTCCGTCTTTGGAACCATCATCTCTGACAACGATCTGAATATTGTCATAGGTCTGCTTTAACAGACTGTCCATCTGCACCCGTATATGTTTTTCTCCATTGTATACAGCCATTGCTATACAAACTTTTGGATTTGACATGTTTCTCTCCTTACTGATATACCGCCTGATAGATATAGGCATTTTTGTTGTGGTACAACTTCTCAAAATGCACGCTGTCCGTATCCGTCAGCTTTTTATTGGAATACAGGTATGTGATATCCAATTTTTCCAAATCATTCTTTGACAGACTCAAGTCTATAACGTCTGCCTGACGTAATGACATACTGGTATTCTTTTCATTCAGGGTCACAACGATATGAGCGTAACGGTTATAAACCTCTTCCTGTTCTCCCGTCGGATCTAACTTTTCCCAAAGCTTCATATTCGGTACATAATTTACGGAATTTACCGTAGGTGCCCCACAAGCAATCAAAAAGTTTCCTGACACTCCGCTCTTATCCACCGCCAGCCATCTTGCCTCAGGATTTTCTTCCGCCAGCTTCTGAATTTCCTTTGCCACCGGTTTGCTGTAAATGGCATCCAAACCGCACATCAACGGATTGACTAATAATCCACTGACAATCATTCCTACACTGGCTATCACCATGGCAGTCTTTTTCAATCCCTGTTTCACATCTGCAATAATCGGCACAAACACCACAAATACAGCTATGGCTACTACCAGATAATATTTAAAATCCATAAACTCTGACTCTGTCATCTGGGTATATGCCAAGGTTCCTACCAATACAAGTCCGGTCACAACCGCTGCAATCCACGGTTTTATTTTTGCTTTTTCTTCGTATCTTCCAAGGACTACCAAGAGCAGCAAAATCATAAGATAACCCAAAATATCCGCCACTCTTCCCGGGAAACTGTAAGTCAGCAATAATACCTTTGCAATTCCGTGAGGGAGCGGGAAGATACAGTACAATCCCAATATGGTAGCTGCCGCCATCAAAAGTCCTGTCAAAAGGTCTTTCTTTTTATTTTTAAAAAATACTACCAACGCCAAAAGATACGGAATCGGGAACAGGGTTACAAAACAGCCTGCTTCACTTGGGTTTCCGTAAGAACTAAACGGCATCCAGAAATTATAAATGTATCCCAACAGACGGTTTAAGCTAAATCCGCCATAGCTTACTCTAGTTCCCGGATAAACCGTATTCATGATGTCCGTAAGGTATTCCGCATCATTTTTCAGATAAACACCGATAATGCTTACCATAAACACGACACAGACCGCCCCGATACCCCAGTCTTTCCATTTATACTCTTTCAATTTCTCCCGGTTGTCCACCAGCATCCATATTAAAATGCACAAATATACATAACCTGCCGGAACCTGCCAAGCCGGATAGAGATTTACCACAAAGGCTGCCGCAAATATAGCAGTTCCCACTCCACAGAGTGCTTTTTTCCACCGTTTTTCCGTAACCAGAAAATAATAGAAGCATACCAATGCTGCCTGTCCCGTCAAAAGCCAGTTTACCGTAGACCACCACATATTATAGCTGGAGAACCAAATCAGAGAACCTCCCAGCAATGCCAGTAACGGTTTTCTCTTGGTTAAAATCAAACACAGTTCAAAGGAGAAGAAAAATCCAAAGATCATATTAAAACACCACATAAATGAAGTGCCGTATTCTGATCCAAAGAGATAATATCCCCAACTGGAAGGCTGTGCCAAAGCAGAATAGCTGCGATACAAGCCTGACGCCGAAAGATTCGTGGTTTTTTCTGCTCTTACAATACTGTTATACTCGCCGTAATTACTATACTCTGCCGAAAGGAGTCTCGACAGGGATACCATCCACTCATCGCTTCGAATGGCAAGGGGATCTCCTGCCACAGGTGATGCATACTGAGAACCTTCCTCCGTTTCAATGTATACATCATACTCTGCCATAGAGGAAAAGTTGTATTTGTTGGCTACCATAAATACAAAAATACCTAAGGCCACCCATACTCTCTTTTCAAAAATCCACTGATACATTTTTCGGATGTCCACAAAACAGTGAAGTCCCAAAAATGCAAACAATATAATCACCAAGCTGCTGCGATGAAGCTTCATTCCCAGTGTATCTGTCTTTTCATAAGAATAGACGGTATCAAATACCAAATCCGCTCCCTGTTCTTCCCCATTGATATACAGGGCTCCTTCCGGGTACTTATCTGTTCCTGTATGCCACAGTGTAAAGTGGCTAAAGAAAACCTTCATATCCGCAGATACTACCACTCTGTAACGATGAGGCTCAGACACCTCTACCGGTTCATCAAAAATAAAATAATTGGTTTTATCGTTTTTAATTTCTTTTCCGTCATAATCCTTTTCCAGAAGCTTCTGATTGGTTTCGTCATCATACAATTCTAAATGTATGGTACCAAACATTTCCCGGTCATAGTTCGCTGCCAAAAGTGCAATTCCCTGAAAGTCTTTTTCTTCTTCAAAGGTTTGGGCAATCTCCACCTTGCCGTCTATCTCACCAACATTCTGTCCGGCTCCCTTTAGTTTATGGTCACTGGTTTCGGCACGAACCCCCTCCTGCTGGCTGATATTCCACACACAACCTGCCATAATTATCATCAGGAGTACAAACACAACAATCTTAATCTTCTTTTTCATTTTCCAATTCCTCAATCTTTTTCTGCATAATTGCCATTTCCTGCGTCAACCGCTTTACTTTGTGTACCAAATCCGAAATGGTCTTTGTCAATCCGAAAATGATAATCAGAGAAAAGCAAAATCCCAGAAAAAACAGCATATTAATCGGCAATTCAATTCCCATGAACCGTGTAATTGCCCCTAAAAGCTGTGGACAAAAATCTAAAATTGCGATACAGACCCCTACGATAATCCAAATCAGACCATACCGCAAATCCAGCTTGTTTTTTCTGACCATATTACAGACTTCCAGTACACACAATATGGCAGCAATTCCTATAATAAGCTGTAACTTTAAGCTCATAGCCTGTCCTCCTTATCCTCTTACCGCAGCAATCAATATGGCAATGCTGACTTTTATCATATAGTAAACCGCCTTTACCGGAGAAATGGAGGATACTCCTTCTTCTCTGGCATTCATGGTTACCGGCAATTCTTTTACCTTTTTTTTCTTCTTCAGAAGTGTCACTACACTTTCCGGTTCCGGGTAATCCTTTGGATAATCCTCTGCAAACAGGGCTATGGTTTCTGCATTGACCATCCGCATTCCTGAAGTTGGATCTGTAATGGTTGCCCCCGTCACCAGTTTGATCAATCCGGTAAAATACTTAATACCCATTCTTCTGGCACCGGAGGATTGGAATCCCTGTTTTTGGATATAACGTGAACCTATCAGCATGTCCAACTTTTCGCTCTCCAACTTTTCTGCCATCTCTTCCAGGTATGCGGCATTGTGCTGACCGTCCCCATCAAACTGTACCGCCAAATCATATCCGTTCCGTGCCGCATAGAGATAGCCGGTCTGCACACCGCCTCCGATTCCCATATTGCACGGAAGATTCAGCACCGGATAGCCCTGTTCCAGACAAATCTTTAATGTATTGTCCTTGGAACAGTCGTTGACTACCACATAGTCAAAGCTGGGTGCATGCTTTTGTATATCCGTTACGGTCTTTATAATATTTCCCTCTTCATTGTAAGCCGGGATAATTACCAGTCTCTTACTCATCTGTTGCTCCTACTTTGCAAAAATTTTCAAATATACCCCAATGGCGGCATTTCTCAATTTTCGTATCATCATGCTCATTCGGATGTCTGCCGAAGAGATTTTTGCGATACCTGCTTTTGCGTGTTTTTCCAGCAGCCGTCTATGTTCTGCATTGTAAACATCTCGTTTTTCTCCAATCAAAACACCGGTGTTGGAGTCGTTCCTTATACGAAAACTGTTCAACGGTTCATGGATAATGTAAACTTCCCCGGTACAGGACAGCCGCAGCCACATATCAAAATCCAAAATATAGGTAAAGGTGGTATCAAACCCACCTGTCTTTTCCAAAGCACTACGGCGAATCAGATTGTTCACCGGAGCTCCATAGAAATTTTTCAATATCAGGGATTTTTTGGCAAGTTTCCCTCCGTCTACCACACCGGATTTTGGGTATCTGTGAAATTCGCCGGTTTTCTTCCCGTTGATATCCACCAGCTTCGTATCACTCTCCACCAGATTCACCGAAGGATGGCGATACATTGCCTTTGCCTCTTTTTCGATGGCATCTTTCTCAATCATGTCATCAGCACAAATCAGCTTTACGTATTCCCCGGTAACCAGTTCCAGACATCGGTTCCAGTTTCCTACCATTCCCAGATTCTTTTCATTTTTATAGATTTTAAGCCTGTCATCCTCAATAGATTCCAAAACCTCTACAGTATTGTCTGTGGAGCAATCGTCCACAACTACTAATTCTATATTTTGATAGGTTTGTCCCAATACAGACAGAATTGTATCCTTGATATACCCGGCATTGTTATATGCCGGTATACATACACTCACTAAAGGTTTCATATGTTCTCCTACTTTAAAAGCTCCTTCATATACACATCCAATGCATCCTGCCAGTCTGCCATTCTGAAATCGCTGGTCAGACGCAGCATATATTTGTCCAAAACAGAATATGCCGGTCTGTCTGCTGAATTAGGATTCATCTGCTTATACTCTTCCGTAGTTACATGATTTACCGTCACTTTTTTTCCGGCTCTTTCAAATATCGCATCTGCAAAATCTGCCCAACTACATACACCTTCACAGGTTCCGTGATAAGTTCCGTAGCTTTCTGTCTGCTCCAGATAGTGAATCAGTCTCGCCAGCTCTGCCGCTGATGTAGGGGAACCAATCTGGTCTCTTACCACGCTTAGGGTATCGTGATTCTCAGCTAGCTTTAACATGGTTTTCACAAAGTTGTGTCCGTCTCCGTATAACCATGCGGTACGGACAATAAAATGCTCTTTTACAAATTCTTTCACAAACAGTTCTCCTGCATATTTGGTTCTTCCGTAAGCACTTTTCGGTGCCGGAGTATCAAACTCGGTAATCGGTACTGTACCGTTACCAGGAAATACATAATCTGTGGATATCTGTACCATCTTTGCTCCCACTTTATTTGCTGCGATAGCCAGATTTCTTGGACCGATGGCATTGATTCGATATGCCAGTTCCTCTTCAACTTCACATTTATCTACATTAGTATGGGCAGCACAGTTGATAATTACCTCCGGTTTCTCCTGCATTACCAGTTTTAAAACCTCGTCTACATTGGTAATATCCAATGCCAGAATTCCCTCTCCTTCTGCCACATCGGTATTGATAAGTTTTACATCTTCCCCGGCATACTCTTTATTGATGGCTCTTCCCAACTGTCCGTTGCATCCTGTTACTAAAATTTTCTTCATGTCATTCTCCTCACTACAACATATGATTTGTAAGAAACAATACTTTTACAATAAGGTTGTCTAGCTTTTTCTGCCGATAAACCTCAGAATCAAACAGCATACGGATTCTTCCGCTGAAATTCTCTGTTTCCAGAACGTTTATGAGAATCTCATCCTTTTCTCTATCCCCATGATGTATCCCATGAAATTCCTGAAGCTGTTTTTTTAATTTTCCTTTATTCTTTTTCAGATATTTCCTTTTGGCAGCAATCTGCTCCGTCACTCCGGCATTTCCGCCCACCTGATTTCCACCGTGCTGTCTGTAACAAATATATGGCGTATGGTCATAAATCACTGTTCCATAATAGGCTGCCGTCAGATAACACCACCAGTCATGGAGTACCGCATGCTTTGGAATCTGTTTTTTCAATAAATCTGTCATTTCCTGATTCAAAACCATGGTACATCCCGTCACAATGTTCTCAATAACAGCATTTCCAAATCCCGGTTTCGGACTTTGCGGGTCTGATAATCCCAGTTCCTTCAAATCCGCATCCACCAGCATTTTATTTCCACAATACACTGCCGGACCTTTTACCTGTTCTAATTTCTCCACTGCCCGTTCTATTTTTTCCGGTTTCCAGATATCATCCTGATCGCAAAATGCCACATAAGCGGCATCACTCTGTTCCAAAAGCCAAAAAAAGCTGTCTACCAGCCCTATGTTTTCCTGCAAATACACCCTAACGTTAGAGTGCTGCTTTTGATATGTCTCCAGTATTTCCCCTGTCCCATCCGAAGAGCCATCATCTCTGACAAGGATTTCGATGTTTTCATAAGTCTGAGAGAGCAGACTGTCCATCTGCTCTTTCAGGTATTTTTTTCCATTGTATGTGGACATGAGAATCTGTACTTTTTCTTCTCTCACCATTGTTCTGCCTTTACTCGCCCAAGCCGCCTTCTACGGCTGCTACGATTCCCTGCAATGCCTCGTTTTCATCTTCCCCTTCACATTCAAAGGTAATCTCGTCACCGGATTTGATACAGGCACCCAGCACGCTCAACACACTTTTTGCGTTGGCTATATTGTCTTCATCCCCATACCTGAACGTGATTTTCGCCTTATACTGCATTGCCTCCTTGCATAAGACTCCCGCCGGTCTTAAATGAAGTCCCGTCGGATTCTTGATTGCTACTTTTTGTGATACCATCTTCTTCTCCTTAATCCCTCTTCTACATCATTGCTGTCTAAAGCATTATCTTCGTAATCAATTCTGCCAGCTTTTTCGCTTCTTCTTCAATTAGCTGCTGGTCTTTTCCTTCAATCATAACTCTGACCAGAGGTTCCGTTCCCGAAGGACGAATCAGTACTCTTCCCTCTCCTGCAAATTTTTTCTCCACTTCTTCGATTGCCTCTGCAATTTCGCTGTAATCTGCAAAATTCTCCTTTTTATGATTTGGTACTTTAGCATTTACCAGTGCCTGTGGAAGCACCTCCATAATAGCTGCCAAATCCGAAAGGCTTTCCCCAGTCTCCACCATAACCTGTAACAGATGCAACGCACTTAAGAGACCGTCTCCGGTTGTATTCTCATCTAAAAAGATAATATGACCGGATTGCTCGCCTCCAATATTATAACCATTTTCTCGCATATTCTCAAGCACATAGCGGTCACCCACCTTGGTCTTCTCAATATGTATGCCTTTTTCTTCTCCCATCAGAAACAGTCCCAGATTGCTCATGACCGTTGCCACAATTGTATTCTGTTTTAAGGTTCCACGCTCTTTCATATAATTGGCACAGATTGCCATGAGCTTATCACCGTCCACCAGATTGCCCAATTCATCCACAGCCAGCATACGGTCCGCATCGCCGTCAAACGCCAGACCTACATCTGCCTTCTCATAGACAACCCTCGCCCGCAGCTCTTCCATATGGGTGGAACCGCAGTTGGCATTGATATTGGTTCCATCCGGGCTGACATGCAGGGCAACTACCTCTGCCCCCAAATCCGTCAGGGTTTTTACAGAGGTATAATAAGCGGCTCCTTCCGCACAGTCCACTACAATTTTCATGCCTTTCAAATCGATAGGCACACTTTTTTTCATAAACTCAATATATTCTTCTCTGATATCAAAACGATAATCAATCTTTCCCACACCGGAGCCGGTAGGAAATACCACATCCTCCATATCGTTGTTAATCAATTCTTCTATTTCATCCTCCAATGCATCGGACAGCTTATAGCCCTCTCCATTGAAAAATTTAATTCCGTTAAACTCCATGGGATTGTGAGACGCAGAAATCACAACTCCTGCATCCACCTTGTGTTTTCTGGTCAAATAGGCAACTGCCGGAGTAGGCATAACTCCCACATATACTGCATTGGCTCCCACCGAACAGATTCCCGCCATCAAGGCATTTGCCAACATTCCGCCTGAAATTCTCGTATCACAGCCCACGATAATCGTCGGCTGATGGCTCTGTTCCTTCGTCAGGACATATGCTCCCGCCTGACCCAGCTTTGTAGCAAGCTGTATTGTCAATTCTGAACCTGCCACTCCGCGGACTCCGTCCGTTCCAAACATTCTTGCCATATGTTATCTTCCTCCTGCTTTTCTTCTCACTGATTATTCTGTAGTTTTCTTACTTACCACATTAATGGTAACCGTCGGTTCTCCGTACAATTCATATACTCCTCCCAGATTCAGTGTCAGCGGCAGGGTGTTGGTTCCTGTTTCCACATTGCCGGCATCAATGGATACGGTAATATCCGATGCCTTCAGTTTTTCCAAATCCGAGGTGTATCCCATCAGGGTTACCGGTATTGTGTCACTCTGATATTCTATGCTGTAACCCGAAGATAAATTAAACACTTTTATATTTCCCACCGGAATATTAAATGCCTTACTCTCCGTCTGTTCAATTACCACCTTTACCTTAACTTTTGCCTGAGAACTATCCACCAAAGACACACCCTTCGGCAAATAGGTACTGATGTCTATTTCCTTGGTCAGGGTCTCCTTTGCTCCCGAAATATCCAATGCTTCCTTCGGTATGGTAATCATGGTAATATTATTCAGCGTTTCTGCCGTACCCATCAGCGAAATTTTCTCCGGGTCAACCTCCACGCTTACCTGCTGATATCCATCATCCAGTTTGCCGCTTACCTCGCAGCTAATCGGTACTTCCTTCACACTCAGAATCTCTGCCGTAACCTTTACGGTATCCACATCAAAGGTTACCTTGGAGGTGTCCAGTATATTGCCGTTGGCATCATACAGTACCGGAACCACCTTGTCTGTAATATCCGAAAACATTCCTTCCACATCAATGGTTGCCGTAACCTTGGCAATCTTGCTGATAACGGAGGTTGGACCCGAAACCGTCAACACATCCGGAGAAACCGTCAGTTCTCCCACCGCACAGCCTTCCTGCGGTGTTCCGCTGGTCTCTGCCACAATCTTAAACTGATTGCTTCTCAAATCTTCTATGGCAACCTCCAGATTCTTATTCTTCCTCTCTACGGTTACCTTATTGCCATATCCCGGACAGGTAATATCCAAAGGCACTACGGCTGTTCCGTCATCCCGCATCTCGATATTTTCCATATTAGCAACGGCTTTAAAATCCGAACCGTTTAATTTTTCAATCACAGAACGCTTTGCACTGACACGAAAAGTTGTGGTGTTGCTGTCATTGATAATCTCATAGCTCTTTCCCATGTCCGTAATGACGTTCTCATTCTCCACCGTAACATTGGTGGTAAAGGTCATGGTCTTTTCCGGGTCATCTATATTCACGACCACCAGCCACAGAATCACAGCAAACACTACCGCCAGTAATTTAAGCCCTATATTTTCAGTCAGAAGGTTTTTTAGATTGTTTAATCTGTTTAGCATCTTTCAACCTCCTTTTCCAATCTTTCAATTTACCCGGCTCTGTCTTATAATTACGCAAGTCATTTAACTTCTCCTTTAAAAAGTCCGCATCTACATTTCGATACAGGACTCCTTCCTCTGCAATGGAGACATGGCCGGTTTCTTCCGATACCACAATGGTCAGGGAATCACTTACCTCGCTGATTCCCACCGCCGCCCGGTGTCTGGTTCCCAACTCTTTACTCAGTTCCAGATTATCGGATAACGGAAGATAACAGGTGGCAGATACCACCCGGTTCCCACGTACAATAATCGCTCCGTCATGTAATGGTGTATTTTTCTCAAATATATTAATCAGGAGCTGACTGGACAATACGGAGTCCAGTGTGATTCCGGTTCTCTCATATTCATTCAGACTGACTTCTTTTTCCAGAACAATCAATGCTCCGGTTTTTACCTTCGCCATCTCGTAACATGCCTTTACCAAATCATTGACGGTACGTTCCGAATAAGTTTCTTCTACATTTCTTCCCGAATCAAAAGAAAACAAGGCAGAAATAAATTTCTTTCTTCCCAACTGTTCCAAGGCTCTTCGCATTTCCGGCTGAAAAATAACCAAGAGTGCAATAATTCCCACATTGATGGTTTTATCTGCAATCCATAGTATCGTATTCATCTGGAAAATGGCTGCGATTAATATGAAGGTTAGGATAACCAGAATTCCCTTGAAAAGAGTCCATGCTCTGGTTGTCTTAAACCATACCAAGATATGATAAAGCAAAAATGCAATAATAATTATCTCTACAATATCTGTAACAGTCACATTCGGACGGTTAATCCAAAACATATATTTGTCCCAGAATGCCCCGAATACTGCAATCAGATTCTGCATACAGCTCACTTCCTTTCTTACACATTTTTCTATACTATGGAACATTTATGAACGATTTGTGTCCTATTTCTTAGAGTATTCTTAATCCTCTTTTTCAGTCCCGGCAATCTTCTGCACCTTTTTCTCACTGGAAGAAAGATTCACTTTCGGAACCGCTTTTACATAATAATAGTACTCGTCATCTTCAAATTGTACCCGTTCTGTCCGGTTATAGTCCAAATTGAAAAACAAAAACTCCAACAGCATACTAATCAACCATGACAATACACTTCCCACAATCAACCATAAGAATTTTCCCTTAATTCCCATAATCAGATAGCCTGCGGTCAAAATTACAAACTGAGTCAAAACTCCCGCCCCAATGGCAATTCTCCAGGCATGGTCTATTGCCATACGTCTCACATGATATACCACAATCATTGCCAAAATCACAGTTACCAACATCAGATACAATTCTTTATTGGCAAAAAGTTGATTAAAGGTAACCTGCAGCTTATTCACATCTTCTCCGTCCACCGAGGTATCGCTCAGCAGAGAAGCATTATTTTTGATTCCCTGTAAAAAATAGTAAACAATGGTTCCAAAAATCACAGATATAATAGAATGAGGTTCCTTTACCAGACCGGTAGCAATGGGCATCACATAAGGAATCCTGCAACTGAAAGTCAACGGTGTCAGCACCACATAATATCCACCCTTAGGCTCAAAACGGAAATACAGCAAAAACATAATGATAAACATTGCCGCTGCCATCCCCGCCACCTCTGTAGACAAAGCATACAGATGTAATATTACCAAAGCCGCACTGAGAAAAATCGTCATTCCCGTAGGCAGCATGGCACAAAGTACCGCCAGCAAAAGTGCCACATACACATGCTTCAATTCGCTCATATATCCTATATTATAATTAATAATCAAAAAGCTCATCAGAGCCAGAAAAAACTTGACCCCTATATTCAAATAACGGTCATATTTTCCATACCACTCTCTGATATGCTCCCGCAATTCTATCGGATTCATCATTCTACATCTCTCCACTCATCCGGTGTTCTTCCAGCATCCTCTTCCTCATACAGTTCATTTACTTCCTGCAAAATTTTCTGATACTCTTTTAATCTCAGTTTTTCGTTTGCATATCTGGCACTGTACACTTTATAAGTCAAAACCAAAAAAGCAACAATGAAAGCAATATAAAGGATGGCTAAGACAATCACAAGTCCCACAATACTTCTTGTGGTATCCAGCCATTCCGTTTCCTTCTGCATAAGGTATATTCCCAACATTCCAATAATAATCAAAAAAGCAATGGTTCCATAGACAAAGCTCTTAATCATCTCCATGGAAATATAGTCTTTCTGGTAATACTGGGTGGTCTTTTTTTCTTTTTTCTTCTTTCTTTTATGCTCGTCATAAACCGCCAGTTGAAACATCCGGCGGACTCTTTCTTCACTTATCATGGTCCTGCACCTTATAATTGTCCATAATTGTCTATATTATATCATATCTATATTTGGATGGAAAGTTTTTTCGCAAGAAAGAATCCTTCTTCCTCCGCAATAAAATACTGCCGGAAAAATTCCGGCAGTATTTTATTATTTCTTCCCGGTAGGTGAATCCAAAAAACGCATACGATCCCGATCACTAACGGTTTTCTTTTCAAAATCAGCTTTTTTCGGTGTATCCAATGCACTGCGAAGGGTATTGGTAATCTTACCTCTGCATTTGTCACAATAACGACCACTCTTAATCATCTCACCACATCTCTCACAGGCAATCCCCAACGGCGAATTTTCTGCAAACGCAAGGCGTTCTTCCCTTACCCATTGTTCAATCTGTTTGATGCTTACGTCATTGTCTTCGGCAATCTCAGGGATCGTGGCTCTCGGAAATTCTTCCAGATATTCCTTTACCTTCGCAAACTTATCTTCCAATTTGCTGACACACGCCGGACAAAGCTGTGGTCCCTGCAGATAATTAAACAGTCTTCCACATCCTCTGCAATTTTTTACATCCATTCTCTCTCCTCCTAATATCCTTCTCCGATTGTTACCGAAAGAAAATATATCTTATCTGCACCGGCATCCCGCAACAGCTCCGCTGCCGCATCTATGGTGCTTCCGGTTGTATATACATCATCCACAACAAGTGCTTTTTTATATTTTACACTATCTTTCTTTATTTTAAAAGCCTTTTTTAAGTTGTTTCGCCGTTCCTTATCGTCCAATTCTTTTTGAGGTGTGGTATTCACCACTCTTACCAAAGACTCCCCGTCCACCGGAAGTTCCAGAAGCTTTCCCAATTCCTTCGCATAAAGCTCTGCCTGATTATATCCTCTCTTTCTTTTCCGCTTAGGGTGTACCGGGATGGGGATAATCACTTCCACTCCCCTGCTCTTTATCCATCCTCCATAGATACGCACACTTTCCTCCGCATAAAATCGAGCATATTCCCTTCTGTTACCATATTTAAAACGATAAATGGAATTTTTCATGTCCCCTTTATAAATCCACACACTTTTCCCTTGGTCATAACTGTGCTTCTTTTTTCTGCAATCCGTACAATATTCCTGCCTTTCATTATTGAGCGGCTTTCCGCATTTTTTACACGCAGGTTCTTTGCAATATTTTAATTTAGATTCACATAGGGTACATACACCGGAATCCGGTGTATCAAGAACCCCGTCGCACAAGATACAGCGACGGGGATACAAGATATCTAGAATAGTCTGAAGAATTAGGATAACATCATCCGGTCATTTGCGAATTCCTCGCCGCTTACCTCTTCAAATTTTGCAAGCAGGTCGGCCACTTTGAGGTTTTTCTTTTCCTCTCCGCATACATCGTAAATGATTTTTCCTTCATGCATCATGATGAGACGATTTCCAAGGCGAATCGCATCTTTCATATTGTGGGTAATCATCAGTGTGGTCAGATGATCCTTTTCAACAATCTCTTCTGTTAAATCCAAGACTTTTTTGGCAGTTTTCGGATCTAAGGCTGCAGTATGCTCATCCAAAAGCAACAGCTTTGGTTTTTTCAAAGACGCCATCAGAAGGGTAACCGCCTGACGCTGACCGCCGGAAAGCAAGCCCACCTTTGAAGTCATTCTATCCTCTAAGCCCAGCCCTAAGGACTGCAACCGTTCCTTATATTCCGCCCGTTCCTTTGCTGTGATTCCCCAGCCAAGAGAACGGTGTTTTCCACGCCTTGCCGCAATGGCAAGATTCTCTTCTATATTCATATCTGCCGCTGTTCCGGTCATAGGATCCTGAAATACTCGTCCCAGATATTTTGCCCGTTTATGTTCTGGTAATTTTGTCACATCCACATCATCCACCATGATGCTTCCGCAATCCACCGGATACACACCGGCTATCATATTTAAGACGGTAGATTTACCGGCTCCATTACCACCGATTACAGTTACGAAGTCTCCCTCGTTTAAAATTAAATCCACTCCGTTTAAAGCCTTTTTTTCATTAATCGTCCCCGGATTAAAGGTTTTATGCACATTTGTAATTTTAAGCATCTGCATTTCCTCCCTTCTTACTTGTCTGGGAGAAATATTTTCCCTTCAAATACGGAATTGCTAAGAACAATGCCACAATCAATGCCGAAAGCAGCTTCAAGTCCGTGGTTTCCAGTCCCAGCTGAAGTACCACAGCAATTACCACAAAGTAAATAATCGCTCCGATTACCGCTGACACCATATGTAACGCAAAGTTGTGGAAAATTTTACCGAAAATAACCTCTCCGATAATAACTGCTGCCAATCCGATAACGATGGCACCTCTTCCCATATTAATATCCGAGGAACCTTGATACTGTGCATACAATGCTCCCGAAAGTCCCACCAGACCGTTGGAAAGTACCAGACCAAGTACCTTGTAGGCATTGGTGTTGACGCCCTGTGCCCTTGCCATATTCGGATTACATCCGGTGGCTCTGACACCTGCTCCAATCTCTGTTCCAAAGAACCAATATAAGAGTCCGATGATTACCACACAGAATCCGATTGTTACAAGACATGCGTGTGGAATGTAACGAAGACTGACAATCAAATCATACTGAACAACACTGATTGCCTGATTTGCTTTTCCCATAATTCTCATATTGATGGAATACAATCCCAACTGAGTTAAAATTCCCGATAAAATCGGTGGAATTCCCAATGCTGTATGGAAAAGCCCCGTCACAAGTCCTGCCAGCATTCCTGCACAAAAAGCCAGAAACAGTGCAAGGTACGGATGCATTCCGTTTATCATACACATAACCGCTACAGCTCCGCCTGTTGCCAGACTGCCGTCCACGGTTAAGTCCGCAAAATCTAAAACCTTATAAGTGATATATACGCCAATTGCCAGAATTCCCCAAATCAAACCTTGGGCTACAGAACCCGGCAATGCACTCATCAATGATGCTGCCATAAATTAATCTTCCTTCTCAATTGCTACCATATCGTCCGGAATCTGGATTCCCAGCTCGGAAGCGATTTCTGCATTATATTTTAATGTGATTTCATCTGCATACTGAATTGGCATTTCTGCAGGGTCTTTGCCATTTACCAAGATATCATACGCCATCAAACCTGCATTGTATCCGATGTTGTAGTAAGAGATACTCAAGGTTGCCAGTCCGCCTACTGCACACATATTTTCCTCGCCTGCAATAACAGGAACCTTTTCCGGAACTGTTACGTTCTTTACAATCTCCATGTTGGATGCAATGGTGTTATCCGTTGGGATATAAATAGCATCGCTGTTATCTGCTGCCTTTGTAACAACCTGCTGGATGTCATTGGAATCTGCAACAGTATATACCTCAACCTTAATGCCTTCTTTTTCCAATTCTTTCTGAGCCTCCTCTGCCTGATATACAGAGTTTGCCTCAGAAGAACAGTATAAGATACCTACGGTTTTAGCATCCGGTACTAATCTTTTCAGCAATGCAATCTGCTGGTCAATCGGTGCCAAATCAGAGGTTCCGGTTACGTTTGTTCCCGGTTTATCGTTGGATTCCACAGTACCTGTGGTTACAAAGTCAGTAACAGAGGTTCCCACGATAGGGATATCCGGTGTTGCTGTTGCAGCAGAGGTCAGTGCCTGTGTTGCATTTGCCATAATTAAATCCACGTCATCATTTACAAACTTTGTACAAATGGTTGCACAGTTGGTTTCTTCTCCCTGTGCGTTCTGTACATCAAATACTACCTTATCTCCAAGTTTCTCTTTTAAAGCATCCTGGAAACCTTCGGTTGCCGCATCCAATGCTTCATGCTCTACCAACTGAATCACGCCTACATGATATACATCATCGTCTGCTTTTTTCTTAGAATCGCCTGAATCTTTTCCTGTTGAGCCGCATCCCGCAAGTGATACTGCCGCGAGAGACATAGCCAACAATAATGCTGTCATTCTCTTTTTCATAGTTTTTCCTCCAATAGTTATATTTTCTTCTGAATTTTACATTAACGCGTCAAAGTGTTAAACAAATGATATTATAGCATCTTTCAGGTGTTTTTTCAATAGACAAACTCACGAATACGAGCCGCCAAACCACTATATCTTACCTGTTCCGATACATTTTTTTCCATTTCCAAAAAAGTATTTTCATCGCCCACAAGAGTTACGCATTTCCTTGCCCTGGTTACTGCCGTATACAAAAGATTGCGGTTCATCAGCATCCGGGGACCGTTCAACAGCGGGATCACCACCGCCGGATACTCACTTCCCTGAGATTTATGAATGGTAATTGCATATGCCAGCTCCAGTTCATCCAAAATCTTAAAGGAATATTCCACCAGTTTTCCTTCTTCAAATTCTACGGTCATGATTTCTGCAAACTCGTTGATTTCTTTTACAATTCCCATATCACCGTTGAACACCCCCAGCCCCTTATCAATGGCAAGACCGTATTTGCTCCGCACTTCCCATTCCAGCTGGTAATTATTCTTAATCTGCATCACCTTATCCCCTTCACGGAATATCCGCTCCCCCACTTCTTTTTCCGCCTTATAAGGCTCTTTGGGATTTAGATATTGCTGTAAAATCCGGTTTAGCCGTTCCACCCCCAGCAAACCTTTTCTCATAGGCGTCAGCACTTGGATATCGAAGGGCTGAGCATCCACAAATTTGGGCAGCTTCTGCTGTATCAGTTGTATTACAACGCTGATAATCACATCGGCGTCATAACGTTTCAGGAAAAAGAAATCCATGCTTTTGTTGTCCAATGCCACCGGCTCTCCCCGGTGAATTTTGTGGGCATTTACAACAATATCGCTCTGGCTTGCCTGCCGGAAGATTTTTGTCAGCCGTACCACATTGTAGCAGCCGCTCTCTATAATATCCTTCAGCACACTTCCCGGTCCTACGCTGGGAAGCTGATTGACATCTCCCACCAGAATCAGCCGGGTTCCCGGCACAATGGCTTTTAACAGGGAATGCATAAGGCTGATATCCACCATAGACATCTCGTCAATAATGATAACATCCGTTTCCAAAGGATTTGTCTCATTCCGTTCAAAGCCTTCGCTGCCCTCCATGCCTCCATTCAACTCCAGCATCCGATGGATGGTTTTCGCCTCATATCCTGTCATTTCACTCATCCGTTTGGCCGCCCTTCCCGTAGGAGCTGCCAGACTGATATCCAACCCTTCCAATTCAAAATAGCGGATAATACTGTTGATGGTGGTAGTCTTTCCCGTTCCCGGACCTCCTGTAATGACCAAAAGTCCATTTTGTACCGCCTCTTCCACGGCTGTCCGCTGATGCTCATCCAATTCCATCTCGTTTTGAGCTTCAATCCGGCGGATACGGTCCTCCATTTCTTTTTTTACCACTCCATACCGCATGTCCAGTTCCTTTAGCATAGCGGCTACGTTGGATTCCATCATATAATAGACTGCCGCAAAAATCTTAATCCCTTGGTCCTCTTCCTTTAGGATGATTTTTCGTTCAATTGCCAAATCCATATAATGTTTCTCAATATATTCTCTGTCTATCTC
The DNA here is from genome assembly GCA_958349535.1 of uncultured Lachnospiraceae bacterium. Taxonomy (GTDB): domain Bacteria; phylum Bacillota; class Clostridia; order Lachnospirales; family Lachnospiraceae; genus Maccoyibacter. The sequence continues at coordinate 66,752 of CATWDJ010000008.1, forward strand.
CAACAATTTCGCTGTACGCTCTGTCAATTCTTCCTTAGGAAGATAGGTGTGTCCCTCTCCTGCTGCCTGCATTAGGGCATAGAGAATTCCGCTTCGAATGCGAAAATCAGAATCTGTACGGATACCAGCCCGGGCTGCAATTTCATCTGCAATCTTGAATCCCACACCTTGAATATCATCTGCCAATCGATAAGGATTTTCTTTTAAAATCGTATAAATCTCTGTTCCGTATTTGTTATAGATTTTTACAGCAAGATTTAAAGAGATGCCGTACTTTTGCAAAAAAATCATCGCCTGCCGCAAATCCTTTTTTTCCTCCAACTGACTGGATATTTCCATAGCCTTGCGGTCACTGATGCCCTTGACCTCCGCCAGCCGCTCCGGTTCCTCTTCAATAATACGAAAGGTATCCTCTTTGAACCGCCGCACAATTCGTGCCGCCAATGCCGGTCCCACTCCCTTGACGGCACCGGAGCCCAGATACCGTTCCATAGACTGCACATCCTCCGGGGCCTGTTCCTCAAAGGAAGTGACCTTCATCTGCATTCCATAGGTAGGATGTTCCGTATATTCTCCCTCTAATTTCAGGTACATACCTTCGCTCAGCACGGAAAAGACACCCACACAGGTAATCTCTTCTTCCTCGCTGACGAAGTTCATTACTGTATAACCATTTTCTTCATTGCGGAACACGATATGTTCTACATAACCTGTTATCTGTTCCATCTCTATCCTCCTCATCGGATTTGCCGTAAGGCTTCTATACCACGGAAAATCCCGGCAAAATTTTTCATATTATAAAAAGGCTGCCTAGGCAGCCTTTTCTCTATTCTTCTACAAATCATAATTGCGTTTCATCTGTTCATAGAGCGTCTGAGCAATTCCAAAGTCTCCGGTTTCCACGGCTTGTTCTGAAAACTCTTTGATTACCTCTTCCTCAAAATAATCTTTGAGCTGTCCCATGGATGCATCCTCATCCTCGGATTCCGGAACCATTTTTTTCATTTCTTTGAAAACCTGCTCCACAAAATAGGCCTCAAAATCCTTACAGACATCCATTAATTCCTCGTCCGATGCATTGGATAAATCCCCGGAAAGCGTATCGCTCAGCTTATCAGCGGAACTGTTGGACGCCGCTGCTGTGGTCTGATTATAAAGATTGCCGAAGCTGTCAATTGATATACTCATATGCCGTCACTCCTTTATCTTCTAAGCTGATTTGCCTGACTCAGCATTTCATCCGATGCCTGAATTGCCTTGGAATTTAATTCATAAGCTCTCTGTGCCACAATCAGATTTACCATCTCATCTGCTACCTGCACATTGGAACCTTCCAGATAGTTCTGATTTACCTTGGACAGCTTTAATCCCGGTGTGGTCGCCTCGTTCATAGCTGCTCCCGAAGCATCCGTTACCGCCAGAAGGGAAGAGCCTCTCTTATCAAGTCCCGACGGATTGTTAAACTGATATACTCCCAATTGCTGGTTCATCGGAAAGATATTTCCGTCTGCATCTGTATAATAAAACTCACCTGTGGTACTTGCTTTTACTCGCTCTGTGGCAACTCCCGCCGGAACTGTAATGGCATTTCCGTTGGAATCCAATACCGGATATCCCTCGCTAGTAGTTAACATAATATTGTCAGTTCCGATACTCCATGTAAAATTACCGTTTCTGGTATAATAAATTTCTCCGTCGCCGCCTCGAACAGCAAAGAATCCTTCTCCTTCAATGGCAAAGGCTGTATCACTTTCACTTGCCAGCATCGGTCCCTGGGTAAACATGGATGTATTGGATGCCACTCTGGTTCCCAATCCTACCTGTGCAGGAATCGGTTTGTTCTCACCGTTGGCTGTGGTGGTTCTTGCCTGTAAATTCTGATAAAGTAACGATTTAAACTCAGTTTTTTCCGTTTTATAACCTGTGGTATTCACATTGGAAAGATTATTCGCAATCGTGTCTACATTTGTCTGCTGGGCAATCATTCCCGATGCCGCAGTCCATAAAGATCTCATCATATTAAAGCACCTCTTCCTATAACTTTCCGACCTGATTTACTGCCTTGTCCAACATACCGTCAATGGTCTGGATAATTTTCTGATTCGATTCATAGGCTCTCGTTATAGTAATCATATCGACCATTTCCGATACAATATTAACATTGGATGCCTCAATTGTTCCCTGTTCTATCAATCCGTCTGCGGCAATAATCTGACCGCCCTCTGCCATATTATACAGATTTTCTCCGAATTTTTCTATATAGTTATAATCCGCAAAATCCACCAATCCCACCTGTCCTACAAGTGCCTGATTCTGCCAAATATTTCCATTCTCATCAATAGTAAATTCCTGATTCGGGTCAATCTGGATATAACTTCCGGCTCCCGGGTCCGAATTCATTGCTCCGTTCTGATTCAGAACATAATCGCCGTCTTTTGTCACCAGATAACCCTGTCTATTTACCGTAAATGCTCCGTCTCTGGTGTATTTTACAGATGTCTCTCCCTGTTTATTGGTATAGGAAATGGCAAAAAAACCGTTGCCTGCAATCGCCAAATCATAAGGACTGTCCGTTACCCGGAAGGACCCCTGCTGATAATCTGTATACGTCTCTCCGATATGTACACCGAGGCTGACGCCTCCGATGGTCCGAGGGATATTATAAGCGGAGGTATCTTTGATTTTAATTGCATAGGTATCCGCAAATGTCTGGGCGGTACTTCCCTCTTTCTTATAACCGTTGGTATCTGCATTGGCCAGATTATTGGTCATAATGTCCATACGGTTTTGTTCATTCAACATTCCCGTATACGCTGTGTAGAGTCCTTTTACCATGTATAATCTCCTTTCATATAAGGGTAATGACATCGCATAACGATGTCATTACTTATACACTTCCTGTGCTTTTTTATCCATCCCTGTTTGATAGGTTTCTATGATTCTTCGTGGTTTCCTGCTAAGAATTCCACGAATTTTCCTGTTCCGATTGCAACACAGGTCATTGGCTCATCTGCGGTCATGGTATTGATTCCCGTGCGGTCCTCAATCAGTTCTTCCAAACCGCGGAGTAATGCACCGCCTCCTGTTAAGACAATTCCACGGTCTGCCACATCTGCTGCCAACTCCGGCGGAGTCTTCTCTAGTACACTGTGTACTGCTTCTACAATCTGCAAGGTCGCTTCCCGTAATGCTTCCTCCGTCTCCTCAGAACTTACCTGAACCGTTTTCGGAAGACCGGTTACCAGATTACGTCCACGGACATCCATAGTCTCGGACTGTGCCAATGGGAAGCAGGTTCCGATTTTTATCTTGATGTCTTCTGCGGTTCTCTCACCAATCAGAAGATTATGTTTCTTTCTCATATAACGCACAATAGCTTCGTCAAAGTCATCTCCGGCAATCTTAATGGATGTGCTGACTACGGAGCCTCCCAGAGAGATTACTGCTATATCTGCGGTTCCTCCTCCGATATCCACAATCATGTTACCGCATGGTCTGGAAATATCAATTCCTGCACCGATGGCTGCGGCAATCGGTTCTTCTATAATAGAAACTTCTCTGGCTCCTGCCTGATATGTGGCATCTTCTACCGCTTTCTTTTCTACCTCGGTAACTCCGCTCGGTACACATACGGAAATGCGTGGTTTGCGGAAACTTTTCTTACCCAGTGCCTTCTGGATAAAATACTTAATCATTTTCTCTGTTACAGTATAATCAGAGATAACTCCCTGACGTAAAGGTCTGACTGCTACGATATTCCCCGGAGTTCTTCCCAGCATCAGTCTCGCCTCTTCACCGATTGCTTTTATCTTATTTGTGTCACGGTCAAAAGCCACAACGGAAGGCTCTTTTAACACAACGCCCTTTCCTTTAATATATACTAAGATACTTGCCGTACCCAAATCAATTCCAATATCTGTTGAAACCATCTGTTATGTTTCTCCTTTCTGTTTCTCCTACCATATACTTTATGTTAAATATAAAAATATAACGTGCCTTTTCAAGCCTTCTTATTACATGAAAGCGTAATTAGTACATATTTTTCCATACTTATATTTATTATATACAATGCTTGTGCGTTTTTAAAGTATTTTTTTCGATTTTATAAAAATTAAGAATTTCTTCTGTTTTTTATGGTTTTTCACAAAATATTCATATTGTATTCATATTATGTTCACATTTGCAAAGTATATTAATAAACGTACTAGCTAAGGCTAATATAATTTTTCATAACTCATACCGCTCGGGTTCTTTGAATTCGGGCGGTACTCCCCGTTTATAAGGCTTTCATTTATAATGAAAGCCATTTTTTATATCCTTTATTTCAAATATTTTTTCAAATATTGTCCGGTATAGGATTCCGGCACCTCTGTAATCTCTTCCGGCGTTCCCTTGGCAATGACGGTTCCTCCCCGGTCACCGCCTTCCGGTCCCATGTCTATGATATAGTCCGCAGTTTTTATTACATCCAGATTATGCTCTATAACAACTACGGTATTTCCCCCTTCTGACAGCCGTCTCAAAATTTCTATCAGCTTATGCACATCCGCAAAATGCAGTCCGGTGGTAGGCTCATCTAAAATATAGATAGTCTTTCCCGTACTCCGCTTACTCAGTTCTGTTGCCAGTTTGATTCTCTGGGCTTCTCCTCCTGAAAGGGTAGTGGAAGGCTGACCCAGACGGATATAGGAAAGTCCCACATCATAAAGAGTCTGTATCTTTCTGTGAATAGACGGTACATTTTCAAAAAAGGTCAGTGCCTCCTCCACCGTCATATCCAGCACATCATAAATGGTCTTTCCTTTGTAACGCACTTCCAGGGTCTCCCGGTTATACCGTTTTCCCTGACAAACCTCACAAGGCACATAGACATCCGGCAGAAAATGCATCTCGATTTTCAATATACCGTCTCCGGAACAAGCCTCACAACGTCCGCCTTTGACATTGAAGCTGAATCGTCCTTTTTTGTATCCCCGGGCTTTGGCATCCGGCGTCGCCGCAAAGAGATCCCGAATCATATCAAAAACGCCCGTATAGGTAGCCGGATTGGAACGAGGAGTTCTTCCGATAGGAGACTGATCAATATCGATTACCTTATCCAACTGTTCTATTCCTTCAATGGTATCATGCTTTCCTGCAATGGTTCTGGCACGATTCAGTTTCTTCGCCAGAGTTTTGTAGAGAATCTCATTGGTCAGAGAACTTTTCCCCGAACCGGATACTCCCGTAATGCAGGTCATCGCACCCAACGGCACCTGCACATCGATATTTTTCAGATTATTCTCTCTGGCTCCCCGGATAGTCAGCCATCCGGTAGGCTGTCTCCGCTCCTCAGGTACCGGAATTTTCATCCTTCCGCTGAGATATGCCCCGGTAATGGAATTTTTATTTTCCATGATTTCCTGTGCATTTCCCACAGCCACCACTTCACCGCCGTGTTCTCCTGCTCCCGGTCCGATATCCACGATGTAATCCGCCGCCAGCATAGTGTCCTCATCATGCTCCACCACAATCAGGGTGTTTCCCAAATCCCGCAGATGGTTCAAGGTATTCAACAGCTTATCATTATCTCTCTGATGTAATCCAATACTTGGCTCATCCAGAATATAGGCAACTCCCACCAGTCCCGAACCAATCTGAGTTGCCAGACGGATTCTCTGGGCTTCTCCTCCCGAAAGACTTCCGGTTGCTCTTGCCAAAGTCAGATATTCCAATCCTACATCCAACAGGAAACCGACTCTTGCTTTGATTTCTTTGATAATCTGTGCTCCAATCAATTCCTGCTGCTTCGTCAGCTTCAACTCTTCAAAAAATTTCTGAAGCTTTCGAATGGACATTGTAGTAACCTCATAGATATTTTTATCCCCTACGGTAACTGCCAAAGACTCCCGTTTCAAACGCTGTCCGCCACAAACTTTACAAGGAGTAATCCTCATAAAGGTCTCATATTCCTGCTTCATGGTATCAGAACCGGTCTCCCGATAACGCCGCTCCACATTTTTAATCAAGCCGTCAAAGGCAACGTCATAAACTCCCTCTCCCCTCTGTCCCCGATAGTAAACCTTTACCTCTCTGCCATCGGTTCCGTGAATAAGCATATGGCGAATTTCCTCCGGCAAATCCTGGTACGGGGTATTTAAATCAAACTCATATTCTTTTGCCAGTGCTTTCAAAATGGCATAGGTGTAGCTGGACTGGTCGGTGCAGGACTGCCAGCCCATCACCTGAATTGCCCCCTCCGCAATAGAAAGGCTTTTGTCCGGTATCATCAAATCCTCGTCAAATTCCATTTTGTAACCCAAGCCAAAACACTCCGGACAGGCACCGAAAGGATTATTAAAAGAAAAGCTTCTCGGCTCTATCTCATCAATGCTGATTTCACAATCCGGGCAGGAAAAGCTCTGGGAAAACTGTATAGGCTCTCCGCCGATGACATCTACCGTCATCAAACCATTTGCCAGTTCCAATACATTCTCGATGGAATCCGTCAGACGCTTTTCAATCCCTTCCTTTACCACCAAACGATCTACCACAATCTCTATATTATGTTTAATGTTTTTATCCAACGGTATCTCTTCCGTCAACTCATAAATATTGCCATCCACCTGCACACGGACATAACCGCTTCTCTTTGCTTTCTCAAAGAGCTTTTGGTGCATACCCTTTCTACCCCGCACCACCGGTGCCAGCAACTGAATCTTGGTCTTTTCCGGCAAACTCATAATGTGGTCTACCATCTGATCCACCGTCTGTTTTTTTATCTCTTTTCCACATTTCGGACAATGAGGGATTCCGATTCGGGCATAGAGCAGACGCAGATAATCATAAATCTCTGTCACAGTTCCCACCGTAGACCTTGGATTCCGGTTGGTGGATTTCTGATCAATGGAAATTGCCGGAGACAATCCGTCAATCCTCTCCACATTTGGTTTTTCCATCTGTCCCAAGAACTGTCTCGCATAGGAAGACAGAGATTCCATATACCTTCTCTGTCCCTCTGCATATATGGTGTCAAAGGCAAGGGATGACTTACCGGAACCGCTGAGGCCCGTCAGTACCACAAATTCATTTCTGGGGATGTCCAAATCTATGTTTTTCAAATTGTGCTCATTCGCTCCGCGAATCTTAATGTATTTCCGTTCTTTCATATTTCCTCCATCTGTTTCGCCCGCCTAGGCGTTCTCCTTGATTTCTTCTACCATCCGGCGTAAATCCAGCATCTTGTCACGCAGCTCTGCTGCTGCTTCGAAATTCAAATCTGCCGCTGCCCGGTCCATCTGTTTTTTTACCTCTTTTATCAGCTTCTCCAACTCTTCCCGATTCATGGACTCCGGTTCTTTTTTGAATTCCATTTCCTCTTTTGCCACTTTTTTGGAAATACTGATTAAATCCCGGACAGATTTTTCAATAGTTTTCGGCGTAATACCATGTTCCTTATTGTATGCTTCCTGAATACTGCGTCGCCTCTTGGTTTCCTCTATTGCCATCCTCATAGAATCGGTAATGGTGTCGGCATACATGATTACATGGCCATTCTGATTACGTGCTGCCCTTCCGATGGTCTGAATCAATGAAGTGTGGGACCTCAGAAAGCCTTCTTTATCCGCATCTAAAATTGCCACCAAAGTAATCTCCGGTATATCCAAGCCCTCTCTCAAAAGGTTGATACCCACCAGCACATCAAACACATCCAGTCGCAAATCCCGGATAATCTCCGCCCGTTCCAGCGTATCGATATCCGAATGAAGATATTTCACACGGATACCTACTTCTCTCATATAATCTGTCAAATCCTCTGCCATCCGTTTGGTCAGGGTTGTAATCAATACTTTGTTATGATTTGCTGTCTCTTTCTTAACCTCTGCCAGCAAATCGTCAATCTGACCCTCTACCGGGCGTACATCCACCTTAGGGTCTAAAAGCCCGGTAGGACGGATAATCTGCTCCGTACGAAGCAGCTCATGCTCTTCTTCATAGACATTTGGTGTTGCAGAAACAAAAAGCATCTGGTCTATTTTACTCTCAAATTCTTCAAAATTCAAAGGCCGGTTATCCTTGGCTGACGGCAGACGGAATCCATAGTCCACAAGGGTAGTCTTCCGTGCCTGATCTCCCGCATACATTCCCCGAACCTGAGGTATGGTAATGTGGGATTCATCCACAATCAGCAGAAAATCGTCCTTAAAGTAGTCCATCAGAGTATGGGGTGTTGCCCCTTGCGGCATCCCCGACAAATGTCTGGAATAGTTCTCGATTCCGCTGCAAAATCCTGTCTCTTTCAACATCTCTATATCAAAATTCGTCCGCTCCGCAATCCTCTGTGCCTCTAAAAGTTTGTCCTCGCCCTTAAAGTATTTTACCCGTTCTTCCAGTTCTTTTTCAATCTCCACACAGGCACGGTTAATCTTCTCCTGCGGCACCACATAATGGGATGCCGGGAAAATGGAAATATGCTCCAAGCGGCTCTTAATTTCTCCCGTAAGTACATCTATCTCCGTAATCCGGTCAATCTCGTCTCCGAAAAATTCCACCCGCACGGCAGTATCTCCCCGGTCTGCCGGGAAAATCTCCACCACATCCCCGTGCACCCGGAAAGTACCTCTTCCAAAGTCCATTTCATTTCTGGTGTACTGAATATCGATGAGAGACCGAATAACCTCATCTCTATCTTTTTCCATCCCCGGACGCAACGATACCATCATGCCCATATAATCCTCCGGGCTTCCCAATCCGTAGATACAGGAAACACTGGCAATTACGATGACATCCTTTCTCTCTACCAAGGCTGCGGTGGCTGACAGACGCAGCTTGTCAATTTCTTCGTTAATGGAGGAATCCTTTGCAATATAGGTATCCGTAGAAGGCACATACGCCTCCGGCTGATAGTAATCGTAATAGGACACAAAATACTCTACTGCATTCTCCGGGAAAAATTCTTTGAATTCTCCATAGAGCTGTGCCGCCAGAGTCTTATTATGGGAAATAATCAGCGTCGGTTTATTTAACTGTTCTATAACATTCGCCATGGTAAATGTCTTACCGGAGCCGGTGACTCCCAGAAGAGTCTGAAACTGATTACCTTCTTTAAACCCCTTTACCAAGGCTTCTATCGCCTGTGGCTGGTCTCCGGTGGGTTGATATTGGGAATGTAATTTAAAATGATCCATGAAAGTTCCTCCTATATAATCCAAAAATCTAAAATAGTTTAAATATCTACCCTTCTCCTTTCAGATACTTTTCCACTTCCCTATCAAATTCAGAAATATACTCTCTATCCTGTCTTTTCCGAAACACTTCGTACTCCTTCTCTGCCTTTTCCATCGCAATATCATGTGACACTTTTCCTTTTCCAGATAACACCTTACGTCGATTGTTTATCAAAAACTGATTCATTTGGTTTACCCAATCCTGCATACTCATTAATATTCCGTCTTCTGCCATCAACTCAGCATAATCAATAAACATTGTCACTAATCGATTTAAGGGCGATATTTCTTTTTCATTTAAATAATTTTTTGCAATGCTAATATCTCGTTTTAAAATCTTCCCATTAGGAGCATCTTTCCATGTTGCAAGCCCCATAGCAGGCTTTTCTGAATCTGCACGTTCATATATCAATTCCGCAGCTGTTTTTCCTGTAACTGCAAAATGTAATTTATTCTGAACAAAAGCATAAAAATTCTTTGTGATTTCACTATTCTTGTCATAATCATAACTGCATTGTTCAAAAATATCCGTGATTTTTTGATAAGCTCTCCGCTCACTTGCCCTGATTTCACGAATACGTTCCAATAATTCATCAAAGTAATCTTTTCCAAAAGGTTTTCCATTTTTAAGCATATCATCATTCAAAACAAAACCCTTTACAATATATTCCTTTAATGTTTTAGTTGCCCACTGCCGAAAACGCATAGCTTTTTTTGAATTGACCCGATATCCCACAGCAATAATTGCATCTAAGTTATAAATCTCTTGCTCTCGCTTAACTTGTCTATTACCCTCCATTTGAACTATTTCCATTTTGGAAACAGTTGATTCTTTTATAAGTTCCTCTTCCGAAAATATATTAGACAAATGTTTAGAAATAGCAGGTACATTAACATCAAACAGACTCGCCATGGCCTTTTGTGTCATCCAAAAAGTCTCATTTTTAAAAATAACATTTACACATACATTAGCATCTTCCACTTGGTATAAAACAATTTCATGTTCCTGATTCATTCTTATTCTTCACCTCTAACTCAAATCCCAAATCAAACTTTGCCCTCAGAGATATTAAATGCTCCGCTATTCGCTTTGATTATATCAGAATATAAAATAAAAGTACAGAACAAATTCGAATGTTTGTTCTGCACTCTTTATTATCTATGCCTGCATTTTTCTATTTTCTTCCGCAGCATTGTTTATATTTTTTACCGCTTCCGCATGGGCACGGATCATTCGGATAAATCTTTGCCGATTCACGTTTCTTCGGTGTCGCCGGTGCCGATGCATCCTTGTTGGTTCCCGTTACCTTTGCCACCTGTTCACGTTCTGCCCTCTGTTCTACACGGACATGGAACAGTAAACGGACTGTGTCCTCCTGAATATTGGAGGTCATATCATCAAACATATCGAAGCCGTTCATTTTGTACTCAACCAACGGATCTTTTTGTCCATATGCCTGCAATCCGATTCCCTGACGAAGCTGGTCCATATCATCTATATGGTCCATCCATTTCCGGTCGATAACCTTTAACAGCACTACCCGCTCCAACTCACGAAGTGCTTCCGGTTCCGGGAATTCTGCTTCTTTTGCTTCATACAGCTTCACGGCACTTTCTTTCAGCTTATGCTTTAACTCCTTCGCATCCTTTAAATCTGCAATGGTTTCCGATGTGATTCTCTTTAACGGAATAATCGGAAGGAGCAATTCATTTAACTCTCCTAAATCCCAGTTTTCCTTTGCCACATCCGGGGAAATACAGGTATCTACGGTATTCTCCACTCGGTCAGTAATCATCTTATAGATAACATCACGCATGCTTTCGCCATCCAGTACACGGCGTCTCTCTGCATAGATAATCTCTCTCTGGTCATTCATAACCTGATCGTATTCCAACAGATTCTTACGGATTCCAAAGTTATTGCTCTCTATCTTCATCTGTGCCTTTTCTATGGCATTTGTCAGCATCTTATGCTGAATCTGTTCATTTTCCGGAACGCCCAGAGTATTAAACACATCCATCAGCTTCTCGGAACCGAACAGACGCATTAAATCGTCCTCCAAAGAGATAAAGAACTGGGATTCTCCCGGGTCTCCCTGACGTCCGGAACGTCCACGGAGCTGATTGTCAATACGTCTGGATTCATGACGCTCTGTACCGATAATCTTCAGACCTCCGGCAGCTCTTGCCTCTTCATCCAGTTTGATATCGGTTCCACGTCCCGCCATGTTGGTGGCAATGGTAACTGCTCCATGAAGACCGGCATCCGCTACAATCTCAGCCTCCATCTCATGGAACTTAGCGTTCAATACCTTGTGCTGTATTCCCTCTTTTTTCAGAAGACGGCTGATTTCTTCGGATATATCAATGGTAATGGTTCCCACCAGTACCGGCTGTCCTTTTTTATGTGCCTCGATGACTTCCTGTACCACTGCATGGTATTTTTCTTTTTTGGTCTTATATACGGCATCCTGTAAATCCACACGGATTACCGGCTTATTGGTCGGTATGGCAATAACATCCATTCCGTAAATATCCCGGAACTCTTTTTCCTCCGTTAATGCGGTACCTGTCATACCTGCTTTTTTCTCGTATTTATTAAAGAAGTTCTGGAAGGTAATATTAGCAAGAGTCTTACTCTCACGTTTTACCTTTACATGCTCTTTTGCCTCAATTGCCTGATGCAAACCATCGGAATAACGACGTCCCGGCATGATACGTCCGGTAAACTCATCTACAATCAATACCTGATCATCCTGTACCACATAGTCCTGATCCCGGAACATTAAGTTGTGGGCACGAAGAGCCAAAATAATATTGTGCTGAATTTCCAGATTCTCCGGGTCTGCCAAGTTCTCTATCTTGAAGAAACGCTCTACCTTTTTCACACCCTCTTGGGTCAGGTTTACAACCTTATCCTTTTCATTAACGATAAAGTCTCCGCTCTCTTCTACCTCAATTCCCATCAGGGCATCCATTTTGGAAAACTCCTGACTCTCTTCTCCACGTACCAGCTGTTTTGCCAGAATATCACAAGCCTCATAGAGACTGGTGGACTTGCCGCTCTGACCGGAAATAATCAGTGGCGTTCTTGCCTCATCAATCAATACGGAGTCTACCTCATCGATAATCGCATAGTGAAGTCCTCGCTGTACCAGCTGTTCTTTGTAGATAACCATGTTGTCTCTCAAATAATCAAAACCCAGTTCATTGTTGGTAATATAAGTAATATCACAGTTATAGGCTTCCTGACGTTCTTTATTATCCATGCTGTTTAAAACAACACCCACGGTCAATCCTAAAAACTCATGTACTTTTCCCATCCATTCGGAGTCACGCTTTGCCAGATAGTCGTTGACCGTTACGATATGCACTCCTTTTCCTTCCAATGCATTCAGATATGCCGGAAGTGTGGATACTAATGTTTTACCTTCACCGGTTTTCATCTCGGCAATACGTCCCTGATGCAAAACCACGCCACCTACCAACTGTACACGGTAATGCTCCATGCCCAGAGTTCTTCTGGCTGCCTCACGCACCGTGGCAAATGCCTCCGGCAAGAGGTCATCTAAAGTCTCTCCCTCTTCCAATCTATTCTTATATTCTTTTGTCTTTCCCCGCAGTTCCTCATCGGATAATGCCATCATGGAATCTCTCATTGCTTCTATTTTATCTACAATGGGATATACCATTTTCAGCTCTCTCTCGCTGTGAGTACCAAATACTTTTTCTGTCAGCTTCATACTTATCTCCTATCATTCCGCTGTCGCATTGGCAGCTTCTATTACTACACAGGTTTACACATAAGAAACATTTTAGCACGAATTACCAATAGAAACAATAACCTAAGCCATGAACGATTTATTAACTTTTTGTAAATTTCTGCTGTTTCGTGATATACTAGAACTGCACATCACGCGAAAGGAGAAAAAACAAAATGTACGTTTATCAGACAAAAGGCACCTGCTCCCGCAGAATAGATGTGGAGCTGGATGGCAATATTGTAAAATCTGTAAAATTCTATGGGGGCTGTGACGGAAACCTTCAGGCAATCCCTAAGCTGGTGGAGGGTTTAACAGTAGATGAAGTAGAGCAGAAATTATCCGGTATTTCCTGCAATGGCAGACCTACTTCCTGCGGCGACCAGTTGTCAAAAGCCTGTCGGGAAGCTTACGAGGCACAATCTTAATGCTGCCTCGTATTCTCTTTTAATTTTTCTTTTTGTTTGTTAATTTCAGACAATTTAAAAGTTTTTTTATTTTTTTCATTTTTCTTGTTGACAAATCTGTTTTTATTTGATAATATAAAATCAACAAAAGGGAAGTACAAAAAATTAAAACCCAGAAATCCAAGGAGGTACGGTCCAATGTATTAGTCAGATAAAAACCTAAAAATTTAAGAACAGGAGGTACGGTCCACCAAAAACTTAAACCAAACCCAACAAAAGTAAAATTGATAAAAAGCCTAAAACCTTTTAAAGTTAAAAAAATACGAAAGAGAGGAAGTTCCATTGAACGAAACATCTTAGAAGGCATCATCTTTGCAACAGAAGTTCGAAGATGGTGCCTTCATTTTATGCCTGTTTTATAAGTCTGCTTGACTTTTTTCCTGTATGTTGTTATAGTTAATGTCGTTGTTTTAACAACTTAAAAATACATATACCTGCTAGGGGTGCATTATTGCTGAGAGATGATTTCATCGACCCTTAATACTTGAACCGGGTAATACCGGCGTAAGGAAGCATTTTTATAACTTCCGCAGATATATGGTACTATTGAGGAGGATTTTTTTATGTCAAAATTTTTTGCATTTCCAACGAAAAACAGTTGGGATGAAGATGTTTTTCAACTGACTACCGCCGGAATCATTACTGTTGTAGTCCTCATTGTTGCTCTAATTGCCATTGCTCTTTTTATCCAAAGCCGAAAAGAATCTAAACCGCTCTCTACAAAACAGTTGGTTTTCTCTGCGGCTGCCATGGCTCTGGGCATCGTAACTTCTATGATTAAGTTCTTTGACTTACCGATGGGCGGTTCCATTACTCTGTTCAGTATGCTTTTCATTGTTTTAATCGGCTACTGGTACGGTCCTACGGTAGGAATTATGACCGCTGTTGCTTACGGACTTCTGCAATTTGTCATTGAACCGGTCTTCTATTCCGTTCCTCAGATGATTGTGGACTATCCTCTGGCCTTCGGTGCTTTGGGATTATCCGGTTTCTTCCAGAATTCCAAACACGGTCTGATTAAAGGTTACATTCTGGGTGTACTGGGACGTTATGTATTTGCATTTTTATCCGGTCTCTTATTCTTTGCAGCTTACGCGGAGGGAAGCGGCATGAGTGCACCGGTTTATTCTCTGGCATACAACGGTTTTTATCTAATCCCGGAAGCAATCGTAACATTGATTATCATTGCCATCCCGGCAGTGGACAAAGCCTTAAAGCATGTAAAAAAGATGGCTTGCGAATAAATTTTCCAAACAAAAAAGCGGTTGACAGCTTCATGCTGCCACCGCTTTTTCAATGTTCTTAAATATCATTTTTCAACTCTTCAAAAATTTGTTCCGTCTCTTCGTCCGTATCCGCCGAGAAGATATATCTGCCATCCTCCGCCTGAATCAAAATAAATGCATGATTCTGTGGATTTAAGTTCACGTTACAATTTCCACAACCGGACACATTGTAAACTCCCCGAAAAATATTATCCATGCCCGTGCCTACTACCTTGGTAGCTTCCGGCATCTCATCCAACAGCATTGCCGTCTGTATCACATCTGCTTCTACGGTATATTTGGTTCCAACCTGTCCTGCTTTCAATATGCCATCTTCATATTTTAAAGACAATGGAGTGGATTGCAGCCTCAAGGAATAAATACCGAATCCGAACACAAATATCAATGCCACAACTCCCAGAACTGTCAAAAATTTTCCCATAGGTTTTGCATGATTGATACAGGTTCCGATTCCGATTTTTTTTTCTGCTGTCAGTCGGTCATCCTCCGGGTTATTATAGAAAATTCCATGTTTCCAGACAGCATCTATTTCCTTAACCTCTGGCTCCAAATCCATATAATGGTTCTGTTCTTTCAATGTCTTGACTTTTTTATTTGCCAATATATAAGGAATATAGGTTACAGTCGCTGCCAGCAGAATCAAAGCCATCCAAAGCAACAATTTTATGGATACCCAGTCAGAAAAATATACCACTGCCGGTGCGGCTGCCAGAATCAGACAGCACACAATCAGTTGATTGCCGTAGCTTTTCTGCACCTTCTTTATCTCGTCATTTTCTATAACACTTTCAGGAATGGTAACCGTAAAAACCGTATTTTCTCTCGGTTTTCTCTCACTCCACATTTTCATAAACTGCACCAGCAGAATCACATAATAGCAAATCGCAATAATTAAATTTGCACTCATCTTATCTCTCCTTTAACGCCCCTGTTTCATTACTGCCTTATAATTGTACATTTTCTCATCCGCCCGTTTAACGGTTGCGTGAATATCCGCATCCGTTTCCGGATCATACGCAGCATATCCTGATGCCACAGACATCTTATTTTCAAAAAACCGTCCGTTTAATCCTTCTATTCTGGTATTCATTTCTGCCTGCAATTCGTCGAACTTTTCAGCATTCATTCCTTCCACAATGGCACAGAATTCATCTCCGCCCATGCGGTATACTTTTCCATAGCTTCCAAATACATCCTGAATAATCTCGCTACATACGATAATGTAGTAATCTCCCATGGCGTGACCGTGTTCATCATTAAAATATTTTAGATTGTTCAGGTCAAACATGATTGCCGCATTTCCTTTTTCCGCTTTGAAAAATGTCATATTTTTCTCAAAGGCTGCACGGTTGGATAGTTTCGTCATAGCATCCCTCATGGCTTCTTCCGAAACCGTTTCAAACTGTTCGCCCAAACGAATCAGTTTTACAGAATCTCTCAAGGACAGACCCAACAGCAGAATTGTATATAACAAAATCCACAAAGAACTGTTTTTAGCAGTGTCAACCATCTCTACGGTATAGGAATTTCTTACATCTGCTATTACTGCCGTAGCCACCGCCATCTCACCTATCAGACATAGCAGTAAAGCTGTTTTATCTTCTTTATTTCCTTTCAGAAGTTCTTTTATCATCAGTCCTGCCATCCACAGTCCGCCCAGTGCAAAGAGTACATGAACCGCCCAGACGCTCTCGTAATAATCGGCAATTCCTGCAAACTGTAAAGCAGTAGTAACAACCAAAAGAACTATGCTGGCACCGCATAAAACATCATAAATCCGATCCTTTTCTCTGTGCCAAAGTCCTTTATTAAAAGACAAAATCGGTATTAAAATAAGCTGAAGCAATATATACGAAATTCTGCTGCCCTCTACACTTTGTGCATATAAAAGACTTAATATCTGGGTCTCCACAAAAGACCATGCTCCCACTACTATGGCAAACAGACTTAGCCATATAATGTAATTCTCCAGATGAAGACGTTCTCGGAAAAATGCAAACACTCCCATAAGTGCTACTCCGATGAAAATCAGCAGCATGGAAATTACCACTGTCACAGACTTTTTAATGACAATTTCCGAAACAATCTTTGCCTTATCTCCATATATCAACTGTGGAATATTTGCTGTTTTGGTCTCATAAATCGGTTTCAACTCCAAGGTCAACGTTTTTCCCGCATACTCTTCTTCCATATTGATAAAATTCCATGTGTTTCCCGGAGTTTTACTTCTCTTTTCGTATGCTTTCGGAATATCAAAGGTATAAACCAACTCATCTCCTACATAGGCATTGATAATACTGTGCCCCATAAAAAACACGATTGCCTCTCCACTGTTTATCTGCTCCGGAAGCTGTTTTTTCAAAACAATGGTATCGGCACCATTCAAATATACTTTATCCGGAAGTTCCTTATAAGTCTTCTCACTTCTTCCAGTCTTTACAGTCCAATCTTCATTATAGCTCTGCTTTTGTGCATTAGTCAGTACACTTCCCTCATCCCGGGTTGTAACTGTCAAGGTCAGAATCAGCACAAGCCCTACCAGCAGCGTAACAATGTATGGCTTTAAAATTTTCATAAAATTAATCACCCGCACGTAATCTTTTGTCTATGGTCTCTCTTATTTTATTATCTTATCATATTTTATAATATCAAACCACAAAAAAACGAACTTTTTAACCTAAAAGTTCTGTTTATAGTTTCCATGCAGCACACCGGGAATAACGAACAAAGGGATATCCCCATTGGAATATCCCTTTTTCTGTTTATTTTGATGGAATCATTCTCGCAATTCTATCCTTCAATTGCAATTCGCTGCTTTTTCTCCACTTCTGCTACTGGTTCCTTCTTCGGAATCTCCAACTTCAGAACACCGTCGCGGAAGTTTGCTTTGATATCTTCCTGTGTCATCTCATCTCCCACATAGAAGCTCCTCTGGTACTTGCCGGAATAACGTTCTCTTCGGATATAAGTTCCATCCTTCTCATTTTTCTCTTCCTTATTTTCGGAATGTTCTGCCTGAATGGTCAAATATCCGTTTTCCAAATCCGCATGGATTTCTTCTCTGGTAAATCCAGGAAGTTCAATGTCCATTTGGTATTTATCATTAAATTCCTGAACATCAGCTTTCATTCCCGGAATCTGAACATTTCGCATCATATCAAATGGAGTCCGAAACATGTCCTCAAAGAAATCATTCATAAAACTGTTTTCAAAAATACTTGGTGCTAACATAAGTCATTCCTCCTTTTGACTTTCAATCGGATTACTATCAATCCTTATGACTATGTTATAGCACCGTTTGTTAGCACTGTCAATGGTTGAGTGCTAATTTTATATTTTTTTAACAATTTATTTATAATTGTCACACTTTTTTTCAGTCCAATCCACGAAATCTGGATAGAAATTCTTTGGTTTTTTCCTTTTTCGGATGTTGGAAAATCTCTTCCGCCGTTCCCTCTTCCTCAATGACACCCTCCGACATAAAAATCACATGGCTGGAAATATCTCTGGCAAATGCCATCTCATGGGTTACCACAATCATGGTCAGTCCCTCTTCTGCTAACTGCTTCATGATTTCCAAGACCTCACCTACCATCTGTGGGTCCAATGCGGATGTAGGTTCATCAAACAGCAGAATCTCCGGTTCCATTGCCAATGCTCTGGCAATGGCGACTCTCTGTTTTTGTCCGCCGGAAAGCTGCCGGGGCTTCGCATTGATAAAAGCATCCATCCCTACCTTTTTCAGGTAGAACATCGCCTTCTCTTCCGCTTCCTCTTTTTTCTTTCCTGCCACCTTTATCTGTCCCACCATACAATTTTCCAAAACGGTCATGTTGTGGAAAAGATTAAAGCTCTGGAATACCATTCCCACCTTTGCCCGATAAGCCGGAACGTTTATCTTGGGGTCTGTAATATCCCTTCCATGGTAACATATCTCTCCCCCGGTAGGTGTCTCTAACAGGTTGATACATCGGAGCATGGTGGACTTTCCCGAGCCGGAGGCACCGATAACAGACACCACATCTCCTTTTTTCACCTGAAAGCTGATATCTTTTAACACACCATGGGTTCCGAAAGATTTTTCCAGATGGGAAACTGTCAGCAATTCATCCTGTGTACTCATAGTCCCACCTTCCTTTCTTCGCCCAACTGGGTTCCTACGCCCATAATATCCACCAGCTCATAATTTTCTGCCCCATCCATCTTTTTCTCCCATAATAGCAGGAGTTTGGAAGTAATTACCGTCATGGTCAGATAAATCAGCATAACGATTGTGGCAGACTCAAAATAGGTATATAAAGCTCCCGCAACGCTCTTATGTACAAAGAACAAATCCACAATGCTGATAATGGACAGCACGGAGGTATCTTTGATATTGATAATCAGGTTGTTTCCTATCTGAGGTAAGATATTGCGAAACGCCTGAGGCAGAATGACATTGGTCATGGTCTGAAAATGGGTCATACCGATTGCCTTTGCTCCCTCGGTCTGTCCCGGGTCTACAGAAATAATTCCGCCTCGTACAGACTCCGCCATATATGCTCCGGTATTGATGGACACAATCAAGAATGCCGACTGCCACATTCCCAGCTGCACTCCGAAAATCTGGGATACACCATAATAAATAAACACCGCCTGCACAATCATCGGCGTTCCCCTGAATACTTCCACATAGATTTTTAAAATAATTTTTACGATTTTTAATAAGATTCGTTTTATCAGGGAATCCCGCTGTCTGTCCACCGGTATGGTCTGCACAATTCCCACCAGAAATCCTATGACGCATCCGATTGCCGTGGAAACCAAGGCAATCAGAAGTGTCGTTTCCGCTCCTTTTAAATAGGAGATTCCATACTGCTGCAAAAGATACAGAATCCTTTCCCCAAAGTTCATATCTGATATCACGTCAACAATCTCCTTTGTTATTCATTTGACAACGGCTGCACCTTAATTGCCTCATCCATCATCTTCTCATAATCTTCTACTGTCATTTTTTTCAAGACACCGTTAATTTTATCTAACAGTTCTGTATTTCCCTTCTTTACAGAAATTCCAATATTGATGTCCTCATCGGAAACCTCAAAATTGTCATCCGTATCTGTAAAATCCAGAATCTTCATATCCGGGTAAGCAATGCATGCTGCCTTTGTCGTAGGAATATCCGTTACTACCAGCTCGGTACGGCCGCTTTCCAATGCCACCAGCATTGCCGGTGCGGACTCCTGTGCCGGCTGAATCTCTGCATCCTTTAACTGCGGCAGACAATTATCATACCAGATAGTTCCCAACTGTGAGGTACAGGTGGCTCCTGCCAACTCACTGATGCCTGCGGCATTTGCATATTTACTGTCGGATTTCACAAGTGTAACAATGGATGCATAATAATACGGCTCTGTGAAATCCACCATCTCTTTTCGTTCTGAAGTAATGGACTGTCCCGCAATGACACAATCCACCGTTCCTGACTGGATAGCCGGAATCAGAGAATCCCAATCCAGTTTTACAATCTCCAGCTCATACCCCAACTCGTCGGCAATCTTTTTTGCCATCATAACGTCGTATCCGTATGCATAGTCTTTGCTGTCCTTAATCGGAACCGCTCCATTGGAATCGTCGGACTGGGTCCAGTTATACGGTGCATATCCACATTCCATTGCCACTGTCAGAACCTTATCCTCTGAGCTGTCTGTTTTCTTTGTTTCCTTTGTTCCGCATGCCGCCAGTGAGCAGACCATAGCTGCTGCCAACAACATTGATAATACCTTCTTTTTCATAGTTTCTCCTCGTATTATATAGTAGTAGTGTTTATAGACCCTCTCCAAGGTCTGTATGC
>CATWDJ010000009.1:0-72415 GCA_958349535.1 uncultured Lachnospiraceae bacterium
AGTAATTTTATCTTACATCAGTTTGAAGGTTTACACAAACTTTGGGATACTCCCTAAAAATCCGTCTACAATTAACATATTCTTCCAGACGTTACAATCTTAATAAATATTTTCTACATTAACTTTTTCTAAAAAATGCATTAAAATCACACTCTAATATATCTGTCAAAGCAATCAATAAATCCACACTGGGATTATTCAATCCCATTTCCACCTTACTATATGTTCCAGTTGATATCTCCACACCTCTCAACTGCAACTGTGCCACAATATCCTTGTTGCGTAACTCTTTCTGAATTCTTAGCTTTTTTATATTTGTTCCCAATAAATGATTTGTTCGCTGATTTACTCTTTCCATAACTGTACCTCATAGAAATTTTATCCAAAATGGAAGCAAATATGATTCCAAAATAGAAGTAAATATGATATACTATAAAAAAATTAGGGAGCATAACGCTATGACAAACGAACATTTTAAAGATTTACTATTTCAACTATTCAATGAAAATGATACTTTTATACAAGATATAGACTTAAACGATTCCGATAACTATTTCCTCATTACATGCATTGATGGAAGCCGCTTTATTCTTTCCATACAAGAACCGCTTACTTTCCTATTACAGAATTAACCCAAGACCATTTTGAATCCTATATCGCAACTCATACAAAATCAGACTCCCTTTCTGAATTAGAAAGATCTACCAAGAACAATCCTTATGCACAAAAATCAAAAAGAATGGAACAGCTTTCACGAAACCTAATTCCATTCTAATTCTATATATCTCTTTTTTCTACTTTTCTCGTTTCTCTTTTTCTAATACTCCTCTAAAATACTTTTTAACTTGGTTTCTCAACAATAATACAGCATACGCTTCTGCTTGAAGTATTTCAATGTCTGGAAACTGCTCTAGTTCTTCCATGAAATCTTTTAAGAGCATTTTTGCATTTTCTGTATCTTCCTCAAAAGCAATTATCTGCACCATATAGTTACCTTGAAGACAATACTCCTTTTTCAACTGTAACCATTTTCCACATATTTTTTCCTTCATGAATCATTATAATCCACCTGAGGAAATGATTGATATATCGATATATAAAAAGGATATAAAGGAAGAATCAAGAATGATTCCTAAACAGGAAAAACATTCCCTTGCTACTAACCAGATTATAGATGAGACCATCCCTAGCAAGATAGTAAGCAAAATCATGGAAACCTCTATAAAAACTCTGAAAGTTTTGATTTTCTTGAAAGCACTTTCTCCGCGAGACGGGAGGGTCTACCCCTTCGGGGCACGCGTGACCCGGGCTATGCCCAGGTCACTCGAATCTTCGAGTCCCGATTGGGCTCGAAGAACACAAAAAAGGTATCCACATGGATACCTTTTTTGTGTTTCTATGAGAGCGCGAGACGGGACTCGAACCCGCGGCCCCGACCTTGGCAAGGTCGTGCTCCACCAACTGAGCCACTCGCGCAAATACCATTTTGCTATCGCCTTTTCATATGCTCTAGCAACACTTGACTACTAACCTCAAGCTTCACTTCGTTCGCTTTCGTTAAGGGTCAAGTATGCTTCGCACTAAATTCAAACTTCGCTATCGCTCGTTTTCATTAAGTGCTCTAGCAAAGCGGGTGATGGGAATCGAACCCACGTATCCAGCTTGGAAGGCTGGTGTTCTACCATTGAACTACACCCGCAGAATGCCCAGTTCCGGAATCGAACCAGAGACACGAGGATTTTCAGTCCTCTGCTCTACCAACTGAGCTAACTGGGCATTTGCCTTTTATACGTCAGCAAATGAAATTTTACCTTATATTTCATCTGTTGTCAAGATATAATTGGCAATTTTCTATCTATTTTTTCTCTTCTTCCAATGCTTCTTGGATTCTCTGTAAATCTTCCACCGTTGTTACCTGACCCACAATCTGGATCAACGGTTCTTCTTTCAATGTATTTATCACATTAATATTTACCGGAATTGCACCGCTCATATCATAATGCATCTGCTGTGCATCGGCACTTCCTAAATAGGTTGCCAGTGCAATAGACATTTCAAACTCTTCGCAATCTGGATTTACGCCTACAATCTGGATTTCTTTGATTCGGTTCATCTGTCTGGTTTCGCCGTTTATGGTAAAGGTCGGCAACGCCGCAACTCCCATACGCTCACCCAGAACTGCCTGTACCTGCTGATAAGAATTGGAATCTCCCACTATGGCATTTACTTTTCCTTCCTGCAAATAAGTAATTCCCTGTGCCTCATCCTCTGTACTCAGCAAATTATCGTTTCGTTTCAAAGATTTCAAAAATACCTCGTCCACATCTCCAAATGCCGCTGTATACCGTTGGTCATCTAACGGGTACGCCAACCTACCCTTTTGCAGCAAGTTCTCCAGATTCGCCACATCCTCCGGTGTATATACGGCATTGTCATAGTATAAGACATATGTTGTAGCAGAAACCGGAAGTCCATAGACTTTTTCCTGATAAGTGGCAAGATTGGAAATTTCCTGTGCATTAGACTCTAGCACATATTCCTCCGTTTCTCCCCACAATCTGGTCAAAAGCCGGTCCTCCACCAATTCATCCACCTGAGAACTGTTGAAAATATAAATATCCGGTGCCTCTTCCCGATTCTCTTCCATCGCCTTCATAGCTTCCTCAGGAGAATACTGGGCAAATTCAAAGGTAACTTCTGCATCCGGGTATTTTGCCGCAAACATATCACAACGGGTTTTCAGCCAGTTTCCGTTTTCTTCAGACAAATCCACTGCTCTTCCCCAGATAACAAAGTTATATTTTTCTATCTCTTCCTCCTGCTCTTCTTCTCCATCCTTAGCATCCGATGCAGCTTTATCCTTCGACTTTCCGCAGGCAGTTATCATTACCGCTGCCATAACCAAAATCAGCAGCGTCAAAAATTTCTTCTTCATAAAATACCTCGCTTTATCATCTATCTAAATTGTACTCTCCTATCATACTACTTTTTCTCCTATTTTGCTATTTTATTTTTTACAGTTTCCAAAACTTTCACAATCTGGCTTGAATTTTTTCACTTCAATGCTATAATGAGGTAAAGTTAGGAGGATACATATGACAACGATTAAAGATATTGCAGAGCGTTTGGGAATCTCCATCAGCACTGTCTCCAAAGGTCTGAACGGTGCCAGTGATATCAGCGAAGATTTGCGACAGTTGGTTCTAGACACCGCAGTAGAAATGGGATATCAAACCAAAAAAATGAAAAAAGACAAATACCGTAAGCTTTGTCTCTTTATCAAAAATATGGAATATGATACTCCCAAAGATTTCGGTTACGATATTATTCTGGGATTCCGCCAAGCCGCTTTCCGAAATAATTGGAATGTAGATGTGGTTCCTGTTACACCTACCTTTCAGCTTTCAGAAAAATACGATACCTATATGTTGAAAAACGGTTACAGTGGTGCTTTTTTTGTGGGATTTTCTCTTCACGATTCCTGGTTAAAGCAATTACAGGAAACCACTATACCAACCGTCCTTTTTGACAACTATATCGAAAAAAATCCACATGTATCTTACATCGGCACAGACAATTACGAAGGCATTGATGCCGCTATTGAGCATCTATATCAGCTAGGACACCGAAAAATTGCATTTTTAAACGGAGTTTCCTATTCTATGATTTCCAAAAGCCGCCGTCAGGCTTTTTTAGACAGTATGGACCAGCATGATTTACCTGTTTACCCGGAATTGATTGTCTACGGTGATTTCTCTGCGGAAACAGCCGGAGATCATGTTCCTAATTTTCTGGCAAACGGTGCAACTGCCATCCTTTGCAGCAGCGATGTCATTGCCAGCGGTGTTATCTCCCAATGCCAACGCAGCGGCTATCGGGTACCAAACGATATCAGCGTCATCGGCTTTGATGATCTTCCAATTTCTTCTACTTTGCATCCTCTGCTGACCACCATCCGTCAGGATAGGCTGGAGTTAGGAGGCATGGGCTTTTTTGCTTTAAACTCCATGTTGAACGGAGTTGCCATCAGCCGGACACTTCTGCACCCAGAGCTGGTTGTGCGGGCATCCACCACCAAGTGTTCCAAATAAATTCTATGATTGCAAGTTTTTAGAGCTTTTTTACATATTGTATTTCTATAACAGGGGTTCCTTCTACGAACCGCTGTTTTTTATTTTCTATAAAGTCATTACTCTCATAAACTTTTACCTTTCTATATTACAAAAAGAGAAATGCTGATTATTCAACATTTCTCTTTTCTCATGTACTGCCGGCGACCGGAATCGAACCGGTACTGTGTTTCCACAACAGGATTTTAAGTCCTGCGCGTCTGCCAGTTCCGCCACGCCGGCGGATGGATGGAGGTGGATTCGAACCACCGAAGCAATATGCAGCAGATTTACAGTCTGTCCCCTTTGGCCACTCGGGAATCCATCCATATCATGTCAGGATTGTTTTACCCTGACAATAAGTTATTATAACATAAGCATCTTCTCTATGCAAGAAGTAATCTGTATTTTTTCACAGAATTGCCTATATATCCGTATCCACAACAGCACCTTTTACATCCTCCATCGTGAGCATTAGTTCTCCCACAATCTGCTCTACGGATTTCTGTATATCCGATGTGTTTTCCTGTTCCGCAGATTTCTTAATCTTATTCATTTCCTTGCTAAGATTGTACATCTCGTCCTGATTCTCTTCTTCCTTTTTCGCCTCTTCCAGTTTTTCTTCCTGCTCTTCTTTCTTTTCTTTTGCTTCCTCTGCCTTTTCTGTGGTTTCTTCCATCTTTTCGTCCACGTTCTCTTTGGCTTCATCCATCAACATTCCGATAATCTCTTTGCCTGCAGCCTCCCTAATATCCTCTGCCTGGTTTTGGGCATCCACCATCTCGTGATGCTTCAACTGCTCTATCTTTATCTCCCGGACAGCAGCATTTTCCCCTATAATTTCCTTGGTATTGTCTGAAATCTGCTTCTTGAATTCCTTTTCATTTCTCTCTAACTCCATAAGCCTTTGCTGATACTCTTTTTTTGTCTCAGGTGCCATATTCCCAATGCCGTCTTCCACACCGTATTCCGCCGCAAGATTCTCTTTTTGCTTCGCTATATCCTCTAACATCTCCTGATGTTCGGCATTCTCCTTCTGTAAGTCCTTTACTCGGTTTCTCCTGCTTTCAAGATCCTCATCCACGGACCTGTCATTGGAAAAAGTTTCCGATACCAGCTTCATCGCCATGGACTGTGCCTGTTTTTTCTTCTGCTGGATTTTATCGTCACAAAGGTTTAACCCTCCGATGTACAAAGAACCTTTTCCCAAAGATTTTTCCGGCTGCCGTTGCTTTTTTGTATCACTCTTTACCGCATTAGAAAAAAGCATCTCTTCTCTGGATTTGTTTTGCTCTATCCTCATGTTATCTCCTCCTTAGAAATCTTCGAAAATCCTTTTTCTACTTCTGCCTATCTCTTGTATCGACAGATAGCCCCTCTTTGATAACACACGTAATCTATTTTTTAAACTTTCCGTAATACCAAAGCTGAATATTTCGGCATGGTAATGACAAGTTTTCCTTTTTCTACATTGTAAATAACCGGATTCACGGAATAGCCGCTCTCGTAAGAAAACATTTCCTGCTTTAATTCACATTCTTTTGGAAGATTCGCAGACCACACTTCAATCTCCGCGGTTCTTCTCACGCTGTCATTATTTAGAATCACCACATATTGGTCTTCTCTGTTGAAGCGGGCATAGCACAGAAAATTGTACTCTCCCTCCAACAGTTTCACGGAACCGGTACGAAGTGCCTCACTCGCTCGGTGAATCCTAATGATTTCACGGTGAAATTCCAGCAAATCCATATCTTCTTCGCCCCATGGATAGGTTCTGCGGTTATCCGGGTCGGTAAATCCCACCTGTCCTGCCTCGTCACCATAGTAAAGAGTCGGTGCTCCCGGCCATGTCATCTGAAAGACCACCGCTTCCTTCATAATTCCTTTATTGATATCCTCTCCTGCCGCATCCGGACCAAACTCTTCTGCCCGTCCCGCCTTATGATTGGTTCTTGTAAGAAATCTGGAGTGATCGTGATTGGAAAGCTCATTCATAGCACACAACAGTGACGGGGTCATTAGCCGTGTCATGTGATGACGCATCGTACCCTCAAAATTTCCGATATTTCCGATATTTTCTCCCTTATAGTCATCGCTGTGTTTTTCCATTCCTGTTAAAAACCACGTAATAGGCTCCATAAAGGCATCATAATTCATAATAGTATCCCACTGGGTGCCGTCCAGCCATGATTTCGGGTCTCCATAATGCTCCGCCAAAATCACCGCATTGGGATTTGCCTCTTTTACCGCTTTTCGGAAATCTCTCCAGAACTGATGATTTTCCTCCGGGCTGTGTCCCAAATCCGCTGCCACATCCAGACGCCATCCATCTGCACAATAAGGCTCTGAAACCCACTTTTGACCTATTTTCAAAATATATTCTTTCAGTTTCTCTGAATCAGTATAATTCAGCTTTGGAAGGGTCTCAAAATCCCACCAGCCCTCATATTTTCCATTGTCCGGCCATGCATTCTCATAAAAGCGGAAATAATCCACGTAAGGACTTTCCCCAGTGAGATAGGCTCCCGGTTCATAGCCCTCCTGCCCCTGATATATCTTCTCTCTGTCCATCCATTTGTGGAAAGAACCACAGTGATTGAATACCCCGTCCAGAATAATCTTCATGCCTCTGGCGTGAACCTCTCGGACAAATTCTGCAAAAAAACGATTGGTTGCTTCCAGATTTTCTCTTCTGGTAACCCTTGCAATATAACGTTCTGCCTCGCTGTTATTCTTGCTTCCTTCCGGCAACAGATTTCCCTCATCCAACACGATTTTTCCCACATGGGGGTCAATATAGTCATAATCCTGACAATCATATTTATGGTTAGACGGAGATACAAACAGAGGATTAAAGTAAAGCACCTCTATTCCCAACTCCTGTAAATAATCCAACTTCTGACGAACGCCCTCCAAGTCACCGCCATAGAAATCATTTACACTAATTCCTCTCGGCTGTCGTTTCCAATTCTCAATCTTCCTTGTGGGACCGCTGACATAATAATACTCGCCCTCTAAAACATCATTGCTGCTATCACCATTATAGAATCGGTCCACTAGAATTTGATACATTACAGCTCCCTTACACCAATCTGGTGTAGAAAATCCCGGAACAATACAGAAGTAATATTCTTCTCTTGGTGTATCGTTGACACCGTAACGGTCATAATAGCACTCCAATACTCCGGTTACCACTTTAAAATAATAGAAAAAGCTTTCTCTTCCCAACTGTATCTCCACGGCGTAATAATCAAAACCGTTTTCTGACTCCGTTTTTTCCATGCGATACTTATGCTCTTTTGTACAAAGCCAAACCATATCCACATTATCCCGTTTTGTCCGAAAACGAATAGTTACCTTTTCATTTTCCTTCGGTTCCGGCGGTATCCGGTAATCCTTTGTGCCATCGGAAAACAGTGCTCCTTTGCTCAAAACGGGACGCATCTGCATCATATATCTTTGAATTTGATTTAAATCATATATAGATTTCTGATTCATAGGCGTTTCCTCACTCCGTCTCTCTTCGTTTGCTATATTATATTATGTATTTTAGCATATCTTTACAAAGTAAAAAAGACAGCTTTTCAATCTGCTGTCTTTTTTGGAGAAGGTATTTTTACTATGGGGTGTAGCAAAAACTATATAATGTATTGGGGGGTTTTTACGATATTTATTGTATCATCTGTCTATAAATAAGTGTGCACAAACTTGCCAAAAATCAAATTTTATTTTTGTGCATTTTGTATATCGCTCTGGTATGCTCTTTAGGGACCAGCCTTGTATTTTCTACAATCAGACGAATTTTTCGCTTTTTTTCTTTGGAAACCCCTGTTTTTATTGTTAAATCTCACAATAGATTTTTTCCTTCCCCCGGCTCAAAAAGTGCTTCAAACTCTTCTCTTGTAATTTTTTCTTTCTCAATTAATAAGTCTGCACAGGCGTTAAGCACATCTTCATGCTCTTTGATAATTGCCTTTGCTTTGGCATAACATTCATCAATAATATGCTTGATTTCCTGGTCAATCTTTGTTGCCACGCTTTCGCCATAACCACGAGTATGTGCCAAGTCTCTTCCGATAAAGACTTCATCATCCTCGTTATCATAGTTAATCAAGCCCACATTTTCAGACATACCGTATTTTGTTACCATAGCCTTCGCCATGGCTGTTGCCTGTTTAATATCCTGTGAGGCTCCGGTGGTAATATCATCAAATACGATTTCCTCCGCCACACGGCCACCTAAATCTACAGTAATTTCCTGTAACATCTTTCCACGGGAATTGAACATCTCATCCTTTTCCGGCAGTGGCATGGTATATCCCGCTGCCCCTGCTCCCGTAGGAATAATAGAAATAGAGTACACCGGTCCCACATCAGGCAGCACATGGAACAATATGGCATGACCTGCCTCATGGAAAGCAGTAATCCGTTTTTCCTTGTCGCTGATGATACGGCTCTTTTTCTCCGCACCGATTCCAACTTTTACAAAGGAACGCCGGATATCCTCCTGTTTGATATATGCCCGGTCTTCACGGGCAGCTACGATAGCAGCCTCATTCAGAAGATTTTCCAAATCCGCTCCGGTAAATCCTGCTGTGGTCTGGGCAATCTGCTTAATATCTACATCATCTCCCAAAGGCTTGTTCTTAATATGCACCTTCAGAATCTCTTCACGGCCTCCTACATCCGGTCTGCCCACATGCACCTTTCGGTCAAAACGTCCCGGACGCATAATTGCAGGGTCCAGAATATCCACACGGTTGGTTGCCGCCATAACGATAATTCCTTCGTTGACGCCAAAACCGTCCATTTCCACCAACAACTGGTTCAAGGTCTGTTCCCGCTCATCATGTCCGCCGCCCATTCCGGTTCCTCTGCGTCGGGCAACGGCATCAATTTCATCGATAAATACAATACAAGGAGCATTTTTCTTGGCTTCTTCAAACAAGTCCCGGACACGGGATGCTCCCACACCTACAAACATCTCCACAAAGTCAGAACCGGAGATGCTGAAAAACGGCACTCCTGCCTCACCGGCAATGGCTTTTGCCAGCAATGTTTTTCCGGTTCCCGGAGGTCCTACCAGAAGTACACCCTTCGGTATTCTGGCACCTAATTTTGTATATTTTCGCGGGGACCGCAAAAAGTCTACAATTTCTTCCAGTTCCTCTTTTTCCTCCCGAAGTCCTGCCACATTCTCAAATGTTACATTCTTATTTTCATCCGTAGTCATCTTGGCACGACTTTTTCCAAAATTCATCATTTTGGAACCGCCGCCGCTTCCGTTACTCTGATTGGTAAGTATCATAAACAGAATAAACATAGCTGCCAGCGTTACCAATAACGGCAGCAGAGATGTCAGCCAGTTCTCCTCCGGCACATCCCTCATGACATAGGACTTAAAATCATATTTTTTCATTAATTCCTGTATCTCGTTAATATCCGATACATTTAATTTTACGTTGGTTTTATCCTCCAACGTAATTCTCAGCACTCCCGTAGGCACTTCCCGGTTAGGCTGAATGGTAACCGATACCACCTGTTCTTCTGCCAACGCCTGTTCAAACTCCGCATAGGTATAGGCAGTTGCCGTCTGCTGGCTGCCATTCCAAAAATACCATATGAGAATCACCAACAGTATCAGACCTATATAAAATCCAAATCCTTTATAATTTTTCTTCAATTAGAAACCTCCTTTACTCATGAAATTCCAGTACTCCAATATAAGGCAGATTTCTATACCTCTGTGCATAGTCCAATCCAAATCCGACTACAAATTCATCCGGTATCTGAAAACCGGTATAATCCACATTCACATCCACCACTCTACGCTCCGGCTTATCTAAAAGAGTACAAAGCTTTAAACTTTTTGGCTTTCTTGCCTGTAAATTTTCCAGCAGATAACTGAGAGTTCTGCCAGAGTCAATAATATCCTCCACAACTAGTACATTTTTTCCTTCCAACGGCTCATCCAAATCTTTAATAATTTTTACCACACCACTGGATTTTGTATCGTCGCCATAGCTGGACACAGACATGAAATCCAGCAGTACCGGACCCTTGATGTGTTTTGCCAGCTCACAGGAAAAAAATACAGAACCTTTCAATATACAAATCAAAGTAATCGGTTCATCCCCGATATCTGCACTAATCTGTTCTGCCATCTCCTTGATTTTTTCTTCTACCTGTTCTTCCGGTATCAATACACGGATTGATTCAGTCATTTTCTCTTCCTCCATTAAACTGTACTTCCAAAATTCTTTTGGTTTCTTTCTGAACTTTATAGTAATTGCTGATGCGGTAGCCCACAATCCATAAAATATGTGTTCCCTCCGCCAGCAGCCATATGCTGTCCCGCTTCTTTGCTTCTATCTTCTCGTTGATAAAAAAGCGGTTGAGCTTTTGTTCATTTCCCTTTTGATTACAGACAAAATAGTCGCCTTCCCGGCGGCTTCTCGCTGATAAACCACTCCTAATCTTATCATAGTCGAACCATTTCGTATATGTTTTTGGGGAAATTTTTATAAAATTATCATGATTTCTCAAGAGTCTCAGAGTAAATTCTCCCTTTTGAAGCTCTCCTTCTTCCAACTGCTGCAATTCCTTTTGAGAAAATTGGATTTCTGTCCGTATTTTCGGGCTTTTCTCCCGACTCAGCCGCACTCCCTCATAGGTTCTGCAAGCCTCAATGCCATAGGGCAGAGAACTGCATTTTCCTACCTGCCGGCAAAATAGCTCCTCAATCTGTTCTAAATGCTTTTTTTCAATATCCTTTCGGGAACCCGACAGCTCCGTCAGTGCTTTCTGTAAAATTTCTTTTCGGATAAGCTCCTGCCGGCTCATCAGCTCCTTTTCTTTGATTCTTACACAGTCCTCCTCTATGACGAGACATTCTTTTGCAGCCGCCGTTGCCTGTTCTTCTATATATGCCGCAGCCATGCGGATCATGTCTGATGCCTGTTGAATGTGGGCTGTTGCCTGACTGTTTATCAAAGTAAGCTGAGGCAATACCTCATTTCGGATTCTATTTCTGCTGTAATCCAGATTACTGTTGGTGCTGTCGGTACAGTAGTCCTGTCCTTCTTCCTCCAAAAACTCCAGAATTTCCTTTCGGTCTGTCTCCAACAGTGGCCGTATAATATTCCCTCTCACCGGAGCAATTCCACCTAAACCCCGCAACCCGGTTCCCCGCACTAAATGAAACAGTACCGTTTCCGCATCGTCATTCCGATTGTGTGCCACTGCAATTTTGGCATTTCCCCAATCCTCTGCTTCCTTTCCCATGGCTTCGTATCTAAGAGTTCTGGCTGCTTCCTCCATGGTCATTCCCATTTCCTTTGCCTTGGCAGGAACATCTATGGACACGCTTTTGCAGGGAATTTGCTTCTGTCTGCACAATTCTTCCACGAATTTGCAATCCTTCCTGCTCTCTTCACCTCGGATTCCATGCTCTACATGAAATACCCGGAGTTCAAATTCTATTTCCTTTTTTAGTTGACATAACACAAGTAACATGCAGACAGAATCCGTCCCACCGGATACTCCTGCCAAAACCCGGTCTCCGTCCTCTATCATATGCTGTTTTCTCACAAACTGTAATACTTTCTCAATCATTATTTCTCCCAGATGCCTGCGGTCAATACCGTCATGTCATCCATTACTTTTCCGCCTGTGTATAATAAAACCCGTTCTAAAATTCCTTTTGCCAGCTTTCCCGGATTGTTGGTATCCAAGGCTTCTATGATTCCGCCCAAGGTTTCCTCCGGCTTTGGCACTTGCAGATATTCTAGCACACCATCCGATACCATGACAAGAATTTCCCCGTCTTCCAATTGTTTTTTTATTCCATCAACCTCCATTTTATTGGAAACTCCCACCGGAAGACTTGTAGAGAGCAGACATTCCACTCCATCCTTTCTCTTAATAAAGGTCGCCGCTGCTCCCACCTTATAAAATTCGGCACTTCCATCGTAGAGATTTACCGCCGCCATATCAATGGTGGAAAAAACATCCTCCTCCCCATGAATAACCATGGCAGAATTCATCATCCGAATGGCTGTCTCTTTGGAGAACCCCGCTTCCAAAAATTTTTCTATCAGTTCAATAACCGTTTCGCTTTCTTTACACGCCTCCATGCCGGAACCCATACCATCGGAAAGACTCATAACCATCTGTCCGTTTTCCAGATTGAGAAATGAAAAATTATCTCCCGATACCACCGCACCGTCTTTGGTCAAACGTGCCACACCGTGAATCGCATGATACTTGGTATCCTCCTCAAAAACCACTCGGGTCTCCTCCGTACCTATCAAGTTCCGGCTGTCTTTATGCTGCATCATGGGAATTCCCATTCCATGACTCACCGCCTCCCGGTATTCTTTCATAGGAATACAGCCACCCTTTGTACGGACCTTTGTCACCAACTGTTTTTTTCCATTCTGTTTTTGGTACAGATGCATTTCTGTGATATAAAATCCTCTGTCCTTTGCCAGAAAACGAATCCGGGAAAGCAACGCCTTTTCCTTTTGATTCAGCTTCTCATAATCCTTGGCACAATCCTCCATAATAAACGCCATGGCATCTAACTGCTCTGCAATAACCTCCCGGTTTTCCAAAAGCCGTCCGTACCATGCCATATTTACCTTGGTTCGTTCAAAAATCCTCACCGCCTCCCGGGTAATCTCATCCACATAGGGGCAGTGTTCCCGCATTCGTTGTTCATATTCCTTTTCCGCTGCTCCGAATTTTTCTATGGAAGAAATCAAATTCCGCAGCAGCCTTTCCACCGGGCTGTCCTCCTCCCAACATAGCTGGCACATATTGCAGGAGGTACAGATTTTTCCGGTAATCTCATTCTGAATCTGCCCCAACTCTTCATTGGAAAACTCCTGATTCCGACTGCTCATTTTAGCAAAGGCCTGAGACAATCCGTTAAAGGACTCCGCATAGGTCAAAAGCCGTTCTTCTTTACAATCCTCTTCCCGTTCCTTTGCAATCTCCAAAATTTCCTTTCCGTGTAATACCATATGTAGCAGACGGCTTCCCAGAATAACCACTCCGTAAATAAAAGCTCCTTCCAAAAGATTGGTCATAAGATATCCTTTTCCACGGATGGTCAGCAGTCCACCTCCCAAAGAGACAAAAATCGTTACGGCGGCTGCAGTAATTGCCCCATAGCGGACTCTGCAATGTTTGTCCACCCACTCAATAAGTTTGATTACCAATGCAATTCCCAATACCGCAATTCCATATTTCGCCAACTGGGTCACAGGAAGAAACAACGCCATTCCCAGATAGACCGCAACCAAAGTCAGCCATCTTTTATCCAATTCCAGATATAGAATCGTAAAATAGGCAACAATAAATGGGTAACATTCTGCAATGCTTACCTTACACAGCAACATTGCAATGATATACAAAATAATTTCTTTTGTCCTGATTCTTTTCATAAAAAAACCTCCAATCCTATTTTCCCCTTTTTGGGGCGACTGGAGGTTATTATAAGTTCCTCTCCTTGCAATGTTTGTCAAAGCAAGTCCCGGTTTTTAAAAACTTTTCCCTAAAATTTTACTTCAAAACGCGTATCTATGGGGTTTTAGGCACCTCATGTTTTCGAAGGGACTGATGCATCTTCAGGAACTGCTTTCATGGCTGCCCTTGCAGATTTCAGTTGCTTTTCCGCCTCTGCAAAGTCAAATTCTTCTACCGCACTCATCACTTCCTTCAAACTTTGCTCTAATGCTTTTCCACGGTAGCTGAATTTCCTCAACCCATCCAGAACCTCCTGTGCAATTTCCACATCAAATTGTGCTAAGCCCTCCCCCAATCTGTCCAATTGCTGTCTGAGGGAATCCCTGTCAATTTCCTGACGTTGCTTCTCACTCTGCCCTTTCTTTGGCAGATGTGCTTTAATATCCTTCAATACCTTTCGGTAGTCCTGTATCATCTTCTCCTGATGGCTTTTGATAAAATCTTTATCCCTCTCTGTACCTGCAAGCTCCAATAGCTTCGCCTTCTCCGAAAGCCGCTTCGCACCGATGGTTAGGGATGTACTTTTAAGGGAATGGATTTTAACCGTATACTCTTCCCATTTTTCATTTTCGACAAATTCCTGAAGCTGACGTATATTTTCTTTTCCCATTTCCAGATAGGTGTGTAATGCCTCTATGTAGTTCTTTGCATTCCCGTCAAAGTAGTGCAATGCTGTCTCGGTATCCAGAATGTCGAATTTTACGTCTTCCAAGAGAGGCTTTTCAGAAATAATCTTCCCTGCCACACTTTCGTTCCGCTCAATCAATTTCTTTGGCAGCCATTTTTTCAGTGTTCGCTCCAACTGGGAAATCTCAATCGGTTTTGCAACAAAATCCTGAAATCCCTTGGCAATAAAAATCTCCCGCACACCCTCAATGGCATTTGCCGTCAAGGCAACAATCGGCACCAGTGAACACCAGCCTCCTCTTGCACGAATTTCTTCCGCCGTCTCTATTCCATCCTTACCCGGCATCATATGATCCATCAAAATCAGGTCATACTGTTCCTTCTCTGTCCGCTTTAGTGCTTCTATTCCGCTTAAAGCCAGCGTCGTCTGCACCTGATACGGTCCCAAAAGTCCCTTTGTAACTTTCAGATTCATCGGATTATCATCCACAATCAGCACCTTTGCCTTCGGTGCGGTGAAGACCTCCTTCTCCAACTGGTTCCGGGTCATAACATGATTCTTCTTGTGATTGATTGCATTTGCAACAGAAAGGGCATAAAACGGTTTATATAATACCTGAATCTGTTCCGCAGGACGCTCTCCCTGACCTTTTTCCATCACCACAATCACATCACACCGCTGTCCCAGCTCATCAAAATAGCTCTGGTATTTCTGATAATTCTCATAGCTGGTAAATACAAATGCATTGCCAGAAACCCCTTGGTCCATTCTGTCACGGAAGGCTTCCCATTGATTGTATTCTTTTGTGTTTACATGAAGCCTCTCTGTAAGGTGGTCAAATTCTTGGCGATACCATAATCCCATCTGAGGCTTTTCATACTCCATTGCTTTCAGATAGGTATATATCTCCAATTTTTCGGTATCCATAATACTGATGCAAGGTGCTTTTTTATAAACTCCCTGTGGCACCATAAACCGGAACTCACTGCCTTCACCATATTCGCTTTCTACCTGTATGGAACCATCCATCATATCCACTATTTTCTGACAAATAGCAAGTCCCAATCCGGTTCCCTCTACATTCCGATTCTTTTTGGTATCTACCTGCTGGAAGCTGTCGAACAGTTTCTCTATGTTTTCCTGCCGGATTCCGATTCCCGTATCCTTTACGGAAACCTTCAGGTAGATTCCCGATACGGTATCCTCTTTCTGGATATCTAAAAATACCGCTCCCTCATCTGTGAATTTGATGGCGTTGGTCAACAGATTGATAATTACCTGTTTCAGCCTCAGCTCATCTCCGATTAACTGGCTTGGAATATCCGGATCACAATCGATAATCAGTTCCAGATTCTTATCTCCTTTTCTGGCCATTGCCAGCACGATGACATCATTCAACATGGAACAGAAATTATACGGTTCCTCCACCAGCTGCATCTTACCGGATTCTATTTTGGAAAAATCTAAAATATCATTGATAATGCCCAAAAGACTTCTGGCTGCACTCTGAATGTTCACAGCATAATCTCTGGACTCCTCGGATAACTTTTCATCTCTCAGCATCAGCTCTGTCATACCGCAGACAGAGTTCATAGGTGTCCTGATTTCATGGGACATGTTGGCAAGAAATTCATCCTTGCTTTTCTGTGCTTCTATCAGTTCTTCCTTTTGTCTTTCATTTTCCTCCAAACGTCTGCAATATGCCACAGAAACATAGGCACAGCCTACCATTCCTGCATTGGTACACAGAATAACCATCCAAAAATATTGAACCGGAATCATTTCCGTTACCATATCATACTCAACAATCAAGCTATATAAAAAAGATATATTCGCCGCCACAATATACATAATATTGATTTTCGGCTCCAAAAGGACACAGAAAATAATATCCGTAATCAAATAAATCAAAAATCCATATGCCAGGGTACGGGTATTATGTCCAATCAAATGTGTTGCCAAAAAAGGTACCATCCAATAAATCGTAAGGGTTTTTCTTTTATCCTTTACAACAATCCTGACTGCTATGACCAGCATCGTAAACACCAACACCCAAAAGGTAACTTTGTAAATAGCTTCTCGCGGGCAATATAAAAGGGCATATAGGATATGTGCCATAAAAAACAAAATCATCTCTGAAATTAAAATGTTTAAACTCTTATTATACTCCAGCATACGTTTCCTCTTCTGTATTCTCCAGTATGATACAATGTCTATCGACATTATATCATAAATTTTCCTGCCTTAAAAACAAAAATAACGGTTAAAACATTTTTGTTTTAACCGCCTTGTTACTTTTTCTTAAAAATAATTTCATTGTCATAAACCAGACCCAGCTTACTTTTCGCCATATCCTCTATGAAAGCCTGACTCTTAGTGTATTCTTCATATTCCTGAATTTCCTGGGAACGTTCTTTTTCTTCTTCCAGCTGTGCCTTTAGACTTGTCTCTTTTGCAAGATAATTCTGGTTCTTCTCATGGAGCCGCAAAATCTGTACGGACATTACCACCAGCAACGTCACAACGATTGCCGAAATCCATATTTTTCCCGCTCTGTTCTGTTTTCGCTTCCTTTTTCTTCCCGCCATAATCATTCCCCAAGTCCGAGTTTACATAATCCTATTTTAACCGCTTCCCGTACTTTTTTCAATCCCTTTTTCAAAATTTCCAGTATTTTCTTTAAAATACCGGAGATACTGCGGATAAGGAAAGGACTTACAAAATGATTAAAAAAAAGCATTCCCAGCAGAATACCACCTATGGCAAACCCTCGTATCAAACCATCATTTTCCTGAAAAATCATTCCAAAGATTAACAGTGCTGCCACAATCCAGTAGAGAACATCCTCCACGGAAATCCATATTACTCCATGGGGAACTACCTTTCGGAAAATACGGAACACATCATACAGCATAACCAGTCCTTCGCCCAGAGCAAAAGAAATCAGCAGGAAAACCAATTCCTGATGAATCCCGTCACTTACCGCTATCATCGGAACAGTTTTCCTAAAAAGTTTTCTGCTTTCTTTCCGTAATCCTCTGCTTCTGAATAAGTCAGACTGGTTACCAGTCCATCGATATCCACCTCACCCCTCTCAAGGGTCAGACGGCTGACATGCAAATCTTCTCCCTTAATCAAAAGCATCCCCATTTCCGTCTGCAACAGGATTTCTTTCGGATCAAAGGATATAACGTTCTTTACTCCCGAAAAATTTCCAATCCGGCGGTTGCTCAGGGTAACCTTATGTGCTTTTGTGCCATTCCGTTCTTCCATATACAAACCTCCTAATCATGGAACAGATGTCCCCTTTACAGTATATTAGGAGTTTTCCTTTTTATGCCTGCGTTACAGATAGCGGAACATATCTTTTGCATCTTCCTTCTTGGTGCTCTCTGCCAGACTCAGAACCTCTACCTTCACGGTTTTCTGACCAAACAGAATCTCTATCACATCTCCCACCTTTACGTTAACCGATGCCTTGGCGGTCTTACCATTTACCATAACTCTTCCTGCATCACAGGCTTCATTTGCCACTGTTCTGCGTTTGATTAAACGCGACACTTTTAAAAACTTATCTAATCTCATATTTCTTCTCCATTACAAGAAAAAGCTCAAAACCTGTTATAGGTTTTGAGCTTATACTTTACACACTCTGAACTATGCGTTAATCATATCTTTTAAAGCTTTTCCTGCTTTGAACTTAGGTGCTTTAGAAGCAGGGATAACCATTTCTTTGCCTGTCTGAGGGTTTCTTCCTGTTCTCTCAGCTCTCTCAGATACTTCAAATGTACCGAAACCAACTAACTGAATCTTCTCGCCTTTCTTTAATTCTTCTGCAACAACATCTGTGAATGCTTTTAATGCTGCTTCTGCATCTTTTTTTGATAATTCAGTCTTGTCAGCAATAGCTGCTACTAACTCTGCTTTGTTCATGTGATATGTCCTCCTCTATCAATTCTATTTTTCGAGATTATCTTCCCAAATTACCTACAAATATATTTATACTTGTTTTTGTACATGTTGTCAAGAAATTTTGCTCTTTTTATAAGGATTTAGAGCATTTTTTCTATCATATCCAACACTTCTTTTCCCAGATGCTCTGATTTTTCTTCCGCATCTTTTAAGGAGGAACCCTTTACGCCATAGTAGAATTTTACCTTTGGTTCCGTGCCGGAAGGTCTTACACATACCCATGCATCATCGGTAAGCTCATAATATAATACATTGGAAGATGGCAGTCCGGTGGAGGTTACAGCACCGGTCTTCATATCCACAATAGTATCTTTCTTATAGTCTCTTGCAGCCGTTACCTCATAGCCGCCGATTTCTTTCGGAGCATCTGCACGAAGAGTCTCTAAAATGGTCTGAATTTTCTCCAGTCCTTCGATACCCTTTAAGGTAATTGCCTTTACATCATCCTTGTAGTAGCCATATTTCTCGTACATATCAATCATAGCATCCCACAGGGTTTTTCCTTTGGTCTTATAATAAGCTGCCGCCTCACAGAGGGTCATAGAGGCTACCACCGCATCCTTATCTCTGGCATAGGTTCCGGTAAGACAGCCATAGCTCTCTTCCATTCCAAAGAGATAGGTTCCTTTTCCGGTTTTCTCAAACTCTAATATTTTCTGTCCGATGAACTTAAAGCCTGTTAAAACCTCCACCAGTTGGATTCCATAATATTTCGCAATGGCATCTGCCATATTGGTGGATACGATAGACTTGATAAAAGCTCCGTCCTCCGGCAGTCCTTCTTTTTCTTTTCTCTGTCCGATGACATAGTCTCCGATGAGACATCCCGACATATTTCCTGTGAGAGAATGGTACTCTCCCGTCTTAGAATCCTTCACATAGACGCCCAGACGGTCTGCATCCGGGTCTGTTGCCAGGACTAAATCCGCATCAATTTCCTTTGCCATGGCAAGTCCTAATACAAATGCCTCCTCGGATTCAGGATTCGGATAGCTGACCGTTGGAAATTCTCCATCTGGCTTCTCCTGCTCCGGCACCACATAGACATGTTCAAATCCAAGCTCCTTTAACACTCTTCGAACCGGAATATTTCCTGTTCCGTGAAGAGGTGTATATACAATCTTTAACTGGTCTTTCACTTCATCAATGGCATCTTGATGAAGCACCAGTTTCTTCAGCTCCGCAATATAAGCATCGTCCACTTTGGCACCGTTGGTCTCATAGAGACCCGCTTTTACTGCCTCTTCTTTGGACATGGTCTTTACCGTATCAAAATCGGTTACTGCCTTTACCTCATCCATAATTCCGCTGTCATGAGGCGGTGTAATCTGTGCACCGTCTTCCCAATATACTTTATATCCGTTATATTCCGGCGGATTGTGGCTGGCTGTTATATTGATTCCGGCAATACAATTCAGCTTTCTTACCGCATAGGATAATTCCGGTGTCGGTCTTAAAGACTCAAACACATATGCCTTAATGCCGTTTGCTGCGAGACAGAGAGCCGCTTCATCTGAAAATTCCGGTGACATTCTTCTGGAATCGTATGCGATGGCAACCCCACGATTCTCTCCTCCAACCTTTTTGATATAGTTGGCAAGTCCCTGTGTAGCCTTCCGTACGGTGTAAATATTCATGCGGTTGGTACCTGCTCCGATAACACCCCGAAGTCCTGCTGTTCCAAATTCCAGTTCCGTGTAGAAACGGTCTTCGATTTCTTTTTCATTACCTGCAATTCCTTTGAGTTCTGCTTTTGTTGCCTCATCAAAATATGGATTGGCAAGCCAGCTTTCATACATTTCTTTATAACCCATTGTCTTTTCCTCCT
Source organism: uncultured Lachnospiraceae bacterium (assembly GCA_958349535.1). GTDB lineage: Bacteria > Bacillota > Clostridia > Lachnospirales > Lachnospiraceae > Maccoyibacter. The sequence goes on from CATWDJ010000009.1 coordinate 20,069, forward strand.
ATGCACATTCTTTTTATATTGAATTTAATCCAACAGCGTGGATAATAAATCACTTACTTTTTTATAAGAAGAGGTCTCCTCATCCGAGGAATCCTCAGTTTTTTTACTGTCAGAGCTGCTTGTACCAGAAGTTCCCGTACTCTTGGAACTAGAGCTCGTACCAGAACCGGAGCTGCTAGAGTTGGTACTGCTTGTACTGGAAGAAGTCGTCTGGGAAGAGCTACTCTTCTCCTCTTCCTCTTTTTCCGCAGCCACCGCATCCAAATCAATGGAAATGACAGCTTCTTTGGAGCTGACCATCAGTTTTTCATTGAAATCATCATAGCCTTCCGCAATGATTCCGATACGGTATACTCCATATTTCAAATCCATAGGCTGGGTGGCATCCACCACCTCTCCGTTCAGGGTCAGCACAGCCCCTTCCGGTTTAATCTGAAACTGAATCCTGCAATAGCTTGGTCCACTTCCCTGATATTCATTCAAATCCACCACGGTGGTCTCGTTTTTATTTACGGTAATTTCTTTTGTATCACCGTATCCATCCTTTGCTACAGACAGCTTATAGGTGCCCTGCGGAACCTCCACCTTCATATCCTTGGAAACCTTTAAAAACGCCGCATTTCCAATGGACAGCCATCCGCCTTCAAATAAGTCCGTATTAGTAAATGTCAAAAATCCATGTCCACTGGTAACGGATATGGCTACAATCTTCTTATCAACTCCCGAAACCCGCAGCACATCATTTTCTGTAATATCATCCAGAGCAATCTGTTCTGCATCCAGAAAGACCAGCAGAGAATCATCATAATAATATTTGGTCTTACCCACTGTAATCATCTGTTGATCCTGTTTCATAGAAAAACGCTCTACGTTTTCCTGCTCCCATGCTTCGTCGGAAAGCTGTATCAACGAAACAGCTCCGTTTTCTCTGGTTTCCCCAATCTTCACAATCCTGCCCGGCAGCATCTTCTCCACACCGGTCAGTCCTCCGTATTTATCCCGAAACTCTGTTCCGTCGGAATAACCATAATCAGATATCTTACCGCTTTTGGTATTCTGAAGACGTATCAACTGTTTCTCTGTATCTATCTCTATTACTGCATATGTTTTTTGCTCCGATTCGTTTTTCTTCGCTTCCTCTTCTTTGGTGTCTTTCTCCTTGCCCAGACTGTAAACCTCATTTCCTACTTTGATATTGCTCTCTTTTTTATCTCCACAGCCTGCGATAACCAGAGTCAGCAGCAGAAGCATTCCCATACACAGAAAACCTTTTTTCCTGCTTTTCATGGCTCACCTCATCTAATTTTTATTATACATGATTCCCCATGAAATGCCAAGAAACTTTCACTTTTATGAGTATGCGAAATGCTTCATAAATGCCAAAAACTGTGCTCTGTTTTCCTCCTCGGATTTCATCTTTTCCAACTTCTCTAAGTATCTGCCAAATCCCCATGCTTTATTAGCGTTATAGTAGTGGTTTGCGATTTTCCAAAATTTTTCGGGATAGGCAAGCCGCAGATACAATTGCTCGGTCTCGTATTCGGACATCTTCCGACTTTCCTCATAGGAGCGTATCATCTCCATCCCCAATCCCATGTTCCAATTATTTTTCTCCAAAATTTTCCGCATAAACCGTGCCAAATCACTGACCTGTACGTCATAGCAAATACTGTCAAAGCTGATAATCGCCGGCTCATTTTCGCAAAAAACAATGTTGTGCTGGTTAAAATCGCCGTGACAGACCCCGAATCCCTGTCGCTGCCCCTGCTGGTTTCGCAGTCCATCCAGTATCTCCTGTGCCTGCTCCTCCAATCTGGGATACAGTTCTAAGAATTCCTTTTCAAATTCACTTTTACTTTTTCTGCTTTTTACATAATTTTTGATGGTTCGCAACTCTCTGGTATGCTTTTCATATGTCTCCAGCAATTTTTCTTCTCCGCTTTTTAATACCTCCGGCATTTCTTCCGTGGTTTCATTTAAAACATTATGTAAACTCGCAAGGGTCTTTACCCCTTTCTGGATTTCATCCCAGCTTCCGGTACTGCATTCTTTTCCTTCGCACCAGTATCGCATCAAATAGGCATATCCGTCCAGGTCGTGGCTTAAATGTTCTCCCTCTTTGGTAGACACCACCCTCTCGGTTCTCAGTCCTTTTTCATTGACTGCATCCAATATCTCCGCCAGAAAATCTGCCTTTGCAGCGGAGCCGGCATATTCTTTGAGATAGACTTTTCCCTTGTCGGTTACGGCAAAAACCGCACCTCTGCCCTTATAGGTATCCAAGACCTCCAGCGAATATTGTTCAAAGACCGCTTCTTCTTTATAATACACAAAAACCCCTCCACATGACCGATTCACAGCTATCCTGTGTCTCTCTATCATATGAAAAGGGGTTTATTTATATACCTTTTTCACTTGTCCCAACAGATATTCTTTTTGATTCTTCTCCGGTTCCTCTAACACTTCCTCTAAAAGAAGCTTCAAAACCTCACCGATTTCCTTACCCGGCTTCATTCCCACCTCTATCAGGTCTTTTCCGCTGACTGCCAAATCCTTTAGGCTCAGGCAGTTCTGCTCCTCCTTTATCTTCCTGTAAAGCTTCTCATAAGCATCCACATATTCCAGCTTTTCTTCTCTTCGGTAGTCACTCTGTGCCAGAATATCCGCTCTTTTCAATGTGAAAATATCTGGATACCGCTCCTCTCCGATTCGGCGGATGGCTCTTCTTACATTTTTCGGCTCCAGAGGCGGATTGTCATCATGCCATTGAACCAGCCCACATACTTTATTCATGGTATCCACATCAAACTTCAATCTCCGAAAAATCCTGTGTGCCATTTTAGCTCCCTCTTGGGGATGACCGTAAAAATGAGCAACACCCTTTTCATCCACAGTTTTACAGACAGGCTTTGCAATATCATGAAACAGAGCCGCCAATCGCAGCACTTTATCATTGGGAACATTTTCTAAAACCCTTAAGGTATGTTCTCCCACGGTATAACAATGATGCGGATTTTCCTGCGTAGTTTCCATTAATCGGGAAAATTCCGGCAACACTACATCCGCGATTCCACTCTCATAGACTTTTCGCATTTCCTGTGGATTAGGTGAAGTTAAAAGCTTTACCAGCTCCGTCTGAATTCGCTCTGCACTGATTTTTCCAATGGTAGGGGACAGTTCCCGAATTGCCTGAAAGGTATTCTCTTCCACCGAAAAGCCCAGTTGTGCCCCAAAGCGGAGTGCCCGCAGCATCCGCAGTGCATCCTCCGTAAAACGTTCCTTGGGATTTCCCACACAGCGGATACATTTTCTCTCCAAATCTCCTATTCCGTCAAAGGCATCCACCAAGCCATGGCTCTCGTTATAAGCCATGGCATTAATGGTAAAATCCCTTCTCTTTAAATCCTCTAACAGATTTGACGTATAGGTAACCTCCTTGGGATGTCTGGCATCTTCATACTCTCCGTCAATACGGTAAGTAGTTACCTCAAAACCTTCCCACTCCAGCATTACCGTAACCGTTCCGTGTTGGATTCCCGTATCTATGGTATGGGAAAACAAACGCTTCACTTCCTGCGGTTTGGCAGAGGTTGTAATGTCCCAATCCTGAGGATTTCTGCCCAGCACGGAATCCCGGACACATCCGCCTACTGCATAGGCTTCGTATCCGGCTTCCTCTAATGCTTTTATAATGCTGCTGACCTTTTCCGGTAACTGAATCTTCATACTTCCTCTTTCTGTCCCATTACCATGGTTGTTTACGCTGATTTAATATGCTTTACCCCAATAGATAAGCTTGTGTGCCGGTTTTCCGCAGCAGACGCAGGTATCTGCAATCTGTTCCTGATCCTGAAACGGCATACAACGTGAGGTGGCTGTGGTTTCCTCTTTGATTTTATCCTCACATGCCCGGTCACCGCACCACATACCGCGGATAAATCCCGGTTTCTCCTCTACAATCTTTTTAAACTCTTCATAATTGTGTGCATCCCAGATATGGGCATCTCTGTGGGCCTTTGCTCTCTGGAACATTTCTTCCTGAATTTTTTCCAAAAGCTGTGGCAGAACTGTTGCCACTTCCTCTAAACTGCACTCTATTTTTTCTCTGGTATCTCTGCGTACCAGCACACATTTTCCTGCTGCAATATCCTTCGGTCCCAATTCCACACGAACCGGAATTCCTCTCATCTCCTGCTCTGAGAATTTCCATCCCGGACTCTTTTCGCTGTCGTCCAACTTGGTTCGGATACCTGCCTTCAGAAGTGCTTCCTTCACTTCTCCTGCCCGCTCCAGTACACCTTCCTTCTGCTGTTGGATTGGAATTACCATAACCTGTGTCGGTGCGATTCTCGGCGGCAATACCAGACCGGAATCATCTCCGTGTACCATAATGATAGCACCAATCAGACGGGTAGTCATACCCCATGAGGTCTGATGTACATACTGCAATTTGTTCTCTTTGTCTGTATACTGTATTCCAAAAGCTTTGGCGAATCCGTCTCCAAAGTTATGACTGGTTCCTGACTGCAAGGCTTTTCCGTCATGCATTAATGCCTCGATAGTATAGGTTGCCTCGGCTCCTGCAAATTTCTCCTTGTCCGTCTTTCTTCCCCGCACTACAGGCATTGCCAGAACCTCTTCACAGAAGTCTGCATAAAGGTTCAACATCTGTACGGTTCTCTCCTCTGCTTCCTCTGCGGTTGCGTGAGCGGTATGACCCTCCTGCCACAAAAATTCTCTGGAACGCAGGAACGGTCTCGTCTCTTTTTCCCATCTTACCACGGAACACCACTGGTTATACACCTTTGGCAAATCACGATAAGACTGAATATCATCTTTATAAAAATCACAAAACAAGGTCTCCGAAGTAGGTCTGACACACAGTCTCTCCTGTAACGGATTCAATCCACCGTGGGTTACCCATGCCACCTCCGGTGCAAAGCCTTCTACGTGATCCTTTTCTTTTTGAAGAAGACTCTCCGGTATAAACATCGGCATATAAACATTTTCCACACCTGTTTCTTTGAATCTGCGGTCAAGCTCTGTCTGGATATTTTCCCAGATAGCATAGCCCGCCGGTTTGATTACCATACATCCTTTAATGGAAGAATAGTCGATTAACTCTGCTTTTTTTACCACATCCGTATACCATTGTGCAAAATCTTCCTCCATGGATGTGATTGCTTCTACTAATTTTTTGTCCTTTGCCATGTTTTTTCTCCTTTTCTTTTTCTTAGATGAACCTGCCCGACCCATTTTCCCTCCTTCGGAGGGCTTTTATATAATAAAAAAGCCGGAGACGATTCATCCCTCAAAAGGGACCGAAAGTCTTCGGCGGTACCACCCTAATTAACGCACACTGCGTTCTCTCTTCTTCCGTTAACGCCGGAATACGCCAAACTTTCATTCGGATGCTCCAAGGTAGGTTCAAGGCTCGCTGTGATGAAATCTCTCAGCCATTGATTTCTTCTCTGTAATCCTGCGTTTCCTCTACTAATCCTTTTCTTTGCGTATTGTATTTTACCCCCTGCCTTTGCCCCTTGTCAAGTTATTCTTCCTCGGATATTTTATAAATCTCCGCAATCAAAAAGACTCCCACCGGTCCCAGAAAGAATCCAAACACACCAAAGACACAAAGTCCGATATAAGTACTGATAAGCACAAGCATGGGGTGAATCGCCAGTTTATTTCCAATAAGCTTCGGTTCCAGAAATTCTCTGGTAAAATTGCAAATCAGATAAATAATCCCGTAAGCTGCCGCCAACACATACTGTCCGCAGAATACTTTAATTAACAGCCACGGAATAAAAACCGTTCCCGTTCCGAAAAAAGGCAGGGCATCGCACAGCCCGATACAGCAACCCACAAGGATTGCATAGGAATTTCCCGTCAGAAAAAGTCCGATACAGCAGATAGTGCTGATAACCAGAAGAATGATAAATTGTGCCTTCAGGTAGGTTCCTCCTGCCCTTTTCATATTTTTTCCGATTCGGTACGTCAGCCTTCCTATGGGATGATTCATCATTTTCCTGCGGATATTGGGATAATCCGCCAGAATCAGAATGGCAGAAACGATAATTACCACCAAAATACTAAACCCCACCAAAAAACCTTTGGCGTATCCAATGGAATGATTCATAACCCTTGGCACCAGCTGATTCTGGCATTTTTCCCAGATAAGCGGCAGCTTTGCCACCACATATTCATTTACATGTCCCGGACCGATTCCACATATAGATTCCACTCTGGCACAACAGGAATCCCAGATTTCTTCTCCCCGTCCCATATAAACCTCATAATTATCCGCCAGCTTTTTGGCTTGAGCCACAAGGGCTACTCCCGCACTTCCCAAAACAGCTCCCACAACCAGAAAGGTCAACAGTACCAGCAAGGCACTGAGGATACCTCTCTTAATCTTCCATTTTCTATTGATTTTTTCCAACAACGGATTTAACAAAACAGCAATCCCGTAAGCTAAGATAAAAGGAAATATCAATCTCAGCAGATAACGTAGCATCAGATAGACAACCGCAGTAATTACTGCGATTTTTAATAGTTGTAGGATTGGCTTTCTCGCTTCTTCTCTCATGGAAAAAGTATGTCAGAAAAGTTTTCAAAATATGCAGTTCTCACTCACAAAAAAGATGTATTTTCCAAAAGGCTATGGTATACTCTTAGTTATGTTAGAAATTATTTTTGAAGACAAATCAATCATTATATGTAAAAAACCGGCAGGTGTTCCCACCCAGACTCCAAAAACCGGCATTTCAGACATGGTCAGCCTTTTAAAATCCTACCGTGTCTCAAAGGGCGAACCGCCTTATCTGGGGTTGGTTCACCGCTTAGACCAACCGGTGGAGGGTGTTATGGTCTTTGCCAAAGCCAAAGAAAGTGCGGCTTTTTTGTCCAAGCAGATGCAGAACGGACAATTTGAAAAGTATTACTACGCCATGGTACAGGGCAGTATCCAGCCTGCCTCCGGTACTCTGGAAGATTATCTTTTGCGGAACGGAAAAACAAATGTCTCTTCCGTGGTTTCACCAGAAACTTCCGGTGCAAAGCTGGCACGTCTGACCTACGAGACGGTAACCTCTTACCCGGACCGTACTCTTTTGAGAGTGAAGCTGGATACGGGACGCCATCATCAGATACGTGTACAGCTTGCCCATGCCGGCCATCCTCTTGTGGGGGATAAAAAATACGGCGAGAATACTCCCGACTATCTTCCTCTGGGGCTTTGCTCCTACCACATCGGATTCCTGCATCCTGAAACAAAAGAAAAGTGCGTATATGAAATAAAGCCTAGCGGACCTGCTTTCCGCTAAGCTTTTTTATCGTTTTCAACCTTATACCTTAAACCGATATCCTACGCCCCAGATAGTTTCAATGTACTGCGGCTTTGCCGTGTTGAATTCTATCTTTTCTCGAATCTTTTTGATATGAACCGTTACCGTAGCAATATCTCCGATGGATTCCATATCCCAAATCTCTTTGAACAGTTCTTCTTTGGTAAATACCCGGTTGGGATTCTCTGCCAAGAAACAGAGCAAATCAAATTCCTTAGAGGTAAATGCCTTCTCTTCATCATTGACCCAGACCCTTCTGGCATCCTTATCAATCTTGATTCCACGAATTTCTATAATATTGCGTTCTTCCACACTGCTGCCTATGAGCCGCTCATAACGTGCCATATGTGCTTTGACCCTTGCCACCAGCTCGCTGGGTGAAAACGGCTTAGTAATATAATCATCCGCTCCCAAGCCCAATCCTCTGATTTTGTCAATATCTTCTTTTTTTGCTGAAACCATCAAAATCGGCGTATTCTTCTGCTCCCGAATTCTCTTGCAGATTTCAAATCCGTCCACCCCCGGAAGCATCAAGTCCAAAATAAATAAATCAAAATCCTCGGCTAATGCCCGTGCCAATCCCACATCACCGGTATTCTCTATCTCCACCGTAAATCCGCTGAGTTCCAGATAATCACGCTCTAAATCTGCAATTGCCACCTCATCCTCAATAATCAATATTTTACTCATTTGGTACCTCCTGATATTTTCGGATTACAAAATACATTGTTGTTCCCGTAGACTCCTTACTGGTTGCCCAGATTTTACCGCCATGGTCCTCTATAATCTTCTTTACAATGGAAAGTCCGATTCCGCTGCCTCCGGTGGCAGAATTTCGGGAAGCATCTGCCCGATAGAACCGCTCAAAGATATACGGCAAATCCTTCGCCGCAATTCCTCTTCCGTTGTCCTCAAACTCAAATTGTATAAAATCCCCCACATCTCTTACCCGAATATTAATAAAACCATTTTCCTTATCCAGATACTTCACCGAGTTGTTAATAATGTTATGGATGACCCTGCGAATCTGCTCCGGGTCCATAATCACTATCACATCATCCTCCGCATAATTAATATAGGAAAGTCCGATTCCCTTGGAATCCAAATCCAATCCAATCTCTTCAATACAGTCGTTAAAATAATCCGCCACGTTAATCTTACTGAAATTGTACGGAATACGGTTGGTATCAATCTTGGCATAAATGGTCAGCTCATTAATCAATAAATCCATCTCATTGGTTTTATTGTAAATAGTGCGGACATACTTATCCATTTTCTCCGGCGTATCTGCCACACCGTCCATGATACCTTCCACATAACCCTTGATTGCCGTAATCGGTGTTTTCAGGTCATGGGAAATATTACTAATCAGCTCCCGGTTGTCCTTCTCGTTCCGCATCCGTTCCTCCGAAGAGGTCTTCAACTGTAATCTCATCTGTTCAAAACTTTGACACAGCTCGCTGATTTCATCATTTCCTTCTACTTCTATTTCAAAATCCAGATTGCCGTCCCGAATATTCTCTGCCGCTTTTTCCAGTCGCCGAATCGGTTCTATAATGGTATGGGAAATCCATGCTACCATCATAAATGCCAAAAAGACCAGAATAAGTACAATCAGCATACCCATGTCTATCAGAATGTCCTTCGCCTGCATAATCGCATTTGCCTGCGTGCGATATATGACAAACGTTGCCATTCCCATCATTAACATGGGAAGAAATATGATACTGCAGAACGCAATCATCAGTCTCGTTCTTAGCTTCATAGGCTTTTCCTCTCATTCTTATTCATTATAGCACGATTCCCCACAATTCCTATGGTTATTTCTTAAAAGAATTCTAAATTTTTTATAAAAAAGGAACCGCCTTTTGGCAGTTCCTTTTTGTTTTTATAAGTATTTTTGTAATACTTCTTTCTTGTCTGTCTTCTCCCAAGGAAGGTTCAAATCATTTCTTCCGAAATGTCCGTATGCAGCGGTCTGTTTGTAAATCGGTCTTCTCAAATCCAGCATTTTGATAATTCCTGCCGGGCGAAGGTCGAAGTTCTCACGAATAATCTCCACCAGCTTCTCATCGGATAATTTACTGGTTCCAAAGGTATCCACCATGACGGATGTCGGCTGTGCCACACCAATGGCATAGGACAACTGGATTTCACATTTCTCTGCCAGTCCTGCTGCTACAATATTCTTTGCAACATAACGGGCTGCATATGCTGCGGAACGGTCTACCTTGGTACAGTCTTTTCCAGAAAAAGCACCGCCGCCGTGACGAGCATATCCACCATAGGTATCTACGATGATTTTACGTCCTGTAAGACCTGCATCTCCGTGAGGTCCACCAATAACAAAACGTCCTGTTGGGTTGATGAAAAACTTGGTATCTGCATCAATCAGCTCTTTTGGAAGAATTTCATCAAATACATATTTTTTAATGTCTTTATGTATCTGTTCCTGTGTCACATCCGGGTCATGCTGAGTGGATAATACCACTGCCTCCAGACGAACCGGATTTCCTGCTTCGTTGTACTCTACGGAAACCTGTGTCTTTCCGTCCGGTCTCAAATATTTTAAAGTTCCGTCTTTTCTTACCTTCGTTAACTGAAGTGCCAGCTTATGTGCCAGAGAAATCGGATAAGGCATCAATTCCTCGGTCTCATTGGTTGCATATCCGAACATCATACCCTGATCTCCGGCTCCAATTGCCTCCAGTTCCTCATCGGTCATCTTATTCTCTCTTGCCTCTAAAGCCTTATCGACACCCATGGCAATATCTGCGGACTGCTGATCCAGTGCCACCATAACCGCACAGGTATTTCCGTCAAATCCGGTTGCCGCATCATTGTATCCGATTTCATTTACCGTATCCCGGACGATTTTCGGAATATCAATGTTTGCCTTACTGGTTACCTCTCCGGTTACCAGAACAAATCCGGTACAGGTAGCGGTTTCACAAGCCACCCGGCTCATCGGGTCCTGCTCCATTAACGCATCTAAAATAGCATCTGAGATAGCATCACAGACTTTGTCCGGATGTCCTTCTGTTACAGATTCAGATGTAAACAATCTTTTTTCCATTTTTCTTCCTCCTGTGTTTTCATAAATCCATAAAAAAATGCCCGTTAAAATAAGCGGACATGAAGTATCAATCAAATCCTCTTATTGTTCGATTACTCGCTCAGGTAGGCACCTTCCATTTAAGAGGGGTTGCCGTGGCTTCATTGGTCCTATGTACCTCCACCACTCTGAATAAGAGAGACATTTTTTATGTTTCAATTTTGTTACAGGCGATACTTTACTCCCCTTTTCTATAAAAGTCAAGCCTTTTTTCACTTTTTTCTCAGCTTTTGTATTGACAATTTTTTCAATACCCCCTATATTTCTATATATGAAGGTTTTTTAGGGTTTTTATCAGAGGGTATATAATATTATGGGAAAAATGCAAGTAAAAGATTTAGTTCCGGGTATGATTACTACGGAACCGGTTAAGACCCAGCGGGGTCAGTTAATTATCAATGAAGGAGTACCGCTCACAAGGCAGCTCATTGCACGTATGGAATTTTACGGCATTGCAGAGGCCTCGGTTGTAGTTGTTCAAACAGAACCTACAGAGCCTGTAAAGGCGGCACCACCATCGGCTTCTCCTGTACCACCTACGGAAAAACTGGCAGTACTTGCCCCTGAACTTACTTATTCTCAAAAAATCCGAAAGAGTTCTTCTTTTCAAAAATTCCAAGTTGATTATACAAACCATGTACATAAATTTTATGATTACCTGAAGGATTTCAAGGAAACCGGAACACTTCACTATGCTGATGAACTGGTTGCCATTCCGAAAACCTTAATGCAGGAGACTAGAACCTCCATCCAGTTTTTTGATATGCTTCACAATCTGCGACAGATTGATGACAGCGTCTATGCCCATTCTCTGAATGTGGCTATGATTTCCAGAATGTTGGGCAGATGGCTGAAATTGCCTTCCGAGGAACTGGATACCCTGACCTTGGCAGGAGCTTTGCATGATGTGGGAAAATTCTTGATTCCCGAAGAGGTATTGAACAAAGAAGGAAAACTGACCGACGAGGAATTTGCTCTTATCAAGAGCCATCCTCTCAAAGGACATGACCTGTTAAAAAAACAGCAACTGAACTATCATATAAAACAAGCTGCTCTGATGCACCATGAACGTTGTGACGGCAGCGGCTATCCTTTGGGACTGACCAGGGATGAGACAGATTCATATGCCATGATTATTGCCATTGCGGATGTCTATGACGCTATGACAGCAGCACGTAAATACCGTGCTCCCCTTTGTCCTTTCCAAGTCATTGCGGAATTTGAAAAAGACGGATTTTCCAAATATCATCCAAAGTATATTCTGACCTTTTTGGAACGGATTGCCAACAGCTACCAGAGCAACCGTGTCCTTTTGAATGACGGACGGAGTGCAACGATTATTTTTCTCAATCAAAAACATCTGTCCAAGCCTATGGTAAAGCTGGATGACGGAACCTGTATTGATTTGTCCTGTCAGCCGTCCCTGTTCATCAAGGCCGTTTTATAACTCAAGAAAACAACAATCCCGGATGTAGAAGAGTTCTACATCCGGGACTTTTTATTTCTGCTCTCTCTTCAAAATCTATGAAACCTTCAAAGTAAATTTCTGTATTTCCTTCTCGGTGGAAACCTTTTCGATGGTAGCTCCGATTCCTGCCAACTTCTCCGGGAAACGCTCATATCCACGCTCTATGAAATGAATATCATCGATTACCGTAATTCCCTCTGCTGCCAGACCGGCAATCACCAACGCGGCTCCTGCCCGCAAATCCGGTGCACTGACTCTGGCACCTGTGTATTTATCTACACCGCTGATAATAGCAACATTGCTTTCCACCTTAATAGACGCACCCATGCGGGTCAATTCATCCACATATTTAAAACGATTCTCAAATATGCTCTCGGTAACCGTACTGGTTCCCTCCGCAATTCCCAAAACCACCGCCATCTGTGGCTGCATATCTGTCGGGAATCCCGGATATGGCAAAGTCGTCACCTGCGTATGGGTTAATGGTTCTTTGGCAATGACACGAACTGCATCATCAAATTCCTCTATTCTGCATCCCGCCTCCAACAACTTTGCGTAAGTAGCTTCTAAATGCTTCGGAATAACATTTTTTACCAGTACATCCCCATGTGTGGCTGCTGCTGCAAACATAAAAGTACCGGCCTCAATCTGATCCGGGATGATGGAGTAGGTAGTTTTGTGAAGCTTCTCCACTCCCACAATACGAATGACATCGGTTCCTGCTCCACGGATATTGGCTCCCATACTGCTCAGGAAATTGGCAACATCTACCACGTGAGGCTCCTTTGCCGCATTCTCAATGGTGGTCTTACCTTCTGCCATAACTGCTGCCATCAGCACGTTAATGGTTGCTCCCACAGAAACCTTATCCAGATAGATATGGGTACCCACCAGCTTATCTGCCTTGGCTGCCACTGCACCATTTCTCAACTCTACATTTGCTCCCAAAGCCTTAAAACCTTTGATATGAAGGTCCATAGGACGGCTTCCGATATTACATCCTCCCGGCAAAGCCACCTCTGCCTCTTTGTATTTTCCTAAAAGTGCTCCCAAAAGATAATAAGAAGCACGTATCTTCTTCATGGATTCATAATCCACACACAGACAGTCAATATAAGAACCGTTAATCTCTACTGTGTGTTCATCTATTCGGTTTACCTTTGCTCCGATTCCTTCAATGGCATCCAACAACACATTGATATCGCGAACATCCGGCAAGTTATCTATTGTCACGGTTTCATCCGTCATAATCGCTGCGGCAAGAATTGCCAGAGCTGCATTCTTCGCTCCGCCTATCTCTACTTCGCCAATCAGAGGACTTCCGCCTTTGATTACATATTGTTCCATTACACACCTCTATATAATTAATACAAACAGTAATTATAATCTCCCATTTTTACTTTTGTCAAGGACTTCCCTACTTAAATCCTTACTCCGTTTTATTATAGCATACTTTTCTTATTTGTAAATTTCCATATCTTTACTTTTTTATTACATTTTTATGGCAGGAGACCCTTTATACTGTACTATATGTATTTTTTCCGGTATCGTGCATGGCTAAAAAAAGGGAAACTGCCCATTGCAGCTTCCCTTATATTTATTCACTCATGGTCTCTTCTTCTACTTCTGCCTGCTTGATGGTAAATAAATCCTCAAACTTCACTTTTTTCCAGACCTTCTTGTCAATTTCAAACTTGAAATCTTTCCGGTATTTTTCACAGACCTCCTGATACAGTTCCTCCTGTCTCTCACCAATAATCTGATCCTTTTTCTCATCGGTGGCTGTCCGGTCAAACTCGCTGTCTAGCCGCAGTACATAGAATCCACTCTCAGTCTCGATAACCTCTGACATTTCGCCTTCCTTCAGCTCATTGGCTGCGGAAATCACTTCCTCCGGAATTCCGCTGTCTTCTGCGGTATCCTTCTCGCCATAAGACTGGGTACTTACCGTGTAACCCTCTGCCTCCGCTTTACTTTCAAACTCATCGGCGTTTCCGCTTACAATTCCCTGTGCCTTTACCCGCAGGGCTGTCAGCTCTTCCTCCGTATATTCTGCACTCTCTCCGTTTTCATCCACCTTATCATTCGTAGGAATCTCCACATAGCTATAGGTTCTCTGTGCCGCCTCTTCATCGCTGACGTTGGTATCCACATCCCCTTCGATTGCCTCCTGCATTCTCTGCTGGATGGTAATCAACCGCAGATATTCCACAATATCCCGTTTATTGGCACTCATTGCCTGTATTGCCTCATCGGAATTAGCTTCTATAAATGCCTCCGCTGCCTCTTCCATTGCCTTGGTATCCTCTTCCGTAATGGTTACACCGTAATCATCCATATGTGCCGCTAAGGCATAATAGGTCTTCAAGGTGTCCATTACCTGGTCTTTGGTGGTGTCCTCCATGGTCTCTCCCTTTCCGGACATATCCTGCGACCAGTAATCCTCGCCAAAATAAGCCACATAAAAACTGTCAAAATTGCTCTGTGTATATCTTGCCATAAAATTAGCGACACCCAGACGAACCTCTTCTCCGTCTGCCATCTTTACCACTACCTCATCTGCATCTACATTCTTTGCACCGCATCCGCCCAAAACGCCGATGCTCATAACAGCTGTAAGCAGAAGTGCCGTTATTCTTTTTGCCTTCATCGATTGTTCCTCCCGAATTTATACTTGTCTGTGTTTTATTATAGGACTTTTTAGAACCTCTTACAACAAGTTTCTTATTTTTTCTCCACCAGCCTTACCCGAATATCCTCCAAGATACGTTCTGTAGCTTCCATAACCGACAGCTTCTCCTGTCTGGAATTTTTCTTCAGATAATAGGTGAAAAACGGTCCCTTTTTATCCGGCGTAAAGCTGAGAGTTCCCTGATAATCCTGTATGAATTGGGGAATATCCACAGGATTTATCTTTGCATTTTCCAAAAATACAAACTGAATCGCATCTGCCTTTTCCGAAACCTCCCGCAGATAACATCCATGTGCCTTCGCCTTGGCTCTGGCAATCCACAAAAGATTTTCCACAGATTTCGGAGGATCTCCAAAGCGGTCAATCAGCTCCTCCAGCATCTCGTCACTTTCCTCTTCGTTTTCAATTCCTGCGATTCTCTTGTAGATATCCAGCTTTTGAAATTCATTGGAGATATAGGTTGCCGGAATATAGGCATCCACATTGATGTCCAAAGTGGTATCGAAATATTCCTCATGGGGTTCTCCCTTTACGGTTTTTACTGCTTCATTTAACATCTTACAGTAAAGGTCATATCCCACTGCCTCCATATGTCCGTGCTGCTCCGCACCCAACAGATTTCCTGCACCTCGGATTTCCAAATCTCTCATGGCTATCTTAAATCCGCTTCCCAAATCCGTAAACTCTTTGATTGCCGCCAGACGCTTTTCTGCCACCTCTTTTAACATCTTATCTCTGCGGTAAAGCAAAAAGGCATAGGCTGTCCGGTTAGACCTTCCCACTCTTCCCCTTAACTGATAAAGCTGGGACAATCCCATATTGTCTGCATCATGGATAATCATGGTGTTTACATTGGAAATATCCAATCCCGTTTCAATGATGGTGGTGGATACCAGTACATCGATTTCTCCATTGATAAAGCTGTACATAATGTCTTCCAGTTCCCGTTCCCGCATCTGTCCGTGGGCAAACGCCACATTGGCCTCCGGTACCAGCGAAGCGATTTTTGCGGTAACATCCTCAATCTGGTTCACGCGGTTGAACACGTAGTATACCTGTCCTTCCCGGGAAAGCTCCCGCACAATGGCCTCCCGCACCAGCTCCTCATTATATTCCATGACATAGGTCTGTATCGGCATCCGGTCCATAGGCGGTTCCTCCAACACACTCATATCCCGAATTCCTATGAGGCTCATATGGAGAGTTCGGGGAATCGGTGTTGCCGTCAGGGTCAGTACATCTACGTCCTCTTTCATCTGTTTGATTTTTTCCTTATGGGCAACTCCGAAACGCTGCTCCTCATCAATAATCAAAAGACCTAAGTCCTTAAATTCCACATCTTTAGACAATACCCGGTGGGTACCGATTACAATGTCCACCATTCCCTTTTTCAAATCAGCAATGGTCTTTTTTTGCTGTGCCGCTGTACGGAACCGACAGAGCAAATCCACCCGTACCGGAAAATCTTTCATGCGGGTGGCAAAGGTATTGTAATGCTGTTGTGCCAGAATGGTAGTCGGCACCAGATACACCACCTGTTTTCCCTCCTGCACCGCCTTAAAGGCTGCACGGATGGCAATCTCCGTCTTTCCGTATCCCACATCTCCGCAGATTAATCGGTCCATAATCTTGGGACTTTCCATATCCCGTTTGGTGGCTTCTATGGCAAGCTCCTGATCCTCTGTCTCCTCAAAAGGAAACATCTCTTCAAACTCTTTCTGCCAAACCGTATCCGGTCCATAGACAAACCCTTCCCTGTTCTGACGTTTTGCGTAGAGCTCCACCAATTCCTGTGCAATATCCGCCACCGCCCGATGAACTCTGGATTTTGTCTTTGTCCACTCCTGCGTTCCCAATTTATTCAGCTTCGGTTTCTTGGCATCCGCTCCGGCATATTTTTGAATCAATTCCAACTGGGTGGCAAGAATATAAAGGTTTCCCCCTTTGGCATACTCGATTTTAATGTAGTCCTTTTCCACCCGGTCTACCTCTACCTTTTCAATGCCTCGGTAGATTCCCAGTCCGTGGTTTTCATGTACCACATAATCGCCTATATTCAAATCTGAAAAGCTCTGTATTTTCTCCCCTTCATAAATCCGGCGTTTCTTCCGTTTCTTCTTCTCTCCTCCAAAAATATCACTTTCCGAGATAACCACAAAATGCAGGTCTGCATACTCATATCCCCGTTTTACCTTTCCGTAAGTGGTCATTACCTCTCCGGCCTTTATCTCGTGCTCTTTTTCTTCCGCATAAAAGCTGTTTAAACCCTCTGCCGCAATATCCTCCGCCAGACGCTTTACTCTGGTTCTGGAACCGGAAAGCAACAGGACCCGGTAGCCGTTCTTCTTGTATCTCTGCAAATCCTTGCACAGCAGTTCAAAGCTGTTGTTGTAAGGGTTGACCGTCTTCATTTGTATGGAAAAATGCTCTTTTATCTGAAGTTTTTTTTCTTTCATATCCAGTGCCGCCAGTCCGATGACTTTGCGGGATGCCAGCTTTGCCGTAATTTCCTCATAACGGTAAAGTGCATTCATCTGTCCCGGAAGAATATACCCCTTTTCCAGACGTTGCTGCATGCTCTCCACAAACTCTTTCTCTATGACTCTTCCCTTCTCCACCGCCCGTACCGGTTCATCCAGAAAAATCAGTGTATTTTCGCCCTCAAAATAATCCAGCAGCGACACGGTCTCTGCCTCAAAATAGTCCAGATAGGATTCTGTGCCTGCCAGAAGTCCCAGTTCTTCCACTTCTTCCCGAAGGGTCTTCACCATGGTCTCTACCCGGTGTGCCTCCTCCGTCATCATGCTCTCCCGGTACTTCTTGTATAATTTTTGCCCATCTTTTTCTATCTTTTTTAATCCCTGCTTTTTGGTTTCCTCATCAAAAATAACCTCACTGGCAGGATAGATGGATATCCGTTCCAAGTTCTCGATGGAACGCTGGCTGTCCGGTGCAAAGCTTCGGATGGAATCAATCTCATCTCCCCATAGCTCAATTCGATAGGGATTTTCCTCCGTCAGGGGATAGATATCCAGAATACCTCCTCTGATGGCAAACTGCCCGTTACTTTCTACCTGATAATTTTTCTCATATCCCATGGCAGTCAGCTTCTTGGAGAATTTGTCCAGATTCAAGGTGTCCCCCACCTCCAGATATTCCACAAACTCTCGAAATTTTTCCAATCCCATCAACCGATTCATCAGCCCGTCAAAGGTGGTAATCAAGGTTACTTCCTCTTCCTCCAACAACACCTTAATGGCATTGACCCGTTCCTTGGTCAACTGATTTCCACGGAGGTCGGATTGGTAAAAAAGTATATCTTTTGCCGGATAATATACGGTGTTTTTGTCAAAAAACCGACAGTCCTCATATAATTCCTTCGCTTTTTGTTCGCTAAAAGTAGCAATGATTTTCTTTGGAAAACCATTGCTAAGATTGTATACCATATGTGCTTTTCCGGCATCTACACAGCCGGAAATCTGAAAAATTCCCGTTTCTTTTTTCAGAAGGTTTTGGAGCCTCTCATAATCCGCCCAGTCTTTCAGAGCCTCTGTTACTGTCTTCATGTCCTTACCTGTCTACTACTTTTTTATTATATTCGTTCATGGCCTTTGCCACATCTCCGTTTATCATATAGCCCACAGCTTCCATTGCCCGGCCAATAGCATCTTCCAGATTCTCCCGTTCTTCCTTGGAAAAATGCCCCAGCACAAAATCCGCCAAATCCCAATTTTTCGGTTTTTCACCTACTCCTACTTTAATCCGCATAAATTCCTGAGTTCCCAGACACTTAATAATATTCTTGATTCCGTTGTGTCCACCGGCACTTCCGCTTTGACGAATCCGCAGATTTCCCGGTGCAAAACTGATGTCATCATAAATAACAATCATTTCGGTTTCCGGGTCTATCTTATAATAATGCACCAGTTCCACAATACTTTCGCCGCTGAGATTCATATAGGTCTGAGGCTTAGCCAGAACCACCTTTTGCCCCTCTATGACTCCTTTGCCTAAAAGTGCCTTGTGTTTTTTCTCACTGATACTGATATTATATTTTTCCGCCAGTTCATCAATGACATCAAATCCCACATTATGTCTGGTATGTTCATATTTTTTGTCAGGATTTCCAAGTCCTGCAATCAGATACATCTTCTGTTTTCCTTTCCTGCCAAATCTAAACATTTCCATCTCTTCTTCCGGCAATGACCTTTGCTGCTGCCGCCAGTTGTTCCTGATCGTTGACTCCGGCAATTTCCTCTGCACTGTCCAAGGCAAAGGCATCTACCTGCAAACCTCTCTCTTTGATAATTGTGAGTGTATCCGGCAGATAATATTCACCCTGTGCGTTATCCGTAGTCAAAAGATTCAAAGAACTTTTCAGTTCCTGCGTATCAAAAAGATACATTCCCGAATTAATTTCACAGGACTTCAATTCCTCTTCACTGGCATCTTTATGCTCCACGCTTTTTACAAAGCTGCCTTCGGCGTCACGAATGATTCTTCCATATCCCGTCGGATCTTCTACCATGGCCGAAAGTACGGTCACCGCATTCTTCTTCTCTGTGTGATAATCGCAGAGTTTTTTCAAAGTATCTGCAGTAATCAACGGCGTATCTCCGCAGAGAATCAAAGTTTCTCCTTCTCCCTGCAAAAACTCGCCTGCACATTTTACCGCATGCCCCGTGCCAAGCTGCTCCATCTGCAATGCATAGGTTACATCCTTATGCAATATCTTTTCTTCTACCACCTCATGTTTATATCCTACCACCAGACAGACTTCCTCTGCTCCGGCACCTCTGGCTGCCTCAATCACATAGTCCACCAGACATTTATCTTCGATTGTATGTACTACTTTCGGCAGCTCCGATTTCATTCTGGTTCCTTTTCCTGCTGCAAGTATTACGGCTCTTAACTGTTTCATGTTCTCCTCCATCTTCTCTGTTTCAGTAGAATCTATTTTACCTAAATTTTTCTATTTTGTCATTAAAAAAGCAAAAAAAGATACAGCCGGTTCTCCCTGACTGTATCTCTTTTCCTAATCTTCATTCATTGTTTCTAAGTATTTCTTAACAATCAAATCCTGAAGCTCCTGACGCATTGTCGAATCAATCGGATGGGCAATATCCCGATATCTTCCCTCGGCGGATTTCCGGCTTGGCATCGCAATAAACAATCCCTTCTCGCCTTCTATTACCTTGATATCGTGTACCACAAAAACCGAATCTATCGTAATGGAAACAACGGCTTTCATCTTACCCTCTTTTTCCATTTTCCTCACACGTACATCCGTAATTTCCATATCATCTCGTCCCCTTTCCGTTTCACATCATACTGCTAAAATATGTATCGCTCGTTGTGCTCCACTACTACTTTCACGCCGTCCTCGCCGCAGTAATAGGTATTAGCACACAGCGTTCCCCTGCTTTCTACAATACAGTTTTCGATGTGCGTATTATCTCCGATATATACATCATTTAAGATAATTGAATTTTTAATCACACAGTTCTTTCCTACGAATACATTTTTGAAAAGAATGGAATTTTCCACTTTACTGTTCAGAATACATCCGCTGGATACCAAACTATTTTTGACTTCCGAACCGCTGTTATATTTTGCCGGAGGAAGGTCATCAATCTTGGAATAAATCTTCGGCTCACTTCGGAACATATAGTTGCGGACATCTGCATTCAGAAAATCCATATTAGTCTTATAATAGGATTCTACTGTGGAAATATTGCTCCAATATCCATCCATCTTATATCCGTAAATCCGTTTCAGATTCTTATAGCGAATCAATACGTCCGTTACAAAATCCCAGCGGTCTTCATCGGCTCCCTTTTCCAGCATTTCAATCAATGCTCTTCTTCGGATGACATAGATTCCTGTGGAAACGGTGTTGGACTGTGCCACCATCGGCTTTTCTTCAAAGTCGATAACTCGGGAATCCTCATTCATACGGATAGTTCCGAAACGGCACACATCATCCTCCGGTCCCATCTCCTTGCAAACCACTGTAATGTCAGCCTTTTTCTCAATATGGTAATCCAACACATCATTGTAATCCATCTTATAGACACAATCTCCGCTGGCAATAATGACATATGGTTCATGGCTTCTCTTTAAAAATTCAATGTTCTGATAGATGGCGTCCGCAGTTCCCCGATACCACCAACTGTTATTGGCTGTTACAGTAGGGGTAAATACATAGAGCCCACCTTGTTTTCTTCCGAAATCCCACCACTTGGAAGAGCTGAGATGTTCATTCAACGATCTGGCATTGTACTGTGTCAGCACCGCTACCCTCTGGACATGTGAATTAGACATATTGCTCAATGCAAAGTCAATACAACGGTAGCTTCCGCCCACCGGCATAGCCGCAATCGCTCTTTTGTTGGAAAGTTCCCGCATACGGTTGTTATTTCCGCCTGCTAATATAAGTCCTAATGCTTTCATTGTCTGTCACCTGCCTTAATAATGTATTCCCCTGACTCTAAAATTCCATTTGGATAGTCAGCTTTCTCTGTCTGTCCCGAAATTGCTGTATTCTTTCCAACTTTCACGCCAGACGGAATACTGGAATCTTCTCCTACAGTTACCAGACCGAAAGCATAGATGCTCTCGTTTAGTTTGCTCGGTGCCTCTTGACCGATTCCCAGCTGTACGCCATCACCAATCACTACGTTTTCTGCCACGATGGATTTGTCAATGATGACATTCTCACCTATGGTAGTATTTGCCATAATGATAGAATCCCGAATGACACTGCCCTTTCCGACTTTGACACCTGCTCCTATGACTGAGTTACGAATTTCTCCGTATATCTCACTACCTTCTCCGATAATACTCTTATCTACCACTGCTTCGGCGGAGAGATACTGTGGTTCAAATATCTCACTCTTAGTATAAATTTTCCAATACTCCTCATAGAGGTTAAATTCCGGTATCAAATCAATTAATTCCATGTTTGCTTCCCAATAGGAGCCCAACGTTCCTACATCTTTCCAATATCCGTTGTACTCATATGCAAACAGGTTCTTTTTGCCTTCATGGCAATATGGGATGATATGTTTTCCGAAATCGCAATTACTCTGGTCTTTCATGGAAATCAATGCTTCTCTCAATACCTTCCATGTAAAGATATAAATTCCCATGGATGCCAGATTGCTTCTTGGCTGTGCCGGTTTTTCTTCAAATTCGAGAATTCTCTTATCCTCATCTGTGATGACAATACCAAAACGGCTGGCCTCTTCTATAGGAACCGGCATCGTTGCAATGGTAACATCTGCCTGTTTCTCTTTGTGGAAATCAAGCATTACCTCATAATCCATCTTATAAATATGATCTCCTGAAAGAATCAGCACATACTCCGGATTATAGGTATCAATGTAGTTCATATTCTGGTATATGGCATTGGCAGTACCTGAATACCATTCGCTGTTGTCGCTTCTTTCATAAGGCGGAAGTACCGTCACTCCTCCGTTATTTCGGTCCAAATCCCACGGTATGCCGATACCGATATGTGTATTCAATCTCAACGGCTGGTATTGTGTCAATACACCCACCGTATCAATCCCCGAATTAATACAGTTGCTCAAAGGAAAATCTATGATACGATATTTTCCTCCAAAAGCCACTGCCGGCTTCGCAACCGACGAGGTAAGGACCCCCAGACGGCTTCCCTGTCCTCCTGCCAAAAGCATTGCAATCATCTCTTTATTAGCCACGTCTATCACCTCTTTATATTGCTGTTTTACGTTGTAATAATTATATCATATACCTTTCTGTCTTTTCAACAACCTACACAATATTTATCCGAATTTTTTCCTTTTTTTGTAAAATTTGACATAAATTACATGTCGTTTTTACATTGTGGTAGACACCTTGATACAAAAAACTTTTTCTTCTGTTTTATTTCATTTTGGAAAATTCAAACATTTTATTTTCGTTTGCAATTTTTACAGATAGGGTTATAATATATTAGATAAATATGCATGTAGTTTTGTAGATAGAATGGACAGGTAAAAAAATGTATCAAATTAATTTTAATAATCCAATTCATATTCATTTTATCGGTATAGGCGGTATCAGCATGAGCGGTCTTGCCGAAATTTTACTGAAAGAGCATTTTACGATTTCCGGCTCGGATTCCAAGAAATCTCCGTTGACAGAACAGCTGGAGCTTGCCGGTGCAGAGATTTTTTACGGACAGCGGGCTTCTAACATCACATCCGGTACGGATTTGGTAGTATACACCGCTGCGATTCACGAAGATAACCCGGAGCTTGCAGCCGCCCGTGCTGCCGGTATCCCGACACTGACCCGTGCTGAGTTGCTGGGACAGATTATGGATAACTATTCCCGCTCCATTGCCATAGCCGGAACCCACGGAAAAACCACAACCACTTCCATGGTTTCCCAGATTTTGCTGGCAGCCGACACCGACCCTACTATTTCCGTAGGCGGTATTTTGGATGCCATCGGTGGAAATATCCGAGTGGGAAATTCCGATTTGTTTGTGACGGAAGCCTGCGAATACACCAACAGTTTTTTGAATTTCCGTCCACGGTATTCTCTCATATTAAATATAGAAGAAGACCACTTGGACTTTTTTAAGGACATTGACGACATTCGTCATTCTTTCCATCTTTTTGCGGCAAATACCGCACCGGAGGGCTGTATTATTTTAAACGGTGCCATTGACCGCTATCAGGAGATTACTCAAGGCCTCCCTACTAAGACCATCACCTACGGTCTGGACGCTTCTGACGATTTCCATGCCCAAAATATCAGCTATGACGAAAACGGCTGTGCTTCTTTTGATGCTATGCAGGGTTCTTCTTTATATGGAAGAATTACACTTTCCATTCCCGGGGAACACAACATCCTAAATGCACTTGCCGCGATTGCTCTTGCGGTTCAGATGAACCTTCCGAAGGATGCTGTTTTTCAGGGTCTGGGTGCCTTCGCCGGTACAAAACGCCGTTTTGAGAAAAAGGGAACCCTTGGGGGGATTACCATTGTAGATGACTATGCCCACCACCCAACAGAAATCCGTGCCACCTTACAGGCTGCAAAGAATTATCCTCACGAAAGGATTGTCTGTGTCTTCCAGCCTCACACTTATACCCGCACCAAGGCGTTTCTAAATGATTTTGCAGATGCACTTTCTCTGGCTGATGTGGTGGTTCTTGCCGACATCTATGCCGCAAGGGAGACAGACACCTTAGGAATCAGTTCCGGTGATATCCAGAAGCTGATTGCAGATAAGGGAACTCCTGCTTATCATTTCCACACTTTTGATGAAATTGAAAATTTTTTATTAAAAAAATGTATGAACGGCGACTTGTTGATAACCATGGGGGCCGGAGATATTGTAAATGTGGGAGAACATTTACTTGGACTTTAATTATCCACATTATCCACATGAAACGATGTTTTTTTTCACACGTTTTCATGTGGATTTTTTTATTTACATAATTCTTTTTTACATTTATGGGTTTGTCCCATTCTTCCCCGAAAAAGCAACTTTTCGCTCGGTTACCATAATTGTCAGGTTATTTTTTACACGAAGTTATCCACATTATCCACAAAGTTGTAAACCCTTGATTTCCAAGGGTTTCAAGGGAATTTGCCACTTCTCAATCTCAAAAAATTATGCTATAATTCACAACATGTTATCTGATTGTACGAAGTACAGAAATTAGATGAAAGAGGGAGTTTTATGTCACACATTACACTACACACAGATAGTCCGGCTACGACTACCTGTGTTCCGAATGCTTTTATTGACGATTATATGATTTCTGCCAGCGGCGAGTACGTGAAAATTTATCTGTATCTGCTGCGGTGTATCAACGGCAATAAGAACGAACTGTCCATTTCTAAAATGGCAGATAAATTTGAACATACGGAAAAGGATATCAAACGTGCTCTGAAATATTGGGAGAAGATGAACCTTTTACGATTGGAATATAATGCGGAGGGAGAATTGGAAAGCATCTGTTTTCAGGATTCTTCCGAAAATGTCCCGGCAGAATCCGGCGATGACTCTGACACCTGTATTTCCGCCGCTCCTGCAGCACCTGCCACACCGAAGCGTCGGGAATACTCTTTAGATGAAATTTCAAATTTTAGCAAAAAAGAGGAGGTAAAGACCCTTTTCTTTGTGGCGGAGCGTTACATGCGGCATCTTTTGACCTCCAATGACTTTAACACGATTTTATATTGGTATGATACCCTTCAGTTTTCACCGGAACTGATTGAATATCTCATTGAATACTGTGTGGAAAACGGTCACGCCAATACCCGCTACATGGACAAGGTTGCTCTGAATTGGAAGGATTCCGGCATTCAGACCATTGAGCAGGCAAAGCAGGCATCCAGCTTACATAACCAAGCTTACTATGCAGTCATTAAGTCTCTGGGAATCAACAACCGAAATCTGGTTCCTTTTGAGATGGCTTTCATAGAGAAATGGATGAAGGAATACGGTTTTTCTCTGGATATTATTACAGAGGCTTGTAAACGTACCATCCAAGCCATCCATCAACCGAGCTTTGAATACACGGACACTATTTTAAACAGTTGGAAAAACAACAAAATCCGGCATCTGGAGGACATTGCGGATTTGGATGCCGCTTATAAGAAAAACAAGAAGCATACCTCTGCTTCTTCCCCTAAGGTTTCCAACAACAAGTTTAATAATTTTTCACAACGAAACTATAACTATGACCAGCTAGAACGGCAGCTGTTAAACCGTTCCATCTAGTCCAAAGGAGATATCATGGCTTTAACAAATGCTCAATACGATGAAATCATGCGGGATTATGAAGCACGGCAGACTGCCAACCGCCATGTGCAGGAATTACATATCCAAGAGGTCTATGGCAAGGCACCACAGCTGAAAGAGTTGGATGACCGTATCGCCTCCACCTCTCTGGCAAGTGCAAAAAAGCTGCTTTCGGGAGACGATTCCGCTTTGACCGATTTAAAGAAACAGCTTCGTCTGCTTCAGGAAGAAAAGCATACCATTATCTCTTCTCTCGGTTATCCCGAGAATTATCTGGACATGCCTTATACCTGTCCTGACTGTCAGGATACCGGCTATATCGGCAGCCAACGCTGTCACTGTTTCAAACAGGCAGCCATTGATTTGGTATACACTCAGTCAAATTTGAAAACAATATTGGAAAAGGAGAATTTTTCTACATTCTCCCTTTCCTATTATTCTGATACGCAGATAAATCCGGCAACCAATCTCTCCGCCTTGGAGACTGCAAAGGACGCCCTGCGGGCAAGCCGGACCTTTATCGAATCCTTTGAAAAGGAATTTTCCAACCTTTTCTTTTATGGAGATACCGGTGTAGGAAAGACTTTTTTGTCCAACTGTATTGCAAAAGAACTTTTGGACCGGGGACACTCTGTTATTTATTTTACGGCATTTGAATTATTTCATATTTTTGAAAAAACAGTCTTTGAAAGGGATGCCGAAGCAGCGGAGCCTTATCAGAACATCTTCGACTGCGACCTTTTGATTATTGACGATTTAGGCACTGAGATGTCCAATTCCTTTACAACCTCTCAGTTATTCCTATGTCTGAACGAACGTATTTTAAGAAAAAAATCGACCATAATATCCACAAACCTGAGTTTGAACCAGTTGGCTGAAATTTACTCAGAACGGACTTTTTCCCGTATTTCTTCAAACTATACGATGATTAAACTTTTCGGGGATGACATCCGCATTAAAAAGAAATTGCAATAACACTTTTTCTTTGCTATAATTCTACGTGGCTATTTGGCATTTTTTATATAACTTTATACATTAAGCGAATTTTATGGAGGAACTCAATCATGGCAACTGATGAAAGAAATTTGGAAACGATTCCTGCCGGTGCTCTGGGACTTATCCCATTGGAAAGTTGTGCCGAGCTTGGCGAGAAAGTGAATCAGTATCTGGTAAAATGGAGGGAGACTAGACATAATGCACACAAGGATAACATTGCTTTTAAAGATTATCACCGTGCATCTTATATTGTAAAGGCAAGCACTCCACGTTTTGGCTCCGGCGAAGCCAAAGGTACGATTTCCGAATCCGTACGAGGCTATGACATTTACATTATGGCTGACATTACCAATTACAGCCTGACCTATTCCGTTTGCGGACATGAGAACCATATGTCCCCGGATGACCATTATCAGGATATCAAACGTATCATTGCTGCCGTAGGCGGTAAAGCTCGCCGTATTACGGTTATCATGCCTTTCTTATATGAAAGCCGCCAGCACAAACGCAGCTCCAGAGAATCTTTGGACTGTGCCATTGCTTTACAGGAATTGACGGCTATGGGCGTAGACAATATTATTACCTTTGATGCTCACGACCCACGAGTACAGAATGCAATTCCGTTGAAGGGTTTTGAAACCGTTCAGCCTGCATATCAGTTTATTAAGGGTATCTGCAAACACGTAAAGGATTTACAGATTGATGCGGATCACATGATGGTAATCAGCCCTGACGAAGGCGGTACCAACCGTGCCGTATATCTTGCCAATGTTATGGGCTTGGATATGGGTATGTTCTACAAACGCCGTGATTACAGCAAGATTGTGGATGGTCGCAACCCAATTGTGGCTCACGAATTCCTTGGTTCTTCCGTGGAAGGTAAAGATGTCATCATTATCGACGACATGATTTCCTCCGGTGAAAGTATGATAGATGTTGCAACCGAGTTAAAGAAACGAAAAGCAAACCGTATCTTTGCCGTTGCTACCTTCGGTCTGTTTACCAGCGGTCTTGAAAAATTTGACAAAGCGGTAGAGGATGGCATTATCTATCGTGTGGTAACCACAAACTTGACCTACCAGACACCGGAATTACTTTCCAGACCTTATTATATCAACTGTGATATGAGTAAGTACATCGCTTATCTGATAGATACCTTAAACCACGATACCACCATCAGCGATCTGTTAGATCCTTATGACCGTATCAATAATTTATTAACAAAATACAGAGCTGGCGAGTACTAAAAAAGAGCGGTTCATTTTTGAACCGCTCTTTAAATATCTTAATTTTTTCTTAGAATAAATCTACTCTTCCGGCGAACTTGTCATTGATGACATAGTATGCTGCCTGCTCTTCCGGTTTTAAGTAAATCTTCAGGGATTTGATCGTACCTGCTTTGTGTCCTTCCGCTACGAAGGCAGCTTTTACTCTCTCTTCTACGCTTTCAACAGATGACTGCTGTCCGTAAAACTCTACAAACACTTCGGTTGAAGACGCCTCTTTTTTGGTCGTGGTTTTTCTAGTCGTTTTCTTCTGAGCTGTCTTTTTTGCTGCTGTTTTTACCGTCGCTTTTACTGTTTCTTTTACTTCTGCTGCTTTCTCTACAACTTTCTCTTCTTCAGCTTTTACTGCAACCTTTACTTCTGCCGGTTTTACCTCTTTTACTTCTGCAACTTTTTTTTCAGCCATTCTTCTTCCTCCTACTCACAAACTAAAAACTTTTCCATTGCACTAAGAGCTTCATCTTCATCCGAACCTTCGGCTAAGATATTTACCTTCATGCCATTGGATGGATTAAATGCCATGATTCCCATGATACTTTTTGCATTGATTTTGCAGTTATTGCTTTCTAATATAATCTCACTGTCAAACCGGCATGCTACCTGTACCAGTTCAGCGATTGGATTATCATGTTCTTTTTCCACGTCGGAAACAACAATCTCCTTTTGACTCATAATCCCACTTCCTTTATTATTTCCACTTTACTATCTTAACATCACACAGGCTTAACGCCTGTACATTTATGTAATATAGCTCATTCGGAAGGCTTTTGCAAGACATTTTCTGTATTTCCGTCATTTTCCAACAAGGATTTACACAAATCACCGAATTTTTATGCACTTTTTCGCATACATATATTCGTTTTTGCAATATTTGGAAATTATTTTGCTGCTTTTTCTGCTTCAAGTATTTTCTGGAAGTCTTTTACGTCCTTTGCAATCTCGCCACTCAATGCCAACAGACAAATTAAGTTCGGTATTGCCATCAAAGCATTTGCGATATCCGAAAAGCTCCACACAATTTCTAAAGTGGTTGTTGCTCCAACATATGCAATTAAAGAGAAAATTATACGATAAATCATATTGTATTTCGGTGTCTTTAATATGTACTCAAAAGCTTTCTCTCCGTGATACTCCCATCCCAAAATAGTGGAAAATGCAAAGAGTACAATTCCAATAGTAACCAAAATACCTCCTGCTTCTCCCAATACGGATTTAAAAGCTAAAATCGTAAGACTGGCACCGGTCACAAATCCCTCCGGGTTAGACGCCGTTACAAAGGACGGATCTGTGGTTCCCAACACTCCGCTGCTGGCAATACATAATCCTGTAATGGTACAGACCACGATGGTATCCCAGAAGGTTCCTGTCATATTGATATAACCCTGACGCACCGGATGGTCCGTCGTAGCCGCTGCTGCTGTAATTGCTGCAGAACCCATACCTGCCTCGTTAGAGAATACACCTCGTGCCACACCATAATGCATTGCATTCATCATAGATGCTGTAATGGTTCCGCAAAGTCCGCCGCCTACTGCCTCTGTGCTAAATGCCATTTTAAATATCATGGCAACTCCTGCAGGAAGATTCTGAATATTACCAATGATAACGATGATACCTGCAATAATATAGAAAATTGCCATAAACGGAACTACGATGGAGGATACTTTGGAAATCTTTTTGATTCCTCCTACAATAATCAGTAACGCCAATACGGTAATAATAATACCTGTAATTACAGGAGACACATGGAAGGTACTCTTTACCGATTCGGAAATGGAATTTGCCTGTGTCAGGTTTCCGATTCCAAAGGATGCTATTACTGCAAAAAATGCAAATAGCCACCCCAGAGTAGCTCCTACTTTTTTATTCTTAAATGCCTTTTTCATGGTGTACATCGGTCCACCGGACATCTCACCACTTTCGTTGACCTCACGATATTTGATTGCCAGCATACATTCGCTGAACTTTGAAGTCAATCCAAATGCTGCTGATATCCACATCCATACCAATGCTCCCGGTCCGCCGGCTACCATGGCCGTTGCCACACCTACGATATTTCCTGTTCCTATGGTTGCTGCAAGTGCTGTGGTTAGTGCAGAGAATGGCGATACATCTCCCTCTCCTCTGTCCTTGCTTCTAGCTTCCTTGCTGAGGGTACTCTTAATAGCATACCCCAGATTCCTCCATGTCCGAAATCCCAGCCGGAAGGTCAAAAAGATTCCCGTTCCCACCAGTAGAACCAGCATTACCGGTCCCCAGACGAAGTCATCTACTTTTGTCAAAATTTCTGATAACATTTCCATACTTTTTCCACCCTTCTAATCTCCTTCTATTTTAAAAAACGAGACTCCCCTTTCGGGGTGTCTCGTCTTTGAAAACAACTAAATTATACCATATTTTACCGGTCTGTCAATCTTTATTCCTCTTCCTTCACATAACTGTAAAAGATATTGCCGCCTGCCTCGAATGCGGCATTAGCACTCTCTGTTGACATTTTCTCTACGCTTCCTGTTTCCGGATGGCAGATTAAAATCCCTGTACTGTCATATCCCACAATCAATGCTGCGGTATTTCCATCCAGTATACCCAGCACCGGATTTCCCACGCTCACATAATACAACATCTCCTCTGCACTGCATCCGGTTAAATTTAAAACAATACTATTTTTTAGCGTATTGGATAAAATATTTTCCACACTTTGTCCCTCTTCCAGAAGCTGCTCCGTATTCAAGTTCTCTCCTTCCTTTGCCAGCATCAGATTCAGACATTGAGCAACAGAGCTTCCACCTGCTGCGGTGGTTCCATTTCCCAGCACATTGCTTTGAGCGGTCTTTTTGGAACGTCTCCAGATATAATTCTGTTTTCCGTCCACAACTACTCCCATTTTTCCATTTGCCGCCTGAACCACTTCTGCCGGATTGTATCCCCCTGCCACTACTCTTCCTGCAGCATAAGCATAATATTGGTTTTTATCCTGGAACTCTATCCGCACTTCCTTTGGTTTCTTTTCTACTACCTGTTCCGGCGTCAAAAGCTTCACTACCGTTTCTTTTTTACTCTCCTGTGGAAATTCCAACTGAATCAACGTCTGCTTCTTTTCGTCGGAAGTGGTGTGTACCAGCACTTGTGTATTTTCCTTCTCTTCGCTGTTCATAATGGTGTCAGACTCCGCTTCTATATAGCTGCCATTCTGATAAACAAGGCGGTCCAGATAGATGGTGTTTCCCTCGATACGAACTCCCGAAATATAGCTTCCGCCTTTTTCATAGCTTTTTAGCACCTTATGGTCTTCTTCCGAGGAAATAATCTGAACCTTATGCATAGGCATTTCTTCTCCGGTGGAAATTCCATAGATAAGGTCTTCCCCCATAAATCCAAGAGGTTTTAAACATTCCCCATTTTCCGGTTTTATCTTATAAACAGAACCGTTCTCCAAATCTTCTAAATGCAACATGTCTTTTTCTTTATAAACGAAGTATCTTCCACTATCCGATACCCCATAGGTTCCCTCTTCCAAATTCTTTTTGAGAGTGGAAACCTCCATACTATCCATCTGGATTTTGTACAGGTCTTTTCCTGCTAAAATAAAGAATTCCTTCTGATTGTTCCGGTAAGCCATTCCTCCCAAATCTTCTTTCATGACCTGATAGGATGTTTCCACCGGCAAAAACAATTCTTCTTCTGTGGTATTGGCTACTGAATCATAACGACAGACGCTGATTCCCACTTTGCCCTCATGTACGCCCCGGTTCATATATCCATATACCAGAAAATCTACGCTTCCCTCTTCGTCCACATCCACAATACGAATATCGTGCTGGTTGTAATTCTCACGTTTTTCTATCTCATCTTTTCCACGAAAACTGAAAATTTTAGCAATCTGGCCTGTGTTCTGGTTATATCCCCACAGCTCTCCTTCCTGCACAAATGCCACTGCCGTTCCGCTCTCATTGGAGACATAATTGACATTTCTTCCGCAGATGCCCAGTTGCAGATACTTGTCATTCACCGCACTTTTTTCTCCCCGGAAAATCTGATTCATTTTTCTCTCATAATCCAAAAGATAAACTCTGTTTGCGGTATGACGCACCCTATAATATTCTTCCACATTATAATATTCCGTCTGGTCTTCGCTTCCCTTTGTGGTAACTACATAATTCAGCGTAATTACATTGGCAGAGCTGCTGATTTCTTTAATGGAAGGAATCGGCGTTGCCAACTGCTCATAGTCCAATTTTCCCCATGTCAGCTGACTTAAAGAGGAATGGATGGTCACATCACTTAGAGTATTATTGTCTGCGGTGGAATCCGGCTCCAAGTAGGTTGCCAGAGTTCCTCCGGTTTCTTTGTTCATGGATTTATTATGAAAATCCATAACAAATTCCAGACTTTCATCCACATAGGAATCCACCGGTTGCATCAACCGGGTATAATAATAAATTTCTTTGCTACCCTGCTCTAATTTTAAAACAAAAAGGTATTCTTTTCCCTCTTCGATAATATTCTGTACCTTGATGTCTGCAGAAATCACTCCGTCTTTCTGGGTATAATCCGTCCACTCCTTCTCCGCTATCAGCCGCTCTCCGTCCATACTTCTGATTTCATAGGAGATTCCGTCCACTTTATCATCAAAGGTCTGTATTTTTATCGGAAGTATCCTCTTCTGATTCAGCGGTGTGATGGTGTCCCGCATGGTAGATGCCTCCATTTTGGTGGTGTAACCATACAGTTCATTTATCGGAATATCTTCTTTATATAAAGTCACAACCGGCAGGGATACCTCTCCCATATTTGTCATTAAATCTTTATTGGTACGCCCGGTCATCAGGCTTACCACTAATATGGTCACCAAAACAGCCCCCACAAGAGCCACTATCTTAATTGTTCCTTTTTTCACCTGCCTGTCCTCCTTTTTCAAAAATAGGCGGTGCCCTCCGGCACCGCTGACCTATTCATTGTATCTAGTTTTTTCTAAAAACTCAACTACTATTTTACCACCAACGGTTGCAGCGTCGATGGCGGCATCTTCTTTTGTACATCTCGTTGTACAGTAATACTTCTATCAAGTCGGAAAGTCCGTCTCCTCTCGGCGGTCTCGGACGTCTTGGAGGTCTCGGTCCCCTTGCCATTTCCTCCTCGCCGCAGCATTCGCTGGACTCTATTTCCTGCGTGGATTGATCCTGCTGTATCCGGTCCATGATATTCTGGCAAATCTTTCTCAGCATTACTTTATCCGGATATTCGTCGTACATCATGCTTCCTTCATATTCCATCCGGTCACATTCTTCCTCCACATATCTCTGAATTTCTTTCGCTTCCTGTGGATAGAGTTCTTTCATTCTCTCCAAATCTTTTTCATATTCCATATCGCTCAGATAGTTACTTTGCATCTGCATCGGATAAGGAACATAAAAAGGACTGTTCTGCTGCATGTAAAACCAAGGTTCCTTATTGCTATAATCCAAATTTCTGCTCCTGCTGAAATTATCACTATACTATATGCATACTTTGCAAAAAAGTGCCGCAATCTCTTCTTTTACAGAGACTGGTTTTTTCCTCACTGGTGCCTGTTCCCGAATCCTGCGGATAAATTCCGGCATGGTATAGGTAGGCTCCACCGGTATCTCCCATAACTCTCCGCATATTTCCGCTCCCCGCACAAAATAATCCTCCTTTGTGAGAATTTTCCCATTCGTGTGTTCTTCTATACAGGAACAGATTTTTTTCAACTCACTTTGCTTTGGAAACGCTCCGCCTTTTCCCTTATGGTCACTTTCCTTATGCAAAATTTCTGCCATGAACTGTTCTGTCTGCTTCTCATACTCGCCCAGTTCCTCTTTTCGGAAGCAATAGCGAAATCCCGTCAACTTTCCAAAAGTTTTCATGGCATCCTGATACCCCAACAGTACATTTCCATCCAGTATCTCCCGTTCAAAATTCATCATGGTTCCAAGGGAACGGCTGGGACAGATATAAGTGACAAAGGGCTTGTTCAGATATTCCCCATGGCTGGGATTGGTATGTAAATCCACTGCTATGACTTCGTCCGCTCCCATTCGCAAAGCAAAATCAATGGGAAGATTGTCATAATAGCATCCGTCTATATACGTCTTATTTTCAATCTTGTGCATCGGAAACAGTGGAAAGATTGCTGATGAACACATAATGTATTCCTTTAACATTCCCTGCGGAATCTCATTTAACGTCAGTTCCAGAGGCTTCATGGGAGAAACCTGCACCGTTACCAGTCCGTACTCCACATCTGACTGACGGATTTTTTCTTCATCAATCAGGTCCTCGATAAATTTCTCAAAAGGTGACACATCTGCTCCTTTATTCTTCACATATTTTTTCAAAAAAGGACGAATCAGTTCCTTCTGATTATACATTCCCTCGATGGTATTGGTCAGATTGATTCCGTCTTCCATGACATTCTCCATCTCAATGGTTTCCCACAGAAATTTTGCATTCTCATAATCCCGACATGCCATCATGGCACCATTTACCGAACCGATAGATGTTCCCGTAACTATCTGATAGTCTATCTGCAATTCCCGCAGTGCCTGCCAGACTCCCAGTTCATAAGAGCCCTTTGTTCCTCCACCGCACAATACAACTGCCCGCTTCATCTGCTTTCCCCTTCCTTATCTTATATCAACAGCAACATGGTTCCCGCCACAATGAGAACCAGCCCTGCAAATGCCTTTTTCGATAAATGCTCCTTCAAAAAAACAGAAGAAAATATAACCGTCAGAACAATACTCAGCTTGTCGATAGGTACTACCACACTGGCTTCTCCCATCTGCAATGCCCGATAATAGCAAAGCCATGAGAGGCCGGTAGTCAATCCTGACAGGCAGATAAAAATCCCGCTTTTAAAGGTCATATATTTTAATTCCTTTTGTTTTCCTTTTACGAATACAATCAGCCATGCCATAATCAAAACCACGAAGGTACGGATTGCCGTTCCCAGATTGGATTCCACACCGTCGATTCCTATTTTTGCCAAAATGGCGGTGAGACTTGCAAACACAGCCGACAGAATCGCATATATCAACCATGCTTTGCTCTTGGAACGTTTGCTGGTTTTTTGCTTGGTAATCATCATATAGGTTCCGATTCCAATGGCTACCATAGCCGCAATCCGATAAGGCGTCAGTTGTTCGCCCAAAAACAGAAACGCCAGAAGCATCGTTAATACCGTACTGGATTTATCAATAGGTGCCACCTTATTGACATCTCCCAACTGTAATGCCTTAAAATAGCACAGCCATGATGCTCCGGTGGCCAATCCTGACAAAATCAAAAATTCAAAGCTTCTTTTGCTGATGCTGTGAATCGTCTCATAGGAGCCTACCATCCGCACCATCACGCAAGAACAGATTAATACCACAATGGTACGGATTGCCGTTGCCAAATCCGAATCTGTCTTTTTCATTCCTACTTTTGCAATTATGGATGTAATTCCGGCAAACACTGCCGAACCGATTGCATAATATAACCACATTTTATCTCTCCTGCATCTCTTTTCTCTTTTGCTTCATCGCATACATCTCTGTATCTGCCTTATCCATGACTGCCTCTATATTGGTATGCTCCATATCCTCTATTACATAGCTTCCGATACTGGCAGAAACCTGATAATCCCGAGGCTTTTTCCGATTTATCTGCTGCAAATTCTCTTTGAACTTTTGCTCAAACTCCTGATGACGGCTGTTAATGATATTTTCCAGTCCCAACAACACAAATTCATCCCCGCCAAACCGCATACATATTTCCTCTTCATTTGCCGCCTCTTTCATACAGTCTGCAACAGTCCGAATCAACCAGTCTCCTTTCTGATGTCCATAGCTATCGTTTACCATCTTCAGCCCGTCAATATCCAGAAAACTGATAAAGAGATTTCTGCCGCTGGTCTTTGCCATCTGCTTATATCCCTGAATTTTCGTATTGAACCCCATTCGATTATAGAGTCCGGTCAGACCGTCACAGATTCTCATCTGATCCAACTTCTCCATAATACTCCGCAAAATTTTCGTCTTAATGACATTTTCAATACAAATGCCTATATTTTTCAGCCACTCGCAGAAAATATGCACCTCTGTGGACAACATACACTCCCCCACCATACAGTATCCGAAGAATTTTTCCTGATAGTGTATCGGAAGAATATAATAAAAAGAGCCTGCGTTCCGCTGGTCGCTTTCTTCTGGCAGCAACTTGCCCTTTGGCAATTTATCACAAACAGAAAATCTGCCGTTCTCATACATTAACGGCAGGGAATATTCCCCTTCCTCCTGTCTGACTCCAAGGTTTTTCTCTCCACAGCGTTCCCGGTAATAAAATTCTACCGATTCCTCTATGACCTTTCCAACGTCCATAAACCCGATATAAAAGCTTTCTGCCTTCAGCTCCGGCACATACTTTCTCGTCTCCTGAAAAATCTCTTTCGGCTCCGTATACGACATGAATTTTGTAAACATTTCATTGATGCTTTTCTTGTAATGCATCCCCATGGTTTCCACTCGGACCAGTTGTTTTCTAAATTTCTCCACATCACAAATCCGCTCTGATTTGCAGCCGCAGCTCTCTGTATAGATAACCTTTGCCTCTGTCAGAAGCTCTACCTTCTGTATTTCCTCGTAATCCATAGTCGCCACACACCGGCATGCCTGATAACCCATTTTCTCTCTATAAGGATTTACGGTGGTAATGCACGGTGCATTATGAATCGCCTTTCTAGAATCGTCAAAGCCTGTCACAATCACATCCTCCGGCACCCGATAACCCTGCTCCTGCAATTCCATAATCGCTCCTACCGCCATATTGTCATTGGCACAAATAATGGCTTTTGGCATCCAATTCATCTGTACGAATTCTTTTACTGCATAAGCACCGGATTCTACACTGAAATCCCCTTGATAGAGCCATCGCCCATTACAGCGGATTCCCATTTCCCCCAGCACATCCTGATAGGCTCTTTTCCTGTCCCTGCTGTCTGCATTGTCCAAAGGTCCGCTGACATAGGCAATCTCCCGTACCCCATGCACTTCAATGATATGCTGGGTTAATTCATAGATTGCCCGATAATTGTCCACGCCGCTATATCCCATTCCCGGAACCCTTGCATCTATGGAAATTGCCGGAATCCTACTCTCCTGAATCCGCCGGATAATTTTTTCCTGTGCCTCTTTATAATGGAGGGTATCCTTTAAAATAATCGCTCCGTCATATTCCTCCGGATACATCAAATCATACACTTGAAAAGCACCCTGTTTATATTCCTCTGACTCTCCGTAATCGGCACAACAGTTAAATATATAAATATTAATTCCGTGCTCCTGTCCGTAACCTATGACACCCCGCACAAATTCCTGCTGGCTTTCATAGGTTATTCCACAAATAATTACTGCTATTTTTTTCATTCGTTTTCCCTCATTTTGCAAACCCCACACTATACTGATATTTTATCACAAAGAATGTTGAAATTCTATCTGTTTTGCTTTACAATAAAAATCACATATTACAAAGGAGTTTTTTATGGAACATACACACGAACATACACACAGCCATGTCTTGGAAGACGGAACGGTGGTTACTCACGGACATCACCATGAAAATACAAAGGCAGTTTTAAATCGTATGTCCCGTGCCATCGGTCATATGGAAGCTGTAAAAACCATGGTGGAAGAGGGCAGAGATTGCAGCGAGGTTTTAATTCAGATTGCTGCCGTACGTTCTGCCATCAATAATATCGGAAAAATTATTTTGGAAGACCATATCAAGCATTGCGTGGTGGATGCCGTAGAAACCGGTGACGAACAGGTTTTAAAGGATTTGGAAGAAGCCATCAGCAAATTTATAAAATAAAAGTGTCAGCACAGGATTCCTGTACTGACACTTATTTTATTTCTCTTTCTGCATGTCTGTGATACATTCTCCGTTATTACAGCATACTTTGTTCTTTCCGGTTTTCTTTGCCTGATAAAGGGCACGGTCCGCACATTCAAAAAATGAGCTGGCATTTTCATATACTTTGTTATACTCCGCCACACCCACACTCAATGTAAAATGACGGGTTCCCTCAGTAGTCAGAAAGGCATAGTTTTCAAATTCCTGTCGGATACGCTCCCCTACTTCCGCCGCCTCCTTTAAAGTTCTTCCCGGCAGAATCATGGCAAACTCTTCTCCGCCATAACGTGCCGCAAAATCATTCTTCCCCCGAATCAAATCAAATGCTTCTACCACCTGACGGATAACCTGATCTCCAAAGGCATGACCATAAGTATCATTTACCTTTTTAAAATCATCAATATCCGCTATCAAAACGGAAAACGGAGCCTTCTTCTGTTGATAAGACTTCATATAATATTCCAGTTCCTCATAGAAAGACTCATGATTATGAAAATGGGTCAACGAATCCCTAGAGGACTTTTCATCATATAAAATAAATGAAATATTCACCTGTTCCACAATTACATACAACGCAATGGCAGAAGCCACGAAAATCGTAACATCTATCAAGGAATTTCTCGGCGGCATATACGGTGTATGAGGCACAAAATACAATCGGTATGCTATGTAAATAGCAATGGAACATATTCCCTGGAAAATTCCCATTCTGGCATCCCGATACAGCGGTATCAAGGTCATAGGAAACAGCAAAAGCACCGGCATCAACGGTACGCTGGTGTGTACGCATACACATATCCCCGCAAAAAGGCTAAAGACAACAATGGTACAGACGGATAACACCTGCTGATTTACTTTCTTCATCAATCCATTAATAAGCCCCTGTGCGACTATCAAAAGTAGACCGGACCAAAAAGTAGGGCGAATGACAAAAAGCTTAAAGTACCGCATCCTGTCACACTCCGCATTTGGTTGATAGAAGGCAAACAAAAACAGAGCCGCCAAAAGAGCCACCACCCAAAGCTTCCACAGAGAAGAGAATACCACACGTTTCCATTCGGCACATTTCTCTTCATTTAACTTTTTATGATCTTTCACATAAACGACTTTTTTCATGACATATCCTTTAATATGCAAATTTTCTAATAATTCTAATAATAATTAAATTATACTCGAACAGCTTTATATTTTCAAGAAATACTTCCTCCCAATTCCTTGTCTTTTCTACTTATATTATGCATCCCGTACAAAATTCATAAATTCTTAAGATTTTTTTATAGAGAATTACCGTTGATTTTTAGAGGAATTCGTTTTATTCTGTTCTAGGTAAAAAGAATCCTATCTTTATTTTTATAATTATAGATTATTTGAGGTGAGTATTATGAAGAAATTACGAAGTGCCTTTCAGGCTTTTCAAAATTTTATTATTGGTATTCGGAAGAAGCTGCCGAAGCTTCCTCCTATGAAACCGGAAACTCGGGCAAAATGGGAGAAGGTTATTGCCTTTATGAACCGCTTTTCCATTCTGTTCCACGCATTGTTGTCATGCTTCTTGGTTTTTATTATAGAGGTTATTTCCCGTCGGAGCCTATCCTCCGCCATAACCTTTATCGGAGGGCATACCCTTGCTTACTTATATAACTCTTTGATTATTTTCGTATCACTTTCTCTGGTATATTTTTTCCGCAGACGTGCACTTGCCCGCGTTATTATCGGCGGTCTGTGGCTCTTTTTAGGTATTATTAATGGTTGCATTCTGGCACAGCGTGTCACTCCTTTCGGATATACCGATTTGAAGATGGTAACCGATTTGCTCACGATGCAGAACACCAATTATTTTACTGCCGCTCAGGCATTGCTTGCGGTTATCGGTGTTCTTGCCTTTATTGGCTTTTGTGTATGGCTGTGGGCTAAGGGCCCGAAATTCCAAGGTAAAACCAACAAGCTTCTGACTTTTGTTTTCGTGGCTTCCTGTTTTATCTGGGTACCGATTACCACAGAGGCAGCACAGAATCAGGATATTATCGCTTCCTATTTTGCCAACATTGCACAGGGCTATGAGAACTATGGTTTTGTGTACGGTTTTTCCTCTTCGGTGGTAGACCGGGGCATGAGCAAACCGGAGGATTATTCCAAAGAGACCATTGAAAACATTGAGGCTTCCGTGCAGACCGAACCGACTTCCGCTTCTCAGGAAGATATGCCGAATGTGGTTGTAGTTCTTCTGGAGTCTTTTATTGACCCAAGCGAGGTGAATTTCTTGGAATGTTCCGAGGACCCGATTCCAAATTTTCATAATTTAGAAAGCAACTATTCTTCCGGTTACATGACCGTTCCGGTTGTAGGTGCCGGTACGGCAAATACGGAATTTGAAGTTTTGACCGGTATGAGTCTCCAGTATTTCGGTACAGGAGAATATCCATATAAGACGATTTTAAAACAGACAGACTGTGAGAGTATTGCCTCCGACCTTTCCAAGCTGGGATACGGCACACATGTAGTGCACAACAACGGCGGTAATTTCTATAGTCGTGCCAATGCTTTTTCCATGATGGGATTCGATACTTTTACCAGTAAAGAATTAATGAATATTACAGAGTACACCCCTCTGGGTTCCTGGCCGACAGATGATATTCTCATTGATGAAACCATCAAAGCCATGGACGCAACACCGGATCAGCAGGATTTGGTCTACACCATCACGGTTCAGGGACACGGTGACTACCCGACAGAAAAAGTCATCGAAAATCCTGAAATTACCGTTTCCGGTGCCGAAGACGAAGCAACTAATAACCAGTGGGAATACTACATCAATGAAATTCACGAAGTAGATAAATTTATCGGCAATCTGACCCAGGCACTTGCCGAAAGAGATGAGGACACCATCCTTGTTTTATGGGGTGACCATCTTCCGACTCTGGGGCTTTCCGAGGAAGATATGGCTACCGGTGATATTTTCAAAACAAAGTATGTAACTTGGAATAACTTTGGTATGGCAAAAGAGGATGCCGACTTAACTTCCTATCAGTTACTGGCTCATTTAACCGGACAATTGGGTATCCACGAAGGAACCATTTTCCGTTTCCACCAGAGCCAATCCGCTTCCGAAACCTATCTGAGGGATTTGGAAAACCTGCAATATGATTTGCTTTACGGTAACCGCTATGCTTACCATGGTGAAGAACCGTATCCGGCTTCTGACCTAGTGATGGGAATTGACGAAGTTACGATTAAACGAACTTGGATGTCCACAGACGGAAAGCTGATGGTCTACGGCGAGCATTTTACTCCATGGAGTAAGGTCTTTATAAACGGCGACAAGGTGTCCACCACCTACGTCAGCGGAAATTATCTTAAGATTAATGCTGATAAACTGGAGGAAGGAGATATTCTGGTGGTAAACCAGATGGGCTCCAGCAACACAATTTTCCGAAGCTCCAATGAATATACCTATCTTCCGGCAGTTACATCTTTTACGGATGACGCACAGCAGCTTCCAACTGAAACGAATATTGAGAATCAGGACGAAGTGATTGACAATATGAACAACAACGAGGTCATTGAGGAGATACAGGAGGGCACAGAAGAACCGGTAAAACAAATTCCTCCTGCCACAGCGAAAGAATAATACAACTATCCATAGCGGTGCAACATATAGTTGTGCCGCTATTTTATTGTCTCTCATTTTCTATGTCACTTGACCTTATAATCTCTTCATGGTATATTGGAAACAAAAAAAGGATAAAATGTTTCCGTCATGAAAAATAAAATTATTGAAGAATCTATCACAAGCCTCCAACAGGAAGGTCTTCGGTTTTCTGTGGACACTTTGGCAGAGCGATTAAAAGTTTCCAAAAAAACCATTTATAAATATTTTCCTACAAAGGAAGCTCTCGCCTATGCAATATATGAAAAATTTTATAAAGATTTAAATGATAAAATAAGGAACATCCTCCAACAGCAGGAAGAGTCCCTAACAGAGCAACTGCTTTTTTGTTACTTTGATTCTGCAAAAATGATTCGCAAAGAAATTTTCAATAAGTATTGCTTAAACAATGTTATCGGAGATTTCGCAACGCAACATCATACGGAGATTTGGAACACCATAGAATCAGAGATTTGTAACGGACTATCTCATGAGGAAATAAGAATTTATCAATTGATTATCGACGGTGCATTTGACAGAGCCATTGAATGTGATGCCAATTCCACCACAGTAATTGAAATGTTAATGAGAATAAAATGATTGTTTCTATTTTAAGAATATTTGCAATAATATGTACTGCACTTATAGTAGGTAAAATTGTAGCAAAAGTTAAATTGCCTGCTATCTTGGGATGGTTGATTACAGGCGTGGTCTTTGGTCCATATCTGACAGATATTGTAACTTTAGATATCATAAACGCCGATTGGTATAAGATTACGGTTAAAACCTTTGAATGTTTTGCCGGAGTCATGATTGGAGGGGAAATTATTTTTCACAAACTGGCAAAAACCGGAAAGCAAATTATTGGAATTACCTTTATTCAGTCCATTGGCACATTTTTATTTGTCACCTTGGTATTTGGACTGCTGTTTTTATGGAAAGGTATTCCTCTGTATCTGGCATTGATATTCGGGGGAATTGCTTTGGCTACCGCTCCTGCCCCTACTCTTTCCATTGTAAATGAATACCGTACAAAGGGTCCTGTTA
Source organism: uncultured Lachnospiraceae bacterium (assembly GCA_958349535.1). Classification (GTDB taxonomy): domain Bacteria; phylum Bacillota; class Clostridia; order Lachnospirales; family Lachnospiraceae; genus Maccoyibacter. The sequence continues at coordinate 62,366 of CATWDJ010000009.1, forward strand.
CCCAGACCCTTATTCCTTTGGCGGCCATCGATGATATTATTGGAGTTGTTGTATTTTTTACTGTGATTTCCACTATCAGCTCTGTGATGGGTGCTGCATCAGAATCCCCCCTTGTGATTATTGCTTCCGTCTGCCTGCCTTTTGTGATTGGAATTGGCGTGTGTATTCTCGCCTCCTTTATGATAAAAAGAATCAATAACAGTCAGGCGAATTTTATTTTGCTGCTGTTTTTCCTCTGCCTTTCCACTGCAATCGGAATTGCAATAGATGTTTTGGTATTCCACTCCTTCCGGCTTAACTATATTCTAATCGGAATGGCATTCAGTGCCACCCTGGTCAATCTTGTACCGGAAGAAAAAACAGAGGCTGTATTTGAAAAATACAATCCTCTGCTGAATTTGTCGTTGGTTTTTGTAATTATAAATCTGGGAATGCCGTTGGACTATCGCTTAATCGCCGGTGCCGGCTTATTTACCGCTGTTTATATTCTCTCCCGTGCAACGGGTAAAATCGTAAGTGCTTATATTGGCGGAAAAATAACAAAAGCCCCTGTCACCGTTACAAAATATCTGGGTTTTACCCTTTTGCCCCACTCAGGGGTTTCCCTTGTATTCACCGGAATTGCCGCTGCTACTTTAAGTGAAATCAATAGTTAACTATGCTCTTTTTACCGTAGTATATGGTCTGTCTATCTGGATTACGGTATTATAGCTCTCTCCCAACCTATCCCATGTCCTTTTTTGGATTTCTTCTTTTACCATTTCATCTGTCATGGAATAGCCGAATGGCAGCACCACATCAAACATCATATTGGTGTGGGTCGGTCCAATTACCGTACGGAAGTCGTGCATACTCACATCTCCCTCCAGACTGTCCACCACCTCGCGGATGGTCCTTTTCAGTTCATTGACACGCTCATCCTTGGTTACCAACGGATCCATATGAATGACTGCTTCACAGTTCAGCTTATCTGCCAAATCATTTTCTATTACATCTATCATATCGTGAATCTCTAAAATGTCTTCTTCTGCTGGTACTTCCGCATGAAGGGAAATCATCACCCTTCCCGGACCGTAATCGTGAACCACCAAATCATGGATACCCTGCACTAACTCATAACTCATGACAATCTCTTCAATCTGCTCTACAAATTCTTCCTCCGGCGGCTGTCCCAGCAAGGGATCCAGGGTCTCTTTGGCTGCGGAAAATCCTGCGTAGAAAATAAACAATCCCACCAACACTCCACAATATCCGTCAATCTTGAGTCCTGTATAATGGCCTACGATAGATGCAATCAAAACTACGGTGGTTGCCATGGTATCGCTTAAACTGTCCGTAGCCGTAGCTTTCATAGCCGCAGAATCAATCTTTTTACTGATACTGCTGTTATACAGATACATATATATTTTTACCAAAATGGATACCACCAGAATTCCTGCTGCCAAAGCACTGAAATCCACTGTCTGAGGATGTATAATCTTATCAATGGAATCTTTTATCAACTCAAAGGCCATTAATAGAATTGCTCCCGAAACCACCAATCCCGAAACATATTCAATCCGTCCGTGTCCGAAAGGATGCTCCGGGTCCGGCTTTGCTCCCGCCAGTTTAAATCCGATTAACGTCACAAAAGAAGAACCGGCATCTGACAGGTTATTAAAAGCATCTGCTGTGATGGAAATAGATTTACTGAGCGTTCCCGCAATAAATTTTCCTACAAAAAGCAGAACATTTAACAGGATTCCCACCACTCCGGTTAATACCCCGTACGCCTGTCTCACTTTTGGAGACGAGGTGTCCTCCGCATCTTTGATGAAAATCTTTGCCAATAATGTAACCATATGTACTCCTCCTTAGTTATCTTACCCTTATCTATATGAATTCTTCCAGCTTTTGGTTCAGCCATTCTATCATGGCAGTTCTCCCCTCTTCGCTGAATTCAAATTCTCTTATCTGCTTTTTTTCCTCCGCAGTCTCCTCCCAACAATAAGGCTGCGGATAGACGGCTGCCTGAAGCTTTTCCTCATCTCCGTCCTTTTCTCGAATAATGCGGTAACGCATCTTCTCCGCACTTCCGGTAAAGGCTTTGCCGTAAGTAAAATATTTTAGTCTGTAAATATCTGTATCCTGTATCTTCATAATGGTTTATTTTACCACAGATATACTGGATATTCAAACCTCCTTTTTTTAGCTTTTTATGGGACAAACCGGCACCATTTCTATATATCCTCTGCCTCCCACAGGTTCCAACTGTATTCTGGGATTTTCGTCATCCCATCGGTAGCCTCTTGTCCTTGGTTCAAAGCGTTTTATGGCTTCCTGTACTCCTTCAATGGCGGCACAATACTCCATCTCTTCAAAGGGTTCTCCTTGAAACATCATATAGTCTGCCTCTGGCAGCGTAAAAACGTCAAATCCTTCCGGTATATTTTGAGTATCCTCCAAATCCACTTCTATTCCCTGCACATATTCACTGCTTCCCGGCGTTCTGTATTTTTCCGGCAGCCACATACAGATAGGTTCTCCGCTGATAGAATGCATGCTGGTAAGAAGTCCCCATATCTCACATCCCACCTCCTGACAATATTCAAAATAATCGGAGGCTTTTATTCCTCTTTTGATGATTACTTTCCGCTCCGGTTTCCGAATAATCTGCACAAACACGTTACTCTCCTCCTCTATTCTTTTATGGGTTCTGCGAATCTCATTATAAATCACGCCGTAAGGAATAAAGAGATAGATTGGCACCGGATGGCGTGCATATTCCTTCGGATTGCACCCAAATTCCTTTTTGAATGCCCTCTGGTAGCCTTCCACACTCTGAAATCCCATGGCGAATGCCATTTCTGTTACCGAAACCTTTTCATCTCTTAAACAAAGGGCTGACTGGGATAATTTCATTCGCCGAATGTAATCTGCCGGCGTCAATCCTGTATATTCTTTAAAAAGCCGATAGGAATGCCACGGTGAAAACAGCGACACCCCTGCCAAATCTGCCAGTGTAATTTCTTCTTGCAGATGTTCTTCAATATATTCCTGCATTTTTTGCACTGCAATAATTTGTTCCTGCATAACTTCCTCCTGACCTGTCTCTATTCCCATCGAAACCATTTTACCGCACATCCTCCACAGACCACGGTAATTGCTATCATTATAAGGATGGAAACGCTCACCTTTTCCAAAGGCAAACCTAAAACTCCTGCTTTTAAGATTTTAATTCCCTGAGTAAGCGGCAGAACATTCACAATCTTTTGCATTGCTCCCGGCATAACTTCATAGGGTAATGTGGCACCGGAAAATACCAACATGGGAAAGTATAGCACCGAAGCAATTATAGATGCCGACTTGCTGTTTTTTGCAATTCCGCCTACCAGCATACCGATACTCAGCATAGGAACCAGTACCAACAGCCATCCCAGTAGAAAAATCCCCAGAGAGCCTTTTATACCGAATCCCCAAAAGATTTTTGCCACTATCCACAAACTAAGAACAGAAACTGCCCCATAGATTGCATAGATGGTTATATGTACCAATAATAGCATAAGCGGACTGACCGGTGTTACCTGAAATTTTTTTAGTATCTTTTTCTCTCGATATTCGGAAATTACAAGGGGTAACCCCATAAATCCTCCGGCACAGATTGCAATGCTACATAGACCGCCAAAGGATTGCCCCAAAAAGGTATAATCCGCTCCCGGAAAAGCTTCTTTTTTTCCATAAATTATACCTATCAATATTAAGATTACCAAGGGCATCAATTCTGCAAATATCAGCATATTCATATCCCTCACAGATAACCTTCCTTCCAGTTTCAGCATTTTACCAAATGTCTTCATCCTCTTCTCCTTCCCCTGCGTAATACAGATAAGCCTCTTCCATTTTTTCGCAATGGCTGTTTTCCTTTGCCTCCGCCACGGTTCCCTGAAATACGGTTTTTCCCTTTCTCAAAATAATGATTCGGTCACACAGTATTTCCACTTCGTCCATAAAATGAGAGGTAAGAATGATTGTAAGTCCTTCTTCCTTTAATCCTTTGAGAATCTTCCAAACCTCCCGTCTTGCTCTCGTATCCAGTCCCGTTGTAAGTTCATCTAAAAACACCAGCTTCGGACGGGGTATCAACGCCAATGCCACAAATAACCTCCGCCTTTCCCCTCCCGACAAATCCTTTACCATGCTCTTTTCTTTGTGAATGATTCCAAATCTTTTTAACAGCTCTCTCCAATCCAAGGGATTTTTATAGAGACACTCCGTTTCCTCACACAGTTCATCCACCCGTATTTCCCTCTGATAAGCGGAGCCTTGAAATTGAACCCCGATGTTTCGGAATAAATCTCTGCGATGTTTACCGGGTCCTGTCCCAATATCCTCACTTCCCCGGAATCCCGTTTTTCCGTACCCAGAATACATTCCATACTTGTACTTTTTCCTGCTCCGTTTGCTCCCAGCAAGCCTAAGACTGTCCCTTTTTCCACGGAAAATGTAAGATTATCCACAACCTTTCTTTCGCCGTAGGACTTTGAAAGCTGTTTTACCATCAGCATTTCTTCCATAGTTTTTCCCTCCTTTATTATTTGTCGTTTTCATTCTAGTCTTTGACAGGGAAAATTACTCGACTTTTTTTGGCAACGTAAAAGCCCCCGTAAATTTGCATTTACGGGGGCTTTGGGTATTTTATTGAATTTTATTGACTAATTAGCATACACCCTGAGCTAGCATAGTGGCTGATAAGGCAGACGCAGATTTAAGGAAATTGGAGGTTGTTTGTATACTGCGTGTATAGGGGCGGATGATTTCAACGAAAAACAATTTATTTCTTTGTTTCTTCTAATTTTTTTGCATGTCTTTCTATCGCATCTGCAACCTCTTTATCCTTTACAGTCCCTATTATATGACTATAAACAGCAAATTCCATTTGTCTTTTTATCTCTTTTTCATCTTCAACATCCAAATTATCTCTTGAAATGTTAGGAATTATCCTTTTGTTATTTATATTCAGATAATATTCACCCAAATACACTCCTTTAATATCAACATCAATCCGCATGTTTGCTTTCTCAAGTTGAATTCCCTTCCAAAATGTTGCAGAACCATCTTCATCATCAGCAACATAATTCATCGAATGTTTTAGTTCAAGATACCTATCTTGTCCAATTTCCAACAATGACACAACTCCTACCTCCATGGAAATTCCAGATAAATCTTCTATAATATCACACTGTTCTATGACAGCACTAAAGTTATCTCTAATCCATGTAGCATCATAATTATCATATTTTCCCCAAAGAGTCTTCCATCTTATTGTTTCATTTCCGCTCCATCCTCCATCAAACAAGCAAACAAATTCTTCTCTGTAACTTATGGGAAACACTATTTCTTCTTGCCATTTTCTTTGCTCTCCACTCAAAAATATATCATCTTTACATAATTCTTTCAATTTTTGATATTCATCGTTATACTCCTTTTTGACTCCACTAATCCTAATGAGCATCAGGTCACCATTATGTAGATACTTCTTAAATTCCTCAAATTCCATATCAACAAATTCTAATATTTTATCACTTTCACTATACCTACATACTATAGTATTATCGATAAACCAGCTTAATTCTAACTCCGAAAACATCTTTTTAGACTTAGGGGCACCTTTTATCTCTACCGCATATGAAATCTCATCAAAATATTTATCTAAGATACTTTTCCCGTCAATAATTTCCTCATATCGCAGCAATCTGATAGCATGACTTAACTTTGTTTCTCCTGGTTTTATCTCCTCGACATACATATCAATACCCTGATCTAAAAAAGTATCTTTCAAAAAGGAACTCATTCTTTTTACATCTTTATCAAAAACCGCCAACGCATTACTTAAATTTAAAGAAATCATTGTACCGAAAGTATTTCTAAAGCTATCACACTCCTTTTTGCAAATATATTCACTATCTGCATACAGCACTAATGCATATCCCTTGTCTTCCTTAAAACTCTTGGTTTCAACGATAACTTCTTTTGATAGCATAAAACACGCCAAAAAACCAATTCCGAAATTTCCAATTGGATTATATTTATTTCCCTGATACATATAGTCGTTAGATTTATAGTACGATTTCCCAATGTTAAGAAAATATTTTTTTAGAACCTCTTCGCTCATGCCGATGCCATTATCTCTAATCCGCAATTGATTGTTACTATAGTCCAGAATAATTTGGATTTTAGGCACATACTCGTCATATTTATAGCATTCCAACTGCGGTGCATATTCTCTCATCACTTTACAAGCATCAAGAGAATTCTGAATCAATTCTCTCAACCCATACTTTTTATTTCCATAAACTTTTTCACCCATAAGCAAATTGACTATGGCACTATAATCCACATTAAGTTTCAGATCTGAAATTTCAAAACCTACGGTTTCAATTCTATTTTCGATTGTTTCTTCTAATAAAAGCCAGTATATATCTTCAAATGTACTTCTTGAGTATGATATCCACCATCCAATTTCTCTTGTAACATCATCTAAATATCTCAAAAATTTATTATGTATCTTAGGATTTTTGCACTGACCATATAATACTATTTTCTTCCTATTTCCCACACTGCTTTCAATTTTATTTTTATTAGAGATAATATAATGTTGCTTCCACTCATCATCACCATACCCGGAAGGACCAATAAATTTATACACTTCCATAGGGGCTCTTTTTTCATCAATATCTAAGTAATCCGCAATTCGCAATAGCATTGCAACATATTGTGCATTCAATCTATTTTCGCCTTTTATATCTTTACTTTTTAACCTTTTTACAGTGTATTCCAATTCCATTGTATGGGCTTGACATATCTCTGCCACTTCCTCTTGAAATGAACATACTGAATATCCCGGAACTAAAAATAATTCTACATTCATATTCTCCATAATAAAATCATATGAACGTATACCATGTATAGGTCGTACACATTCTTGAATGCATTCTAAATCATCTTGAATATATTCATGTATCGCCGAATATTTCCTTCCATTACATATTAATTTATCCTCTCTAATTTCCTTAATTTCTTTTTCGCTTACAACCATCCCAACATCATGCAATAACGCACTATATATTAAGCACGTTATTTCCAAATCACTTAGCATGTTGATATCATTAATTAAATCAAACATATATTTCATTACATTAAAAGAATGTTCTATGCCATGCCCAGTATAATTAACGAATACTCTGTTTATCTTCGGCAGAAATTCTTCCACCTGCACATATACTTTATCTATGTTAACGATATATCCACTTTTACGCTTTACAAGTTCATTATAAAAATTTGTATCCTTTATATCCATTTTGTCCTCACCTATCAATAAGCATTATTATCAAAATATCTGCGTTATATCTTGATATCGATTCACAACCCGGTAAATCTCCACATACTCTTTTCCAATCTTATACAGCACAACATAATTCCCGCAAATCACATATTTATAATCCGTTCGGAAGCTGACCCTCTTAGCAAGATCAGCTCCCATATAGGGAAATTGCTGTATATTCTCAATTTGAGCATAAATCTCCTGAATAACCTTTACTGCCATTTTTTCATTATCTTCTGCAATATACTCTTTAATGTTCTTCAAGTCCTCTGCCACAATAGGGTTAATCCGCAATTTCATCATGCACTATACCCCGACAGATTTCTTCAGTTCATCCAAACTCATCCACGCACTTTCATTCTTAACTGCTTCTTCTGCTTCCTGCAACTTCATCAACAGTTTTTTTTCTGCCTTTTCACGCTCATAGTCCTCAATATCCATAACCACAAACTTGCCTCTACCATTTTTGGTCAAAAACACAGGTTCTCCAACCTGGCAATTTTTCAATACTTCATTATAATTTCTTAAATCTGATACAGGTAATATATGCGGCATAAATCAACTTCCTCTCTTTGATATAATTTCTTTATTTACATATATTATATGAAAATAAGCCGTAAAATTCAACGTGAAATTTTACAGCTTCTAATCTTGAATATTATTTCACAACCGTACGTAAGCACATAAAAAGCAGATACTACAAACACTTTTCTATTTTCATTGCCACTTCCACCTCTTTGGTAGTCCCCACAATTACACTTAACCCTTTCTTTTTCTTGTTGTTCTATATATAGCCATTAACAATAATCCAATTAACACAAAGGTATCAATGAAAAGTATCTCTGTCACATATTTCACAATTTCTTTTACATAAAGAATTATAAATATTTCTACTGATACTGCTATGAAGCATAAATAATTAGTAATGTAATTTGTAACAGACTCACTATCAATAATATTTATTTTAAGCCACCTCCAAATGAAAGGGCGTAATACAAATCTGATAATTACGCAGGCAGCCGGAAAAGCAAAAATAAATTGTTTATTTACAAAGGTACTTACTGTGTCACCACTCCACTGGATAGGAATTTCAGTCGGCAAATATTCGATTGAAAACACTGCAACTAATAAACTTAGAATTGTCAGTATTCCCCAAGTAATATTTCCACCCCACATGTAAAAGAAACTTACCGAATCCAATTTTAAAACATTGTCATTTTTGTTCCAGTAATCTTTTACATCGGTAACAAATTCTTCAATATCCAAATTTTCAAAATCAATTTTTTTGTTAGATGACAACATTCTCTCACACATTATCTTTGCATTTTCCAATTCAGATAACTGTTTATCTAGGCTCTGTCTTTGTGCTTTCACTACATCATACAAATCAGCCTCCTTACTTGAAATTCTACGAATATCCTCAACCGATATACCCAAAGTCCTAAGATATGCAACTTTCTTAATAGTCTTTATATCTTCTTCTGAATATTCACGATATCCATTACTGGCATTTCGCTCTGGACTTATTAGTTTTTCCTTTTCATAAAAACGAATGTTAGAACGTGTCAGACCGGTTATTTGTTCAACTTCTTTTATTGTCATCTAGAACACCTCCTTCCATTTACCTCACTATAAGGTATAAACAAGGTTTACAGTCAATACTTTTGTCATTTCAATACATAAAGAAAAGTCCCATAAACACTGGGTTTACAGGACTTCTTCATATCTTATATTATCTTAGAAATTCTTAATTAGCAAACACCCTGAGCGAGCATAGCATCTGCTACCTTCTCAAAGCCTGCAATATTTGCTCCTGCAACATAATCGCCTTCCATTCCGTAGCGTTTTGCTGCATCATCCAGATTGTGGAAGATATTTACCATAATCTGCTGTAATTTTGTATCTACCTCTTCAAAGGTCCAGCTCAGTCTCTCGGAGTTCTGGCTCATCTCCAGTGCAGATGTAGCTACACCGCCTGCGTTAGCGGCTTTACCCGGTGCAAATAATACTTTATTCTCCTGTAAGTATTTTGTAGCCTCTAAGGTAGTAGGCATATTAGCACCCTCTGCTACTGCGATACATCCGTTGGCAACCAATGCCTTTGCATCGTCTAATAACAGCTCGTTCTGAGTTGCACATGGAAGTGCCACATCACATTTAATGCTCCATACACCACGTCCCTCATGGTACTCTGCACTTGGTCTTGCTGCTGCGTACTCTGTAAGACGTGCACGTTTTACTTCTTTTACCTCTTTTAACAGTTCTACATCGATTCCTTCCGGATCGTAAACCCATCCTGTAGAATCGGAAACAGTTACAACCTTTGCACCTAACTGCTGTGCTTTCTGAGTTGCGTAAATTGCAACGTTACCGGAACCGGAAACACATACGGTTTTGCCTTTCAAGTCATGTCCGTTGCACTTTAACATCTCTTCTGTTAAATATAACAGACCATATCCGGTAGCTTCTGTACGAGCTAAAGAACCGCCGTAGGATAAGCCTTTTCCGGTAAGTACACCTTCGTATACACCCTTAATCTTTTTATACTGTCCGAACATATAACCGATTTCTCTTGCACCGGTTCCGATGTCTCCGGCAGGTACATCGGTGTCTGCTCCTATGTATTTACAAAGCTCTGTCATAAAGCTCTGGCAGAATGCCATAACTTCACGATCTGATTTTCCTTTCGG
>CATWDJ010000010.1:0-70635 GCA_958349535.1 uncultured Lachnospiraceae bacterium
TCATCTGAGCCTTTTTCTTTTAACTCAGTTTTTCATAGTTCACTTGACACTACCACATTCTTAACATTATTATAGACGAAATTCTCTTTTTATACAAATTAAATTTCATCTTTTCTTATTAATATATTTAGTATAAAATGAAAGTGACAGAAAACACCAAAAACAAACAAATGTTCGGAGTTTTACTATGGTAAAGGCATATTTAGAAAATTATCAAAATGAATTAATGCAGAAAAAATTTATTCTGGAGCGGGAGTGTCATGAGCTACGTACAAAGTTAAAAGAAAATTTTCAATTTATTATGTTATTGGAAAAGGAAGAAAATCCTGATTATGAATCTTTTACTCCAAGAGAGTTTAACCAAAAAAATTGGAAAAAAATTCAAAAACTAAAAAAGGAGCAGATGGAGATTCAGAATGAGGCAGAGGAAAAAGCCTATGAGTTAAGTGACATAGAAAATCGTCTTGCAGAATTATCCAGTGTCATAAAGATAGCCAGAAAAAATGAAGTTGCCTTTACAGAAAAAATAGAGAATGAAGATGCACTTGGATTAAAGTTTTTGGAAACTCAGGAAATGGAGCGTCAAAGGATAGCCAGAGATTTGCACGATTCCACAGTTCAGAGTCTGACCGGAATGATATATAAGACAGAGCTTTGTTCTAAATTAGTAGACACCAATACAGAACGATGCAAGCAGGAATTAAATAATGTATCTAAAGCCTTGCATGATATTGTAAATGAGATGAGAGATTTAATTTATAATCTTCATCCAATGTCCTATGATGACATGGGACTTTATACAACAGTAAAAAAAGAATTTTCAAAATTAGAGACAGATGGAAATATTGAATTACATTATCATATCAAAGGCAATTTAAATGATATAAAGCCGGTTATTTCACTTACTCTTTTTAGAATTGTTCAGGAATTATGTAATAATATATTAAAACATGCAGACGCAAAAAATGTAGATGTATCTTTTGTTCGGAAAGAAGATAATTTATCTATTACTATTCAAGATGATGGAAAAGGATTTCGTATGGACAAGTTACAAAATCAAGTGAGAGAAGATCATTCTGGATTTGGAATATCTATTATGCGAGAAAGAATTTATCTTTTGTCCGGTAATTTTGATATAAAATCATCTGAGGGAGAGGGTACAAGAGTGAAAATTTCGGTTCCACTCAATTAGAAAAAGGAGGATATATGGCTGTAAATATAATGATAGCAGATGACCATTCTATGATAAGGGAGGGGTTGAAACAACTCCTAGAATTGGATGGAGACATTAAAGTAATAGCAGAGGCAAATAACGGAAAGGATTGTTTAGAAAAACTAAATACTTATCATCCAGATGTATTATTACTGGATATTAATATGCCGGAAATGAATGGACTTCAGGTATTAGAAATTTTAAAAGAAAGAAAATCAGATATAAAAGTTTTGGTGCTTACCGTGCATAATGAAGTAGAGTATCTTTTGAAAGCAGTAGAAATTGGTATCAGCGGATATATGTTGAAAGATTCAAATTCTTCTGAATTAAAAAATGCGATTTTTTCTATTATAGAAGGAGAAGATTATATTCAACCTAGCTTAATTCCAATGCTAAATTCTAAATTATTAGAAATGGATAGTGACAAAGTTAAATTAGATTTATTGACTCGTAGAGAATACGAGGTGTTAAAACTTTTAACAGAAGGAATGTTTAATAAAGAGATTGCAATGAAATTAAACATCAGTGAAAGAACGGTAAAGAATCATGTTTCAAATATATTTAAAAAGATAGAAGTTACTGACCGTACACAAGCAGCAGTTTTTGCAATTCGATGTAATATTGTAGATATTAATAAGCAATAGATAATATATTTTTTAGAGAATGTTTCACGTGAAACATTCTCTTTTTTTAAAAAAATTTTACAAGATATAGTGTTTTATAAAAAATAGAATATCTAAAGATTGTGATTTTGAAAGAAAATATAGAAAATGTTTCACGTGAAACATTTTTTGTAGTAGAAATAAGAAAAGAGAAATGATATAATGATTAAAGTGATGCAACGTGTTTGCATGATTGACTAGAAAGGAAGAAACATGGGAAGAATTATTGCAATTGCAAACCAAAAAGGAGGAGTTGGTAAAACAACGACTGCTATTAATTTATCAGCTTGTCTTGCAGAAGCAGGAAAAAAAGTGCTGACAATTGATTTAGACCCACAGGGAAATACAACAAGTGGATTAGGTATTAATAAGGAAGAATTAGACAATACCGTATATGAATTAATGTTAGATGAATGTAGTATCAAGGAAAGTATGGTTAAAACTAACATTCCAAATCTAACCGTAATTCCTGCAAACGTAAATCTTGCGGGAGCAGAAATAGAATTGCTGGATGTAAAAGAAAAGGAATATGTTTTAAAAAATTCCGTAGATTATATTCAGGATGATTTTGATTTTATCATTATAGATTGTCCGCCATCTTTAAATATGCTGACAATCAATTCTATGACAACAGCAAATACTATATTGGTTCCGATTCAATGTGAGTATTACGCATTGGAAGGATTGAGCCAGTTGATGCATACCATCAATCTGGTGCAGGAAAGATTAAATCCAAATCTTGAGATGGAGGGTGTAGTATTTACTATGTATGATGCCCGTACAAATCTTTCACTCCAAGTTGTAGATAATGTAAAAGGAAATTTAAACACTACAATTTATCAAACTATTATACCGAGAAATATCCGATTAGCTGAGGCTCCTTCACACGGAATGCCAATTACGGAATATGATCCGAAATCAGCAGGTGCTGAAAGTTATCGACAGCTTGCTCAAGAAGTCATCGGTAGAAAGGATGTGTAAGATATGGCAGCAAAAAAAGGTGGATTGGGAAAAGGATTAGATTCCTTGATTACAGATAAAGTAAATAAACCGACAACAAAAGATGCTTCTATTGCACCTTCGGAAGATCAGGCAGTTATGGTTCCTATTAATAAGATTGAGCCAAACAAAGAACAGCCAAGAAAAAATTTCAATGAAGATGCATTGTTGGAGTTATCGGAATCCATCAAACAGATGGGAATTATTCAGCCTATTGTGGTTCAGGATAGAGATACTTTCTATGAGATAATTGCCGGTGAGAGAAGATGGAGAGCTGCAAAGCAGGCAGGATTGAAAAAAGTACCTGTTATCATCAAACATTATACAGAACAGGAAATTGTTGAGATTTCTCTGATAGAAAATATTCAGAGGGAAGACCTAAATCCTATTGAGGAAGCTTTTGCTTACAAACGTCTTTTGACAGAATTTAATTTGAAACAGGATGAAGTGGCAGAGCGTGTTTCCAAAAGCCGTACTGCGGTTACCAATTCTATGAGACTTTTGAAATTGGACGAGCGTGTACAGCAGATGGTAATTGACGATATGATTCAGACCGGACATGCCAGAGCATTGCTTGGAATTGATGATGCGGAAAAACAGTATGCCATGGCACAGAAAGTTTTTGATGAGAAATTATCAGTACGTGAAACAGAGAAATTAGTAAAGAAATCCCAGAAGGAAAAAGAGGAAGTAGAGAAAGCAAAGATTGATAAACAGCTTGAGATTGTATATCAGGATTTGGAAGAAAAAATGAAACAGATACTGGGAACAAAAGTAAATATTAATGCCAAGGACGAGAACAAAGGAAAAATTGAAATTGAGTACTATAACAAAGAAGATCTTGACCGTATCATAGAGATGATTATACAGTAAGAACGTATGTTCTAAAGGAGAGAGACAATGATATCAGAATACTTAGGAATTGATTCCGATTATCTGGTAATCGGACTGGCTGCACTGGTATTAATTTTAATCATTATTATGATAATAAATGTGGTGCAGATGCATAAATTAAAAAAGAACTATCAGAATTTTATGACAGGAAAAAACGGAAAGAATTTGGAAGAGACCATCTTGAAACGATTGGATCAGGTGGATCAGTTGATAGAAGCAAATTCTTTGAATCAGAAAAATATCAACCGTATTTTTTCAAATATGAAATATACTTTCCAAAAGGTTGGTTTGATAAAATATGATGCCTTTAATGAGATGGGTGGAAAGTTAAGTTTTTCTCTGGCACTTTTAAATGAGACCAATGATGGATTTATTATTAATGCAATGCACAGCAGAGAAGGATGTTATACTTATATCAAAGAAGTTGTAGATGGAAATTCTATTATTACTCTGTCAGAAGAGGAAGAAGAAGCATTACAGATGGCATTAAAATCTAATCAATAAAATGTCTGAAAAATGGAAAGTATAGCTAGAAAAAAGAAGTAACATATAATATAATGAAAATGACTTAAAGGGCAAATAGAAAGGAGGATTTTATGCATCATTTTTTAAACTCCGTAGGATTTAAAAACTTGAAAAAGCAGGAAGATTTAGACCAGCTTTTACAGAGCATTGTATCCTCCCCAACCAGTCACATGGTGGCGGTTGATTCCGAGGGAAATGAGTATGCTGAATTTGTAAAAGAATTTGGAGATTCCATGGGAATTATGGTTCGTGGAAGATTTATGGCAGATGATACTTTTCGGATTAATTACTATGTACCTTATCTTCGTGGAGAAGGAGTTACTTCGGAAGAACAGATTGAAATTCAGAAACATTCTGAGAAAGAATCCTATGCGGGAATTTGTGATGAAGTACGTTTAGGAGTTTCTTTAATTTTTTATCTGCAAAATACAGCAGAATATTTAAATGAACGGAATATCTTTCCGATAACAAAAGGGAGGGAGAATGTAACCCTCGCCGGTTTATCTGTAAATGGTAAAATTATTCTTCCGGTTAATAAAAATGAAAAACAGAAAAAAAATATAAAAAAGAGTACGCAGAACAGAAATCATCTCATTGCCGCAGCCCGGGAAGGGGATGAGGAAGCAATTGAAAGTCTGACCTTAGAGGATATGGACACATATTCCATGTTATCCCGAAGAATTGCTTACGAGGATATTTTGACAATTGTAGATACCTGTTTTATGCCTTATGGTATTGAAAGTGATCAGTATTCGGTGATAGGAGAAATTTTGGACTATCGTATTACAAAAAATGAACAGAGCAAAGAGGAAGTCTATATTATGAAAATAGACACCAATGGTCTGGTTTATGATATTTGTATTAATAAAGAAGATTTGCTTGGGGAACCGGAAATAGGAAGAAGGTTCAAAGGAAGTATATGGATGCAGGGACGCATCAACTATGTTAATTAATTCTGCATCTATAGCTCAGTTGGATAGAGCGACCGCCTCCTAAGCGGTAGGCCGCTGGTTCGAATCCAGTTAGATGCGTTAAAATTATTCATAAGACATGGAGGTATTTACATGAGCAAAAACAATGCAAAGGAACAAAAGAAAGATAACAATTATATTAAAGTTATTTTTTCTGTTCTGATTATCGTGATAGGAATTCTGGCAGAATTTTATATCATGATTAACTTGGGAGGAGAACCGGTTTACTTATGTATTTTCGGAATGATAATTTTGATTATGTCCTATATCTTAATCAGTAGTATCGTTCAGATTCAATACAATAAAATGCGGGAAGAACGGGAAGAACATGACAATCTGTTTAAATCCCAGAAAGCGTCTTATCTGATTATCCGAAAATCCTTTGATGAGATTTTCCAGAGATTAGAGAGCTTAGAAAAAAGCATAAAGCTTCCTACAGAGGAATTGATTACTGCCCAGAAGGCAATTGCAAAAGTAAATATCAGCAGAAGTAAAGAAAATACCGATGCACTTATGAATTCCAATGATAAACTGTTAGAAAAAGTTTTTGAATTTGAGGACATGCTGGATGAAAACAATAAAAAATTGTTAGAAAGCCAGAATCAGATTACCGAACAGCAGATGAAAGATGTTATTCTGAAACAGCAGGAAATCAATGCAGCAATCAAAGAGTTGCAGTTGAGTCTGAAGAATGAAATGCTTCAGGCAATCAACACAATTGCAACTACGCAGCCTCAAAATATTCCACAGCAGATGTCACAGAATATAAGCCAAGTGGAAATTTCAAAGGTTGATCAGGCAATTCCGATTAAAATTGAAGGGGATACAGAATTAAAATTTGAAGAACCGGTAATAGAAGAACCGGTAATAGAAGAGCCGATAGCAGAAGAGCCATTGATGGAAGAACCGATAGCGGAAGAACCATTGATGGAAGAGCCGATAGCGGAAGAGTCATTGATGGAGGAACCGATAACAGAAGAACCATTAATGGAAGAACCGATTATAGAAGAGCCAATTGTAGAGGAACCAATAATAGAGGAAGCTCCGGCAGAAGAGGTTCCGCCGATGCCGGATTTATCGGACCCGAATAAGGTAATGACGCCGGAAGAGATAGCAGCGTTGATAGCCAATACAGGAGCTGAAGAACCTGTAGTAGAGGAGCCTGTGACAGAAGAGGCGATAGCAGAGGAACCGATAATGGAGGAAGCTCCAGTAGAGGAAGCACCGCCAATGCCGGATTTGTCAGATCCAAATAAAGTAATGACACCGGATGAAATAGCAGCATTAATCGCAAATATGTAGATACATAATATAGAGGGGAATTTCCCCTCTATATTTTTAAGGAGAGAAAATTTATTTAAAAGAGTAGAAAAATAAAATAAAAAAGCTATTGCAATTTCCGAGAAAGTACGATATAATCTTACTTGCGTTGAAAATTGCACGCGCCTTTAGCTCAGCTGGCAGAGCACCTGACTCTTAATCAGGGTGTCCAGGGTTCGAACCCCTGAAGGCGCATTTTCAAAGTACTGTTTTTGATGACATAGAGCATTGGGGACGGTACTTTTTTTATGTGAATGTAATGGACTTGCAAAATATGAAATAGGAGGAAAAGAATGTCAGTAGAAAAGAAATTTTTAAAATATGTGTCTTATTGGACGACTTCAGAGGATGATAAAGATTGTACTCCAAGCACACAGCGTCAGTTTGATTTGGCAAAGGCTTTGGAGGAAGAATTAAAAGAGCTGGGATTAGAAAAAGTAAAGACAGATGAACATGCCTATGTTTACGGATTGCTGCCGGCAACAGAAGGAATGGAATCTGCAAAAGCAGTGGGATTTATAGCACATTTGGATACGGCACCGGATATGACCGGAGAAAATGTGAAACCACAGATAATTGAAAATTATGACGGAAATGACATTCTTCTAAAAGGAAGCGGAGAGTATATCAGGGTTTCAGATTTTCCTACACTTACCTCTTTAAAGGGAAGAAAGCTGATTACCACCGACGGAACTACTTTATTGGGAGCAGATGACAAAGCAGGAATTGCAGCTATCATGCAGGCGGTAGAGGAAATAAAAAATGAAAATCTTCCACATGGAGATATCTGGGTTGGTTTTACTCCTGATGAAGAAGTGGGAAGCGGAGCAGAGCTTTTAGACTTAGATTATTTTCAGGCAGATTTTGCATATACCGTAGACGGCGGATATGAGGGAGAAATTTCTTATGAAAATTTCAATGCGGCAAGTGCAGATTTTACGGTAAAGGGAGTGAATGTCCATCCGGGAGAAGCCAAGGATATTATGGTCAATGCAGCAGCAGTTGCCTGTGAAATCCAGTCTTTGTTGCCGGAATCAGAGACACCGGAGCATACGGAAAAAAGGGAGGGCTTTTATCATCTGACAGATATTTCGGGAAATGTGGGAGAGGCAGAACTTTCTTATATTATAAGAGACCATGATAAAACTATTTTTGAAAATCGAAAGAAAAAGTTCAAAGAAATTGAAGCAGACATGAATCAAAAATACGGAGAGGGTACGGTAACTCTTACACTAAAAGATTCCTATCGTAATATGATAGAAGTTCTGGAAAAGGATATGGGAATTGTGGATATCGCTAAGGAATCCATCAAAGAGTGTGGAATGAATCCGGTTTCCGATGCAATCCGTGGGGGTACAGACGGAGCTATGCTGAGTTTCCGAGGTATGCCTTGTCCAAATCTGGGCACCGGAGGATATGGATACCACGGTCCTTTGGAACATGTATCTGTAGAGGGAATGGAAACGGTTGTAAAAGTTATCAAATCCATTGTAAATAAAATTTCAAAATAATCAGGAAGAAACGTCTTAGAATATGAGAAAAACTGACCACTAAAAGTTAGAATGAAAAATCTAACTTTTGGGAGGTCGGTTTTTTTATATATAGGAAATTTTAATGGAAAAGAAATCTTGGCGGAATATTTATTTTAAAAAGTTTTTACTTTCATTTTACAAAAGGATGATTTTATATTTTACATAAGATTTTTAGAATACAGATATAACTTAAGTCGACAAACCGACAAAAGTATATAAAAAAGAAAACATCATAAATAATATGGAGGACAGAAAAAAGATGAAAATGAAGAAAACAGTATGTTTGTTATTAACAGGTCTGTTAACTGTCGGAGCACTTACAGGATGTGGTGGAAACAGCGACAGTGAGGAGACCGGAGCAAAAAGCGAATCCGCTGAGATTACCGTAGTATCCCGTGAGGACGGATCCGGAACAAGAGGAGCATTTATCGAGCTTTTTGGAATTGAAGAAAAAGACGAAAATGGAGAAAAGGTAGATAAGACCACAGAGGAAGCAGTCATTGCAAACAGCACATCAGCAATGATGACTAATGTAGCAGGTGATGATTATGCTATCGGATATGCTTCCTTAGGTTCTATCGATGAAACTATTAAGGCAATTAAGGTTGACGGAGTTGCACCAAGCGTTGAAGCAGTAAAAGATGGTTCCTACAAAATTTCCAGACCTTTCAACATTGCAACAAAGGGTGAGGTAAGCAAGGTAACAGAGGACTTTATCAACTTCATTATGAGTGATGATGGACAGAAGGTTATCGAAGAAAATGGATACATTTCCATCTCAGAAGGCACTTTTGAGAGCACAATGGAAAAAGGTAAAATCGTAATCGCAGGTTCTTCTTCTGTAACACCGGTTATGGAGAAATTAAAAGAGGCATATTTAAAAATTAATACAAATGCTGAGATTGAGATTCAGGAAAGTGATTCTACCACAGGCATGACAGCAGCAATGGAAGGTACATGCGATATTGGAATGGCATCCCGTGAGTTAAAAGACAGTGAGTTAGACGGCGGTTTAACTTCCACAGCAATCGCTATGGACGGAATTGCAGTTATTGTAAATAAGAACAATGACATCGAGGATATTACTTCTGAGCAGGTAAAGAACATCTTCCTTGGAGAAGTAACAGACTGGAGCGAGCTGTAAAACAAAAAAGCAAATGCGGAGCCAAAAGCTCCGTTTTTTGCGTTGGCTTATGAAAATAGTAGTAAGAGAGGAGTAAAAAGCATATGAAAAAAGGAAAAGAAATCGCAATGGAAATCCTTTTTTTGGTTGCTGCCTGCATTTCCATCGTATCCGTAGTTCTTATCTGTGTTTTTCTTTTTGCAAACGGTATACCTGCCATTAAGGAAATCGGATTTGCGGATTTTATTTTCGGAAAAAGATGGAGACCGGGAAATGATATATACGGAATCTTCCCAATGATTATGGGAAGTATCTATGTCACCGCAGGAGCAATTATCATAGGAGTTCCAATCGGAGTTTTATCAGCCATTTATTTGGCAAGATTCTGTCCTAAAAAATTATACAAAATTATAAAGCCGGGAATTGAATTGCTGGCAGGAATCCCATCCATTGTATATGGATTCTTTGGATTGGTGGTATTGGTACCGTTTATTCGGAATACCTTTCAGGGAAACGGTAATAGTATTTTAAGTGCATCTATCCTATTGGGTGTTATGATTCTTCCTACAATTATAGGAGTTTCGGAATCTTCCATCCGTGCCGTTCCAAACAAGTATTACGAGGGAGCTCTTGCATTGGGGGCTACCCATGAAAGAAGTGTATTCTGTACCGTTGTTCCGGCAGCAAAATCAGGAATCATGGCAGGAATTGTTCTTGGAATCGGAAGAGCCATCGGAGAAACCATGGCAGTCATTATGGTAGCCGGAAATCAGGCGAGAATGCCTCAGGGAATTTTTAAAGGTGTCCGTACCATGACGGCAAACATTGTAATTGAAATGGGATATGCAACAGATTTACATAGAGAGGCATTGATTGCCACCGGAGTCGTGTTGTTTGTATTTATTTTAATTATTAATCTACTCTTTTCCATTTTAAAAAGAAAGAAGGTGGATTAATTTATGGAAGAAGCTATTAACAAAACAACAAGAAAACAAAAATTACAAAATTATATGAAGCATCCGGGTTCCTTTTTATTGGCAGCAGTTACAAAGCTTGCCATATTGGCAACCATTGTGGTGTTGGGATTTATTCTTTTTTACATTTTGATAAAAGGAATTCCACATTTAACGCCGAGCCTTTTTGAACTGAAGTATACCACGGATAACGTGTCCATGCTGCCGGCAATTGTTAATACACTGATAATTACGTTATTGTCACTGTTAATTGCAGGACCTATCGGAATTTTTTCCGCTATTTATCTGGTGGAATATGCAAAAAAGGGAAATAAGCTGGTGGATATCGTGCGAATTACCACAGAAACCCTTTCGGGAATCCCGTCTATCGTGTATGGATTGTTCGGTATGCTGTTTTTTGTAACGACCATGAAATGCGGCTACTCTTTGTTGGCAGGAGCTTTGACCCTTTCCATAATGGTATTGCCGGTCATTATGAGAACCACAGAAGAAGCCTTGTTGGCGGTACCAAATTCTTTTCGGGAAGGAAGCTTTGGTCTTGGAGCAGGTAAGCTGCGTACCATATTTAAAATTGTTCTTCCATCAGCGGTGCCGGGTATCTTAGCAGGTGTCATTCTGGCAATCGGAAGAATCGTGGGAGAGACGGCGGCATTGATTTATACGGCAGGAACTGTGGCAGAACTTCCAAAGAGTGTCATGAGTTCAGGAAGAACTTTGGCAATCCATATGTACAGTCTTTCCAAAGAAGGTCTGTATACAGACCAAGCATATGCCACGGCAGTAGTCCTGTTAATTATCGTAGTACTAATCAATATGCTTTCAAATTTTGTGGCAAAGAAGTTTACAAAAAAATAGGAGGAATCAATGAATAAATTTGAAATAGAAAATCTGAATCTACATTACGGAGATTTTCATGCATTGAAGAATATTCAAATGGATATTGCAGAAAATGAAATTACAGCCTTTATCGGTCCGTCCGGCTGTGGAAAATCCACTTTCTTAAAATGCTTAAACCGTATGAATGATTTGGTAGAAGGATGTAAAATTACGGGAAAAATAGAATTAGACGGTGAAAACATCTATGGAAATATGGATGTAAACCAGTTAAGAAAACGAGTGGGAATGGTATTCCAGAATCCCAATCCATTTCCAATGAGTGTCTATGACAATATTGCTTATGGACCGAGAACACATGGTATTCGGGGAAAAAAAGAATTGGATGAAATTGTGGAACGTTCCTTAAAAAATGCGGCTATCTGGGATGAATTGAAAGACCGGTTGAAAAAAAGTGCTTTGGGACTTTCCGGCGGACAGCAGCAGAGACTTTGTATTGCCAGAGCCTTGGCAGTAGAACCGGAAGTAATCTTAATGGATGAACCTACTTCGGCTTTAGATCCTATCTCTACCTCAAAAATAGAGGATTTAGTAGTGGAATTAAAGAGCAAATATACAATTATCATGGTAACACATAATATGCAGCAGGCAACACGTGTATCGGATAAGACGGCATTTTTCCTGTTGGGAGAAATGATTGAATATGGAAACACAGAGCAGTTGTTTTCTCTGCCAAAGGATAAACGTACAGAAGATTATATCACAGGGAGGTTTGGATAATGAGAAATCGATTCGACAGACAGTTAGAGCAGCTTAACAATGAGTTAATCAACATGGGAAGTCTTATTGAAGAAGCCATTGAAATGGCAATTACGGCACTCATTAAGCAGGACGTAAAAAAGGCGAAAGATGTGGTAGAGTTTGACGAGGAAATCGATGAAAAAGAAAGGGAAATCGAAAGCCTCTGTTTGAAGCTCTTATTACAGCAGCAGCCGGTGGCAAGAGATTTGCGTCAGATTTCCGCTGCCTTAAAAATGATTACGGATATGGAACGTATCGGAGATCATGCGGCAGATATTTCGGAAATGACAATTTTAATGGCAGATAAGCCTTATATCCGCAACATCGACCACTTACAGACCATGGCAAAGGAAACCATGGTGATGCTGGTAAAGAGCATTGAAGCATATGTGGAAAAGAATCAGGAAAAGGCAGAGAAGGTCATTGCAAATGATGATGTCATTGACGATTTGTACGATGAGATAAAGATGGAGCTGATTGAAGCAATTCAGAAAGATGCAAACAACGGTGAGCAGGCAACAGACCTGCTGATGGTTGCAAAATATCTGGAAAGGATTGGAGACCACGCAACCAATATTGCGGAATGGGTAATATTCTCTATTACGGGAAAGCACGAAGATTAGGAGGCAGCCCTATGAAAAAACTATGGATAAAATGTTCAAAGTACCAATGTAAAAAAGAAATACAAATGCATATCTTTCTCTTTTTTAATGTCATATTCTGGATACTGGCTGGGTTTGTGGTTTCTCTGGTAGTGAACGCACTTACACAGGCTGATGTACAAAAGGCAATAGAAAATATCGTATTGTTTGCAGGATACAGCGGAGTAGTAATCGGCTGGTTTGGCGGTCTTTTGTTCCTGATGCGTCAGAACTAGTCAAAAATTTACATAGATTTTACAAAAATACCCCTTATATTTTACATACCCTACCTACAATAAAACCGACTAAGTAAAAAAAATGTAAAAGTATGTAAAATGTAAGAGGAGACATTATGGATTTTTTTGATGTATTAACAATGATAGGCGGATTGGCCTTGTTTTTGTATGGAATGGATGTCATGGGAGACGGTCTGGCTAAGACCTCCGGTGGCAAATTGGAAAAGGTTTTGGAGAAATTAACTTCATCTCCTATAAAAGCAGTGTTGTTGGGAGCAGGAGTAACAGCGGTGATACAATCCTCTTCCGCAACTACGGTTATGGTAGTAGGTTTTGTCAATTCCGGTATTATGAAGCTGTCTCAGGCGGTGGGTATTATTATGGGTGCCAATATCGGTACAACTGTAACCTCCTGGATTTTGAGTTTGACGGGAATTGAAAGTAGCAATTTCTTTGTTCAGATGTTGAAGCCATCATCTTTCTCGCCGATTTTGGCATTAATCGGAATCATACTTATGATGACGTCTAAGGACAGCAAGAAAAAAGACATTGCGTCCATTATGCTGGGATTTGCTGTTTTGATGTTCGGAATGGACACCATGAGCAATGCAGTAAAGCCGTTGGCAGATGTTCCTGAGTTCACAAATATTTTAATGATTTTTACAAATCCGATTCTGGGTATGATAGCAGGTATTATCCTCACAGCCGTTATCCAGAGTTCTTCTGCGTCTGTGGGTATTCTGCAGGCTCTTTGTTCCACCGGGTCCATGAATTATGGAATTGCACTTCCGATTATCATGGGACAGAATATCGGAACCTGCGTAACCGCTATGATTTCTTCCATCGGTGCCAAGAAAAATGCAAAACGGGCAGCGTTGATTCACCTGTATTTTAATATTATAGGAACCGTATTGTTTATGGTGGTATTCTATGGAATCAATGCATTTGTAAACTTTAGCTTTTTGAAGGATACGGCAAATCCAATGGGAATTGCAGTAATCCATAGTATTTTTAATGTAGTGGCTACGTTGATACTGTTGCCATTCGGCAACGGTCTGGTGAAGCTGGCAACGCTTACTATTCGGGAAACAGAGGAAGAGAAAGAGGAAGCTATCCCGGATGCAACAAAGCTGTTGGATGCTCGTTTCTTAGAAAAACCGGCATTTGCGGTTGTCCAGAGTAAAAATGTAGGTATTGAAATGGCAAAGCTGGCAGAGCGGGCATTGGTGCAGGCAATCGATGCTGTCACCAATTATGATAAGAAAAAATTAAAAGAAGTCATCAAGTTAGAAGATATGATTGATCACTATGAAGATGAATTGGGAACCTATCTGATGAAGCTTAGCGGAAAGCCATTGTCAGATGAGGATAATCATACGGTTTCTAATTTGTTCCATTGCATGGGAGATTTTGAGCGTATCAGTGACCATGCATTGAATCTGGCAGAATCCGTCATGCTGATGAAAGACAAAGAGATGGAATTTTCCCCTAAGGCAGCAGAGGAATTGCGGATTTACGGAGAAGCGGTAAAAGAAATTATGGGAATTTCCGTAAAAGCATATGAAACAGGGGATATGGAACTGGCATCTAATGTAGAACCTTTGGAAGAAGTGATTGATGACTTAAACGTGAAGGTTAGAAATCAGCACGTGAAACGTCTGAGAAAAGGGAAATGTACCATCGAGCTGGGACTGTCTCTTTCTGATATTCTAACAGATTATGAGCGTGTGGCAGACCATTGTTCCAATATCGCAGTCTGTCTGATTCAGGCAGAAGAAGATGGCTATGAAACCCATGAATATTTGAACAAAGTTAAGAAAAAAGATAATAAGGAGTTCCAAAATTTATATCAGATGTACTATAATAAATATCAAATAGATAAAAAGTAGGTGAGAATATGCCCTTGATTTATATTGTGGAAGACGATGTAAATATTCGGGAAATTGAAACTTTTTCATTAAAGAACAGCGGATATACCGTAGTGGATTTTGAATGTGCCAGAGATTTTTATGGAAGACTTCATGAGAAAAAACCGGATTTGGTAATTTTGGATATCATGCTGCCGGATGAGGATGGTCTGGAGATTCTCAAGAAGCTGCGGAAGAATACGGAAACAAAAAAAATACCGATTATCATGGTGACGGCGAAAACCACGGAGATTGACAAGGTAAAGGGTCTGGATTCCGGTGCAGATGATTACCTTACAAAACCTTTCGGGGTAATGGAACTGATTTCCCGTGTAAAAGCACTTTTAAGAAGAAGTATGAATATGGATGACTCCAAGGTCTTTGTGCTGGGAGAGATTTCCGTAGATAATGAAAAGCACAAGGTAAGTGTTGAGGGCAAGGACTGTGAGCTTACATACAAAGAGTTTGAATTGTTAAAGCTTATGATTCAAAATACCGGTATTGTTTTGTCCAGGGATGTGATTATGGAGAGAGTCTGGGGCGTGGATTTTGAAGGAGAATCCAGAACCTTGGATATGCACATCAAAACGCTGCGGCAGAAGCTGGGTGAAAGTGGAAAACGGATTAAGACAGTCCGTAACGTGGGATATCGGATGGAGTAAAAAATGAAGAAAAAAATTAATCTGCAATTTATGGTTATTTCTGCGGTAGGTATTCTCTTGGCAATGTGTTTATCTACCGTAGTTTTTTATGAATTGTTTAAAAATGAAGTAATGGATGAATTAAAAACCTATGCACAGGTTTTAAAAAATACAAAAGGATACGAAAACATTCTGACGGGAACCTATAATCCCGGAAATGAAAATTTAAGAATTACCGTAATAGAAAAGGACGGAACCGTTTTATATGACAGTGTGGCAGACGTATCGAAGATGGAGAATCATTCCGACCGGGAAGAGTTTCGACAAGCATTAAAAAACGGGAATGGAAAAACCATTCGTAATTCGGATACGGTGGATAAAAGCACCTTTTACTATGCCATTCTTTTGAAGGACGGAAATGTTCTTAGAATGGCGAAGGAAGCCGGAAGTATCTGGGGTATTTTCTTCAATGCGGTGCCGGTGATTGTGGCATTGGTAATTATATTGTTTGTCATCAGTATGCTGTTGTCCAATCTTTTGACCAAAAGTCTGGTACGTCCTATTGAGCAGATGGCACAGCATATGGATCATTTGGAAGATATCACAACCTATAAAGAGCTGATGCCTTTTATCAATACTATTCAGCAGCAGCATGAAAATATCATGCAAAATGCCAGAATGCGTCAGGAGTTTACAGCAAATGTCTCCCATGAACTGAAAACGCCTTTGACAGCTATTTCAGGATACTCTGAACTGATTCAGAACGGAATGGCAACGGAGGAAGATACCGTAAGGTTTGCGGGAGAAATCCATAAGAATGCCAAACGTCTGTTAACTCTGATAAATGATACTATCCGTCTGTCCCAGTTGGATGTTTCCGAACAGAAAGTGATTTTTGAAGAGCTGGATTTATACAAGATAGCAGAGGATTGTGTAAATATGCTGCAATTTTCTGCAGAAAAGCATAATATTGATATAAATATCCATGGCAGCAGTGCCTATTTGGAAGGTAACAAGGAAATGCTGGAGGAAGTGGTTTATAATCTCTGCGACAATGCCATCCGTTATAACAATGAGGGCGGTAAAGTAGATGTTACAGTTCAGCCTATGAAGGGGAAAATATATCTCTGTGTGGAAGATAACGGAATCGGTATTCCAAAAGAACATCAGGAACGTATTTTTGAACGCTTTTACCGTGTAGATAAAAGCCGTTCCAAGTCCACAGGAGGAACCGGATTAGGTCTGGCCATCGTAAAACATATTCTGCAAAACCACGGAGCAGAGATTGAGCTGACCAGTAACAGCGGCGAAGGAACAAAGATAGAAATTGTATTCCCAAAAAGCAGATAAGAAAAGAATAGAGAAGTCCCATTTTCGCAAAGAAGCGGAGATGGGATTTTTTACGCTTATTTTACAATAAGAAAAAATTTATTTTACAGAGGGGAGGTATGATAAAAAAGAAAAGGGAAAAATAGAGGGAAAAAGGATGAATGAAAAAAAGATGGATTTAGAACGGATTTTAGAAGAAAAGAGCATTTATACCGTATTTCAGCCTATAGTCTCCATTCGGACAGGAGAAGTTCTGGGATATGAGGCACTCAGCAGAATTAAAGAATTAAAGGAAATTGAAAATATAGAAGAGTTATTCGAGACAGCAATTCTCTATGACCGTATTTGGAAATTGGAAAAACTGTGCAGAAAGAAAGCATTTGAAAATTTCAGCTTACAGAAAAATTATCAAAACAAAAAGCTGTTTGTAAATGTAAATCCCATTGTTATTAAAGATAAAAAATTTCGTATGGGATTTACCGACGAACATCTCTCAGAGTATCATATTAAAAAAGAAAATATTATTATTGAAATTACGGAAAAGGGAAATCCAAAGGATTTGGAAGGTTTCCAAAAAGCCATTGAGCATTATAAGGGACAGAATTACGGTATTGCTATGGATGATGTAGGAGAGGGAAACTCCGGTCTTACGATGATTTGTAATATCCGTCCGAAATATTTAAAGCTGGACATGAAGCTCATAAGGGACATTCATAAGAATCCCCTTAAGAAAGCAATTGTAGCAAGTATGGTGGAGCTTTCAAAATCCACAGGTATTGAGCTAATTGCAGAGGGAATCGAAAAAGAAAGTGAACTGCAAACCCTGATGGATTTAGGTGTTCAATATGGACAGGGCTATTTTCTGCAAAGACCCAACGAACAGGCTTTGGACTTGGAGCGGGAGCTGGTGGAAAAAATTCGTATCCTATCCGGTGTTAATGTAAAAATTATCAAAGAACCTTATGGAGAACAGGATATTTTGCGGAAAGACATGGCAAAAAGCCTTTCCGACGGAATCGGTATGATTGCCAAACCCTGTAAAACCTTTTCGTCGGAGATGAAAGGAGAATTTATTTATGAATATTTTCAAAAAAACCCCAGTGTGGCAGAAATCTGTATTATAGATAAAAATCAAAAGTTTATCGGTAGCATTACACGTTCCAGAGCCATAGAAAAATTCGGAGGTTTGTATGGATATAGTTTATATGCTAAGAAAAGTATTTTTGAGCTTTTAAATCGGGAAGTATTGGTAGTAGATTATCAGCTTTCTATTGAAGCGGCGGCAAGAATCGCCATGAACCGTTTATCCGGTCAGCTTTATGATGCCATTATCGTTACAAAAGATGACCGTTTTTTCGGAATTGTTACTATGAAAGAACTGATTCTTACCTTTATCCGCATGGAGCTAAAACGGGCGGAGGATGAGAATCCTCTGACACGGCTGCCGGGAAATACTATGATTCAGCAGGAAATCAAAAAGAAGGTAGAAAAGAAAGAACCCTTTTCCATTATGTATCTGGATATGGATAATTTCAAAGCCTATAATGATGCCTATGGTTTCGGAAACGGCGATAAGATGATTTCCCAAATGGCGGATAGTATCAAGGGCAGCAGCCGGAAAACGGAATTTATCGGCCATGTGGGAGGAGATGATTTTGTGGTAATTTCTTCTAAATGGGATATGGAATCTTTGTATTGGAGCATGGCGAAGGATTTTCAGGAAAAAATAAAGACACTTTATAATAAAAAGGATTGGGAGCGGGGTTACATCGTGGCAAAGGGCAGAGATAACACAGAGAGAAATTTTGGTATTGTAACTATTTCCGCCGCCGTTATTTCCAATCAACAGCAAAAGGATATTGACGAAAAAGCCATTTCCCTGCAAATTGCGGAACTGAAAAAAAAGAGCAAAAAAATAGAAGGTAACAGCTTCCTGATGTTATAATCATAGTAAGAAATACCGCATAAAATAAGAAAAAAGGTATTTTCTATGAAGATATTAGATAAACTGACCTTCTACACCTATCATAAATCTTTTATTTCCAAAAAGATGAAGAAATGGCGTTCCTCCTATCGGGAACTGGAAAAAACATTAAATAAAGAAAGTTAATATTTCTTCGGGAGTGTCCACAATATGGGATGCTCCTTCTTTTTCTAAAAATGTTCTACCCCGGAATCCCCAGGAAACACTGACACAATCCATGCCGGAATTCTTGGCTGTCTGAATATCCACGTCGGAATCCCCGATATAAATAGACTCCTCTGCACTGCGATGTAATTCCTCTAATGCGGCAAAAACCGTATCAGGAGCCGGTTTTTTCTGAATCTGGGGAGTCTCACCGATGGCAACGGAAATAGTGTCGGAAAAGAAATCCGCAGCCAGCTGTTTGACAGCGGCATCGTTTTTGTTGGAAACGATAGCCATGGCAATTCCTTCATTGGAAAGGCGTTGCAGCAAATCTAAAATTCCCTTATAAGGAGCTGTTTTTTCTTTGCAATGTGCGGTATAGTAGGTTTTCAGTTCTGTAAAAGCAGCTTCATAGTTGGGATTGGCGGTGCCATCCGGTATGGCACGTTCTGTCAGTTTCCGTAAAC
This sequence comes from uncultured Lachnospiraceae bacterium, assembly GCA_958349535.1. Classification (GTDB taxonomy): domain Bacteria; phylum Bacillota; class Clostridia; order Lachnospirales; family Lachnospiraceae; genus Maccoyibacter. Next base: position 19,198 of record CATWDJ010000010.1, read on the forward strand.
CGTTTCCCACAAATCTTCGGACATCGTCTTCGGAATGGGTAGGATATCCGAAGCATTCCATGGTATGGTTTACGGCACTTGTCAAATCTGCAAGAGTATCTAAAAGTGTTCCGTCTAAATCGAAAATAGCAGTTGTATAGTACTTCAAAATAATGCCTCCTGTGTAAAATAGAACTAACGATAAGCAATCAATTTATGAATCGGGTTACCAAGAGAAGAAAATTTTTCTTCGTATTCCGTCATAATGTTTCCCTGATTTAAGGCTTCATCATGATGTAAATCAAAGGTATGGGCGGCAAGCTTCCATCCTGCTTCTTCCACCTCATCCAGAGAAAAAAGAAATAAATCCCGATTATCGGTTTTAAATTCTACGTTTCCATCCGGCTTTAAAATATCATTATACCGGGCAAAAAACTGACGGCTGGTCAAACGCCGCTTTGCATGACGGTCCTTTGGCCATGGGTCGGAAAAATTCAGATAAATCTTATCCACCTCATTTTTTTCAAAAATCTCTGTGATAGAAGCTGCATCTATACAGAGGAAACGAAGATTGGAAAGGGGTTCTTGTTCCATTTTCTGCAACGCCCGCAGCAAAACGGAAGAATACCGCTCAATTCCGATATAATTGATATGGGGATTCTCCTTGGCAAGGCGAGTCAGAAACTGTCCCTTTCCCATACCGATTTCGATATGGATGGGGTTATCATTTCCAAAAAGCTGTTGCCAATTTCCCTTTTGTGTTTCCGGTTCGTTTATACAATATGGGCTTTCGGCGATGGCTTCGTCGGCACCCGGAATGTTTCTAAGTCTCATTGCATTTCTCCTTTTCTTATCGTATCTATTCTACATGAAAAAGAAAGGAAATGAAAGTAAAAAATAAGTTGCATAGTCAGGACAAGCCGATTATACTAATAGTTGGGAAAAATTTTAGGAGAGAAAATAGATGAAAAACAGAAAATGGAAGAGGCTGTTGGCACTGATTTTATGTGGGTTGACAGCCGTTCAGATAAGTGCGGTGCAGGTACAGGCGGAGGAAGAATACTGGCCCCAAGAGCCGGACATTCCTACCCCCAGTGCCATCGTAATGGAGATGAACACAGGAGCGATTCTCTATGAGAAAAACGCAGACGAGATTCATTATCCTGCCAGCATTACCAAGATTATGACCACGCTGGTTGCCTTGGAGAACAGTAAGTTGGATGAGGTGGTAACCTTTTCTGCGGATGCCGTTTACAAGAACGAGGGGGATACCTCCCATATTGCCAGAGATGTGGATGAGCAGATGACCATGGAACAATGCCTCTACGGTGTTATGTTGGAATCGGCAAATGAATGTGCCTATGCGGTGGCAGAGCATGTGGGCGGTGACGAGACGAGCTTTGTTAGTATGATGAATCAGAAGGCACAGGAGCTGGGATGTAAAAATACACATTTTCATAATACCAACGGTCTGCCGGACGAGGAACACTATACCACAGCAAGGGATATGGCACTGATTGCACAGGCAGCTTATAAAAATGAAAACTTTCGGATTATTACCGGAACCGGACGTTACGTGATTCCGCCAACCAACAAGCATGCGGAGGAGACCATTTTACAGAATCACCATTCCATGCTGTATCCACTCCGTACCAGCAAATATCTTTATGACGGATGTACCGGAGGAAAGACAGGTTATACAGATGCTGCTAACAGCACATTGGTAACCTATGCGGAGCGGGACGGAATGTCTCTGGTATGTGTGGTAATGTATACACAGTCCCCGAATCATTTTGTAGATACGGCAACTTTATTAGATTATTGTTTTGATAATTTTCAAGTGCTGTCCATTCAGGACAATGAAACAGAGTATACCGATGAGAAGCTGAACAAAAGTGAAAGCCTTCAGACAAAGGATGCTTTTGTATCCATTGATAAAAGTGGCGGCATCGTGTTGCCAAAGGGAATAGGATTTGAATCGGCGAAAGCCAAGGTAAATACAGAAGATGTTACGGATAAAACAGCGGGAAGATTAGAATATACCTATGCCGGACATCTGGTGGGAGGAGCGGATATAATTATAACGGGAGAAAAGCCCGAGACATTTCCGTTTGACAATGTGACAGAGGGAAAAAGCGGAAAGACCTTTTTTATCCATGGAAGCTTTTTTGCCATAGTTGCTGTAATTGCAGTAGTCCTGCTGATTGGATTTGTTGTTGTAAAATATATCTCAGGAAACTTCCAGTTAAGAAGATATTGGAACCGAGGAAGACGAGAGAAGCCAGATCGCAGATATAAAACTATTCGGGATACCAGAAAATATAAAAGAAGGACAAAATATCCGAAATGGAACCCAAAGAAAAGACGATAGTATTAAAAAAAGACAATTATTAAGTTTAATAATTGTCTTTTTTGTTTTTTATAGACATAGTGTAAAAAGTCGAAAAATGTCAGAATATATCAAATATTATGTGCAAATATAAGAATTTAATCCTCTTTCATAAGACTTTCCAGTAAAGTTATAAGGTTCTGGCGGTTTCTGGTGTAGAAGAGAATACCGTCAGAAGTCGGCACCATGGTAACATATTTATTCTCGAAAGTGAGAGATTTCTGGATGGTATCTATTAGGAAGGAACAGATGGAAGGGGAAACCTTTAGAAATACAGTTTCACAGTTCGTTAAGTCCTCTAAAGATGCATTTGCTTTCTGAAGAAGATAACGTAAATCGTCTTCCTGCGCCAACTGCTGGGAAGTTTTATTGATAATAAAATAGCCGTGGGAATCCTTCGGCATATCCATAGCTTTCACGGCACGCTGTACCTGTTTGGTAAGACTGTCAGAAGCAGGATAAAGGGATTCAAAATAAGTCATAAAGTCGGACGCCTGTTTAAAATGCTGATTCGTACCTTTTTCCAAGACCTCCGTCATCAAAATTCTCTTAATCATTTCCTCACAGGTTTGTCTGGAGGGATTTTTTCTCAAAGAAGATAGTTCATTCATATGTTTACCTCATAAAATGTCTTAAAAGACAAAAACAAATGTCGCATTTTTATAATAAGACATTATTATAAAAAAATCAAGAAAATAAAGACAAGAATAAGACGGATTGACAAAATTCGCTAAGAATTTTATACTATAAAAAAGTACCACAATAACATGGATGGAGCGGAAAAAATATGGAAGCAAAAGAGAAGTTGTCCAGAGAAGAAAAAAAGGAACGTCAATTAGAAAGTATCTATCAGATTATTGAGGAAAAGGGCGGAGTTGCCAAAACGGCGGAATTATACGAGGCAGGTGTAGACTATCGCAGACTTCAGAAATTTGTGGAAGAGGGAAAGCTGGAACGGATTAAAAGCGGCTATTATGCGGTGGCGTTTAAGGAGCAGTCCCAGGAGGACATGATAGCGGTGCTTTTTCCCGATGGAGTGCTTTGTATGGATACGGCACTTTACTATCACGGTTATCTGAAGGAAAAGCCGTATATCTGGCATATTGCAGTGGATAAGAATACTTCCAAGTCCAGATTTAAGATGGACTATCCGGTGTTGCAGCCTTATTATACAGAGGCGGAGGTATTGCAGTTGGGAGTGACGGAAATACCGCTGGGCAGTCACCGGATGAAAATCTATGAGAAAGAGCGGCTGGTGTGCGATTGTTTGAAATATGAAGATAAGCTGGAACGAGAGGTCTTAAAGCAAATGCTCAAGTCCTTCATTGAAGATGAAGAGAAAGACATTGCAAAGCTGATGACCTACGCAAAAGAACGAAGAGTTGTGGAAAAGGTTCGCAATCGGATAGGAGTGTGGCTGTAATGGCAACAGGAATTCGGAATCTTGCAGCAGTCAAGGTAAAAAGTGAAGAACTTCAGATACCTTATCAGCATCTTCTGGCTGCTTTTGTGATGGAGGAGGCGGTGATAGCCATCAGCCAGTCGGAAGAAGCAGAGAACTTTTGGTTAAAAAATGACGGGATGCTCTCTCTGGAATCCTACAAGAGAAAGTGTCCCTGTGTTTTGGAATATATGCTTTGCACAGAAGAGGAACTGAGTGTCCGAAATATCATTCATCGTATGAGTCTGATATTTCACAATGAAAAACGAGCGGAATTTTTATGGAAATATCGTGTGGAAAAAGAGGGAGATGTGGTGACGGTCTACCTTTCCGGCAGAATACAGGAGCTGACCATACCTATTATGCTGCGGATTACCCAGAATCCAAATCTAAACTTAAAGCCGGTAAAAAAGGAATTGCGGTTATTTTTGCAGAATAACCAGACCATCAGTTATCTCCAATATCCCATAGAGGCGGCGTTGGCGGAGCATTTTATAAAGATTATGAAGCAGTTGGAGCTTCTAAATGACCTCAGCAGCTATTATATTATTTATGAATTGCTGAAAAAAGAGATGAACAGTACCAGAAAGGTTACGGAGCAGATAGAAGAGCTGGCGAAAAAGGAACATATCGCCATTGAGGCTACACGGTTTGAAATGGTCTGCGGCTATCAAGACAGTCCTTATATGAAAAAACGATGGAAGGCATATCTGAAAAAAGAAAAAAAGAAAACCCCTTCCTTTGAAGAGGTTATGACAATTCTGATTTCTTATTTTTCACCCATCTGGCAGGCTCTTTTGGAAGGCGGCTACTATCTGGGTGACTGGATGCCGGAAATCGCAAGGTTCATTGATTAAAGAAAAACAGAAGGTCCTTCCAGTTCTGCTAAGTATTTTAACGCCTGATAATAGGAAGGTCGGGTCTCAACCTTAAAAAACTGTACAGGAAGAGAAGGACGATAAAGATTCTGTAATTCCGATTCCGGTATGTATTTGGTCTTGCACTTACTCTGAACGGTAGTCAGAGAATATTGACGGAGCAAAAGACATTTGCCCAGCTTCGTGATACAGGATTTGGAATAAACAGCGGAAAGCACCTCTTCCGGTGATTCGTTTTCCCGCTGAATGGTGCAGATATCGTAGGACTCACTTTCCGCCAGCAGCTTAGAAGCCAACTGCGGATTAAAAAAAGGAGTGTCGATGGACATATAAAAGGCTTTGTCCTCATCAATCATCGACAGGGTACTGAACACACCTGCAAGGGGTCCCGCATTTAGATAAATGTCGGAGATTTCCAGTACATCCAGATTCAAGTGAGAATAAATGCCTTTCTGTTTTACGGATAAATATATTTTAGAAAAGTATGGTTCAAACTTATGTACGAGATATTCCACCATGCAGCAGTTCCCAAAAGGGAGCAGAGCTTTATCTGATCCTATGCGGGAGCTTTCACCGCCGCAAAGAATAACAAGTGCGTTCTCCATAAGAATCCTCCTTAGTAAAATCCATGAATTGTTTAAACTATATCACAGAATCTTTTAGAATGCGAGAAAAAAATGACACAGGAATATTTAGACCAAAAACTAAAGAGCTATGATAAAACAGAGATGTATCCTTTTCACATGCCGGGACATAAACGGAAAGGAAAAGGGGAACTGGATGCTTTTTCTCTGGACATTACAGAGATAGAAGGCTTTGATAATCTGCATCATGCTCAGGGAATCTTAAAGGAAGCACAGCAGCGGACGGCAAAGCTCTATGGTGCCGAAGAAAGCTTTTTTCTGGTAAACGGAAGTACGGTAGGCATATTAGCGGCAATCAGTGCCACAACCGAAAAAGGCGACAAAATTCTGATGGCAAGAAACAGTCACAAATCTGTCTACAATGCCGTGTTCTTGCGGGAGTTAACAGCAGCATACCTGTATCCGCAGATTACCCATGAAGGAATACAGTCTGCCATTACACCGGAGGAGGTAGAAAAGGCTCTGGAAGAAAATCCCGATGCAAAGGCGGTATTGATCACATCTCCCACCTATGACGGAGTGGTTTCGGATATTGGGAAAATTGCAGAGCTGGCTCACGGAAAAGGAATCCCTCTGATAGTGGATGAAGCCCACGGAGCACATTTGGGATTTTCGGAAGGATTCCCAAAAAGTGCCTTGCAGATGGGAGCGGATATTGTGATTCAGAGTATGCACAAGACGCTGCCGGCATTGACCCAGAGTGCCTTGCTGCACATTGGCAGCGGAAGAGTAAACCGGGAAAATGTACAGAAATATCTGAGCATTTATCAGACCTCATCCCCTTCCTATGTACTGATGTCATCCATGGATTTTTGCAACCGCCTGTTAAAGACAAAGGGAAAAGAGTTGTTTGAGGCATATGAAATGCGGATGGAAGAGTTCCGGGAGGAGATGAAATCCCTGAAGCATTTGCAGGTTCTGACAAAGGAAGAGCTTTTATGTCAGGGAGCCTATGATGTAGATATGTCCAAGCTTTTAATCTATACGGGAAAAAGCCGGATTTCCGGGGAAGAGTTAAGCGGTATCCTGCGGGAAAGATATCAGTTGGAACTGGAGATGGCATCTGCCTATTATGCACTGGCAATGACCAGTATCATGGATGAAGAAGAGGCTTACCGGAGACTGGCAAAAGCCTTAAAGGAAATAGATACAGAGATGTCTCCGGGACATCTCAAGGATGTAAAAAGCAGTATGGAGGCTCTTTACGGAAAAAAAGAAATGGTGTGTCCTGTTTTTGAAGCAGAGGAAAAACCAAAAAAGAGCCTGCTATTATCTGAGGCAGAGGGAGAGACAGCGGCGGACTATGTGTATCTCTACCCGCCGGGAATTCCGCTGTTGGTGCCGGGAGAGCGAATCGAGAGGGAGCTGTTGGCGGCATTGGAGGAAAGTCAAAAGAAACAGCTAAACCTTTGTGGTCTGCAAGGGGAGGCAAATGAGAGGATAAACGTTGTCATTTTTTAAAACCTATATTATACTTAATATAATCGGCTGATGAGCGGAGAAAAGAGAAATCAGAGGAAAGAACATGGGAAAAATATTTTGTGTGATGGGGAAAAGCTCATCAGGGAAAGATACCTTATATCAAATGCTTAAAAAGGAATTGAAGTTTGATTCTATTGTTCCATATACCACCAGACCTATCCGGGAGGGAGAGACCGATGGCGTAGAGTACCACTTTGTTACCGAAGAAGAGGTGGCAGAGCTGGAGGAAGCGGGAAAAATCATTGAATTGCGGGCATATAATACGGTACACGGTATCTGGAAATATTTTACCGCAGATGATGCACAGATAGATTTGGAGTACAGAAACTATCTGATGATAGGGACTGTGGAGGCATATCAGAAATTAAAGGCTTACTACGGAGAAGAACATTTAGTGCCGATATATATAGAAGTAGATGATGGGATTCGTTTACAGAGAGCTTTGAACCGGGAGAAGCTTCAGGAACAGCCGAAATATGCGGAAATGTGCAGAAGATTTCTGGCAGATGAAGTGGATTTTTCCGAAGAAAAGCTGGCAGAAGCCGGTATTGAAAAAAGATTTGTAAACAAAACCTTAGATGAGACAAAGCAGGAACTGATGGATTATATCAGGTCCTATGTGGGATAGCTCCAAAATGAGGTGAGCATATGGATATGAAAATCAATGAAATGACCCCAGTGTCTTCCGTAGAATCGGCAGCACCGAAGGAACAGGTAGACGGGGACTTTAAGTTTACGCTGACCAGCAAGATCGAAGAGACAGAGTTACAGGAAAAGCTGAATGGGTTAATGCAGGAGATTGACAAACAGGGCAAGAAAATTTCCGAGCATATGGATGTGCGGGATATGAAAAAATACCGCTCTCTGGTAAAAGAGTTTATGAATGAGGTGGTAAACCGCTCCCATAAATTTTCCAGAGAAAATTTCTTAGACCGTCGGGGAAGGCACCGGGTTTATGGAATTGTGAGACTGGTAGATAAAAATTTAGATGAACTGGCGGAAGAGCTGGTAAAAGAAGAGAAAGACAACATCAGTGTATTAAATAAAGTGGGAGAGATTCGGGGATTACTCATCGATATCTCCACGTAAAGGAGAATTTATGGCAGGATTTGAAGAAATCATCGGTCACGAGCAGATAAAAGAACATTTACAGAATGCGATAAAAGCAGGAAAGGTTTCCCATGCTTATATTTTGAACGGACCGGAGGATTCCGGTAAAAAAATGCTGGCGGAGGCTTTTGCCATGGCATTGCAATGTGAAAAACAGGGAATAGATGGCTGTATGGAATGTCATTCCTGCAAACAGGCAATGAGCAAAAACCAGCCGGATATCATATATGTTTCCCATGAGAAGCCAAACACCATATCCGTAGATGACATCCGCAGACAGGTAAAGGATGATGTGGAGATTAAGCCGTATAGCAGTCCTTACAAAATCTATATCATAGATGAAGCGGAAAAGATGAATACACAGGCACAGAATGCATTGTTAAAAACCATAGAGGAACCGCCGGCATATGTGATAATATTGTTGTTGACCACAAATGCAGACGCATTTTTGCCAACCATCCGCTCCAGATGTATTACGCTGAACATCAAAGTCGTGCCGGATGAAATCATCAAAAAATATCTGATGCAGAAGTATCAGGTGCCGGATTATCAGGCAGATATCTGTACAGCGTTTGCTCAGGGAAATGTGGGAAGGGCCATTCAGCTTGCATCTTCCGAATCCTTTAACGAGATAAAAAATGCTGCGTTACAGCTGATTCGCCGTCTTAGCGACATCGACCTCTACGAGATGATGGAGGCAGTGAAACAGATTAATGAATACAAATTAGAAATTAACGACTATTTCGATATTATGATGATTTGGTATCGGGATGTGTTATTATATAAAGCGACAGCGGACATCAATCATCTGATTTTTAAGGATGAGGTGTATGATATTAAAAAATGTGCCAGCAAGAGTTCCTATGAGGGAATTGAAGAAATCCTTCAGGCATTGGAAAAGGCGAAAACCAGATTAAAGGCAAATGTAAACTTTGATTTGGTCATAGAGCTGCTGTTGCTTACCATAAAGGAGAATTAAGAGAAATGATAAAAGTAGTAGGAGTAAGATTCCGCAGAGCCGGAAAAATCTATTATTTTGATCCAAAGGATTTCAAAATAGAAACAGGAAACCATGTCATTGTGGAGACAGCCAGAGGTGTGGAGTTTGGTACCGTTATGATTGCACCGAAGGAGGTATCGGAGGAGACGGTGGTACAGCCGTTAAAACCGGTAATCCGTATTGCCACAGCGGCAGATGAGAAGACCGAGGAAAAAAATAAAGAAAAAGAAAAAGAGGCTTTCCGAATTTGTCTGGAAAAAATCGCAAAACATAAACTGGAAATGAAATTAGTGGAAGCAGAGTATACCTTTGACAACAACAAGCTGTTGTTCTATTTTACCGCAGACGGAAGAATCGATTTCCGTGAACTGGTAAAGGATTTGGCAGCAGTATTCCGCACCAGAATCGAGCTGCGTCAGATTGGCGTGAGAGACGAGACAAAGATTTTAGGAGGAATCGGAATCTGTGGACGGGCACTTTGCTGCAGCAGTTATCTGTCTGAGTTTGCTCCGGTGTCCATCAAGATGGCAAAGGAACAGAACCTTTCCCTAAATCCTACAAAGATTTCCGGTGTCTGCGGACGTCTGATGTGTTGTCTGAAAAATGAACAGGAGACATACGAGGATTTAAATTCCCGTCTGCCAAATGTGGGAGATACGGTTACAACCATCGAAGGATTAAAAGGAGAGGTACAGAGTGTATCGGTGCTTCGTCAGCTGGTTAAAGTAATCGTAGAAACCGATGATGAAAAAGAAATCCGGGAATACAAAGTGGACGAGCTGAAATTCAAGCCAAAACGCCGCCGGGATGTACGGATTTCCAAAGAAGAAATGGCAGAGCTGAAGGCACTGGAGGATCGGGAAGGAAAGTCGAAAATCGATGACACCAAATAATTTACGGAAAAACGAACGGATTGACGATTTACAGAGAAACGGTTATAAAATCATCCAGAATCCTTCTAAATTCTGCTTCGGAATGGATGCGGTGCTTTTAAGCGGATTTGCACAGGTAAAAAAAGATGAGCGGGCATTGGATTTGGGAACCGGAACGGGAATCATTCCCCTTCTGCTGTCTGCAAAAACCGAAGGAATTCATTTTACCGGGTTGGAAATCCAAGAAGAAAGTGCCGACATGGCAAGAAGAAGCGTGGCACTGAACGGACTGGAAGAAAAGATAGAGATTGTAACCGGAGATATCAAAGATGCTTCTGCAAGGTTTGGAGCATCTTCTTTTGATGTCATTACCACCAATCCGCCTTATATGATAGGTGACCATGGACTGAAAAACGATAATGAGGCAAAGACCATTGCAAGACATGAGATTTTATGTGATTTAGAGGATGTATTGAGGGAAAGCAGCCGGATACTGAAAACCCACGGACGTTTTTATATGGTACACCGCCCATTCCGATTGGCGGAGATATTGGGGAAAATGTCGGAATATCGTCTGGAACCGAAACGGATGCGGCTGGTATATCCTTATATTGATAAAGAGCCGAATATGGTTCTCATAGAAGGATTAAAGGATGGACGGGCCAGAATGACCGTGGAAAAACCTTTAATCGTATATCGGGAACCGGGGGTCTATATGCCGGAAATTTACGACATTTATGGCTACTAAATAGAAAGTAGGAATAACTATGGCAGGAAAACTGTATTTGTGTGCAACACCCATTGGAAATTTGGAGGACATTACCTTACGTGTACTTCGGGTACTGGAAGAGGTGGATTTAATTGCGGCGGAGGATACCAGAAATTCCATTAAGCTGTTAAATCACTATGAGATAAAAACCCCTATGACCAGCTATCATGAGTTCAATAAGATAGAAAAAGCATATCAGCTTGTGGAGAAATTACAGGAGGGTATGAACATTGCATTGATTACCGATGCGGGAACGCCGGGAATTTCCGACCCGGGGGAAGAACTGGTTAAGATTGCCTACGAGGCGGGGATTGAAGTGACCTCACTTCCGGGACCGGTAGCCTGTATTACCGCATTGACCCTGTCGGGACTGTCCACCAGACGGTTCGCTTTTGAAGCCTTTTTGCCAAAAGATAAAAAAGAACGGAAACGAATTTTAGAGGAGCTTCAAAAAGAAACCCGTACCATCATTTTATATGAGGCACCGCACCATCTGATAAAGACCTTAGAGGAACTGCGGGAGGCTCTGGGGAACCGGAGAATCACCCTCTGTCGGGAGTTGACCAAAAAATATGAGGAAGGACAAAGAACGACAATAGATGAAGTCTTAGAATATTATAAAGACAAAGAACCCAGGGGAGAATATGTCTTAGTTCTGGAAGGTAAGACAAAGGAAGAGGTAGAAGAGGAACGAAAAAAAGAATGGGAACCCCTTTCTTTGGAAGAGCATATGCAGTTCTACGAACAGAAAGGGATTTCCCATAAGGAAGCAATGAAACTGGTGGCAAAGGACCGGGGTGTCTCAAAACGTGATATTTATCAGGCACTGCTTTAAGAAGCGTCCTTCATGTAGTCCAACAGATAATCTTTAATAATATCAAAAGGAGCAGGACCGATTTTCATAACGGCTGCGTGGAATGCCTTGTCGGTGTAATCATCACCCAAGGCATTTTTTGCATAGGTCTTTAAATCTAAAAATTGCAGATAACCAACATAGTATTTCAAATAGTTGGCAGGCTCACCTAAGATGTATTCGTAGATTTCCTTTACGGTTTCTGTATCGGAAATACCGTAATCTGACAGGAAAGCTTTTGCATCGGAAACATCCCAACCGGAATAATGAATCCCCATATCCAAGGTGGCATAGAGACTCAAGGTCAATGATTGGTTCAAGGCAAGAGCCGAAACCAAATCCTCATCCAGACCGGCATAGTAATAAGAACGCATTTCCACATAGGTTGCCCAGCCTTCACTGTAACCCGGATAATTCAAGAGATGGCGGATTTCCGGTAAATCCGAAGTGTTCATCATTACATTTTGGTAGAGATGACCCGGAAAACCCTCATGTGCCAAAGTGGTAAACAGTTCCATCTTGGTGTAGTTGGAGCTGGCGTTAATATAGATGGAATTTTCTTTATAGTCATCAATAGGAGAAGTCAGATAAAAAGCCGGAGCTAAATATTCTTCCAAAGATTCCTCCACATATTTTACAGTAAAGTTTGCTTCCGGTGCTTCCGGGAAATCTTCTTTTATGGTTTCCTTTAACTGAGACAGAATCTGGGACGGATCTGAGGTATCCATTTCATAATTACTGCATTCTGTCGCCAAATTCGGATTTTTACTTAAAAGCTTAGAGAGTTTTGTCAAATCCGACTTACGTTTCTTTTGAACCATTTTCTGTAAATCTTCAATATCCGCCGTAGAACCGGTGGAACACTCTACCAGATATTCATAATATTCTTTTCCTTCTTCATAATTGCACAGACCGCCTTTATCGTTGCTGTATTTTTTCAACTTGTTTATCTGGCTACCCAGTTTTTCATAGGCAGGCAGAACCTTTTCCAATACATAAGTTTCATTTTGATTGCGATAGGCTTCCTTGTCGGCAGCACTCATATTGGAGAGGGATTCAATTTTATTATTAAAAGTTTCTATTAAAAAATTGGATTCAGGATTTTCCGTAAATTCCTGACATTGGTTGATAACGGTATCCGCATTTTTTTCTGACATGAAAAGACCGGCTTTCGCTTTTTCTTTTTCAAAAGCAATAATTTCATCAAAATAATCCGGCACAAGATTCAGTATTTCCAGATAATCCTTTACATCCTGTTCTGAGCGGAAGGTGTATTCTGCTAAGAGAACCGGAAGCTCCGCCTGTGTACCGGTGCTTGGCTGTAAAACCTCACTGTAAAGATAAAGGTCTGCATTATCCAACTCCAAAGAAGAATAACGGTCCAGAATATCATAGGTAAGCTGCTGTTCTTTAGTTAGAGAAGAATAGGAAAAATCATCCAGAGAAGACTGGATATCTTCCAGCATGGAAATGCTTTCCTTCAAAGATTCCTCGCTGATAGAACCCAAAGAAACCTCATAATCCGAAAGGTCGTAATTGTTTGGCTCTGCTAAGGTGTAGTGAAGAGAGATAGTATTGAGAACAACCTCTTCTTTGAAAAGCTCCTCCATATAAGCGTCAAACTCAGATTGAATTTCAGCCTGTGCTTTTTCGGATTTTAGGGAAGGCAGAGACTTTTCGGCTTCACAACCGGTAAAAAGGGACAGGGATAATATCAGGCTCAGCCCCAATGCGGCAAAACGTTTTTTATATGTCATATGATTTTCCTTTCATATCTCATGATTCATAACTGTGGTTAAAAGATAATTTATTCTAACATATCTTATCAGAGAAAGTAACGTTTTATGTATATAATTCTCATTGGCAGAGAAAGAAAAGCATAGAATGAAAAAAAGCAAAAAGGATGAGACATGTTAAATTATCTTTGGGGATTTATGATTATTATAGGAATTATTTTCGGAGCGTTTACGGGGAACCTTCCGAATGTCACGGAGGCAGCACTGGATTCCGCGAAAGAGGCGGTATCCCTTTGCATTACTATGATAGGAGTTATGTCTTTTTGGGTAGGACTGATGAAAATTGCGGAAAAAGCGGGAATTATTGAGGGTATGGCAAAAAAGATGGGACCCATTCTGGATTTCCTGTTTCCTCATATTCCCAAGCAGCATAAATCCAGAGAATATATAGCCACAAATATGATAGCCAATTTCTTTGGTTTAGGCTGGGCGGCAACTCCGGCGGGTATTAAGGCAATGGAGGAACTTGAAAATCTGGAAGACGAGCGGAGGAAAGGTATTGTAAAAGGAAAAAAAGCGGTTACAAGAGGAGTGGCAAATACAGAAATGTGTACTTTTTTGATTGTTAATATTTCTTCTTTGCAATTAATCCCTATTAATATCATTGCGTATCGGACACAGTACGGCTCTGCCAATCCTACCCGCATTGTGGGGGCGGCAATTCTGGCGACAACCGTTTCTACCGTAGTGGGTATTATTTTTGCAAGAATGATGGAGAGGATGAAAAAAGCGTGAAGTTGATTTTATTTTTGTCTGATGCTATTATCCCGGTGCTTATTTTTCTGATTGTGGGATATGGACTTTTAAATAAACAGAATATTTATGATGATTTTGTGGAAGGAGCCAAGGATGGGTTTCATACGGTCATCCAGATTATGCCAACGCTGATAGGTCTTATGATTGGCGTAGGAGTGCTGCGAGCCTCCGGGTTTTTGGATTTTCTCTCTTTTTTGATTGCCCCGGTAACGCAGCTCATCGGTTTTCCGTCGGAGCTGGTACCGGTTGCCATTGTGAAAATGTTTTCCTCCTCTGCGGCAACAGGACTGGTGTTGGATATTTTCAAAGAATACGGTCCCGATTCCGTGTTGGGAACCATGGTGTCCATTATGATGGGAAGTACAGAAACAATTTTTTACACTATGTCTGTCTATTTTATGGCGGTTAAGATTACCAAAAGCCGTTGGACTCTGGCAGGAGCCTTGCTGGCAAGCTTGGGTGGAATTACAGCCAGCGTGGTGTTGACGGGAATGTTATAATAAAAAACCTTTCCGAACAGGCATAAAAATGACAAATTGGAATATAGTAATTTATAGAGATTTGACAGTTTCTAAAAAGAGAGCTATAATAAAGCAGTCGACGCGGGATGGAGCAGTCTGGAAGCTCGTCGGGCTCATAACCCGAAGGTCGTAGGTTCAAATCCTACTCCCGCAACTCACAAAGGCATTATTGCAGAGATATCGAGATCCTGTGGTAGTGTCTTTTTTGTTGTTATAACCATTCCCGATATACCCGCAGTACATTTTTTCCCAGAAAGTCGTCAATCTCACTTTCGTGAAAGCCGCTTTTTTGCAAAGCGTCAACCAAAAGTTCCATATAAGAGCAATCCTTTAATTCTAAATAATCGTCGATTCCGTCAAAATCGGAGCCCAGACCTACACAATCCATACCGCCGATTTTGGTGAGATGGCGGATGTGGCGTACAAGGTCCGAGACTCTCCCATAATAAAGGTTGCCCCTTGTAGGGGCAGTCGTCAGGAAAGGACCGTAGTAATTGATACCGATGACACCGCCCAGATTGGAAATCTGCCGGATTCGTTCATCTGTCAGGTTGCGTCCCCGGGGACAGAGAGTCCACCCATTAGAGTGACTGGCTACCATAGGTTTCTTTGCCAGTTGGCAGACATCTTCGATTCCTTTGTCCGAAAGATGAGAGACATCCGGGATGATGCCTAAATGTTCCATCTCCGTTAAAAATTCTATTCCGAGAGGAGTCAATCCCCCTTTTGGAGAACTGCCATCGGCAGGCTCCCCCGGAGAACCCAAAGAATTCTCATAATTCCATGTAAAAGTCATCATGCGGACACCCAAAGCATAAAATTCCCGTAGCTTTTCTAGACTTCCTTCACAGATTTCCCCTTCTTCCAAAGTCAAAAGAGCTGCCAGTTTTCCCTTGTTGCAGCAGTCTATAATATCTTGATAGGTTTTTACCGGAAGAATAAAATCCCGATTCTTTTCCATTTCTTCATAAAAAAGAGAAATCTGTTCCATTCCGCAGTCATAGGCAGAATCTGTATCCGCTAAATCCACAAAAACAGCAAAATTCTGAAGAAAATAACCGGATTGTTTCATACGAACAATATCCAGTTGAAAGTCATTTCGATAGAGTTCCGCAGGAATGCCGGATTTTCTTGTATGATAAATTCTGGAAATGGTGTCGCAATGCATATCTGCAATTTTCATATAAATGTGTCCTCCATAAACCGTAATGCGATACGCTACATCTTATGCAAATTTATTTGAAAGTTCCCATGGAATATCCTATAATATTTGAAGAGAGAAGGCAACGGATAACTGGCAGGCGAGGAGGGATTTATTTATGGAAGAAACAGAACAGTTGAAACGCTTTTTGGATATGGTGCATGAGTCGGATAATATTGTGTTTTTCGGCGGAGCAGGGGTTTCTACCGAAAGCGGAATACCGGATTTTCGGAGTGTGGACGGATTATACAATCAGAAATATGATTATCCGCCGGAGACGATTCTAAGCCATACCTTCTATATGAGAAACACGGAAGAGTTCTATCGTTTTTATCGGGATAAAATGCTGGCATTGGATGCAAAGCCAAACGATGCCCATAAAAAGCTGGCGGAACTGGAGGCACAGGGAAAGGTAAAAGCCGTTATTACCCAGAATATTGATGGACTCCATCAAGCAGCAGGAAGCAAAAAGGTTTTGGAGCTACATGGAAGTGTTCACAGAAATTACTGTCAGAAATGTCATAAGCTTTATGATGCCAGATATATATTGGAATCAGAGGGAATCCCAACCTGTGAGTGCGGAGGCGGTATAAAGCCGGATGTGGTACTTTATGAAGAGGGTTTGGATAACCGCACGATGCAGGAGGCAGTATATTATATCAGCCAGGCAGATGTGCTGATTATCGGAGGAACTTCTCTGGCGGTCTATCCGGCAGCGGGACTGATTGATTATTATCCGGGAGATAAACTGGTACTGATTAACAAATCCACGACACCGATGGACGGCAGGGCAAACCTTGTGCTGCATGAGAGTATCGGAAGTGTATTCCGCAAGATATAGGAGGAATCATGAACCAATATCAATATGAAGTAGGAGATATTGTAAAATTAAAAAAACAGCACCCTTGCGGCAGCAGTGAATGGGAGATTTTGCGGGTTGGAGCAGACTTCCGTTTGAAGTGTATGGGGTGCGGACATCAGATTATGATTGCCCGCCGACAGGTGGAGAAAAATACTAGAGGACTGACGAAAAAGAGTCAGGAACAGTAACAAATTTTTACAAAAAACACTTGAAAATCAAGCGAATGCATGATATGATATATCCTCGTGATATATTATAATTCCTTGCTCCCGCTAAAAGGCAGGGGCCAGAGACCAAAAGGAGGTACATTCGCATGAACAAGTATGAATTAGCACTCGTTGTGAATGCCAAAATCGAAGACGATGCCAGAGCAGCAGTGGTAGAGAAAGCAAAAGAGTACATCACTCGCTTTGGAGGCACAATCACAAACGTGGACGAATGGGGTAAGAAGAGATTAGCTTACGAAATTCAGAAAATGAGAGAAGGATTTTACTACTTCATTCAGTTTGATGCTGAAGCAGGCGTTCCTGCTCAGATAGAAGAAAACGTTCGTATTATGGATAACGTTCTTCGATTCTTATGCGTTAGAGCAGACGAGGCATAGATAGAAAAGAGGAAATCGTATGAATAAAGTAATACTGATGGGAAGACTGACAAGAGATCCTGAGGTACGTTACTCTCAGGGCGAGCAGTCCACAGCCATTGCAAGATATACGTTGGCAGTAGACCGTAGATTCCGTCGTGACGGAGATACACAGACAGCAGATTTCATTAACTGCGTAGCATTCGGACGTCAGGGAGAATTTGCAGAGAAATATCTCCGCAAAGGCATTAAAATTGCCATTACCGGAAGAATCCAGACCGGAAGCTATACCAATAAGGATGGACAGAAGGTTTACACAACGGATGTAGTGGTGGAAGAACAGGAATTTGCAGAGAGCAAGGCAGCAAGTGAAAACAATGGAGGCTTTGCACCGGCAGACCGTCCGTCACCAAGCAGTGCGGCGGGAGATGGCTTCATGAATATTCCGGACGGAATTGATGAAGAGTTACCATTTAACTAAATAGGAGGTAAATATCAATGGCTTATAATAAAGCAGATAGAGGCGATGCTCCAATGAGAAGAAGAGGTCCTCATAGAAGAAAAAAAGTTTGTGTTTTCTGTGGAAAAGACAATGTAATTGATTACAAAGACGTAAACAAATTAAAAAGATATATCTCTGAGAGAGGTAAAATCTTACCAAGAAGAATCACAGGAAACTGTGCAAAACATCAGAGAGCTCTTACCGTTGCTATTAAGAGAGCACGTCACGTTGCATTAATGCCATATGTGACAGACTAAGAGTCTATATCTAGTGAGCATTTTAGCCCCGTACCCAACTAGTTGTGGTGCGGGGTTTTTGATTATATTGAACCTGAAAAAATGCTTTAAATTCGGGATTTTTAGTGCTATACTGTATTAGATTAGACCTATTTTGAAAATGGGGATAATGGCATTAAAAGGAGAGAATATGAAACGGAATATTAAGCTGAAGGGTCAGTTGCGGAACTACATGTACTGGCCGCTGATATTAACGATACTTCTTGTTATCTTGAATGTACCGATTTACATGATTAACACAAAATCCGGTGCAGTGGTTAGCTGCTTTACGGTAATTTATTTTGTGATTGTATGTATTTCCTATAATTACAACAAACCGGTGCTGGTAAATGAGCTGATAAGTTTTGCTACGCAGTACGGAACGGTACAGAAGAGATTGCTGGATGAATTTGAGATTCCATATGCATTGCTGGATCACAACGGCAAAGTGCTATGGTTTAATCAAAGTTTTTCCGAGATGACAGAGAAGCCGAAGGATTATCGGAAATCCATCAACGGAATTTTACCGGCAGTCACAAAAGAAGTTATCCAGAAAAAAGAAGATGAACAGAACCTACATGTGGAGATGGAGGGAAAGCAGTACAGAATACAGTTGAAAAAGATGTATTTTGACAGTCTTGCTCCAAAGAGTGATGTAGTATCCTTGGAGGAAAACGAAGATTTTCTGACAGCACTTTATTTGTTTGACGAGACAGAGTTGAATCGATATATCCGGGCAAACCGAGAGCAAAAGCTGGTTGCTTCTCTGGTTTACATTGATAACTATGAGGAAGTGCTGGATAGTATTGAAGATGTAAAACGTTCTCTGCTGGTGGCGTTGATTGACCGAAAAGTAAATAAATATTTTTCACAGGTGGACGCCTTGGTTCAGAAGATTGAAAAAGATAAATATTTTATTGTATTCCAGCACAAATATTTAGAAAAGCTGGAAGGGGATAAATTCAGTCTGATAGAAGATGTCAAGAATGTAAAAGTAGGAAATGAGATGGCGGTTACCCTCAGTATCGGAATCGGTTACAATGCGGGAACCTACAACCAGAACTACGATTATGCCCGGGCAGCAATCGACTTGGCATTGGGACGAGGCGGAGATCAGGTTGTAATCAAAGAAACTCATCAGATTACTTATTATGGTGGTAAATCTCAGAAGGTTGAGAAAAACACCAGAGTGAAAGCAAGAGTCAAGGCACAGGCACTTCGAGAGTTGATGGAAACAAGAGACCGGGTGCTTGTAATGGGACATAAAATAGGAGATATTGACTCTTTTGGTGCGGCAATTGGTATTTATTGTGCAGCCAGAGAGCTGGGAAAACCGGCACATATTGTCATTGATGAGGTTACCACCTCTCTGCGTCCGATTCGGGACTGTTTTACCGCAGAGAAAGGATATCCTGAGGATTTGTGCATCAGCAGTGAAACCGCATTGCACAAAGTAGACAGCAATTCTCTGGTGATGGTGGTGGATACTAACAAACCGGAGCATACAGAATGTCAGGAGCTTTTATCCAAAACCCGTTCCATCGTGGTTTTCGACCATCACAGACAAAGCAGTAATGTAGTGGAGAATTCCATTTTATCTTATATTGAGCCGTATGCATCCTCTACCTGTGAGATGATTGCAGAGATGTTACAGTATTTTTCTGAGAACATCAAGCTGGCTCCGGCAGAGGCAGATTGTATTTATGCAGGAATTTTAATCGATACCAATAACTTTATGACAAAAACTGGTGTCCGAACCTTTGAGGCAGCCGCGTATCTTCGTCGTTGCGGAGCAGATGTAACCCGTGTGCGGAAAATGCTGCGGAATGATATGGCGGCTTACAAAGCCAGAGCAGAGGCAGTCCGCCATGCGGAAGTATATCGTGGAAAATTTGCGATTTCCGTATGTCCGGCGGATAAGATAGAGAGTCCGACAGTGGTAGGGGCACAGGCAGCCAATGAGCTGTTGAATATTATCGGTATCAAAGCATCCTTTGTATTGACACAGTATCAGGACAAAATTTATGTAAGCTCCCGTTCTATTGATGAGATTAATGTACAGCTTATTATGGAGCGTTTGGGCGGCGGTGGTCACCTGAGTGTGGCAGGAGCACAGCTTACAGATTGCTCCGTGGAGGAAGCAAAGCAGATTATCCAGAATACCTTGGATGAGATGATTGAGGAAGGAGATATTGAAGAATAATGAAAGTTATTTTATTAGAGGATGTAAAATCCTTAGGAAAAAAAGGTGAAATTGTAAATGTCAGTGACGGATATGCCCGGAACATGATATTACCAAAAAAGCTGGGTGTAGAAGCCAACAGCAAGAATCTCAATGATTTAAAATTGCAGAATCAACATGCAGATAAAGTAGCACAGGAAAATTTAGAAAAAGCACAGGCTTTGGCAAAAGAACTGGAAGATAAGGTCGTAGAGGTTAAGATGAAAGCCGGAGAAGGCGGAAGAACCTTTGGTTCTGTTTCCACCAAAGAAATTGCAGCGGCGGCAAAAGAGCAGTTGGGCTTGGCTTTGGATAAGAAAAAAATGCAGTTAGAGGAGCCGATTCGTTCCTTTGGATATGTGGACGTTCCGGTAAAGCTTCACACAAAGGTTACAGGAACCTTGCGTGTAAAAGTAAGTGAAGCATAAAAAGATACAAGGAGGTTTCTGATGGAGGAAGCCGTAATTAAAAGAATTATGCCAAACAGCCTGGAGGCGGAGCAGTCTGTCATCGGTTCCATGATTATGGACAGAGACGCTATCATGGCGGCATCAGAGATATTAATAGCAGAAGATTTTTATCATAAACAATACGGAATTTTATTTGAGGCAATGTTGGAGCTGTTTGAGGACGGCAAGCCGGTGGATCTGGTAACACTACAGAACCGATTAAAGGAAAAAAACGTACCACCGGAAATCAGCAGTCTGGAATATGTAAGGGACTTGGTTACTGCAGTGCCAACCTCTGCCAATATCCGGCATTACGCCAATATTGTAAAAGAAAAAGCATTGCTTCGCAGTCTGATTCGTACCACCGAAGAGATAGAAAATCTGGCCTACGCACAGAAGGAGCCGGTGGAGGATATTTTGGCGGAGACAGAGAAAAATATTTTCCAATTATTACAGAATCAGGGCGGCGGAGATTACGTTCCAATCAAGCAGGTAGTCATCAATGCATTGGATAAGATTGAAAAGGCGGCAAAAACCCAGGGAAATGTAACCGGAATACCTACCGGATTCATTGATTTGGATTACAAGATGTCAGGCTTGCAGCCTTCGGATTTAATTCTGGTGGCAGCCAGACCTTCCATGGGTAAAACAGCCTTCGTGTTGAACATAGCACAGTATGTGGCATTCCATGAGGATGAGTGTACCGCTATTTTTAGCTTGGAGATGTCCAAGGAACAGCTGGTAAACCGTCTTTTTGCACTGGAATCCAGAGTGGATGCACAGCTTTTGCGTTCCGGTAATCTGGCGGATTCCGACTGGGAGAAGCTGATAGAGGGAGCGGGAACCATCGGAAAATCCAAACTTATCATAGATGATACGCCGGGTATTTCCATTTCGGAACTTCGCAGTAAATGCAGAAAATATAAATTGGAGCATGACCTAAAGCTGGTAATCATCGACTACTTACAGTTGATGACCGGTTCGGGACGGTCAGATTCCAGACAGCAGGAAATCTCGGATATTTCCCGTTCTCTGAAATCTTTAGCCAGAGAATTAAACGTGCCGGTGATAGCTTTATCCCAGTTAAGCCGTGCGGTGGAGCAGAGACCGGAGCATCGGCCAATGCTTTCCGATTTGCGTGAGTCGGGAGCCATCGAGCAGGATGCCGATGTGGTAATGTTCATCTATCGTGATGATTACTATAACAAAGACAGCGATATGAAAGGCATCGCAGAGATTAATATTGCAAAACAGAGAAACGGTCCAATTGGAACCGTAAATCTGGTATGGCTTCCACAGTATACGAAATTTGCAAATATGGAGAAAAAATAAACAACATAAATCGGGTCAGCACAGGCAAAAGCTGACATCGGGCGTCAAAAAAAGCGACTTTGGACAAGCCTTCCAAAACAGATGGAAAAAAGGCTGTCGAAGCCGCTTTTTTGCTGTCATTTTCCCACGATGAAAAATTCTTGAAACAAGCCTCTGCTTTGCTATAATAAAATCAGATATTGGATAACATCCACACACATAATCCTTCATCGGACAAGCCGGTGAAATATACTGATATCTGAATAAAAAAGAAGGAGGCTTCCAGTTGGAAAAGGAACGATACATAATATCGGATGCTGCACAAATGATTCATGTAGAATCACATGTATTACGTTACTGGGAAGAGGAATTGGATTTGAAGGTGCCGCGAAATGAGCTTGGACACCGTTACTATACAAAAGAGAACATGGAACAATTTCAAAAGATTAAAGACCTGAAGGAAAAGGGTTATCAATTAAAAGCAATCAAGATGCTGATTCATGGCGAAGCACCCCTTGATATTCCCAATGAGGAGGAAAAAAATGTGAAAAAGGAAGTTGCGAACGTGCCACAGAAGATGAATACCGGAATAAAGGTGTCACAGCTGGGACCGGAAGAAAAGATGGAACAATTCCAGAGGCTGATGACGGGAATCGTAAAACAGGCCATTGAGGAAAACAATCAGGCACTGGGGATTTCCGTAGGCGAGCAGGTAGGAGAACAGGTGTTAAAAGAAATGAACTATCTGATGCGGGAACAGGAGGAGTTGGCAGAAGAGCATTATCGGAAATTGGATGAAGCAATTCGCCAGCACTATAAATCCAAAAAAATTTTTGGCAAATCCAAAGAGAAATCTTTACAGCCAAAGACCATATAGGGTAAAAAAATAAAACCGTCACATTTGTGGCGGTTTTATTCGTACATGTACGTGTAATAATTATTCTGCCTCGATTGCTCCTGTAGGACAAGCTCCTGCACAAGTACCACAGTCTACACATGAATTAGCATCGATTTCATATTTGCTATCACCAGCAGAGATAGCTCCTACTGGACACTCGCCTTCGCAAGTACCGCAATTTACACAAGAATCTGTAATAACGTATGCCATTTTATTTTCCTCCTTTATTAATGTTAATTACTCATAACGAACCCAGTCCGTTTAGACACATTTTATTACAAAAATGCTTCAAATACAAGAGGAAAATACTTTAAACCGGAAATGCATTGAAAAAAATACGAAAAGGTATTATAATGCATAAGAAAACAGCCTGTGGACAGGCTAAACAAAGGAGGTAAAGCAAATGGCTCAGGTAACAAAATCAACCATGATTGGTGAATTACTCCGTATAGATGAAGGAATCGCACCGATTCTTTTAGGAATCGGAATGCATTGTCTGGGATGTCCATCCTCACAGATGGAGACCATCGAGCAGGCAGCAGCAGTTCATGGAGTAGATCCGGACGGATTGGTAGAAGATATTAACAATTATTTAGCAGCTCAGGGCTAAACAGAGAGAATAAAAAGGGGACCTTCGGTCGATATGAACCGGGTCCCTTTTTTGTTTGCTTATAAATCGGAAAGCAACATCAATGCATTGGAAGAAGCAATACAATCGAAATGCTCTTCAAAATATGCTGCCGTAGCCTCAGTATATTTTTCTGAATAAGAATATTCAGAAAGAATATTGCAGACCTTGTTGAAATCCTCCGGGGTGTGATGGCCCTTGTGGATTACCAGATAAAACTTTTTGGTTGTCGGGTTTTTATATAAGTCATTCTCTTCATGGTAGAAACCACGAAGCACATGGGCTAATCTGGTAACGTCATCTAAACTCTGGAAAACAAATAATTTGGTCAAATCTGTCAGGACATCCACAGAATCCTTAGATTCCGGTTTGTCATTCGCCTCCTCTTTGGAAGAAAAGGTTGCTTCCAAAGGAACAAAATCGGAAACCTGTTTCAGTTCTGCTTCTGTTTTCTGGCGTTCCTCGCGGATTCTCTTAAAAAGACCTAATACATCGTCGGCACCTTCTGAAGAGACCGCAGAAGAATCCTCCTGTCCATAAGATTCAAAATCACTCTCATCTCCATCTGAAAATTTAGAAAAACGAGTATCAATTTCTTCCGGATATTCCACTTTTGTAATAATTAAAATGATAGTATCCGCAGATAACGGAATAGCCTCAATCATCAATGGAATATCTTCTGCCTCGAAACCAAATTCATAAGCAGCCTGTTGCATCATATCCCGGAAAAGAATCTTTGCTTTTTCGGTTCCATAAGCAAGTTCGCTTAATTTTAATTGGCGGTCTGCCAAATCTTCTTTTGTTAAAGTGCAGCGAATCTGGTTGTCATTTACTTTCTCTATTTTCATAAAATCACTTCCTTTTCGAGAAAATCAAGTAATTGCACTCTTTTGGTACTATTATTATAATCAAATCTTCTTCATATGTAAATGTAATTTTAAGGAAAAGAAAATATTAAAAAAGTATAAAGTCCCTAAAAAATGGAAAAATAACTTGTCACAGGAGAAACTCTATGATATAAAAGGATATGAGATAGCTTTCTCTAAAATTCTTAAATAGGCAGACATTCAAAGATTACGGAATATTCAGATACTGACGGTCGGATTCGGACATATTCGTCAGAAGTCGTAATCAAATCTCAGGGTAACGGTTATTTTACCCATCGAAATAATTTCCAGATAAAAACAAGAGAACAATGAAGAAAATTAAGGAAAATTTTATATTTTTGCGGAAAGATATCTCTGAAATTTTATAAAAAGGAGGGTAGAAAAAGGGGGACTGTTTTCCTGCAGGAAAGGGAAATGGTGTATTGGGATAGAAAAGATAAGAAAAAAGAAACATCCGGTACTGCATGAAAGCAGGACTCCGCAATATGTATTGTATTTTAATATATCACAGTTACTATGTGCGAAAACCTTTGAAATGGGGAAGAGAGGAATGAAATGATACCAAAGAAGGAAAGTATCCGGTTGTTTATGGAGCTGCAGACATTGGAAGAGCGTGGCATCGGAATCTGGATGGAAGGTCATATCAGCAGTCCCGGAGCGGTAACACAGGCTCTGTCTGTCAGTGAAGAGTCTGCCTATATGCGAGATTACATTTTTGAGGAGGGGGTGTTGAAGAAAGTACAATTTGACAAAGTAAAAAACACATGATAAATATGGAAAAGATTCCATACGTTTGAGAACAGGGCTGCCTTTTGCAGCCCTTGTTTTAGCAGGGGGGTATATGCTATAATAGGTGCAATATCATAAGGAGGTAACACATGAAGAAAAAAGCATCGCCAATCCTTGCAGTATTGCTCCTGATAGTGGTAGTGGTGCTGATGTTGGCGGGAAAGACAGTTATACAAAAATATACTCCCTCCAAGGAAAAGGCGGATTTAAAAGAATACTATCAATTAACAGAGGCAGGAGACACGGCAGTCATCGTAGATGCCCAGAAACAGGACACTACAGCAAAATTAGTGGCCGGTAAGATATATGTGGAATATCATTTCTTACATGATGTGCTGAATGAGCGTTTTTACTGGGATGCCAACGAAAACAGGCTGCTTTACACCACTCCTTCCGAAATTACATCGGTGGCGGCTGGAAGCAGTGACTACTATGTTGCAAAAGAGAAAAAATCAGAAACCTATACCATTGTCTATGCAGATGCGGACCGGGCCTATGTGGCTTTGGATTTTGTAAAGAAATATACCAACATCAGCTATGAGATGTTTGAAGAGCCGAATCGTATCATGATTACAAAAACATGGGGAAATATCGATACGGCACAGGTAAAAAAAGAAGCAGAAATCCGAATCAAAGGCGGAATAAAAAGTCCGATTTTAAAAACAGTTCAAAAGGGTGATACCGTCAGGGTAGTGGAACAGGACAAGAAATGGTCTAAGGTTTGTACGGAAGACGGATACATCGGATATATCAAAAATAACAGCTTGGGGAAAATAGAGCAGAAGAAGCTGACCAGCGATTTCAAAGAGCCGGAATACAGCCATCTGCTGCGGGACGGAAAGATTAACATGGCATGGCATCAGGTAACCACAAAGCAGGCAAACAGTTCTCTGGCAGAGGTGTTGTCCAATACCAAAGGTGTCAATGTGATTTCACCGACTTGGTTTTATCTCAATGACAACCAGGGAGGAATTGCTTCTCTGGCAAGCAGTGATTATGTGACTTATGCACACCAGCACAATGTAGAAGTATGGGCATTGGTCAGCAATCTGGAAAATGGGGATGTGGATACCACACAGGTACTGACCCATACATCTTCCAGAGAGAATCTGACCAACAACCTGATTTCCATGGCAATCCAATATGACTTAGATGGTATCAATGTAGATTTTGAAACCTTGAGTACAGAAGCGAGAGAAAGCTATGTACAGTTTATCCGTGAGCTGTCCATCAAGTGTAAGAATAACGGCATTGTATTATCGGTAGATAATTATGTACCATCCAGCTATACGGCATTTTATGACCGGAAAGAGCAGGCGTGTTTTGCTGACTACATTGTTATCATGGGCTATGATGAACATTACAAAGGTTCTGAAGAAGCCGGCTCTGTTTCTTCCATTGATTTTGTTACCAATGGAATCAAAGATTCCTTAAAAGAGGTTCCAGCGGAACAGGTAATTTTGGGAATGCCACTCTATACCAGACTCTGGTCTGAGACAGCAGGAGAGGACGGAAAAGTAACCGTATCCTCCGAGGTTGTGAACATGAAAGCACAGCAGACTATCATTGACAACAGTGGTGCAGTTCCGAAATGGTTGGACAAAGAACAGCAAAATTATATTGAATATACACAAGATGGTGTTACCTATAAAATGTGGATGGAAGACGAGAAGTCTTTGGAACAGAAATTAAAGGCTGCAAAGAAAAATAAACTTGCCGGAACTTCTGTCTGGAAGCTGGGCATGGAACCGTCATCCATCTGGGATACCATTATTAAATATGTAAATTAGTACAGGAATTGCAGGGCGTACCGAAGGGTACGCTCTTTTTCTATCAAAAAGCTTACAGTTCTAAGAAAATAATTTTTTTCATAAAATACAACAAGTCTGAGGTATCAGGGGAAATATGTGAAGAAAAGAATAGAAGTGATTATGGGAGTAGTCCTGCTGGTGGCAGCAGGATTTTTAGCAAAACGGGGAGCTATCTATGTACAGCAGAGTAAAGTGGGGGAGGAAAAAACCTGTATTGTAATAGATGCAGGTCATGGAGGAACCGACCCGGGAAAAATAGGAATTAACGGAAAAAAGGAAAAAGACATAAATCTCCAAATCGCAAAGGAATTAAAAAAGAAATTGGAAAAAGAAGGCATAGAGGTGGTAATGACCCGGGAAAGCGATGAGGGGCTTTATAACAGCAGCTCCAGAAACAAAAAAGTGGATGATATGAAAAAGCGGTGTAAAATCATTGATGAGGCGAAGCCGGTGTTTACCATTAGTATTCATCAGAACAGCTATCCCGAGGAGTATGTAAAAGGAGCACAGGTCTTCTATTATGGACAATCTCAGGAGGGAAAAGAATTAGCGGAAATTTTACAGGAAATCATGGTGCAGCAACTGGATAAAGAGAACCACAGAACGGCAAAAGCAAATGAAAGCTATTATCTTTTGAAGAAGACGGAATCTCCCACTGTTATTGTGGAATGCGGTTTTTTAAGCAACAGCGAGGAGGCAAAATTATTGGCGGATAAGGACTACCAGAAAAAGGTAGCAGAGTCAATACATACAGGAATCAAAAAGTATTTAAAGGAAGAGAAGTAAATGTTTACCTAGTTGCGATATTTCCATAACATGATATAATAGAAGTCATGGAAACAGAAATATTAAAGATAGACAGTAATCAGATAGATAAAGAAAATATTCGGCGGGCAGCCGAGCTTATAAGAGAAGGAGAATTGGTGGCATTTCCCACAGAAACAGTTTATGGATTGGGGGCGGATGCCATGAATCCTGCTGCAGCAAAACGGATCTATGAGGCAAAGGGGAGACCATCGGATAATCCGCTAATTGTCCATGTGTCTCAGGCAAGGGATTTGGAGAAGCTGACAGCCAGAGTGCCGGGAAAAGCGGTAAAGCTGGCAGGAGCTTTCTGGCCGGGACCTTTAACTATGATTTTAGAAAAAAACGAAAAGGTTCCCTATGAGACAACCGGAGGATTGGATACGGTGGCCATCCGTATGCCGAATCATCCCGTGGCATTGGCGTTAATAGAAGAGAGCGGGACCTATATTGCGGCACCTAGTGCCAATGCATCAGGAAGACCCAGCCCTACCACGGCGGAACATGTGGCAGAGGATTTGTCCGGCAAAATACCAATGATTTTGGACGGCGGAAGTGTTTCAGTTGGAATCGAATCCACCATCATTGATTTGACAGAAGAGATACCGATGATTCTGCGTCCCGGATATATTACAAAATCCATGCTAGAGGAAGTCATCGGAACGGTGGAGATGGATCCGGGAATCATTGCAGCGGACTCTGATCAGAAACCAAAGGCACCGGGGATGAAATACAGGCATTATGCACCCAAGGCAGATTTAAAACTGGTGGACGGAGACAGACATTCTGTAACCAGGAAGATTCGTGAGATGACGCAGGAAGCGATACAGCAGGGGAAAAAGGTAGGTATCATTGCCACGGATGAAACTGCTGGAAAATATCTGGCTGGAAATGTTCTGAGCATTGGAAGCAGGACGGATGAGGATACCATAGCCAGACATCTCTACGGTATCCTGCGTAAGTTTGATGATATGGAAGTGGATGTCATCTACTCGGAGAGTTTTGAAACACCGAGAATCGGACAGGCTATTATGAACCGTCTTTTGAAAGCGGCGGGTCATGAGATAATAGAGGTTGAGAATCGGCAAAGAGGGATGGAGACCTATAAGCGGATTATTTTTGTAGCAGACAGCGGAACCTGCCGGGCTCCTATGGCGGTCGGGATTTTAGAGGATCAGGTGTTGAGCCGTCCCATAGAGATTTTATCCAGAGGAATGGTAGTACTTTTCCCGGAACCCTTGAATCAAAAAGCCGAGGCGGTTATGATTAGTAACGGGCTGAAGACAGAAGGCTTTATGTCGGCACAATTGGTGGAGGAAGACATTACCGAGGACACCTTGATATTGACCATGAGTGAAGACAACAGGCAGAAGATACTGGAGTTATTTCCAGAGATAAACGAAGAGAGCGTACAAGTACTCACAACACTGGTGGGAGATGAGTTGGAGATTTTGGACCCATACGGAGGAAATCTTCAGGCATACGGACTCTGTTATGAGACCTTAAACAAATCTATAAAAAAACTTGTGAAAATACTAAATGAAGGAGAAAAGACATGTCAAAAGTAACGATTATGGATCATCCGTTGATTCAGCACAAAATCAGTTGGATTCGGAGGGAGGATACGGGTTCTAAGGATTTCAGAACTCTGATTAGCGAGATAGCTATGCTGATGTGCTACGAGGCAACCAGAGATTTGGAGCTTGCAGATGTGGAGATTCAGACACCGATTTGCAAGACCACGGCAAAGGAACTGAAAGGAAAGAAGCTGGCAGTAGTTCCGATTCTGAGAGCAGGATTGGGTATGGTAGACGGAATGCTGGCTATGATACCGTCTGCAAAGGTAGGACATATCGGACTGTACCGTAACGAGGAGACCTTAGAGCCGGTAGAGTACTATTGTAAGCTGCCAAAGGATTGCAGTGAGAGAGAGGTTTTCGTGGTGGACCCAATGCTGGCAACGGGAGGTTCTTCTGTGGCGGCAATCCAGATGCTGAAGGATAAGGGTGTAAAACACATTCATTTTATGTGCATTATTGCGGCTCCGGAAGGAATCAAGCGGATGCAGGAGGCACACCCGGATGTGGATATCTATGTGGGGGCACAGGATGACCATCTGAATGAGAACGGTTATATTGTTCCGGGTCTGGGGGATGCCGGAGATCGTATTTTTGGTACAAAATAAATTACGGATTGTCATTTTGGCAATCCGTTCTTTGCATTTACATAATTGGAGAAGGTTTTTGAAATTTTTTGTCAGGGAGGGAATACATATGAGCGATAAAAGGCAGGATTACATCAGTTGGGATGAATATTTCATGGGAGTGGCAATGCTTTCGGGAATGAGATCCAAAGACCCGAATACACAGGTGGGAGCGTGTATCGTAAGCCCGGACCATAAGATTTTGTCCATGGGCTATAACGGATTTCCTACCGGATGCTCTGATGACGAGTTTCCGTGGGCAAGGGAAGGAGAACCGTTGGACAACAAATATTTTTATACGACCCACAGTGAATTAAATGCAATTTTGAATTATCGTGGCGGAAGTCTGGAAGGTTCTATTTTGTATGTGTCGCTGTTTCCTTGTAACGAATGTGCAAAAGCTATCATACAATCAGGTATAAAAACGGTAATATATGATGATGATAAGTATAAGAATACGCCGGGAGTCATTGCATCCAAAAGAATGTTGAAGGCCGCAGGCGTTGAATTTCGCAAGTATCAGCACACGGAACGGGAAATCAAAATAAAATTATAAAAAAGACAACTTCCTTATTCTGTCCAAAGTTTATAAAATTGTGGAATCTTGTGGACAAACGGACAGAAAGTGGTATAAAATAGTCCTATATAATTTTTTGTTGTTAACGACAGAAAGGAGCTATGTGTGAAATACAAAAAAAGCGTTTATCAGTCCTTTGTACTGATTACACAGTTTGGTATTAACATGATAGTTCCTATTTTTTTGTGTACTGCATTGGGAGTTTTTCTGGACAAAAAGCTGGAGCTATCGTTTCTTACGATTGTGCTCTTTTTCGTAGGTGCCCTGGCAGGATTCCGAAACTGTTATATCATGGCAAAAAAAATATATGAAAGTGATGATAAAAAGCATGATAAGAAGACTCAATAGTGCACTTCCGGCACTGTTGCTGGGAATATTGATATACGGAGTGATTGTGGAGCTGGCAGGTGTCTGGTTCGTGGAGGATAAGCTTCGTTATAGTACCGGACTTTGGATTGGAATCGCATTGGCATGCGGAATGGCAATTCATATGGCGGTGGTAATTGAGGATGCGGTGGCACTTCAGGGAGAAAACGGGGCAAAAAATAAAGTTATTTTACAGTCGCTGCTGCGATATATTGTAGTTGTGGCGGTGTTCTTTGTAACAGCGAAGTTCCGGCTAGGTAATTTTATCATGGCTTTTATAGGCGTTTTGGGATTAAAGGCAGCAGCTTATATGCAGCCTTTCATTCATAAAGTACTGTATCCTAAAGAAGGGAAAGACCAGAGGTCTTCGGACAGTACAGAGTTATAATTAATGATGAGGGATGAAGGAGGTGAAATTGTGGATAACGCAATTTTGATGGCATCCAGTGCAGAAGACATAGACTTTATGATTCATGGGATTTTTTCTTATGAAATCTTCGGTCATACTGTGTGGATTACCACAACACATGTGTGCATATTGATTGTCATGCTGACTCTTTTAGTGTTTGCATTTGCAGTGAATCGAAAAATGAAGCATGCAACAGATGTACCGGATACCTTTCAGAATATTGCAGAATTGATAGTAGAAAAATTAGATGGCGTAGTAGAGGGCGTTATGGGAAAGAATTCCAAGAAGTTCAAAAACTACATCAGTACAATTTTTATCTTTATATTGTTCAGCAATATTTCCGGTTTGCTGGGGTTAAGACCACCGACAGCAGATTACGGAACCACTCTGGCATTGGCATTAATCACGTTCTCCATGATAACGTTCTGTAAATTTAAATATCAGAAGGTTTCCGGAGTACTGAAGGGATTATGTGATCCGTGGCCGATTTGGGCACCGATTAACATTATCGGAGATTTAGCCGTACCGGTATCCTTATCATTACGTTTGTTCGCAAACGTATTGTCAGGAACTGTAATTATGGCATTGGTTTACGGGCTGCTTTCTAAGATTGCAGTTGTCTGGCCGGCAGCATTACACGTTTACTTTGACTTGTTCTCAGGAGCAATTCAGACCTATGTATTCTGTATGTTGACAATGACCTATGTAAATCAGGCAATGGAGACAGAATAATTATTATTTAGGAGGATTATATTATGAATATTTCAGGAAATGATTTAATTTTAGCATGTTCAGCAATTGGTGCAGGTTTAGCAGTTATCGCCGGTATCGGACCTGGTATCGGACAGGGTATCGCAGCAGGTCATGCGGCATCCGCAGTAGGTAGAAATCCGGGTGCAAAATCCGACATTACCTCTACCATGTTATTAGGACAGGCGGTAGCAGAGACCACAGGTCTTTATGGTTTGTTAGTAGCTATGCTCTTACTTTTCGTTAAACCGTTAGCAAAATAAGAAAAGATTTTTAGAAATGAAACGGAAAGGAGGCATACTTCTAAGCTATGACGAGATTATTCGATCTGGATTTTCAGTTATTACATGATACAGTACTTTTAGCAATCGCTGTATTCTTCCTGTTTATGATGCTGTCCTATCTGTTGTTTAACCCGGTCCGCAAAATGTTAGAAGACCGTAAGTTAAAGATTAAGACAGATTTAGATACTGCAAAGACGGATAAGGAAGAGGCTGCGGTATTAAAGTCAGAATATGATGAAAAGCTGAAAAACATAGAGAAAGAAGCAGAGCAGATTTTAAGTGAAGCCCGTCAGAAGGCGTTGAAAAACGAAGCACGGATTGTGGAAGAAGCCAAAGAAGAGGCTGCCAGAATCATCAAACGTGCCAATGAAGAGGCAGAGCTTGAGAAGAAGCGTGCAATGGATGAAATGAAGCAGGAGATTATCACGATTGCCTCAATGATGGCGGGAAAAGTCGTGTCAGCTTCTATTGATACAACGATTCAGGATACCTTAGTGGAAGAGACATTGAGAGAGATGGGTGATTCAACATGGCAAAATTAGTATCCAAGACATATGGGGATGCTTTGTTTGAAACTGCCGTGGAGAGTAACCGATTAGATGATTTTTCTGAGGAAGCAAAAGGAATTTTAACTGTCCTGAGAGAAAATCAGGAGTTATCCCGGCTGATGAATCATCCGCAGATTGTAAAAGAAGAAAAAATACATCTCATAGAAAGCATTTTTCAGGGAAAGGTGCTGGATGAAATGGTAGGGTTGATGATTATGATGATTCAAAAAGACCATTTTGCAGAGATGGAAAGCGTATTCGTTTATTTTATAGATCAGGTAAAGGAATACAAAAATATCGGAACTGCTTATGTCACTTCTGCCATGGAGTTGTCCGAGGCACAGAAGAAGGACGTAGAAGCAAGACTTTTAGAAACCACAAAATATGTAGCATTTGAGATGCACTATGATGTGGACACCGCATTGATTGGCGGTATGGTAATTCGAATCGGAGATAGAGTAGTGGACAGCAGTGTAAAGACCAAGCTCTATGAGCTGTCACGGGAGCTCTACAATATTCCGCTGGGAATTGCAGAATAATTTAGTGAAAGTAGGTGAAGAAGTTCCATGAATTTAAGACCAGAGGAAATCAGTTCCGTCATAAAAGAGCAGATTAAACGCTATGCAGACAAACTGGAAGTGGCAGATGTAGGTACAGTTATTCAGGTAGCGGATGGTATTGCTCGTATTCATGGCCTTGAGAACGCAATGCAGGGAGAGCTTTTAGAGTTCCCTGGCGAAGTATATGGAATGGTATTAAACCTTGAAGAAGATAATGTTGGTGCCGTATTGCTCGGTGACCAGAAGAATATCAACGAAGGAGATACCGTAAAGACAACCGGCAGAGTGGTAGAGGTACCGGTAGGTGATGCCATGATTGGCCGTGTTGTAAATGCATTAGGTCAGCCGATTGATGGCAAGGGACCGATTGAAACCACAAAATATCGTCAGATTGAGAGAGTAGCATCCGGTGTTATCTCCAGAAAGTCCGTAGATACCCCGTTACAGACAGGTATCAAAGCCATTGATTCCATGGTGCCGATTGGAAGAGGACAGCGTGAGCTTATCATCGGTGACCGTCAGACAGGTAAAACAGCGATTGCCATTGATACCATCATCAATCAGAAGGGTCAGGGCGTAAAATGTATCTATGTTGCAATCGGACAGAAGGCATCTACCGTTGCATCCATTGTAAATACATTGGAAGAGTTCGGTGCTATGAGCTACACCACCGTGGTAGCATCCACAGCCAGTGAGCTGGCACCGTTACAGTATATTGCTCCATATGCAGGATGTGCTATCGGAGAAGAATGGATGGAGAACGGAGAGGACGTATTGGTTGTTTATGATGATTTAAGTAAGCATGCAACCGCATACCGTACACTTTCCTTACTTCTGAGAAGACCGCCAGGACGTGAGGCTTATCCGGGAGATGTATTCTACTTACATTCCAGATTACTGGAGCGTGCGGCGAGATTAAATGACAGCTTAGGCGGAGGTTCTTTAACCGCATTGCCGATTATCGAGACACAGGCAGGTGACGTTTCTGCATATATTCCGACCAACGTTATTTCCATTACAGATGGTCAGATTTATCTGGAGACAGAGATGTTCAACTCCGGTTTCCGTCCGGCAATCAATGCGGGTCTTTCCGTATCCCGTGTAGGTGGTGCGGCACAGATTAAGGCGATTAAGAAGATTGCAGCACCAATCCGTGTGGAGCTGGCACAGTACCGCGAGCTGGCAGCATTCTCCCAGTTCGGTTCGGAGTTGGATGCAGATACCACAGAGAAGCTGGCACAGGGTGAAAGAATCCGTGAGATTTTGAAACAGCCGCAGTATCAGCCGCTTCCGGTAGAGTATCAGGTAGCGATTATCTATGCGGCAACCAAGAAATATCTTTTAGATATTCCGGTAGATAAGGTTTTGGATTTCCAGACAGCGTTATTTGAGCAGATTGATACCAAATATCCGGAAATCATTACTTCTATCCGTGAGACAAAAGAGCTGCAGGAAGAAATAGAGCAGAAATTAATCAAAGCGATTGAAGAGTGTAAAGCAGATTTTAAATAAGAATGGCGGTGAATTCATATGGCCTCTATGAGGGACATAAAGAGAAGAAAAAGCAGCATACAGAGTACGCAGCAGATTACAAAAGCCATGAAGCTTGTGTCTACCGTCAAACTGCAAAAAGCAAAGAGCCGTGCAGAAGAAGCAAATCCATATTTCAACTATATGTATCAGACGGTTACGTCGGTGCTTGCAAAATCAGGAAATATGAACCATCCTTATTTGATGAAGAATGAATCCGAGAAAAAAGCCATAGTAGTAATTACCTCCAACAGAGGATTGGCAGGAGGATATAATTCCAATATTGTCAAACTGATTACTAACGGTGAGCTGAAAAAAGAGGATTTGGAGCTGTATACCATCGGTAATAAAGGCCGTGAAGCTTTAGAACGCAGGGGATATACCATCAAAGCATCTTATCCTGAGGTCATTGAGGCCCCGGATTATACCGATGCTATGGCAATCTGTAAGCAGGTGTTAGAGGATTATCAGAATGGTGAAATCGGAGAAATCTATCTGGCTTATACACATTTTAAAAATACGGTGGTTCATGAGCCGAAGCTGATGAAGCTGCTTCCGGTGGAATTTGAAGAATCGGAGGTAACCGAGAACAGTAATGTGCTGATGAACTACGAGCCGACAGAGGAAGAGGCGTTGGATATGATTATTCCAAAATATATCACAAGCCTGTTCTACGGAGCTTTGGTAGAAGCGGTAGCAAGTGAGAACGGTGCAAGGATGCAGGCAATGGATTCTGCAACAAGCAATGCAGAGGATATGATCAGCGACTTGACATTGAAATATAACAGAGCTCGTCAGGGCTCCATCACGCAGGAATTGACAGAGATTATTGCGGGAGCTGAGGCGATTTCCTAAGGACAAGAGCTTTAGGAATACAGAGCCTTCACAGGTATGTTGTGAAGGATGAATAAAAATAAAGGAGTGATAGGAAAATGGCAGAAACAAATGTAGGAAAAATCACTCAGATTATCGGTGCTGTATTGGATATCAAATTTACAGAAGGAAATCTTCCTGAAATAAATGACGCTATTGAGATTAAGACCAATGAGGGAAAAAGATTAGTAGTGGAAGTATCACAGCACTTGGGTGATGATACGGTACGGTGTATTGCCATGGGACCTACAGACGGTTTGGTACGTGGAATGGATGCCGTGGCAACCGGAGCAGCAATTTCCGTTCCGGTAGGTGAGGCAACCTTAGGACGTATGTTTAACGTATTAGGTGAACCAATCGATGAAATCGATGCACCGACAGATGTAGAGTATATGCCAATCCACAGAAAGGCACCAGCCTTTGAGGAACAGGCCACCTCTACGGAGATGTTGGAGACAGGAATTAAGGTCGTTGACCTGCTCTGCCCTTATCAGAAGGGTGGTAAAATCGGTTTGTTCGGTGGTGCCGGTGTAGGTAAAACCGTATTGATTCAGGAGTTAATCCATAACATTGCCACAGAGCATGGTGGATATTCCGTATTTACCGGTGTAGGTGAGCGTACCCGTGAGGGAAACGACCTTTACTATGAAATGAAAGAATCCGGAGTTATTGACAAGACCTGTATGGTATTCGGTCAGATGAACGAACCGCCGGGAGCACGTATGCGTGTAGGTCTTACGGGATTGACAATGGCAGAGTATTTCCGTGACAAAGGCGGAAAAGACGTACTTTTATTCATTGATAATATTTTCCGTTTTACACAGGCGGGTTCTGAGGTATCCGCGTTATTAGGACGTATGCCATCTGCCGTTGGTTATCAGCCAACGTTGCAGACAGAGATGGGTGCTTTGCAGGAGCGTATCACATCCACCAAGAACGGTTCCATTACTTCCGTTCAGGCGGTTTATGTGCCAGCCGATGACTTGACAGACCCGGCTCCGGCAACCACCTTTGCCCATTTGGATGCCACCACTGTATTAGAGCGTTCCATTGCAGAGCTTGGTATTTATCCGGCAGTAGACCCGCTGGGTTCTACCTCCAGAATTCTGGACCCGCGTATTGTAGGTGAGGAGCATTTCCAAGTAGCCCGCGGTGTACAGGAGATTTTGCAGAAATATAAGGAATTACAGGATATTATCGCAATTTTGGGTATGGACGAATTATCCGAAGACGATAAGCTGGTAGTAAACCGTGCCAGAAAGGTACAGAGGTTCTTATCCCAGCCATTCTTCGTGGCAACCCAGTTTACCGGTCTGGAAGGTAAGTATGTTCCAATCGCAGAGACCATCCGAGGCTTCAAAGAGATTCTGGAAGGAAAGCATGATGACATTCCGGAAAGCTATTTCTTAAATGCAGGAAGTATTGATGAAGTACGAGCTCGCATGGAGTAAGGGGTGAACCTATGGCAGATGATAGAATTTTTTCCGTAGAGATCATTACGCCGGACCGTGTTTTTTACAAAGGCGAGGCGACCATGATTGAGTTTACAACCGCCAACGGGGATATTGGTGTATACAAAAACCATATTCCGCTGACTACCGTACTGGCACCGGGAATCGTAACCATTACGGAGCCGGAGGGCAAGAAAGAAGCGGCAGTACACTCCGGTTTTGCGGAAATCCTTCCGGATAAGGTAACGCTTTTGGCGGAAATTGCCGAGTGGCCGGAGGAGATTGATGTAGAGCGAGCAAAGGCTGCAAAGCAGCGTGCAGAGGAGCGTATGCAATTTCACAGAGATGAGATTGATTTGAAGAGAGCGGAATTTGCACTTCGGAAATCTTTAGTACGAATTGAGATTAAAGAATAATTAAAAAGAACCCGTAGCGTAGGCTTCGGGTTCTTGTAATATAAAAAATAATGATGTGGAGGGAGAGGTTTTGAAAGAAATAACATTAGGTGAAATGCTTGAGAGCGTGCGGAAAGATAAAAATATTTCTAAAGTACAATTATGTGAAGGCGTATGTACAATTACAGCTTTAACAAGATATGAACAAGATATAAGAGTACCAGATAAATTTGTTATAGATTGTTTGTTGGAGAGGTTAGGGAAGAATTCTAATAGAATAGAATTTATAGATACAGATGAAGAATTTAAGATGAGTATGTATCGCAATCAGATAGAGAAAATGTTTTTTAACCGAGAGTTTTCGGAGATAGAAGAGATATTAAAGATATATGAAAGAGAATTAAATCATTCACGGCATCTCCATAGACAGTACATATGTTTAAAAAGAGGTCAATTAACTGCTGTCAATGGAGAATATGAATATGCACTTGAATTATTTTATCGAGCATTGTCTTATACGGAACGATTAGTAATTATAGAACATGGAATAGAGAAAAAAGTGTTGTCGAATATTGAAATAGAAATCTTGTATAGCCTTGCTGAAATATATACTAAGATAAATGAAAAAGAGAAAGGCTTTTTTCTGGTTTCAGAATTGAAAAAATATCTAGAAAATTTAGAAAAAAACGATGGAAAAAAAATAAAGTATTTTCCAAAAGTATTATTACAATTAGCCCGGATGGAGAAGGAAAATCTTAATTTTGGATTAGCATCTGCTTATTTGAAAAAGGCAGAAGAACTATTAGTGAAAGAGTATCAAATATGTGACTTACAAAAAGTGTTGCAATTACAGGTAGAAATAGCAGAAGAATTAGGAGTATCCAATAGAGAAATAGAAAAGAAAGATAGAATATTGGCTCTAAAACTAATAGATATGACGGTAAAAGGCAGTATGATAACAAAGGAAGGGATAGAGTTATGGGAGAACACAGCAAATCTTCAATTATAAAATATACAAGAAAATATTTGAATATGACGCAAGAGGAATTGGCAGAAAATATCTGTGATCCGGTTACGCTAGCAAGATATGAGAGTGGAAAATTAAATCCATCTGATGAAAAATTTTGTTTATTGATGCAAAAAATGGGAATGTCCGGGGAAAAATATGCAATTCCTGTTCAAAATGCAAAAACAGACCATGAAACACAAATGAAAAATATTTTGTATGCATTAGAAAGAGAAGATTTTAGGGAAGTAAAAAAAAATATAAGTTTATTAAAAAAAGATCAAACGTTTTCTATGGAGTGTGTGGAAAACAAACAATATATTGGACGAATAGAATTAATGTTGGATTATGAAATCGGAAAAATTGCAGATATTGAATATATTAGAAGTTTAGAAACTATATTAAAATTAACTTTTAAAGATTATGATGAAAATTATTTTCCAATACATAGGGTGTTTACTGAGAATGAAGTATTGATTATAAGCAATATAGCTAGACAGTATGCACATATGGGAAAAACAGAGTTAGCGATTCGTTTATATTATAATCTGGAAGATTATTTTCAAACAAATATCGTAATTAATGATTATAAACCCAGATATATAGAATTACTTAGTTTATCAAATTTATTAGGACTTTCGGAAAGATATGATGAAAGCATTGAAATATGTAAACGAGGAATTCAATGGCTTTTGAAATATGATAAAAGTAATTATTTATATAATTTTTATTACAATATAGGTTGGATTATAAATAAAAAAGTTGAATGTGGAATGGAAAAGCCGGAAGCAATGAAACAGGCAAAGTGTTATATATGGTTAGCATATCAATTGTGTCAAATATATCCTGAAAACAAAGAAAATGCTAACCATATTTTGAAGTTCTATAAAGAAATTTCTAATTCAATTAACGAGGAAGCCCCAAGTCACAACAGATAGAATAAGGATGATGAAGAAAATCCAAAGGTTTAGATATAATGGCTTCAAGTTGAAGAGTTGCAGATAAAAAAGTTATACATAAAATTATAGACATAAAAAATTTTTTCATAATAATAAATCTCCTTCATTTGTAAATGTAACGATATTATTTTATAGGAAAAGAATTTAAATAAACATAACGTAATTGTTAAAAATTAATTAACCAAATACGTTATGTTTATTAAAAAATGGAAATGTAAAATAAATATATATCAATTATCATATTTGGTAAGAAAACGCATATTATGGAAACAATATTTTTTACCATAGAAAATATGCGGATATCAACCTGTATTGTTCATTTAGGAGGAATAATATAAAGGAAAATTTTATCTGCTTAATTTATAGGAAATTTCTCAAATAACTCAAAATAATGCATAATGAGCGAGAAATAAAAGATGACATAATAAAAGAGCGAAAATAGTGATTTCGTCATGATGTTGTAGTAGGATTTTTGCTTTGGTTTAAGGTGGCTGCACTATTTGACTACAAACAAATATTATGAGTATGGAATTATCTATATTTCATGACCCATAACCTTTTGATATTGTTCAAATAGTGCAGTCTTTTTATGGAAAATTTCTAAAATCAACATAGGAGTGCCATAAGAAGAGTATAAAAGGTGAGCACATCCAAAGGGAAACAGACTGGAATGTCACCAATTCTGAATGAAACATAAAACTCTTGTTTTTTGATGAGGCATATTTCCAAAGGAAGTTTTATTGTCTTGATACAGAGGTGTAGTGGATAGGTTGTAGAATATCCAAAATAGAATTTTACAATAAAAGGAAAAGAACCCTCACCTCTCACGAGTGAGGGAGGGGATTAAGAGTGTCGAAGACACTTTTTGCAAGCATATGATGTTATATAAAGGTGGAATATATTATATGGATTTATATGAGCAATATAAACATAATTTGCACTCTTTCACAATATTTTCGTTATTTTCTGGAAAATTGTTTATTGCAACAACACAAGTTTTGTTTTTTTCTTTTAAAGGTTATACTTTTGCACAAATAATGCTTGTTAGTAGTATCACAGAAATATTGCTTCTCATACTTGAAGTACCAAGTGGGGTTGCCGCAGATTTACTTGGAGATAAGAAATGTATTTTGATAGGTATGAGTTTCATAATAGCATCAAATATCCAAGCGGTATTTTCTGTTAATTTTCTAAACGCGGTTACTTATGCAGTTTTATGTGCATTGGGTGAAGCGATGATTTCGGGAGCTGATCAATCCTTTTTGTATAACACACTATCAGCTGTTGGAAAAAAAGAGGAATTTAAGGAACATATAAGGAAAATAAATTCAAAGAAAATGTATTTTGTTGCCTGTGTGACGATATTATCAGGATTATTGTACAAGGTAAATGAATACTTTCCGTTTTTGTTAACTACCATATTTTATATAATGGCTTTAATTGCTGTATGTAATTTTAAAGAAATCAAAGATGAAAAGGCAAAAGTAGATAATATTACAATGCATTTTAAATTAGTAATGTTGTTTTTGAAAGAAAGTAAGAATGCAATATGGATATTTTTTCTTGGTGCATGTTATACGTATTTGTTCTTAAATCAAAATGTTTTGTTGCAACAGTATTTAATGGATGTTAATTTCCCTATAGAATTTTTGGGGATAGTATTTTTTGGATTCAATTTAGTTACAGCTTACTTTTCAAAAAGAGGGTCTGTTTTTGAAAAGTATTTGGGAAAATATACCAAATTAGTATTCACGGTGCTTTTGATTTTTTGTTTGGTAGGAGCTGGAGTTGTACGGAATTACTATGCACTAGTTTTATTAGCAAGTTGCAGAATTAGTGTGGCGGTAATAAATCCCATGATGGATTCAGCTATTAACAAAGAAATAAAAAATAATAACACTAGAGCTACAATTTTATCCTTTTACAATGCTTTTAGCTCGCTTCCAGATTCGTTGATAAGTCCTTTGTTAGGAAAATATATTGATTCTGCAGGCATATTTTCTGCATATATAATCTTTGGACTTAGCGGAATAATTCCATTGATTGCATGTTTTGTTTTAATAATGAAAAAAATAGATATTTAATAATAGGAAACTAAGAAATTGATTTGGCTAGTATATACACGTTGTGTGTGTCAGATATAAATGATGCGGAATGGGAGATAATCATGGAAACTAAAATTAACATTAATGAAAAAGAATCAAAAGAATTAAGTATGGAAAACATTGAATTAGAGCTTGAAGAGCAAATCGAAGAAATTGCACTTGTTAATTGCATGAAAT
The DNA here is from genome assembly GCA_958349535.1 of uncultured Lachnospiraceae bacterium. Classification (GTDB taxonomy): domain Bacteria; phylum Bacillota; class Clostridia; order Lachnospirales; family Lachnospiraceae; genus Maccoyibacter. The sequence goes on from CATWDJ010000010.1 coordinate 61,102, forward strand.
GCGATGTTAATTAAATTATTCTAAAGTTTAAAAGAATATAGTGTAATTGTTTGTTGAATGGGTTTTAAATTGTAAATGATGACTAAGATAAAAGCATTATGAGTTTCTGATTATATATAGCGTGTATTTTACTATATTTTAAGATTTAAATTTTACAGGTCAAATAGAAATTTCAAATACTGATTTATAATTTGGGGTTTCTATTGAATACATATATGTATTATTTGTACCTAAATCATTTTTGTGAGTATGGATGGGAATTTTATGAATAGAATAAAAAAACGTATAGGATTAGATATACAAAATATACATATGAATTTAACTACGATATGTATTAATGTGGCATGTCTGAAAGAAAGTGAATATAACAATAATATATATAGTGAACAAATTTTAATATTAGATAAATCGTTTGAAATTGAATTTGAGGGTAATCGCCAAGAACAAAATCATTATTATGCTCGTGTAGAAATCTATGAGGATGGTAGATTAGCAACTATAAATCATTTTTATTTTGATTTTCCAGGATTGGTTGAGGGGATAAAAGTTAGAAATGTAGGGGCATTGGAATTGATAGATAGGAACACTAGGTTAAACATCAATTTGAAGGCTATAAGAAATCCTTTACTTGCTTGGAGAGATGAAAAAGAAAATGAAATTAGTATATATAACGCAGAGGGTAATATTTGTTTTTTGAAATCGCAGTTAGCAATTGTGTGGAAATTAAGTACTGGTCAAAGAACAATTGAGGAAATTTCTGATGTGATGTCTTTAGACTTAATATATATATTCAAATTGATTAAAATATTACAAGATAAAGGGTTTATTTATCTTTTTAAGAATTGAGAGAGGTATAAATTAAAATGAAGGCACCTATTTTTCCGTATATTGTTGGATGGAGTATAACAAATAAATGTAATCTTAAATGTGTGCATTGCAATATGGCAAGTGGACAACCTTGGAAAGATGAGTTGGATTTTAATGAATGTTGTATGGTCATAGATCAATTATCCGAAGGAAATGTAAAAACAATATTGTTTACTGGTGGTGAACCACTTATTCGTGAAGATTTTTTTGATATATGTGACTATGCTTTAAATAAAAAAATTGAACTTGGAGTGACAACAAATTCAACATTGGTAACAGATTCTATTATAAGAGAAGAGATGTGGAAATTTAAGACAATTCGAATAAGTATAGATAGTATAATACCAGAACGGCATAATGATTTTAGAGGTGGTAAAGGTATTTTTGAACATGCTATTAAAATTATTAAAGAGATGGTTTTTTTAGGATATTATGTGAGTGTTTCTACATGTATTTCAAGGAGAAATATTAATGAATTAGAAAGTATGGCGGAATATTTTTCAAATCTTGGCGTTTCACACTGGTGCTTACCATTGTTATCGCCAGATGGTCGAGGGAAAAAAATCGAAAAAGATGTTCTTCATGGCGAAGAAATAGTTGACTTTATAAAACGAATCAAATTAGTAAGTCAAAAATATCCACAGATGAAAATAGGAATAGATCTTCCATATGCTGCAATAATCGATAATGATAAGAAAAAATATCAAAGTAAAGTTTGTGTTGCAGCAATTACAGAATTAACAATATTTGCAAATGGGGATGTATCACCATGTTTTGCTATGGTTACTTCTGCGGGGAATGTTAGAGAAGCTAAAATCAGTAATATTTGGAATGATAGTAAAATGTTTAATGAGTTTAGAGATAAGTCTTTAATACACGGGAAATGTCATAATTGTGGATACCGCGATGCATGTGGTGGAGGATGTAGAGCAAATGCATTTATAAAAAATGGAGATTATTTGGGAGATGATAATGTATGTTGGTTATAGTTGAGTTTAATTATCGCCTATTTAGGTTTCGAGAAGAAGATGAAAATAGAATATTAATATATAATCTTAGAAAGGGTTCAATATATTTTTTGACTGGGGAAATGAAAGAGTTAATTTGTAAATTTAAGAATAATAAAAGAGTTTTAGTAAATCAAGAAGATAAACGAATGGATTATCTTTTGAAACAAAAAATTATATTGGCAGGTGAGAATGTTGGATAAAGATTTACAAAAATATATGAATACAGCAACTATAGATATCACAACAAATTGTAATTTAAGATGTAAGCATTGTAGAGTAGAAGAAGTTCAATATAATATGAGTTTAGAGGAAATAGAAATTATATGCAAAAAACTTAGAACATACAGTACATCTATGCTTTTTATAAGTGGAGGAGAACCGCTTATTAGAAAAGATATTGTTGATGTAATTAAAAGTGTTAAACAATATATTCCGTTAATTACTATTAATACAAATGCCACTCTGCTTACAGAGGAACTCTTACTTCAATTAATTGATGCGGGTGTTAATTATATTCAAGTTAGCTTAGATGGTCTTGAAAAAGATCATGATGCTATTAGAGGAAAGGGAACATTTCAGAAAGTATTAAATAATTTATATTTGATATCAAAATATAAAAATAAAGTATTATTACAAATAAGTTGTGTTGTATCAAAGATGAATATTGATGCCATGGATGATTTTGTTGCATTTCTTTTAGATGAATGCAAGCTACCTATTCAGATTATTGGTTTTAAAAGATACTTGCCTAAAAATGTAATGGCAGGTAAGTATAATTTAGGAAAAGACGGTTTTAAAAAATTAAATGATAGTGTGCAGAGATTAAGCCAAAAATATAAGGGAGTCTCTAATATTGTGATAGATTCACCTATTAAGAATATATATAATGAAATTCAGGTTAAAAATATTATGAATAAATATAAATTGAAATGTGCAGGATGTTCTGCTGCTATAGGTGGTCTGGCGATACGTTCAGATGGTAGCGTATCACCGTGCTCATTGTTAGACATAAGAGTAGGCAATATCATTACGGAGTCTTTAGAATCAATATATTATTCCGAAGCTATTCAAGATTTAATAAACAGGAAACTGACAGGAAAATGTGGAAATTGTGAACATAAGTCGATTTGTGGAGGATGTAGAGCAGCAGCTTTCTTAAATAATGGAAATTATCTTTCGGAGGATCCGGAATGCTATATAATTTAAATTTAAAAACGCCAATTACTGCAGTTTGGGAAATAACAGAGGAATGTAATTTTAAATGTCCTCATTGTAGAGCTGCGTATGCATTAAAAAGTGATGATATAAATATTGAAAATAGTATTATGAATGAATTGATTAAAAATCATATTCTTTCGGTGAATATTTCTGGTGGAGAGCCATTGTTAAACAGGCGAATTAATAAAATAGTCGAAAAATTAGTATCAAATGGAATAGATACAGGGATTTCTTCAAATGGATGGTATTTTAAAGAAAAAGGGAAAGAGTTAATTGAAAAAGGTCTTTCTTTTATTCAAGTTTCTATAGATGGAACACCAGATGTTCATGATAAATTCAGAGGGGTGAACGGAGCGTATAATAGAGCCATAGAGGCACTTCAATTTGCAAAAGAAAGTGAAATAAGAACGCAAATGAATGTGACAATTACGTCCGAAAATATAGATTCTTTAGACTATAATATTAAAGTTGCTAAAGAATTGGGTATTGATCGTATTTTTTTCAGACGAGTTCTACCAACTGGAAGAGGAGAAACAAATCGTTATGTTTTACCCAAAAAAGAAAAATATATTGAAACCATAAAACATCTTTCATCTATAAATATTGATGGCTTGGATATTGCAATTGATGACCCTATAATAGGGGTTTTAAAAAATCAAAGTATTAATATTATTGGATGTACTGCTGGAATAAAAAGTGTAGGAATAGCAAGTGATGGAAGTGTATATCCATGTATTTTTTTTAGAGAGTGTATAGGAAATTTAAATACAACTAGTTTAAAAGAAATATGGGATTCTAGCGATGTACTAAAGAAAATGCGTAGCAGAGATATTGGCGAATGTGGTTTGTGTAAATATAAATATAGTTGTGGAGGATGTAGGGCATACTCAGGATTTGAGAAGATAGATGAAATGTGCCCAATACAATAAGTATGTCTATTTTTCCTAAACATGTAACATTTGGTGACAATGTAATAATTCATTTTAAAATTGAAAATAGTAAAAAAGTAATTCAACTTGATTATAAGATTGACTTGTTTAATCCTATGGGAAAGAAAAAAAGAATAATTGAAAAATCGATAATTTCTTCAGATATTATTGAGTGTTACTACAATTATACTGTTAAAGAGAATAATTTCAATATCCCAGGTCGCTATTTTTTAAGGACGACAATGTATATAAATGGGAGAAAGAGTAATTCACTTTCTGCAGAAAAGGATTATTTTTGGATTGATAGGATAAAAGTTGATTTATCAGAACAACAGAATCTTGTAGATATTGTTTTATTAAATGAAAGTGATTGTTCCACAAATTTTTCGATATTAAATGAAGAAGGTTTAAAGGAAGTAGAAGGTTTTTTAGATGGAAAAGAACGAAGAAAGTATGTTCTAAAGAGAAGGAGATATTTTATAAAATATGCAAATGATTATATTACACGAATAGTTAATTCTAATGAAATGATTTATCATCGCAATAATACGTTGCGTTGGAAAATTGAAGGAGAAGGAATTGCTTTTTTTATAGAGGAATGTAATGAGATACTTAAATTGAATCGTGAAGAAACAGTGGTTTGGTTAAATATAAATGGATATAATACGATCAGTGAAATAAAAGAATTGGTTCCGACTAGTATAGATATTAATAAAATAATCTGCAAATTGGTAAAGATGAAACTAATAACAAAAGATTTTTTATATTAAAGTGTTTTGAGTATAAAATGAAAGTAATTTTTTGTAACAATGTAGAAGAAAAATATGTTATCTGAATTTTATAGTTAATTTTTCATATATTTTGGATGCAGAAAGTAATAGGTTATATAGGTTATGTTCCAAGCAAGTATAGCACATGTAATGGTATAGTTAATTTGTAACACTCCTACCCAATGAGTTATAATATTCATTAGGAAAAGGAGCAATACAATGACACAATTTACAGATGCAACACGCAAAAAAATTGTAAAGCAGCATATCCAAGAAGGAAGGACTCTCGCTAATCTTGCTGCTGAATATGGCGTATCCAAAGCCTCAATTTCAAACTGGGTACGTGCATACCGCGAAGAATGCCAAACAGATGATGAAGCCAAATCTCAGTTGGAGCTTATGGAAGAAGTCCGGAAGCTCCGTCAGCAAAATGCTGAACTTGAAAAGGAAAATGACTTCTAAGAAAAGCAGCGGCATTCTTTGCGAAGGAAATCGATTAGAGGCATATCGATTTATTGACGAAAATAAGGAAACGTATGGCTTGCGTTATCTACTGAAGCATTTCGGGATTCATCCAAATGCTTATTACAATTACCTGAAAGATGCAAAAGCGAATTATCAGCAGAAAAAGCAAGAAGCCTGCGATACAATTCGTGAAATCTACCATGAGTGTGAGGGTCGAATTGGACATCGCTTTATGAAAACTTTTCTGCAAGAAAGAATATTCATCTTTCCAAGACTACGATTCATAAGTATATGAATCAGGAAATGCATCTTTATTGCGTCTGCCGTCGCAAGAAGCCCAGTTATAAAAAGGGGCATATGCATAAGTTGTTTCCGAACCTTCTTAAACAGAAATTCGTCGAAAATGAGCCAAACCGTATCTGGTGTACAGACTTTACATACATTTATTTAACAAAGGGTACCGTTCGTTATAATTGCACGATTATTGACCTCTATGATAGAAGTGTTGTTGCAAGTGAAAACGGAAAATACATCACATCAAATCTTGCTATTCGTACGCTTGATAAGGCAATTCATGCACAACATTGTGATACCACGAATCTGATTCTTCATTCAGATCAAGGTGTCCAGTTCGCCGCCATTGATTTTATAAACTTCTGTTCTTTGTGGGGCATTACGCAAAGCATGAGCCGTGCTGGTACCCCGTATGATAATGCTCCTATGGAGCGATATTACAATACGTTAAAAGCTGAAGAAATCTATCAGCACTGTTATGAAACCGTCGAGGATCTTGACCGGGCAATTTATAACTTCGCTTATATCTGGTACAACCAGATTCGTCCGCATTCATACAACGGATATCTGACGCCACATGAGATGCGATTTGGAGTAGAATAATTAGGTGGTGGTGTTACAAAAAGGCTTGACCAGTACAACATCTGTAATGCCATAATTTATTTACTAAATCAATTATTTTGTTAGTATGATGAAACTTTAGTCAGAGATTAATATATTTTTGCGAGGTGGAAAAGGTGGTTCCTTTTGGTATTCTGGTTAATGTTGATAATATATTTGATTTTAAGGATTATGAAAGAATATGTCATCTACTCTCTCGGAAAGGGATGAGTATAGTGGTATTAAATATTTCTTCAAATGAACATTTAAATAAGTTAAAAAGAATAATTGAGATTCATAATAACAATAAAGTAACCACAGATTTGTTGCTTAATAATATTAAAATTGAAGAGTGTGATATAGAGTTTGGAATGATTGATGCTATCTTTGAAAATAACATAGGTGAAAGTCATTCCATAAGAAAAATTTGCAAATATTATGGAGTGTCTTTAAAGAAATATGAAACACTTATTTCGTATCAAAAAAAAGATATATTAGGGACATTAAACGGAAATGTTCTCTATTATAAGGGGAAGGCTTATGCATTGTAAATTATGTCTTAATAATGATAATATTGAAGGAATTACATTTTCACATGGAATTTGTTCTGTATGTCAGGAGTATAAGAGAATAAAAGCATACGTAGAGAATTATTCTGCATTAGAAAAAGTATGGAAAAAAAAGCTATATGAGATAAGGGGAACGAAAACTTTTGATGCTGTTATAGGGTTATCTGGGGGAAAAGACAGTACGTATGTTTTGTATGAATTAAAACGTAAATATAATCTTAATGTATGCTGTGTTACTTTTGATAATGGATATTTATCAGATACGGCAAAAGAAAATATTGATAAAACTGTGAAGAAATTGGATATTTATCATGAATATGTTGTGTTTGATAAAAAACTGCTCAAAACAGTATATGATATATCGCAAAGTATTTATGGAAACCAGTGTATGGGTTGTACTTTTTTGATGTATGTGGGACTTAATGAATTTGCCATAGAACATGATGTTGCCTTAATGCTCAATGGAAGATCTTCATATCAGATATACTCAAAATTGGGAATGATTAAAAATGAACCTTTTGATAAAATATATCGATATAACTCTGAGATTGGACATATGATAGATTTATACTATCCTAATTTCTCAAAGATTTCTTCTGTTCCATATTATTCATATTTTATGTTTCATGAATATGATGAGGATACAATTATTTCTTTATTAGAAAATGAGTTAGGATGGGCTTCTGAATATAGAGGAAACCATAGGGAGGAGCATTTCGACTGTATAAATCATAAAAAGGCTTATGAACTTTTTTACAAGCAAAATAAATATGAACAAAATTTATTAGAGATAAGTCATATGATACGTGTAAATAAAATGAATATTGACGAGGCAAAAAAATATTTAAGAGAAAGTAATTGTTTTTAAGGGGAAAGTATGGAAGATATATTTTATTTAAGACATAGTACAAGAGAATTTTTGTCACGAGAAATTGAAAAAGAAAAGATAATAGAAATTTTAGATGCAGGTTGTTATGCCCCGTCGTCTAAAAATCGTCAACCGTGGAAATTTTTAGTATATAGCGGAGAATTAAAAGAACAAGGTATAAGTATATTTGAAAATGTTATATTAAAGAAAAAAGAAAATAATATTAAGATTCCGTATGGTTATGGTTCTGTTTTAAATTCGATTAAAATTATGCATGAGGCACCGGTTATTATCTATGTAATCAATGAATGTAGTGAGAATGATTTAAAATGTATATCTACTGATATTTTATCAATTGGAGCAGCAGTAGAAAACATATTACTTAAAGCAACAACTTTAGGAATTGCATCAATATGTTTGGGCGATATTCGGTATGCATATGATGAAATGAAAAAATTTTTAAATGAGAAAAATATGTTAGTGTGTGCAATTGCACTTGGATATGAACGTGAGAATAAAGAAGTTATTAGTAAAACAAATAGAAAAAAAGCATACAATATTTGTATTTGATTGACTTTTCTATGTAGAGGTAGAAGATTTGTATGTACTGTATCTGCAAAAACGAGTGTTGTTTACCATTCCGATTTATGCATTTCATTTGAATGTTTGGATGGTACCGCTGTTATATCTTGTCCAGTTTAGTTTGTTTACCTTGTATGCTCCAATTGAATATGAATTGTTTCAAAACAATCTGGAACATAAATATCGGGCGAGAGCTTTGTCTTTTCAGAGTATCATGATTTCCTGCTGAGCAATTTTGTTTTATGGATTCAGCAGTGTGATGGAAATCTATTTTTCGCATGCAGTTACCGTTACGGTGGCATTGGTAATTACCTTTCTGCTTTTGATTGTGTCTACAATTTTTTTGAAGGGAATGTATAAATGACTATATGAGTATCGTTAGAAGTATCGTAAAGTATGTTTTGTATGGATTATGTGACAATAGTATTGTTCTGGTGTAGGTAAGGTAGAATTTTTCGGGAAAGTGTATGAAATCAAAAATAGCATGGTTTATCTCATATAAAATAAAGAAAAGGCTCAGAAAACATGAAGAAATACAAAAATCTAAAAGGGGAGTATAATTTTTATAAGGAGTTAATCGGGTCATCGCTCTCCAGATTTGGAGATGGAATTGACACCATAGCATTTTCAATTCTCATATATCACATTACGGGTTCTACCATGTTAGTGGCAACATTGTTTGCCGTCAATGGTCTTCCCAATTTAATATTCAGCATTGTTTCCGGTGCGGTTTCCACCTACAAAGATGAGAAAAAAATTATGGCAATCTGTGACATAGGAAGAGGATTGTGTGTTACAGCCATTGTTCTGTTATATATATCGGGAAGGATAGAGATATGGCATTTGTATGTCATAACCTTTTTGAATTCGTCTTTTGAATCCTTTCGGTCACCGGCTTCTGCCGGTATGCTGCCGAAGATTTTAAGGGAGGAATTGAGAGAAGAGGGCTTGGCATTGGAAACCAGTTCCATGAAGCTTATGGAAGTATTCGGTCTGGCAATCGCAGCTACGATTATCGGATGGGGAGGATTAGAAGCGGCACTTATGATAGATGCATTAACCTTTTTGGTTTGTGGTATCTTGGTAATGACCATGAAGGTAGAGAAAAAGCCCTATCAGAAATTGGAGTTTTCAAAAGGGGTAAAGGATATTCAAGAGGGATTCCAATATGTAAAGCTACATAAGAAAGTGTTAAGCATTTGTATTTTTACCTGTATCATAAATATTGCATTTATTCCCATTAACGTATATCAGGTGCCTTATGTGGAAGATATTTTAAAGGGACAGGATATGATGTTATCTGTTATGTGAATATTACGTTGCGGCGGAGCCGCCTGTCCGGTGTGGCGAGAGCCACCTTTC
>CATWDJ010000011.1:0-57132 GCA_958349535.1 uncultured Lachnospiraceae bacterium
TATTCACAAATCTTATATCAGTTTTTGAAGTTTACACAAAACTTGAAACGGTCTCGATTTTTAAAATTATATGTGGTTTAATGTGAAATAGATGGTCTCATAATTGAATCCAATATCGCTGTTTAATGTCACCATCTTCTTCAATTTCATTTTCTAATATGCCGCCATTGTTAATAATGGATTTTGCTGAACCAATATTATGTTTATCACAACACATAAGAACCTTTTCTATTCCAAGTTCCCTACATTTTTCCAAAGCTAACGAAATCATAGCGGTAGCATAGCCTTTTCTTCTTTCACTTGGTCTGATTCCATCGCCAATGTGTCCACCGCTTTTTAAAAGTCTTTCATTTAAATAATGACGAATATTTACAGCTCCTACAAAAATATTTCTGTCTAAATCGAGACAGAACAATGTTGTATCAGGTACTCGTCCATCTGCGGTGGCTTCTTTTATTTCCAAATGTTCTAAATAATAATCAAAATCGTGATAATCATTTCTAAAAATCATCCAAGGAGAATCGTTGGTATGATTTTCTTCAATATCCCGTTTCCATTCCTCCAACATTTCAAATAGTTGGTCCTTGTATTCATAAGAAAGTTTTACAAGTTTTATGTTCATAGCATTTCCTCCGCAACTCTCAATCTATAAACCAGAATGAGTAGCTTTCAATTCTATAGAAGGAGATATATAGTAGAAATAGTGATTTTTCTCGCAGTAATCCTGAATTTGAGATATCAACTCGTCATCTACTGAATACTCCAACAAATACACATCCATATTATCTGCTGCACATCTTTCGATATATTTTTCAAAGTATTCATAGTATTCCCTATTACTTTGGTTGAAGCTTGCGTTTGAAAAATCAATGGATGTAAAGAGGCATTCCTGATTAACTCCCGACATAATATCTGAAGCCGTCTGATATCGATCCAGATATTCTGTAACATATACATCTCCACCGTTTATGATAACAGTAGAATTTATGTCATAAATTTCTCTTAACATATATGTTAGTCCGGCAAATATTTCAGGTTTGGAATAGTTATAATAAACATCACAATTATCTACAAAAAATCCATCAATCACTTTGGCGGAATATTCCTTTGCAAAAGATATAACATGTTCCTGCCATACATTTTGTGATACATCTACCCACTTTTCTTCTTCCCAATTCGCGTACGCATCTAAACACAAATAGGAATACTGATTATAATAATCTCTAAACTCTTCTAAAGAGCCAACATTAAGATATGCATATATTTGTTGCCCTGCACAATGCATTTCGTCGATTTCTTCTGCCATAAAATATGAAACGTCAATAACGATTTATTGATAATCCTTCATTTTTGATATATCCGAAGAATCCGCATCCAGGAATACTCCATATGAATATTTAAAATCACTTGCAAAATCCTTCTCTTTGCTTGCACCACATCCTGCCATAAGAAAAATTAATAGAGAAAGAATGCAAACCATTTCTTTTTTCATCGTACGAATTTCCTTCCTTTTTACTTTATAGAATTTAAAAAGTTAAGAGTTAAGAATCACCTGTTGTTTGTATCGTATTAACTGTGGAGGATTATAGCATTTAATCCAAAATCTGTCCATCTGTGGAGATGGTTACCACAGACCAAGGAATAAATTTCCCGCTGTTCTGGATGGCTGTTTTTGCAGCCGCTTCGATACCGCCGCAGCAAGGAACCTCCATGCGGACAATGGTTACACTCTGAATGTTGTTTTGACTGATGATTGCGGTAAGCTTTTCGCTGTAATCCCCCTCATCCAATTTCGGACATCCGATCAGAGTTATTTTGTTTCGGATAAAATCCTGATGAAAATTACCATAGGCATATGCGGTACAGTCTGCGGCAATCAACAGATGGGCATTCTCAAAATATGGAGCGTTGAGAGGAGCCAGTTTAATCTGTACCGGCCATTGACTCAACTGTGAAGCGGCCTGTACCGGAGCAACGGAAGTCGTTGCGTTTTCATGTTGAATTCGTTTGGAATGTGTTCCCGGACATCCACAAGCCAGAGGAGCTACTTTTTCGGCAGCTTTCTTTCGCTGGTTTTCCTTTACTGCGGCTTCATCGTAAGCAGCAGCCTCCCGTTCCACAAAAGTAATGGCTCCCGTTGGACAGGTAGGAAGGCAGTCGCCCAAGCCGTCGCAGTAATCGTCCCGTAAAAGAGTGGCTTTGCCATCTACCATGCCGATGGCACCTTCGTGACAGGCTTCGGCACAGAGACCGCAGCCGTTACATTTTTCCTGATTAATATGAATAATTCTACGAACCATAATTGTTCCTCCTTTGATTTCATTTCTTGACCTTACATGGGGAGTATACTACAATAATTAGAACAAGTACGTTGTTAAAACAACAGAAAGGGAAAAAATGAATTATAATTTTTTAACAAAAACAAGATTATTTCAGGGAATGTCGGAAGAAGATGTGGAATCTGTGCTGGAATGTCTTCGAGCGAAGGTTCAAAGCTATTCCAAACGTGAAGTCATCTACCGTGCAGGAGAAAATGTTCTGTCGGTGGGACTTGTGCTGCGGGGAAGCGTGAACATAGAACATGACGATGTCTGGGGAAATAAAAACATATTGGATAACATCGGTGAGGGGCAGGTTTTTGGAGAAACCTATGCCTGCATTCCGGGGGAACCTCTGATGGTAAGCGTCATTGCGGCAGAAGAGACAGAGGTACTTTTTTTAAATACCGATAAATTGTTTGCGGCATGTACGGAGGTCTGTGGCTATCACAATAAATTGATACAGAATCTGTTGTTGATTACGGCACAGAAAAATCAGAATCTTACCCGCAAAATTTTTCATACCACGCCGAAAAGTATTCGGGATAAGCTGTTATCCTATCTTTCCTTTCAGGCGGTGCGGGAGGGCAGCTATCGGTTTGAGATTCCTTTTAACCGTCAGCAACTGGCGGATTATCTGGGTGTGGACCGCAGTGCCATGTCCAAGGAACTTGGAAAGATGCAGCGGGAAGGACTTTTAACATTTGAAAAAAATCTGTTTTGCTTAAAGGAGAGAGAACATGGATTTGACAAATAAACTGATAGAGGAAATGATAAGCTACAATAGAGGAGATGCCAAGAGGATTCAGCACTTTATCAAGGTGCATAGTTTTGCGAAATTGATTGGCGAAACAGAAGATTTAAGCCCGGCAGAGCTGTTTGTTCTGGAAACGGCAGCAGTTGTGCATGACATTGGAATTAAGCCCTCAGAGGCGAAATACGGACGTTGTGACGGTAAATTGCAGGAGCAGGAAGGACCGGAGCCTGCCAGAGAACTTTTGAAAGGACTGGGATATGAAAATACGGTCATTGAGAGAGTTTGTTATCTGGTAGCACACCATCATACCTATGAAAACGTAGAAGGACTGGATTACCGCATATTGCTGGAGGCGGACTTTCTGGTAAATCTTTATGAGGATGGGATTTCCAAAGAGGGAGTGCAGAGAGCCTATGAGAAAATCCTCGTTACAGAAACAGGAAAACGTATTTGCAGAGAAATGTTCGGGATAGAGGGATAGACAGGAGGAAGAGAGATGGCAAGTAATTGCGAATCATGTGTAAACTATGTATATGATGAGGAAGAGGAGTGTTATTGTTGTGATATGAATTTGGACGAGGATGATATGGTAAAGTTTCTGACAGGAAATTTTGATAACTGTCCGTATTATCAGCTGGATGATGAGTACGCAGTGGTAAGACATCAGATGTAAAAAGAAAACGAGGCTGTCCTGAAAATTTAATTCAGTGGCAGCCTTGTTTTTTGAAAACAGTTTTGCGTCCGTTTTAAATCTTACTTTAAGAATCCGTTGATAATCTGTTCTTCAGCCTCAGCCTCTGTCAAACCGAGAGTCATAAGCTTGATAAGCTGGTCACCGGCAATCTTACCGATGGCTGCTTCGTGAATCAGATTAGCATCGATGTTGTTGGCAGAAAGCTCCGGTGTGGCATCTACATGTGCTTCGTCCATAATAATGGCATCGCATTCGCTGTGGCCGGCACATTTGTTGTTGCCGGAAATCTTAGCCAGAAATACCTGATGAGACTTTCCTTTTGCAACGGAACGGGAAATAATGTTGGCACTGGAATCTTCTCCGTTCAAATCTACTGCAAAATCTGTTTTTGCATACTGGGTTCCGTGGGTCATGATTTTCTCACGCACTTCCAAGGTAGCTCCTGCTTTTAAATCTCCGGTGGTCACACGGTTGGTAGAATCAATTCCCTTAATCTGAGTAGTCTCCATTTCCATGTAAGCATTTTCTTCCAGATGGATAACGGTTTCCGGGTTCATGATATTTTCGCCGTTGCCGTCACCTTCGCCGTAATGCCGCTCGATGTAGCGTACTTTGGAATTTTTACCCACATAAAAGGTGTGGACACCGTCGTGTTTGGAAGTGTCTGTACCGCAGTTGTGAATACCGCAGCCGGCAATAATGGTCACATCACAGTTATCGCCGATGTGGAAATCGTTGTATACCATTTCCTGCATACCGCTTTGGCTGAGAATAACAGGAATATGCATACTTTCGTTGACGGTTCCCGGTTTTACAAAAATATCAATACCGGAAACATCTTTTTTTGTAATAATGTCAATATTGGCAGTTGTGTTACGGCCTGCCAGTTCTCCGTTGGCACGGATATTGTAAGCACCCTCCGGGATTTCATGCAGACCGGCAACCTGTTCCAATAAGTTTTTCTCTATACTGTCCATAATGTTCCTCCTTATTCCTATGCCTTGTCCGTCAATGTCTTACAGGTACCCGGCTGACTCATGAGGCGAGGAAGAATTTCCTCTTTGGTTCCGATGGAGTCCACCTGTCCCCCGGCAATGACAATAATCTTGTCGGCAATGTTCAAGATACGCTCCTGATGGGAAATAATCAGGATAGAACCGTTGATTTCATCTCTCATTTTTTCAAATACCTTAATCAGGCTGTTAAAGCTCCAAAGGTCGATACCGGCTTCCGGCTCATCAAAGATGGAAAGCTGAGTGCCCCGAGCAAGAATAGTTGCGATTTCGATACGTTTTAATTCACCGCCGGAAAGGCTGGCATTTACTTCTCGGTCAATATATTCTCTGGCACAAAGACCCACCTCGGACAAAATATCACAGATGCTGCTTACGGACATTTCTTTGCCGGCAGCAATGGTTACTAAATCTTTAACCGTAAGTCCTTTAAAATGAACCGGCTGCTGAAAAGCAAAACTGATACCTTTCTTGGCACGTTCCGTAATATTCAGATTGGTGATGTCTTCTCCATTGAAAAGAATCTGACCGCTGGTAGGAGTAATAATACCGGCAATGATTTTTGCCAATGTGGACTTGCCGCCGCCGTTAGGACCGGTAATTGCCACAAAATGTTCGTCGATGGTAAGACTGATATCTTTTAAGATTTCTTTGTTGTCATTGACATCGTCTACCTCATAGCTTATATTTTTTAATTCTAACATAGTTCCTCCAAATCATTCATATGTATATGTGCGTTACCTATTATACAACGGATTTTCGGTTCTCACAACCTCTTAATCCGGGTAATTTAACCGCTCCGGCGGAATGTCTTTTAAAACCTCGTTGTAGTATTTCTTAGCCAGATATTTTGCCATAGGAAGATTTAAGTCTAAATAGTTTCCACAATCCCTTGCGGCAGCTCCCGGAATCTCACCTTCGTATTCTACAATGAAGAGAAACAGCTCCTGTATCAAAGGCACGATATCTGCGGATTCGTAGTCTCCTGCAAGAATCAGATAGAATCCGGTACGGCATCCCATGGGACCGAAATAAATGATCTTTTCAGCGTAATCCGGGTGATTTCGTAAAAAAGTGGCACCTAAATGCTCGATGGCATGGATTTCCGCGGTGTTCATCACCGGCTCAAAATTCGGCCTTGTCATCCGAAGGTCAAAGGTAGTCAATACCTCGCTTCCCACAGTATCCTTTCGGGATACATAGATGCCCGGCAAAAGTGTAAGATGATTTACTGTAAAACTTGCAATTTTTTTCATTATAAATTACCTGCCATTTCTAATAATAATTTTACAGAGTTTTCAATTGCCATTGCCTCAAAAGCAGGATAATCCATATGGGCAGAATCGTCTGCTTTATCTGAAATGGCACGGATAATTAAAAAGGGAATATTGTTTAAGTAAGCGGCGTGGGCGATTGCTGCACCTTCCATTTCTGTACAATATCCGCCGAAAGTATCTACTAACCAGTCCTTTTTCTCATGGCTGGATACGAATTGGTCACCGCTGACAATACGTCCTTCAAATACATGAACTGCCGGGATGGCTTTTTTGCAGGCGGAAACAGCAACCTTTCTCAAATGCTCATCC
Organism: uncultured Lachnospiraceae bacterium; assembly: GCA_958349535.1. Classification (GTDB taxonomy): domain Bacteria; phylum Bacillota; class Clostridia; order Lachnospirales; family Lachnospiraceae; genus Maccoyibacter. The sequence goes on from CATWDJ010000011.1 coordinate 6,369, forward strand.
GCAGTAAAGGACAGGGTGTCCATTCTTGGAATCTGTCCCACAGGATAGCCAAAAGCAACGGCATCCATGTCATGCTCCAAAGTGTCGGTGGAAAGCACGATATCCCCGATGTCAATATCCTTGTTCAGAGAACCGGCAATTCCGGTGTTGATGACAGCATCCACATGAAAATCATCTGCCAGAATCTGCGTACACATAGCGGCGTTGACCTTTCCGATGCCGGAGCGAACCACAACCGCATCCTTTCCGTTTAATGTACCTTTATAAAAATCCATAGAAGCCTTGCTGTGCACTTCTACATCTTGCATCTCTTCTTTTATTTTTGCAACTTCTTCATCCATTGCACCTATAATTCCTAACATAAGAACCTCCTTCTTCTTTTGGTCTATAAGCTATTTTAAGATAATTCCGTGAAAAAGACAATAGCACTACTCTTCTTTTCCGGTAAGAAAGCTGCCGCGGACAACCGCATCCTCTCCAAAACGGGTTTTAATCTGATCCAGAGCGGCATCCAGCTTTTTTTGCTTTTCACCGGAGGGGGTAGTCTGAAGGGAAGCAGTTTTCGTGGGTACGGAAAAATCCATATCAAACAGATTCATCTGCACCGGTGCTCCCTCGTCAATAAGTTTTCCGGTGCGGATGCCCAGAAGCCGTATGGGCGTCCGATTCCAAAGCTCATCAAAAAGCTGACAGGCAGCTTCATAGATAGGCTTGGTGGAATTGGTGGGAGACAGCAAAGCTCTCTGGTGTGAGGTGCTCTGAAAGGTATGGTATTTGATTTCGATGGTTACGGAGCCTGCAAGCTGTTCCGATTTTCTCAGCCTGCCGGAAACCTGCTCTGCAAGAGCCAAGAGAATCTTTTTGGCGTCTTTGGCATTGGTTACATCCGAAGAAAGAGTGGTGGAATTACCCACGCCCTTTAGCTTGGAAACTTCGCTGCAAACCGTACTGGGAGCAATTCCGTTGGCATACTCCCACATGAGAACACCGTGGCTTTTGAATTCCCGTTCCAGAAAATCCTTGGGAGAATGAGCCAGCTCTCCGATGGTAGTAATGCCTAAAGAACGAAGTCTTCCGGCACTGGATTTTCCTACCATATACAAATCTTCGATGGGAAGAGGCCACATTTTAAGAGGAATTTCTTCTTTATATAATGTATGTACTTTGTTGGGCTTTTCAAAATCACTAGCCATCTTTGCTAAAAGTTTGTTGGGAGCAATTCCCACATTTACTGTAAATCCCAATTTCTCATGGATGGTGTCCGCAATGATGCGTCCTCCCTCTTCGGGAGAAGCATAGCGGTGGGAAATCGGTGTGAAGTCCAGAAAACATTCGTCGATGGAAAGCTGTTCCAAATCCGGCGTAAAAGTACGCAGAAGCTCCATCAGTTGCTGAGAGCGTCTGTGGTACATGGCATGATCCGGCCGGGCCAGTACCAGAGATTCACATTTTCGCAGGGCCTTGGCAATAGGCTCGCCGGTCTGGATACCGAAAGCTTTGGCGGGAACGGATTTTGCCAGCACAACACCGTGTCGGCTTTCCTGATCGCCGCCGATAACCGAGGGAATAGTTCGCAAATCTAAAGTTTCTCCCTGTTCCAAGCGTTCCAGAGAAGTCCAGCTTAGAAAAGCGGAGTTGACGTCTATATGAAAAATGCAGGGTTCTGACATTGAAAACCTCCTTGGAGTGTAGTAAAGTTAAAATATTAGATAGAAATCGCAGATAATATTTGATAACATTATATCACAGAAAATCGAATATTTGTTTGCTTTTTGTGAAAAAGGAGAAAAAGATGAAATTTTTTCATTTAAGTGATTTGCATATAGGGAAACATCTCTACCGTTATTCCTTGCTGGAAGACCAGAAATATGTGTTGGAGCAGGTAATTGAGGCGGCGAAGAGAGAAAAACCGGAAGCGGTATTGTTGGCAGGAGACATCTATGACAAGCCGGTACCTTCCGGGGAGTCGGTGCATCTTCTGGACTGGTTTTTAACAGAGTTGAGCAATCTGGAGATACCCCCTGCCATAATTATGATTGCGGGAAATCATGACAGTGGAGAGCGTCTGAGTTTTGCTAACGAGCTGTTGAAAAAACATCGGGTTCATATCGGGGGAATGCCGCCAAAGGAAAGGGAGGACAGGTTAGAAAGGGTTACGTTGGAGGATGAGTGGGGAAGGGTGCATTTTTATCTGTTGCCCTTTACAAAGCCTGCCTATCTCCGTCAGGCATACGGAGAGGAAGTGGACAGCTATGATAAAGCCATAGAGCTGCTTTTGGAAAAAGAAACCATAGATTTAAAAGAGCGAAACGTTCTGGTATCCCATCAATTTTATACTGCAAAGGGTGCTCAGCCGGAAACCTGTGACTCCGAAGTGCGAATGGTGGGTGGCGTAGATGAAGTGGACAGTACAAAGCTGGAAATCTTTGATTATGTGGCACTGGGACATCTGCACCGGGCACAAAAGGTAGGAAGAGAGAGCTGTCGATATGGAGGAACGTTGTTGAAATATTCGGTTAGCGAGCAGGAACATGAGAAAGGGTTTACCATTGTAGAATTGGGAAAAAAGGGCGAAGAACCGCAAATGTGTCAGACCTCGGTACAGCCTCTTAGGGATGTGAAGATGCTGACCGGAGAATTGTCAGAGGTACTGGAAAGAAAAGATGCGGCAGAGGATTTTGTCAGCATTACTTTGACGGATGAAATAGAGCCGTATCTGCCCAAAGAACGATTAGAAGCGGTATTTTCGCATATTCTGGAAATACGCATAGACAATGAGAGAACCAGAAAAATTCTGGAATTGGAGGAAGAGGAGATACCGGAAGAGTCGCCCATGGAATCTTTTGCTACTTTTTTTGAGACCATGCAGGGCAGAAGCATGAGTCAGGAGGAGAATGCAGTTATGCAGGAGGTTTGGAACCGACTGCTGGAAAACGGAGGGGAAAGCTTATGAAACCGTTACATTTAGTAATGTCGGCATTTGGTTCTTATGCAGGAGAGGAAAGGGTGGATTTTTCAAAAGCGGGAAACGGAGTATTTCTCATTACCGGAGATACCGGAGCCGGTAAAACCACCGTTTTTGATGCTATGGTGTATGCACTATACGACCGTACCAGCGGTGGAGAACGCAGCGGAAATATGATGAGGAGCCAGTTTGCAAAACCGGAGACAGAAACCTTTGTGGTATTTACCTTTTCCGTGCGAAATCAAATTTATACAGTGAGAAGAAATCCTGAATACCAGATACAAAAGCAGCTGAAAAACGGAAAGGTCGTGGAACGTAAGGTATCAAAATCCGTGGAATTGATTTTGCCAAACGGTGAAGCATACCCGGAAAAAAGAGCAGAAACAGACCAGAAGATTGTGGAACTTTTAGGGTTGGATGCCACACAGTTTACCCAGACGGTCATGTTGGCACAGGGAGACTTTTTGAAGCTCTTATACACAAAATCTGATCATCGGAAAATCATTCTTTCCAAGATATTTAAAACAGGACTTTATTACCGTTTGGAGGAGGAGTTAAAACGCAGGGCATTTCAGGCGGAAGAAAAACTTTCCGATTGTAAAAAGGCAATGCAGCAGGAGTTTGAAAATCTCCGACTGGCGGAGGAAGAGCACAGCATAGAGAAACTGGAGGTTTACCGGAGGGAACAAAAGGATAAGACGAAAGAACAGGAAAAGCAAAAGGAAGAGAATCGGAAAAGACTAAGTGAACTGACAGAAAAACTGGGGATTCAGGAGCAGATAAACAGACAGTTTCAGCAGCTTCGCAAGACAGAGGAGGAGTTAGAAAAGATAAAAGAGAAGGTGCAGGCGGCTGAAAAACAGGAAATGGAATGGAATAAAATCTGGCAGAAGCAGGCAGAACTTTTGCAAAAGGAAATTATGGAGCTGGAGCGTTCCCTGCCAATCTATGAACAGGTAGAGGCGGGACGAAAAAAAGAAGCCGAGGCACAAAAGCGTTTGCGGGAATTGGAAGAAGGAACCGGAATTTTTGGAAAAGCAAGGAAAGCGGTAGAAGAAAAAAGACTTTTATGGGAAGGTCAGGTGCAGATTGCAAAACAGGCAGGAGAGCTTTACGAGAAAATGTACCAAAGCTTTTTCCGGGAACAGGCGGGCATACTGGCAGGAACTTTAAAGGAGGGAGAACCTTGTCCGGTGTGCGGTTCCATGGAACATCCCAATCCGGCGAAGGCGGCAGCTGAGGCTCCCACCCATGAAGAAGTAGAGCGGGCGAAGAAAAAAAGAGAGCAGGCGGAGACAGAACGGGAGGGCTTAGAGAAAGCCTTTCTGGCGGAAAAAGAACGCTGTGAAAAGCTGCAAAAAGAAGAGGAAACCAAAGCCCAGATTCTACTGGCAGAGGCAAAAAAGGAACTGGAAATTAGCCAAAAAGAACTGTTATATAACAGTATTGAAGAAGCAAAAACAGCTCTGAAAGAGAAGCGGAAGCAGTTAAAGCATTTGGAACAACAGGTAGAACAGGCAGAGAAGCTTAGAAAGCAATGGGAAGAAAAACAGCAGCTTTGTCTGGGACAGCGGGAACAATTGCTGAAAAACACAAAAGACCAAAAAGAAGAGGACATAGAAGCAGCCAGAATTCAAAAGGAAGAATGGACCCGTCAGCAAAAACAGTTGGAGCGGGAATTGCAGGAGAGCCATATACAGGCAGAGCTGTATGAGCGGGCGTTGAACAATCTGAAAAAATATGAGAAGAAGCGTGTGGAGCTACAGGAACAGGCAACGGTATTGGACAATCTGTATAAGACTGCCAATGGAAGGCTTTCCGGCAGTGCAAAAATTGATTTTGAAACCTATATGCAAAGAAAGTATTTCAGACTGATACTGGCAGAGGCAAATAAACGGCTGATTAAGATGAACCGAGGCAGCTTTTTGCTTCGCTTAAAAGAGGGAGAAAACGTTGGAAAGAGCAAAAACGAAGGACTGGATTTGGAGGTTTATAGCATGGTAACCAACAGTATTCGGGATATCAAAACTTTGTCGGGCGGGGAATCTTTTTTGGCAGCACTTTCCATGGCATTGGGATTGTCGGATATTGTGCAGAAAACCGCAGGAGCAGTACAGTTGGATGTGATGTTTATAGATGAAGGTTTTGGTTCTTTAGATGAAATGTCCCGTCAGCAGGCAATAGAGGTGCTGCAGGAGTTGGCAGGAGAACACAGACAGGTGGGAATTATCTCTCATGTAAGCGAGTTGAAAGAACAACTGGAGAAAAAGCTGATTGTAGAGAAGGGAGAGGCAGGAAGCAAAATCCGATGGGAAATGTAAATGTTAAGAAAATCTAAACAAAATAAAAGGAATTTTTAGATTTATTTTAGAATCCTTTAAGGGTTGCGACACAGTTTTGTCACAAATCATTTCTATAATGAATCTATCAAATGAGGTAAGCTAAATGTGGCAACAATACCTTTATTATAGATTAACATTTTCATAACTAAACTCCTCGAAAAGACCCCGGAAAGGTTGAACTTCCGGGGCTTTTCCCTGTTATTCTATTTATTCTATTCGGTGTATTTAAAATCGATAGGGCTGTCAATGAGAGAAGCCACCTGGAATTTATGCTTGTGCCCATCTTCTTCCTCTGTAAAATCTTTTAAAAAGTGAACATGTTTCTGCTTTTCACAATCGTGATTATGAGATGTAGTTTGATAATTCATAAAAGCTCCTTTTTGATTAAAAATTGTTTCTATATCTTATGTGGATTCGACAAATAAGTGCATGAAAAAAGGAAATAAGATAAAAATGTGTAAATGTTTTGTTAATTTTGCAACTATAAAAAGTTACAAAAAAAAGCATAAAAAAAGTATAAAATTTGAAAAATATGTAGATGGTTTTTTTGAATGAATGAGAGTAATATAAGGGGTAAGTGAAAATTGCGAAATGCAAAGAGAAAAATAAAAAGAGGTGAATTATATGGAATCATTTGACTTTTTACTATTTTTGGCGATTATTTTGATTTCCACGAAGGTGTGTGGACTTTTTACCCGAAAGATAAATATGCCACAGGTGGTAGGTGCTCTGGTGGCAGGTGTTATTCTGGGACCGTCCGTATTGAATTTGATTCAGATGGAAAGTGACGGAAATTTTTTAGCATACATGGCAGAAATCGGTGTTATTCTGTTAATGTTCTGTGCGGGATTGGAAACGGACCTGACAGAATTGAAAGAGAATGGTGTGGCATCTTTTGTGGTGGCGGTTTGTGGAGTTCTTTTACCGCTGTTGGGAGGATTTGTTTCCTATGCCCTGTACTTCCATGTGGATGTCTCTGATTTTAGAGAATGTATGAAGGCTGTGTTTGTTGGTGTTGTACTGACGGCAACCTCGGTAAGTATTACCGTAGAAACATTGCGGGAGCTGGGACACCTGAAAGGAAAAGTGGGAGCAACCATTCTGGGAGCAGCAATCATAGATGATATTCTTGGAATTATCGTACTTACCGTTGTTACAAGTTTAGAGGATACCAGTGTGAATCCGGCAACCGTACTGGGTAAAATTGCCCTATATTTTGTAGTAACCGGCGTGCTTTGGTTTGTACTTAGCAAAGCAAAAGGATGGATAGAAAAAAAGGATCATTTGAGAAGAACGGCAATACTTTCACTGGCATTCTGTTTCCTTATGGCATATGCTTCTGAACAATTCTTTGGCATTGCGGATATTACCGGAGCTTATTTTGCAGGATTGATGCTCTGCTCTATGAAGATAGAAAACTATGTGGAACGAAGAGTCTCCATTCCTTCTTATTTGATTTTTTCACCGGTATTCTTTGCAAGCATCGGTATGAAGACAAATCTGGATGGCTTAAACGGAAGTCTGATTCTGTTTTCGCTCATATTGCTGGCGATTGCAATTTTGACAAAGGTACTTGGCTGTGGTCTGGGTGCCAAGCTTTGCAAGTATACCACCAAAGAATCTTTACAGATTGGTGTGGGTATGATTTCCCGTGGTGAGGTTGCATTGATTGTGGCACAAAAGGGATATCAGGCAGGCATGCTGAATGATGATTTGTTTGCACCGATTGTATTGGTGGTTATTGTAACTACGTTAATTACGCCGATTCTGTTGGGAATGGTATTTAAAGATAAAGATGAAAATAAAAAAGAGGTTGCAGCATAGGCTGCAATCTCTTTTTTTAAATAAACCAAGTATCCTGATTGGTGGAGGAGATGGATACGGCACCTGCTTGTAGCAATGCCATAATATCCTCTTTTTCAGAAACCATACCGCCGGTAATCACCGGTGTAGGGGAAGCTTTACAGATTTTGCGAATCACCTTCGGCATCAGAGCCGGAAGAATTTCGATACAATCCGGTTTTGCACTCCGCATAGTCTTATGAATACTTTCGTAAGCCATGGAATCAATAATAAAAAAACGAAGAATCGTATAGAGCCCCAGTTCCTTGGCTCGTTTGATAAGCGGGGCTTTGGTGGTAATGATACCATCTGCCTGTGTATATTTCTGAATAAAGTCAATGGCAATTTCTTTGGAACTCAGTCCGTGTATTAAATCCACATGTACCATGGCGAGTTTGCCGGAAGACTTTACCTTTTCTACAATATCTCCAATATTACAAATATCACCGTATAAGATAAAGACAATGGAAATATCAGACTGCAAACATTTTTCCAAGCCGTCCTCATCCTTGATGGAAGCAATTACCGGAGAATCTTCTAAAGCTTCTAAAAAATCAGACCGCATACAGCTACCTCCTGAGAAATAAAAAAAGGGTAATGTTGTCGCTAACAATTACCCTTATTATATACGATATAGGTTAAAAAGAAAAGTTTAGTTCCATAGAATCTTCCATATCCAGAACTGAAAAAGATATGGAAGGTTCCATGAGAATAGGTAGCAAGCAGTTATGTAATAATAATAGAAACTCCCCTCACAGAGCAGCGGATGGTTCTCCGCTTATATTATTTCACTGCCTGCAGTCAGATGATTTGTTGGAAATCATCTAATGGAGAATGGTTAAAACCATATTTATGTAGTCTCTGGACTTAGCCTCGGTTTGGAAAAGGACATATATTCAACGAAATAAAAAAGGCTAAGATGCAGAAGTTACATACAAATCATTAAATAAAAAAGAGCGAAGAAAATAAAAATGCGGCCGCATTTTTATACCTTGCTCATCTCTCATTGGTTTACGTTATTTATTTAACAATATCATAGCATGTGGAAAGAAATGGTGCAAGGTGTAGTAATTCACAAAAAGAAAAACATTTTTTTGTATAACCTTGACAATAAGTTGTTTTCTATATAACATTAAAGATAGAAATTGGAGTATAGGGGATGGTAGTAGTGAAGGCTGGAACTATGAGAGAGGACGGAAAGTATTGCAAGATGTGCGGAAGAACACTTCCTGCTATGAGCGATAAAGAGTATTGTCCATCCTGTGAGGAAAATAAATTGTTTGATGAAGTGCGGGAATTTATTCGTGCCAATGATGTAACAGAGCATCAGGTGGCAGAACATTTTGGCATTTCTCAGAAAAAAGTAAAAAACTGGATTAAAGAGGGAAGAATTGAGTATAAGGATAAAGGAGATATGCGGGGACTGGTTTCCATCCGCTGTGCCAGATGCGGAGCACCGGTTACCTTTGGAACCCTGTGCAGCAAATGCTTGAAGCTGATGAACAGTGCGAAGTATGAGTACTCAGGCAGTGAGATGGAGAATCAAAAGATGAGATTCCTAGATCAGGAGAAAGAGTAGACTCAATTCATTACATAATAAGTAAGAATAAGTAAGGCGAAGCTGAAATACAGCTTCGCCTTGTTTTATTTATTGTGAGAATTTATCGTTTGCATTTGATTGCAGCTTCCACGAATCCTTTGAACAAAGGATGTGGTCTGTTAGGTCTGGATTTAAATTCAGGATGTGCCTGAGTGGCAATGAACCACGGGTGATCCGGAATTTCAATCATTTCCACGATTCTTCCGTCAGGAGAAATTCCGCAGAGCTTCAAACCGTTTTCTGTCAGAGCATTGCGGTAATCGTTGTTGACTTCATAACGATGGCGATGTCTTTCGTGGATAACAGCCTGTCCGTATAATTTCCGTGCTTTGGAGTCTTCCTCCAGTTCACAAGGATAGGAGCCAAGTCTTAAAGTACCGCCGATGTCCTCTACGCCGTCCTGATCCGGCATTAGAGCAATTACCGGATGGGTGGTGTTCGGGTCTAGTTCAATACTGTGGGCATCGTGGAAACCACAGACGTTGCGGGCATACTCAATAATGGCAACCTGCATACCCAGACACAGTCCCAGATATGGAATCTTATTTTCGCGGGCATAGCGGGCAGCAAGAATCTTACCTTCAATTCCACGGCTTCCGAAACCGCCCGGAACCAGAATACCCTGTGCAGTTCCCAAAAGTTCATCTATATTATCTTCATTCAATTCTTCGGAATCTACCCATTTGATATTGACTGTGGCACGTTCTGCGATACCGCCGTGTTTTAAAGCCTCCACAACGGAGATATATGCATCGTGAAGCTGAATATATTTGCCTACCAATGCAATTTCAACCTCTTTGGTTGGATTGCGAAGAGCGTTGACCATATCTTTCCAATCGGATAAATCCGGGGTTGGACAATCTAAGTGGAGACATTCACAGGCAACCTGTGCTAACTGTTCCTCTTCCATTGCCAACGGAGCTTCGTATAAATATTCCACATCCAGATTCTGGAGGACGTGATTGTTCGGAACATTACAGAAAAGAGCAATTTTATCTTTGATACCCTGATCCAGTTCATGTTCGGAACGGCATACGATAATGTCCGGTTGAATACCCATTCCCTGCAATTCTTTGACGCTGGACTGGGTCGGTTTTGTCTTCAGTTCGCCAGATGCCTTAATATAAGGAATCAAAGTGACATGAATCAACATGGCATTCTCTCTTCCTACTTCATGCTGGAACTGACGGATGGATTCTAAGAAAGGCTGGCTTTCAATATCTCCCACGGTTCCCCCCACCTCGATAATAGCGATATGGGTATCTTCGGAAGTGAAGTTGCGGTAAAACCGACTTTTGATTTCATTTGTGATATGCGGGATAACCTGAACCGTACCTCCGCCAAAATCTCCACGGCGTTCCTTCTGCAGTACGGACCAGTAAACTTTACCGGTAGTAACATTGGAGTTTTTACTCAGGCTTTCATCAATAAAACGTTCGTAATGACCTAAGTCTAAATCAGTTTCTGCACCGTCATCCGTTACGAAAACCTCTCCGTGCTGGATTGGGTTCATCGTTCCCGGGTCAATGTTGATGTATGGGTCGAATTTCTGCATGGTTACTTTAAAACCGCGGGCTTTTAAAAGTCTGCCTAAAGATGCAGCCGTAATACCTTTTCCAAGACCGGAAACAACACCACCGGTGACAAAGACGTATTTTACAGGCATAGGTTTTTCCTCCTTAATAATGTGTATGTTATAAATGTCCTTAAATTTAAAATAACTCATATATTATACAACTAGGTCAGGAAGAAATCCAGAAGTTTCTCAAAAAACTTTAGAAAAACTTTAGAAAGGACAAGAAAAGTTCACGATATGCATATTGATTTTAGGGGGAAAGCAACATATAATAAAGACGATACTGTGAAAGACAGTATATATATGGAGGAAAGTATGGATAATAACAATCAGATGAATGGAAATAACGGCAATAATAACAACAATAATGGGGGAGATAACAAGAATAATAAAAATGGTTCTATGTTTCTGGCATTTTTAGTAATTTCTTTGTTGGCACTCTTCTTCATGAGTTATGTAAACCGACAGGTGGAAGGTATGAGTTCGGAGGAAATCAGCTATTCCAAATTTTTAGAGTTGGTGGGAGAGGACAAGGTCAAGAGCGTAGAGATTAGCTCTACTCAGATTGAGATTACCATGAAGGACAGTGAGAAAGAAACAGAAGAGGAGAACCAGAGTAAGAGTGAAAATAACACCACATCTTTGATGCCTCAGACGGGAAAGAGCAAAATTACCTATTATACCGGAATTGTGGATGACCCGGATTTGCTTCCACTTTTAAAAGAACATGATGTAGTTGTGAAAGGTACTATACCGGACAACACATCCGTATGGATTTATAATATTTTAAGTTTTGTGATTCCGCTGGTGCTGGTATGGGTTTTGTTTGCCTTTATCGCAAAACGTATGGGCGGCGGAGGCGTTATGGGTGTCGGCAAGAGCAATGCCAAAGTCTATGTGGAAAAGAAAACAGGTGTAACCTTTAAGGATGTGGCAGGAGAGGACGAAGCCAAGGAATCTCTGCAAGAGGTAGTGGATTTTCTTCATAATCCGCAGAAATATACAGAGATAGGAGCAAAGCTGCCAAAGGGAGCACTTTTGGTAGGACCTCCGGGAACCGGTAAAACACTATTGGCAAAGGCAGTGGCAGGTGAGGCAAACGTACCGTTTTTCTCATTGGCAGGTTCCAGTTTTGTGGAAATGTTCGTAGGTGTAGGTGCTTCACGAGTAAGGGATTTGTTCAAAGAAGCACAGAAACAGGCACCGTGTATTATTTTTATAGATGAGATTGATGCCATCGGTAAAAGCAGGGACAACCGATATGGTGGCAATGATGAGCGTGAGCAGACATTGAATCAGCTACTGGCAGAGATGGATGGATTTGATGCTTCCAAGGGTCTGTTAATTCTGGCGGCAACCAACCGGCCGGAGGTTTTGGATAAAGCCCTGTTGAGACCGGGACGTTTTGACCGGAGAATCATTGTGGACAAACCGGATTTAAAGGGAAGAGAGGCAATTTTACAGGTGCATGCCAAGGACGTTATGATGGATGAGACCGTAGACTTGAGAGCCATTGCCCTTGCCACATCGGGAGCCGTAGGTTCTGATTTGGCGAATATGATTAATGAGGCTGCCATCAATGCCGTTAAACATGGCAGAAAATATGTAAGCCAGGCGGATTTATTTGAGTCCGTAGAGGTAGTCATTGCAGGAAAAGAAAAGAAAGACCGTATCATGGGTCCGAAAGAAAAGAAAATTGTTGCTTATCATGAAGTGGGACACGCTTTGGTGACTGCACTTCAGAAGCATACAGAGCCGGTACAAAAAATTACCATCGTACCGAGAACGCATGGCTCTTTGGGATATGTAATGCAGACTCCGGAGGAGGAGAAGTTCTTAAAATCCAAGGAAGAGCTGGAGGCAGATTTGGTTACCTTTATGGCAGGACGTGCTACAGAGGAAATCGTGTTCCACTCTGTGACAACCGGAGCATCCAACGATATTCAGCAGGCGACCAGAATTGCCCGTGCCATGGTAACACAATACGGTATGTCGGAGAAGTTTGGACTGATTGGACTGGCAGAGGTAGAGAATCAGTATCTGGACGGAGAAGCCCGTCTTAACTGTGGTGAAAAAACAGCGGCACAGATTGACGAAGAAGTTATGAGGATTCTCAAGGAAAGCTACGAAAAAGCAAAAGAATTGTTGTTGGAGAATCGTGAGATTCTGGATAAGATAGCTGACTATCTGTATGAAAATGAGAATATTACCGGAGCCGAATTTATGAAGATTTACCGTGAATTAAAAGGAATACCGGAACCGGAGGAAGAGAAAGAAGAAAATACCGTAGATGCATATGTTTGATTTTGAAGAAGAATTGAAAAAGCTACCGGAAAAGCCGGGAGTTTATATCATGCATGATGCCAGTGATGCCATTATCTATGTGGGAAAGGCGGCAAAGCTGCGAAACCGTGTGAGGCAGTATTTCCGCCCCAGCCACAATGAAGGAATCAAAAAGGATCAGATGGTAAAGCAGATTGCCAGATTTGAATATATCATTACGGATTCAGAGCTGGAGGCTTTGATTCTGGAGTGCAATCTGATTAAAGAACATCGTCCCAAGTACAACACCATGCTTCGGGATGATAAGACATACCCATACATTAAAGTGACGCTGGGAGAGGAATTTCCCAGGGTCCTTTTTTGCCGTCAGATAAAAAAGGATAAATCCAAATATTTTGGACCTTATACCAGTGCCACGGCAGTAAAGGATACCATTGATTTGCTTCACAAACTTTACCAAATTAGGACCTGTAACCGAAAACTTCCAAAAGATATAGGAAAAGAACGTCCTTGTCTGAACTATCATATTCATCAATGTCAGGCACCTTGTCAGGGCTACATAACGAAAGAAGAATATGCACAGAATATAGAACACGTATTGGAGTTTTTAAACGGAAATTATCAGGGTATCTTAAAAGAACTGGAAGAAAAGATGCAGAAAGCCTCTCAAGAGATGGAGTTCGAGAAAGCCATAGAGTACCGGGAACTTTTGAACAGTGTGCGGGCAGTTGCCCAGAAACAGAAAATTACCAATACAGACGGTGAGGATAAGGATATTATTGCCATGGCAAAGGATGACCGGGATGCGGTGGTGCAGGTATTCTTTATCCGAGGCGGAAAACTCATAGGCAGAGACCATTTCTACCTGAGGATTGGAAACGAAGAGACGGAGAGTGCCATACTGACCACCTTTTTGAAACAGTTTTATGCAGGAACCCCATATATTCCCAAAGAGCTAATGTTGCAAAGTCAGGTGGAGGAACAGGAGGTCATTGCGGAGTGGCTTTCCAAAAGAAAGGGTCAGAAGGTGTATATCCGTATTCCACAGAAGGGAAGCAAGGAGCGTCTGGTGGAGCTGGCAAGGAAAAATGCGGAACTAGTGCTGAGTCAGGACAAAGAGCGGATGAAACGGGAAGAAGGAAGAACCATCGGAGCCATGAAAGAGATTGCTGCACTATTGGGTATGGAGGAGATAAAGCGGGTGGAAGCATTCGACATTTCCAACACCAGCGGTTTTGAAAGTGTAGGTTCCATGATTGTCTATGAAAAGGGAAAACCAAAGCGAAGTGACTATCGTAAATTCAAGCTTCGTACCGTTCAGGGACCGGATGATTATGCTTCCATGTATGAGGTGCTGATAAGAAGGTTCCGTCATGGTTTACAGGAGCAGCAGGAATTAGAGGATGGCAGTCAGGAACTGGGAAGCTTCAATCGTTTTCCTGATTTATTGATGATGGACGGAGGAAAAGGTCAGGTCAATATTGCCCTTGCGGTATTGGAAGAGTTGCATTTGGATATTCCGGTCTGTGGAATGGTAAAAGACGATAACCATAGAACCAGAGGATTGTATTATCAGAATGAAGAGATTCCTATGGATAAAAACAGTGAGGGCTTTCGGCTGATTACCAGAATACAGGACGAGGCACATCGATTTGCCATTGAGTATCACCGTTCCCTCAGGAGTAAAAGTCAGGTGCATTCTGTTCTGGATGATATACCGGAAATAGGAGCTGCCAGAAGAAAGGCATTGATGAGGAATTTTGATTCCATTGATGACATACGAAATGCGGAAATTGAAGAGCTGGAGGCGGTAGAATCCATGAATCGCAGAAGTGCGGAAGCTGTATACAAGTTTTTCCATACCTAGTTGTTGAAGCGGTTATTTTTCTGTGATATGATGAAGAATAGAGGAAAGTTTTTATAAAAAAGATACTGGAGAAGGAGAGTCGTATGAGCCAGAAAAGCGTCAATGTATCCAAGTTGGCAAAACTGTTGGATTTAAGAGTTTTTACCGAAAGCTTGGACTTGAAAAAACATAAGGTAACGTTGTCGGATGTCAACCGTCCGGCGTTGCAGTTAAGCGGTTATTTTGAGTATTTTGAACCTAATCGTGTGCAGATTATCGGAATGGTAGAGGTCAGCTTTTTAAAACAGTTGGATAAGGATAAACGAATCAGCATTTATCAGGAATTGTTGGGAAAAGAAATTCCGTGTATTATCTTTTGCCGTGATTTTGAACCGGATGAAGATTTTCTGCGGATTGCAAATGAAAAAGATGTTCCGCTGCTGGGAACCGACCGCACCACTTCCAGTTTTATGGCAGAGCTGATTCTCTGCTTGAGCGAAGAACTGGCACCGACGGTCACCATTCACGGTGTACTGGTGGATGTTTACGGAGAGGGACTTTTGATTACCGGTGAAAGCGGAATCGGTAAAAGCGAGGCGGCACTGGAGCTGATACACCGAGGACACCGTCTGGTAACGGATGATGTGGTGGAAATAAGAAAAATCAATGAGCATACATTAATTGGAACCTCCCCGGCGATTACCAGACACTTTATCGAACTGCGAGGCATCGGAATCGTGGATGTAAAGACATTGTTCGGTGTGGAAGCGGTAAAGGAAAAACAGAACATTGATTTGGTCATTAAATTAGAGGATTGGAAGAAAGAAAATGAATATGACCGTCTGGGCTTAGAGGAAGAATATACAGAAATACTGGGCAATCAGGTAGTATGCCACACCCTGCCAATCCGTCCGGGCAGAAACCTTGCGGTTATCTGTGAATCCGCAGCGGTAAACCACAGACAGAAAAAAATGGGGTATAATGCGGCACAGGAGTTATACCGCCGTGTGCAGGAAAATCTGAATAAAAGCGAAGAAGATGAATAAGAAAAGAGGTAATAAAAATGGAAAGAGAAAATGCGTGGAAGAAATATCCGGAAGGAAAAAAGAGAGAACCGGTGTTAAAATTCGGAGAGGACTATCGTCAGTTTCTCTCGGACTGTAAGACCGAGCGTGAATGTGTAGAATTTTTTGAGGCACAGGCAAAGGCGGCAGGCTATATCCCTTTACAGGAGGCCATTGAGAAAAAACAGGCATTAAAACCGGGAGATAAAATTTATGTAAATCAAATGGGAAAATCCATGGCACTGTTTGTTATGGGAAAAGAGCCGATGGAAAAGGGTATGAATATTTTGGGAGCTCACATTGATTCGCCGAGACTGGATTTGAAACAGAATCCGTTGTATGAGGACACAGGACTGGTATTATTGGATACCCATTATTACGGTGGCGTGAAAAAATATCAATGGGTAACTCTGCCTTTGGCATTACACGGTGTGATTGTGAAAAAAGACGGAACCGTTGTGAAGGTCAGTGTAGGAGACAAAGAGGATGATCCGGTGTTCGGTGTCAGCGATTTGTTAATTCATTTAGCTGGCGAGCAGATGGAAAAGAAGGCGGATAAGGTAATTGAAGGAGAAAATCTGGACATTTTGATTGCCAGCATTCCGGCAGAAGAGGATAAGAAAGCAGAGGTCAAAGACCTGGTAAAAGCAAATGTATTAAACATTCTGATGAAGGAATATGGTATAGAAGAAGAGGATTTCCTGTCTGCTGAGATTGAGGCAGTTCCGGCAGGAAAAGCCAGAGATTACGGTTTTGACCGCTCTATGATTATGGGCTATGGACATGATGACCGTGTCTGTGCTTATCCGTCATTCCGGGCAATTTTGGAGATGGATAAACCGGAGACCACCAGCGTATGTCTGGTAGTAGACAAGGAAGAGATTGGAAGCGTAGGAGCCACAGGAATGCAGTCCCGGTTCTTTGAGAATGCGGTGGCAGAGGTTATGGAACTGGCAGGACAGTATTCAGAATTGGCACTTCGCAGAGCCATGAGCAATTCCAAAGTACTTTCTTCTGATGTTAGTGCAGCCTTTGACCCGAACTATCCTTCGGTATCCGAAAAGAAAAATTCCGCATATTTCGGAAGAGGATTGGTGTTCAACAAATATACAGGTTCCAGAGGAAAGAGCGGCTCCAATGATGCCAATGCGGAATATATGGCAAAACTCAGAGGAATTTTGGATAAACATGAGGTGGCTTTCCAGACCTCGGAGCTGGGCAAGGTAGACCAGGGTGGTGGCGGAACCATCGCTTACATTTTGGCAAATTACGGTATGCAGGTCATCGACAGCGGTGTGGCAGTTTTGAATATGCATGCACCATGGGAGATTATCAGTAAGGTAGATTTGTATGAAGCCTTTCTGGGATATGTAGCATTTTTGAAAGAAGCGTAGGAAAAGCAGATAGAAAATGATGAAAAAATTTGAAGAAGCTTTGTGGAATCTTACAGAAGAAAAACGGATATTCAAAGAAGAACCTATGGCGAAGCATACTACCTTCCGGGTGGGAGGACCGGCGGAATATTATCTGATGCCGGACAGAAAAGAATTACCGGAGGTAATCAGATGCTGCGGAGAATATCAGATTCCATATCTGGTTATCGGAAACGGAAGCAATCTGCTGGTTTCCGACAAGGGAATCCGTGGTGCGGTTATTGAAATAGGAAAGAACATCTCTGCAATCCGAGTAGAAGAAGGGCGTATCTATGCAGAAGCGGGAGCGTTGCTGAGCAAAACGGCACACACGGCTTTGGAGCATGGTCTGACGGGCATGGAATTTGCAGCGGGAATCCCGGGCTGTATGGGCGGAGCTGTGGTAATGAATGCCGGAGCTTACGGCGGTGAGATGAAAGACATTATCGCATCGGTGACAGTGCTGACAAAGCAGGGAGAAGAAAAGAAGTTAAGGGTAGAAGAATTGGATTTATCCTATCGCCACAGTTGTATTCCACAGCAGGAATATCTGGTGCTGGAGGCGGAGCTTGCATTGCAGCCGGGAAAACAGGAAGAGATACGGGCACGGATGGAGGAACTGAAGGCAAAAAGAAATGAGAAACAGCCCTTAGAATATCCCAGTGCAGGAAGTACCTTTAAAAGGCCGGAGGGTTATTATGCAGGAAAGCTGATTATGGATGCGGGCCTCCGAGGATTTCAGGTTGGCGGTGCAGCAGTTTCCGAGAAACACTGTGGCTTTGTGATTAACAAAGAGCAGGCCAGTGCAACGGACATTTACAGACTTATGCAGGAGGTTCAGCAAAGAGTACAGCAGCAGTTTGGCGTGAAGCTGGAACCGGAAGTGAAGATGGTTGGTGATTTCAGATGAAATTTGTAATTATAACGGGAATGTCGGGAGCGGGAAAAGGCACCGCAGTCAAGATTATGGAAGACATGGGATATTACTGCGTAGATAACCTGCCTATTTCTCTGATAGAAAAATTTGCGGAGCTGTCCATGGCTTCCAACGATGAGTTGGAGAAGGTGGCAGTCAGCATTGACATCCGAAATAATAATGCTTTAAGTGAGCTGGGAGAGGTTCTGGAGCGGATTCGTGCTCAGGGAATTTCCTTTGAAATTCTTTTCCTTGAGGCGGAGGATGAGGTGCTAATCAAACGCTACAAAGAGACTAGAAGAAATCATCCCCTGTCCGGCGGAGACCGGATTGATAAAGGAATTGTGCTGGAACGAGAGAAACTGGAATTTCTGAAAAAACAGGCAGATTATATTATTGATACCAGCAGGCTTCTGACCCGAGAGTTAAAGTTGGAACTGGAGAAAATATTTGTGCAGAATCAGGATTACAAGAGCCTGTTTGTGACGATTCTTTCCTTTGGCTTTAAATACGGAATCCCTACGGATTCGGATTTGGTGTTTGATGTACGTTTTCTTCCGAATCCATATTATGTAGAGGGGTTGCGGGCAAAAAACGGAAATGACAAAGAGGTACAGGATTTTGTCATGCAATATCAGGAATCCCATGACTTTTTGGATAAGCTACAGGACATGGTGGAATTTCTGATACCCAACTATATCTCCGAGGGGAAAAATCAGTTGGTCATCAGTATCGGATGTACCGGAGGAAAACACCGTTCTGTGACTTTGGCAAATGAATTATATAACCGTCTGAAAGAAAATTCCGGTTATGGAATCAAGATAGAGCATAGAGATATTGGAAAAGATGCGTTGAGAGGAAAGTAGGAAGAGTTATGTCATTTTCCGGAAGTGTAAAGGAAGAGCTTTTAGGACATATCAGCAAAAGCAGACACTGTCAACTGGCAGAGCTGGCAGCGTTCTTGAATTTCTCGGGAAGAGTGATTCACGGAAAGGAGAGGGACTTTCTTTCCTTTGAATCCGAGAATGAGGAGCTGGTGAGAAAATACTTTACTTTGGCTAAGAAAACATATAATATTAAGACGAGTATTTCCGATGTGGAAGAGCGGGAAATTACCGGAAATCTTTTCCATGAGGATTTAAGTGTAAAGAACAGTTATCTGCAAAATGCCTGCTGTAAAAGAGCATTTATCCGAGGGGCATTTCTGACCTCCGGCTCCATGAGCGATCCGGAGAAAGCTTATCATTTTGAGATTGTCTGTAACAGAGAAGACCGGGCGGAGCAGCTACGGGATATCATGAACAGCTTTGGGATGGAAGCCAAGATTGTAAGCAGGAAGAGAAGCTATGTGGTCTATCTCAAGGAAGGCGAGCAGATTGTAGATATATTAAACATTATGGAGGCGCCGGTGGCATTGATGAATCTGGAAAATATACGGATTCTCAAGGAAATGCGAAACAGTGTAAACCGTCAGGTGAACTGCGAGACGGCAAACATTCACAAGACGGTGTCGGCAGCAGTGAAACAGATAGAAGATATCGAGTATCTGAGAGAGAAGGTTGGTTTGGAGCATCTGCCATTACCTCTTCGGGAGATGGCATATGTCCGGTTAGAACATCCCGATGCACCTTTAAAAGAGCTGGGAACCTATCTGGTTCCGGCAGTGGGAAAATCCGGGGTCAATCACAGACTTAGAAAACTGGGTATCATGGCAGAGGATTTGAGGGTATCTGAGAAGTAGGAGGGCATATGAAAAAGCAGGAAGTAATGATACGTCTTGAAAAAGAAGATAGTGTAAGTCCCATTGCATTGCTGGTACAGCTTGCCAGTAGGTTTAAAAGTGATGTCTTTGTGGATATTGCAGATAAGCACATCAATGCAAAAAGCATTATGGGGATGATGAGCATTGGTCTGCCGGAAGGCGAAAAAATCACGGTTACGGCAGAGGGAGAAGACGAGGAGGAAGCCATTGCAAAAATGGTAGAATTCATAGGAAACAGATAAACGGAGTGTAAGGAAGAATGAAGAAGCTGCTATTTGTAATAAATGGTCACTCAGGAAAGGGCCAAATCAAGAACAGACTTCTGGAGATTATTGATGTAATGGTTCAGGAGGGATATCAGGTAACGGTACATACCACTCAGGCACGTGAAGATGCCACCAACGTGGTGAGGGAGCAGGCGAAGGATTATGATTTGATTGTCTGCAGCGGAGGTGACGGCACTCTGGATGAGACGGTTACCGGATTGATGCAGAGTGGTGAGAAAGTTCCTATTGGATATATTCCGGCAGGAAGTACCAATGATTTTGCCAATTCCCTTAAAATACCGAAGAATATGCTTCATGCAGGTAAGACAGCGGTAACCGGAAGAAGATTTCCTTGTGATGTGGGAGAATTCAACGGAGATTTCTTTATCTATGTTGCCGCCTTTGGAATTTTTACGGATGTGTCTTATGCCACCAGTCAGGAATTGAAAAACGTATTGGGGCATGTGGCATATATATTAGAGGGAGCTAAGAGACTTCACACCATTAAGTCCTACCATATGAGGGTGGAATATGATGGACAGGAAACAGAGGGAGATTTCCTTTTGGGAATGATTACCAATTCTACTTCGGTGGGTGGTTTTAAGGGAATGACCGGAAAAAATGTGAAGCTGGATGACGGATTGTTTGAGGTTACCCTCATTCGCAAGCCGAAGAATATTATTGAACTGAACGAGATTATTGCCAGCCTTACCAATCTGAAGGATACTACGGATTTGATTGATTCCTTCCGGGCAGACAAAGTACGATTTTATGCAGAGGAGGAAATTCCATGGACGTTGGATGGGGAATTTGGCGGCGACCACAGGGAGGTCTTGATTCAAAATCATCATCAGGCTATGGAGATTATGGTAAAAGAGAAATAATGTATAGGAATGCTTGAATTTGAGAAAAATTGAAAGTATACTATAAGTATAAGAAATGGAAATATGGAGGGCAAAATATGTTAGTTTCAACGAAAGAAATGCTTGCGAAAGCAAAAGCAGGTCATTATGCGGTAGCACAGATTAACATTAATAATCTGGAATGGACAAAAGCAGTATTGGAAGTCGCTCAGGAACTGAATTCACCGGTTATCTTAGGTGTCTCTGAAGGTGCCGGAAAATATATGGGTGGTTACAAGACCATTGTTGGAATGGTTAACGGAATGTTAGAAGAACTGAATATTACTGTTCCGGTATGTCTGCATTTGGATCACGGCGGATATGATGCCTGCATAAAATGTATAGAGGCGGGCTTCTCATCTGTTATGTATGATGGCTCCCATGAAGAAATAGAGAAAAATATAGAGCTGACAAAAGAGATTGTAGCTCTGGCACATAAGAACAATGTAACCGTAGAGGCGGAAGTTGGTGCCATCGGTGGAGAAGAAGACGGCAAGGTTGCTATGGGCGAATGTGCAGACCCACAGGAGTGCAAGAAAATTGCCGACACCGGAATTGACCTTCTGGCAGCAGGAATCGGTAACATTCACGGAAAATATCCGGAGAACTGGGCAGGACTCAGCTTTGAGACTTTAGATGCAATTCAGCAGCTTACCGGTGAGATGCCATTGGTACTTCACGGTGGAACCGGAATCCCGGGAGATATGATAAAGAAAGCCATTGACTTAGGTGTATCTAAGATTAACGTTAATACAGAGTGCCAGATTGCATTTACAGCAGAGGTGCGTAAATATATTGAAGCAGGTAAGGATTTAGAGGGCAAAGGCTTTGACCCACGTAAAGTCCTGAAACCGGGTACAGAGGCAATCAAACAGACGGTAAGAGATAAGATGGAATTATTTGGTTCTGTAGGAAAAGCATAAGAGCTATTGTGACATTTGCCAAAAATTCAATGAAAAATTCTGATTAATTGTAAAAAATGGAGAATAGCATCGAAAAAGCAAAAACTCCCTTGCAATTTAAAAGAATTTGGAGTATCTTATTAGCAGAGATTAGAACAAGGGTGTTCCATAATAGGTGGAACGCCCTTTTTTAATTCTAAAATATGACAAATACAAAGGCACAAGTAACTTAGGGGATGCATTTGTAAAAAATGTAAAGAAAGGATGTATGAACATGGAAGAAAGAACCGTAGAAAAGACAACAGATTATTTCAACGTAGCAGATATCTTTGGAGAGAACGTATTTAATGATGCAGTTATGCAGGAACGTCTCCCGAAAAAAGTCTACAAGAAATTAAGAGAAGTTATTGAAGAGGGAAAAGAGCTGGATTTAGAGACAGCAGATGTGGTAGCACATGAGATGAAAGAGTGGGCAATCGAAAAAGGTGCCACACACTACACTCACTGGTTCCAGCCGCTGACAGGTGTGACAGCAGAGAAACATGATTCCTTTATTACAGCTCCGATGTCGAACGGAAAAATTCTTATGAGCTTTTCCGGTAAGGAATTAATCAAAGGTGAGCCGGACGCTTCTTCCTTCCCATCCGGTGGATTAAGAGCAACCTTCGAGGCAAGAGGATATACAGCATGGGATTGTACTTCACCTGCATTCGTACGTCAGGATGCCGCAGGAGCAACCCTTTGTATCCCAACTGCATTTTGTTCTTATACAGGAGAGGCATTAGACCAGAAGACACCGTTGCTTCGTTCTATGGCAGCCATCAATGAGCAGTCACTTCGTCTTTTAAGATTATTCGGAAATACCACTTCTAAGAAAGTAACACCTTCCGTTGGACCGGAGCAGGAATACTTCTTAGTAGATGAAGAGAAATATTTACAGAGAAAAGACCTGATTTACGCAGGACGTACTCTTTTCGGAGCACCACCTGCAAAAGGACAGGAGATGGAGGATCACTATTTCGGAGCAATTCGTGAAAGAATCGCAGCTTTCATGAAAGATGTAAACAAAGAGCTTTGGAAATTAGGTGTATCCGCAAAAACACAGCATAATGAGGTTGCTCCGGCACAGCATGAGCTGGCACCAATCTATGCAGAGGCAAACATTGCAGTTGACCATAACCAGTTGGTAATGGAGACTTTGAAAAAAGTGGCAGAGCGTCACGGATTACATTGTCTCTTACATGAGAAACCGTTTGCAGGCGTTAATGGTTCCGGTAAGCACAACAACTGGTCTATCACAACCGACGATGGAATTAACCTTTTGGATCCGGGCGATACACCACACGATAACGTACAGTTCCTGTTAGTATTGTCCTGTATCTTAAAAGCAGTAGATACACATGCAGATATCTTAAGAGCATCCGCAGCAGATGTAGGAAATGACCACAGATTAGGAGCAAACGAGGCACCACCTGCAATTATTTCTATCTTCTTAGGAGCACAGTTAGAGGATGTATTAAAACAGTTAATCAGCACCGGTGCTGCAACACACAGCATTGAGGGTGAGATGTTAAAGACAGGTGTGGCAACCTTACCTGACTTTATGAAGGATGCAACAGACCGTAACAGAACTTCACCATTTGCATTTACAGGAAACAAATTCGAGTTTCGTATGGTTGGTTCCAAGGCATCTATTGCACAGCCAAACGTTGTATTAAACACCATCGTTGCAGAAGCATTTGCAGAGGCATGTGATGTTTTGGAAAAAGCAGATGACTTCGATATGGCAGTACATGATTTAATCAAGAAAAATGTAACAGAGCATCAGAGAATCGTATTCAACGGAAACGGATACTCTGACGGATGGGTAGAAGAAGCTGAGAAACGTGGACTTCCAAATATCAAATCCATGGTAGATGCGATTCCGTGTCTGGCTACTGACAAGTCCGTGGCACTGTTTGAGAAATTCGGTGTATTTACAAAAGCAGAATTGGAGTCCCGTGTAGAAGTAGAATATGAGACCTATGCGAAGACCATCAATATTGAAGCAAGAGCAATGATTAACATTGCAGGCAAACAGATTATTCCGGCTGTTATCAAATATGCCACCTCTTTGGCAAAATCCATCAACAGCGTAACAGCAGCCTGTGGAGCAGATGTCAGCGTACAGACAGAGCTGTTGACAGAGACTTCAGACCTGTTGGCAGAGGCTAAAACAGCACTTGCAAAATTGCAGGAGGCAACAGACAAAGCGGTAGCTATGGAAGAGGGCAGAACACAGGCAGTTGCATACAGAGATGAAGTTAAAACAGCTATGGATGCACTGAGAGCACCGATTGATAAATTAGAGATGATTGTAGATAAAGAGATGTGGCCAATGCCATCCTACGGAGACTTAATCTTCGAAGTATAAGCAACAGATAGAATCGGTTAGGCGGTCTTATGACCGCCGGGCCTTCTATATACGCCTTGGGCGAAAAAGGTAAGAAGGAGGATTTAGTATGAAAAAATTGGAAATCATCATCAAACCTGAAAAGCTGGAAGATTTAAAAGGAATTTTAGACAGTACACAGGTTACGGGAGTCATGATTACGAATATCATGGGATATGGAAATCAGAAAGGATACAGACAGTCTTACAGAGGTTCGCAGTATAGTGTAAATCTGCTTCCGAAGATTAAAGTAGAGACAGTTGTAGATGAAAATGTAGCAGAATCCTTAATTGACCAAGTGGTAGATAAGATTAAAACCGGTAATTACGGTGATGGAAAAATCTTTGTGTATGAAGTTGAGGATACGGTTCGGATTCGTACCGGTGAGCGAGGCAGTGAGGCACTGTAATGATAAAAATAAAATATGAAAATGTAATCAGTTATCAAAGGGGATAACATAGAAAGTTAGAGAAAATCTAAATTTCCATGCTATCTCTTTTTTGTACTAAAAAAGCATCACGGGGCAAAGAAAAATAAGTTTCGTGGGCAGGAAAAGGAGGAGTTCGTATGTTATTAGCAGAAGTTTCAACAGAAGCATTAGATGCGGTTAACAGCGTAATATTTGGAAGTCAGGGTGTCTGGTTTTTAATCGGAGCCGCTTTGGTATTCTTTATGCAGGCAGGTTTTGCAATGGTGGAGGCAGGTTTTACCAGAGCAAAAAATGCAGGTAACATCATTATGAAAAACACCATGGACTTTTGTCTTGGTACTGTAGCATTTTTCTTCGTTGGTTATAACCTTTTATGTGGCGAAGGAAGTAAATTCATCGGATGGGGCTTGAACCCGTTTGATTTTGAGAATTGTGACTGGTATGGATTTGTATTCAATTTAGTATTCTGTGCAACAGCGGCAACCATTGTATCAGGTGCCATGGCAGAGCGTACCAAATTTGTATCTTATCTTATTTATTCATTCATCATCAGTTTAGTTGTTTATCCGGTTGAGGCCCATTGGGTATGGGGCGGAACTGCTTGGTTAACAGATATGGGATTTACTGATTTTGCAGGTTCTTGTGTTATCCATATGGTAGGTGGTATCTCAGCATTTATCGGAGCTGCTATCTTAGGACCTCGTATCGGAAAATATGATAAAGACGGAAACTCAAAACCAATCCTTGGTCATAATATCGTAGTAGGTGCTTTGGGTGTATTCATCCTCTGGTTTGGCTGGTATGGATTCAATGGTGCTGCAGCAGCAGATGGAGCACATCTTGGAAGAATTTTTGCAACAACCACATTGGCACCGGCATTTGCAACCGTTACAGCAATGATCTTTACATGGATTAAAAACGGTGCACCTGACGTATCCATGTCTTTGAATGGTGCATTGGCAGGTCTGGTAGCAATCACAGCAGGATGTGACAACGTAGACGCAGTAGGAGCCATCATCATCGGTGTATGTGCAGGTATCATTGTATGTGCAGCAGTTCTCTTCATTGAGAATAAATTAAAAGTGGATGATCCGGTTGGTGCGGTAGCCGTACATGGATGCTGTGGACTGTTCGGTACTTTGGCAGTAGGACTTTTCGATTATAATGACGGTCTGTTCTACGGCGGCGGACTTCATCATTTAGGCATTCAGGCACTTGGTGTCGTATGTATCGCAGGATGGACTATCGTAACAATGACCATCGTATTTATGGTAATTAAGAAAACAGTAGGTCTCCGCGTAAGCGAAGAAGAAGAATTATCAGGTCTGGATCCGACAGAGCACGGTTTAGAGTCCTCTTACCCAGATTTCCAGCCAAAGAACTACAAGTTCTAATATGGGCTAATCCGAAAGGGTTAGTATATCTAATCCCCTTAGTGTATATACATCAACAAAGAAAGAATCCGGCAACTCTCTGCCGGGTTTTTTCTTTGTAAAAAGCCGTTCTTAGGGTTCATGGAAAAGGGTTCTTGATTTCCTGCGGAAAATTAGTTACAGTATAAACATAAGAAATATTAGAGGTACTGAAGCTAAAATGAAACAAAAGAAAAATGCGGGATATACACTGATAGAATTAATTGTAGTAATTGCAATCTTGGCGATTCTCGTGGGGGTTGTGGTAAAGGTTTGCGTGGGACATGTGGAGAAATCCAGAGCAGCCGCCTGTGCGTCCAACAGAGACGAATTATACAGTGAGATAAGTACAGAGTACACAGCGGAAGAGTATTCTTCCTTGAAACTGGCATTTATCGGCGTGATGGATGAACGATATAATGGTAGGGAACTCTGCCCATCCGGCGGTGTTTATAGCTGGGTAGACGGAGAAAACGGTATGGAACAGATTACCTGCAGCGTTCACGGGAATCCGGGAACTAAGCCGGGAGAGGGCGAAGGAGAAAATATCTATCCGGGAACAGACTGTGAGATAAAAAGCAATGTCTGGCCGCTGCCGGAGAAGTTTCCAGATGAATATCAGCAGCTAACCTTGAAACCAAGCGGAATTTTTGAATGGGAAGGAGAATACTGGGTTATCTGCAGAGAGTTTTCTCTCACCCGTGAGCAGGCAGCCTCCGGTCCGGACGGAAAGGGACCGGGAGGGGTGACTTATGATTGGTTCCCTACGGAAAAGCTTACCGGTAGGATTCTTACGATGAAGAAAACAGATGGAACCATCAATGGAGTAACCAGAGGAGATATTTTGGAGTATGAGGGAGAATATTATGTCTTTAATGACGGTGGTGAATGGGGAGTTAATCCTGATAACGACACGAAATCACAATGGTACAAAATTCCGAAATAATATTATTTCCCGACAGGAGTAGAGAAATGGAAAAGAGATTACTGTTTATTAATCATAGAGAAGAAGAAATTAAAGGCTTTTTAGAAGCTATGCCGGAAGAGTTGAAAATAGATACGGCAGACAATGGAATTGATGCAGCATTGCTAATGAAAAAGAATACCTATGGCGTTATTGTGGTAGATATGGAGTTGAAGGGCTATGACGGAGAACAACTGATAAAGTTTATGAACAAGGTTTATCCCGATACGGTATGTATCGTGTATACCGTAGCTATCACCCAAGGGCAGCTAAGCTTTTTATTGAATGAACGCAATGTATTTCACGTTTTTTTGAGTCCCGCCAATTTCCGGGAAGAATTTTATCAGATGATAGAGGAAGGCTTTGTGCTGTACGGTGTCAATACTGTGAATAATCAGGAAGCTGATGAATTGGAAGAAAAATATCAAAGGCGGGAGAAAAGCTTAGAGGAAAAAAGTTTGGTATTGGAGCAGCAGAAGAAAGAGCGTCAGCAGTTTTTACAGTTTTCCAAGAACCTTACAGAGGAGAGTCTGCGGATTTACGGAAAGAATGTGGAAGAAAAAGAGATGCTGTTCCGTTATGAGCAGGAAGTGTTGCACAAGGCACAGGAGGTATTGGAACATTCCTGTCATGGATTTGAAGAGATGGAAGAAATGCTCTGTCAGGAATTTATCAAGGGAAATGAAAAAAGGGAGATGCATTTTTATACTCCTCAGTATATGGTACAGGGAATACCGGATTCTTTTTATGAATCGGTATATACGGTACTCTGGGGGTTGTTGCGGTATTTTTCGGCGATTTCCGAGACTTATACCATGTCAGTGCGAGTGGAGTTTGAGAGCAGCCGCAGGGCGGTCATTATGCTGATTGTTACCCTTCCCTCGGGAACATGGGAAGAATACCGTCAAAAGCCTATTTATGAGCATTTCAAAAAGCTGACACAGTATGTGGCGGAATCCTTAATGGACTCCTATATGAGAGTTATCAATGACGATTTGATTTCCTATCGTTTGGAATTGGATTTGGACGAGAAGAAGCTGTAAAAAAATAAAAAAGAAACTGCAGTACGGCATTGCCGTGCTGCAGTTTTTGCTATTGTCAGTGACTAGGAAAAAGATTCCTTAGATCATAGCTGGTGCCTTCTGTTCCGCCTTGCTCGGAGGAATCCGGGTGAGTCGGTGTGGAAGGTTTGGTTTCCGATTTATCACTGCCGTTGCCCTTGATGACTCCCGGTATGCTCTCAATCGTATCCAACATATTCGTAGAAGAATTATGCACATCACAGATAGAAGTGGCGGAATCATCTGATAACAGATAAGGTCCGTCACCGGAATCCGGGGAACCTCCAATGATATAAATGCTGGTGGCTTTGGTGGAATCCGGGCAATACTCATTGGCGAGTTTGCCGGAGACTGTACAAATCGTGGCACTTACATGGTGGTCGCAGATTTCCGTCGGAGCCGTTCCCGATGCAAAATATTCGGTATAAACCTGACTTCCTCGCGGGTCGGCATCACAGATGCCTTCTACAGCCAGTTTGCCGGACTTTTTGCAGACCGTTGCGGTCTCGATACCGGAAGGCTTTTTAAATTCCTTATATTCCAGACCTTCGTTGGCACGTTGCATAACCGCTTTCCAAATATTCTTTGTGTAACGGGTGCTGCTCAGCGGTGAGTTGTCATCGTAACCTCCCCAGATAACGCAGGTATAATAAGGAGTAAAACCGGCAAATACGGAGTCACGGTCCTTGGTAGTTGTACCGGATTTACCTGCAACCGGCATATTACTGATGTTTGCGGCAGTACCGGTACCGGAAGTCATAACATCCTGCATAGCGGAAGTCAAAAGCCATGCGGTGCTTTCTTTTAATACGGTACGGGTCTGCGGCTCGGTGTAATCCACCAGTACATTGCCGTCGTGGTCTAAGATTTTTGTGAAGTACCGTGGCTCTGTATAGGTGCCGCCATTGGCAATGGTTGCATATGCGGCAGTCAGTTCCACGTTGTATACACCCTTTGTCAGACCGCCCAGACAGAGAGACTGGGTATTGTCATCATCCACCAATGTAGTAAAACCGAAATTCTTGGCATAATCGTAACCCACCTGTGTGCCGATTTCTGTCAGCGTTTTTACAGTAACCACGTTGATGGAATCTGTAATTGCTTCCCGAAGAGTGGTAAATCCACGATAATTGCTGTCATAGTTTCTAAGGGAAGTTCCGTTTGCATAGGAATACGGAGCATCATCCTGTACCGTTGCCAGAGTCATTCCGGCAGAATCCAACGCCGGTGCATAAGCTGCAATAATCTTGAAAGTAGAACCCGGCTGTCTCGGAGTGGAAGTAGCTCTGTTTAAGGTCTTGCTGGCAGTTTTTTCGCCTCTTCCGCCTACAAGGGCTTTTACCTCTCCGGTAGACTGGTCCATCAAGGTCAAAGCAGCCTGCGGCTGTAAAGTATAAACGATGGTTTCGCCGCCCTCCGGTATGGTATCGCCTTCTTCCATCATGGCATTTTTGTATTTTTCGATGGCAGCATCTGCAGCCTCTTGACTGGCAAAGTTGATATCGTAGCTCTTATCCTCTGCCTGATAGTAGGAGAGCATGGTTTGCTCGCTGTAATTTTTATAAGTACCGTCTGATTTTTGAATGGTAAGCCGATAGGAGAATGAGTACTCCGGGTTACCGGCATAATTATCAGGGTTGTTGACCTCTTCGTCACAGATGGCCTGTAAATGGCTGTCCTGTGTAGAATAGATGGTTAAACCACCGCTGTACAAAGCTTTATAAGCCTGTGTCTCGGTGTAGCCCTTTTCGTCAATCAGAACCTGAATTGCCTGCTCTGTAAGAGCATCTACAAAATAAGAAGTAACATTATCGTCGGCAATTTCCGTATTTACAATCTGGATACGCTCGTACACATCATCCTTTAAGGCTTCATCATACTGTTTTTCAGTAATATAATCCTGTTGCAGCATATTTTTGAGAACCTTGGCACGACGTTTCTCGTTTTCCTCCGGGTTGGTAACCGGATTGTACTTGCTCGGATTCTGAGTAATGGCTGCAATGACTGCGGACTCGGAAAGTGTCAGCTCCGAGACATCTTTGTTAAAGTAACGCTCTGAGGCAGCCTGTACACCTAAGGTATTCTGACCGAGATTGATGGAATTCAGATAGTTTTCCATAATCCAATCTTTGTCTACTTTTTTCTCCAACTGCACGGCGAGATACTGTTCCTGAAGCTTTCGCTCCACTCTGTCAGAAAAAGTGGACTCGCTGGTCCAGTTGGTAAAAACGTTATTTTTCAGTAACTGCTGTGTAATGGTCGAAGCACCCTCTGAAAAGTGACCGCTGGTAATGCCCTTAAAGCCGGCACGTACGATACCCTTCATATCAATTCCATTGTGATCGTAGAAACGCTCGTCCTCAATGGCGACGAATGCATGCTGCAAATCCAAAGGAATTTCATCGATGGTAACGTAGACACGGTTGGAACCGGAGGCAACTAAAGTTGCGATTTCGTTGCCGTCACTATCTAAGACAGTAGATAGATAACCGGTTGGGGTTGCATCTATATCATTAATGTCGGGAGCGGATTTGATGATTTTACGGGCAAAGCCGATAGCAACAAATATCCCGATAACAATTGCGGCAAGGAAACAAAAAAGCAGGGCTTTGCAAAAAATGACTGTAAATCTTTTGCGGGCCATTGTACTTTTGGAATTCAGTTCCTTCTGTTTTCTGGATGTACGATTCTTTCCATAATTCATAGCAGACCTCCTTTTTCTTTATTTAAATCATACTTTTTATATTATACCAAAAAATCTTTCAATAATAAAGCATTATAATTGATAGCACCAAGGAGACTGTGTTATGATAGAGAAGAAAAAGGGAAAAGGAGAACAGTCAGATGGCAGAAAATGCATACCGGATTGTGTATGAAGGCGGTGAGGGAGAGATTATAGAGAAAAAATCCCGTTTCATTGCCACGGTAAGACCTATAGAAACAGAAGAAGAAGCTATAGAGTTTATTGCAAAGATGAAAAAGAAATATTGGGATGCAAGACACAACTGCTATGCTTATGTTGCCGGAAAAAATCAGGAATTACAGAGATGTTCCGATGATGGAGAGCCTAACGGAACAGCGGGACGCCCTATGCTGGATGTATTACTGCGGGAAGAGATTCACGATGCGGTGGTTGTGGTAACCCGGTATTTTGGTGGAACATTACTGGGAACCGGAGGACTGGTGCGGGCATACCAGAAGGCAACCCAAGAAGGACTTACTAATAGTGTCGTTATCGAGAAACAGCAGGGAGAGCTGTTAAAGGTGCAGGCATCCTATCAGGAAGTGGGCAAGCTTCAGTATGTGTTGGGACAGAATGGCATACCAATTATTGACAGTGTTTATGCTCAGGATGTGGAACTGCACGGGGTGGTTCCAAAAGAACAGACTGCAAAAATAGAAAAAGAGTTGCTGGAAGCTACCAACGGAAAAGCCCGAATTATATGGGAAGAAGCGGTGGAATATGCATTGGTAGATAAGGAACTAAAATTATTTTAAAAAAGTACTTGCTTTTATATAACTTATCATGTATAATAGCCATTGTTGAAAAAATATTGGCCCATCGCCAAATGGTAAGGCAACGGACTCTGACTCCGTCATTTCAAGGTTCGAATCCTTGTGGGCCAGTTTGGAAAGCACCATGCAAGTGGTGCTTTTTTCCATATCTGGGAGGAATTAAAGCGGATGTATCAAATGGATGCCTGTGTGCGTTACAGTGAAGTAGATGAAAACAAAAGAATCAAACTGGTAGCTATTCTGGATTATTTTCAGGATTGCTGTGCGTTTCAGTCGGAGAGTCTTGGAGTGGGTGTGGACTACCTAAAAGAGCATCATGTGTGCTGGATTCTCAATTCATGGCAGATTGTGGTGGAACGCTATCCGGCGTTGGGAGAAAAACTGGTCATTGCCACGTGGCCTTATGAATTTAAAGGATTTTTCGGATATCGGAATCTGACTATGACAGATGAAAACGGAAAAGTCGTAGCCTATGCCAATTCCACGTGGACATTTTTGGATACGGAAACAGGCAGACCGGTAAGGATTTTTGAGGAAGTGCTGGATGCTTATGAATTGAGTGCTCCTTATCCCATGGAATGTGCATCCAGAAAATTGGCTTTGCCGGAGCCTGGAAAAATATATGAACCCATAGGAGTCCACCGTTTCTTTATTGATACCAATTCCCATGTCAACAATGGAAAGTACGTGTTAATTGCAGAAGAATTTTTGCCGGAGGACTTTCAAGTAGAAGAACTGCGGGTGGAATACCGGAAAGCCGCGGTGTTGGGAAATGTAATGGTTCCGGTGGTGGAAGAAAAAGAAGATAAGATTGCCGTAATGTTGGCAGATGAAGATAAGAAACCCTATGCTATTGTGGAGTTTTTTGGAGGAAAGAAATGATAAAATTAGGAGAATGTCAGGAACTGACTGTTGTAAAAAAGGTGGAGTTTGGTATCTACCTGGCAGATGGCAGAGAGGATGAAACCAGGGTGCTGCTGCCGGGAAAACAGGTGCCGGAACATCTGGAAATCGGCGATAAGCTGGAAGTTTTTTTGTATAAGGATTCCAAAGACCGATTGATAGCCACCACCAATCAGCCAAAGTTGAAGCTGGGGGAACTGGCAGTGTTGAAGGTATTAGAGATAGGTCAGATTGGAGCCTTTTTAGACTGGGGATTGGAAAAAGACCTTTTTCTTCCTTTTAAGGAGATGACCACAAGGGTAGAGCCGGGGGATGAGGTTCTGGTTACCTTATATATTGACAAAAGCCGGAGACTTTGTGCTTCCATGAAAGGAATTTATGATTTACTGAAAACCAATTCTCCTTATAAAGCCGGAGACAGAGTAGAAGGAAGGGTATACGAGTTCAGCGATAATTTCGGAGCCTTCGTGGCAGTGGATGACCGATATTCTGCCCGGATACCGAAACATGAGGATTACAGCTTTTTAAAAATCGGTGATGTAATCGAAAGCAGGGTGACCAAGGTGAAACCGGATGGAAAACTGGATTTGACCTTGCGGGAAAAGGCGTATATGCAGATTAATCCCGATGCGGAAAAGGTAATGGAAGTTATTGAAGAATATGCAGGGGTACTTCCTTTTAATGATAAGGCATCTCCTGAAGTTATTAAGAGGGAAACAGGTCTCAGCAAAAATGCGTTTAAACGTGCCGTAGGGCATTTATATAAAGAAAGAAAAATAGAGATTACAGAGCGGGGAATCCGCAGGCTGTAGGAAAGAGAGGAAATCATTATGAAAAAAGTAATCAGTACAGACAAGGCACCGGCAGCAATTGGACCATATTCACAGGCAATTGAGGTAAACGGAATGGTGTATACTTCCGGTGTGATTCCGGTAAATCCTGCCACAGGTAAAATCCCGGAGGGACCAAAGGCACAGGCTGAGCAGGCAATGAAGAATCTTTCCAATCTTCTGGAAGCAGCCGGAACGGACATGGATCAGGTGGTAAAGACTACCGTTTTCATCAAAGAGATGAATGATTTCGGAACTATTAACGATGTGTATAAAGAATTTTTTACCGCAGATTTTCCGGCAAGAAGCTGTGTGGAAGTGGCACGGCTACCAAAAGATGTACTTCTTGAGGTAGAAGCGATCGCATTGAAATAGGAGAAGTTATGACGACAAACAAAGGAGCAAACCGGACATTTCTGGTTACCATTCTGGTTTATGTGGGATTCAGTCTTGTATATGGATTTTTGACAAGAGGAATGAACATTTCCATCTATGTGGACATCTTTCTGTCACAGGCAATTGTTTTTCTGCCGGCATGGATTTATATTAGAAAATCCGGAATG
Organism: uncultured Lachnospiraceae bacterium; assembly: GCA_958349535.1. Classification (GTDB taxonomy): domain Bacteria; phylum Bacillota; class Clostridia; order Lachnospirales; family Lachnospiraceae; genus Maccoyibacter. The sequence continues at coordinate 40,157 of CATWDJ010000011.1, forward strand.
AAGGTACGGGAATGTATTCCCTATAAAAAAATAAAAATATCGGATGTACTGTTGCTGGTGGTTATGACCTATCTGTTTTATCCACTGGTGTTAGTGCTGAATATGCTGACCATGTTTCTGGTGGATAATCAGGTGGTGGAAATGACCCAGAGTATGCAGGGGGAACGTTTTTTCCTGAATATGCTTTGTTTTGCCATACTTCCTGCCTGTGTGGAGGAATTTTTCTTCCGTGGAATGTTGTATCAGACCTATCGGAAAAGCAGCATGAAAATCGGAATGTTTCTGAGTGCATTTCTATTTGGATGTATGCACTTGAATTTCAATCAGTTTTTATATACCTTCGCCTTTGGTATTTTTCTGGTGTTGGTAATAGAAGCCACAGGAAGCATCTATGCATCTATGATATGCCATTTTGTGTTAAACCTGAATATGGTTATCATTATGAAGATACAGAGTAGCAAAGGAATAGAATCGGCGGTGGAGGAAAGTGCGGCTCTGCTGGAGGATTCCCAAATGATGCTTATGGGAACTCTAAGCTGGCTGGTCATTGCGATTTTTACCACAGCCTGTGTTTTTGGATTGTGGGTTTTTATAGCAAAGAAGAACCAGAGGCTGGAAGCTTTTCAGTTGGAATTTGCCCGACCAAAAACAGAAAAATTTATCACGATTCCATTGATAATCGGAATTGTATTTGCCATCGGTATGATTATTTGGATGGGAATTGCCTCATAGAAAAAGAGAGTTTTCTGATATCAGAAAACTCTCTTTTCGTCCCTTTAAACAGAAACGTCGATGTTGCCGCCCAGATAAGGAGTAACTGAATTCTCCAGAGCCTTCACCATCTCGCTGCCCATCTGCTGGCTGACATCTAACTGTTTGCTTAAAACGGCAAGACCGATGTCACTGGGTGCATCTGTTGTTGGGAGTTGATTTAATGCAATTGTACTAAGTGCTCCTACGTCCATATCTGCACCACCTTTCTTTGTAACGTTATTGTACTCTCAAAAAGAAAAAAGGGCAATAGATTTTTGGAAATAAGATAGAGGTTTGGCGGGAAAAATGATAGAATACCGTATAGAGACAGAATCAAGAGAAAAAGTCGGAGGAAAAAGATATGTTATATGATGTCATTATTATAGGAAGCGGTCCTGCGGGGCTGAGTGCTGCAATTTATGCCCAGCGGGCAAAGCTGGCAACCCTTGTGATTGAAAAGGCACCTATGAGCGGAGGACAGATTTTAAATACCTATGAGGTGGATAATTATCCGGGAATACCGGGAGTGGGCGGTTTTGATTTGGGAAGTAAATTTCGTGCCCATGCTGACGCATTAGGATGCAGTTTTGTAACGGCAGAGGTACGGGAGATTCAAGAGGAAGAGGGAAAAAAGAAAATTGTAACGGAAAAAGAAACTTATGAGACCAAGACCCTGATTCTTGCTACGGGAGCAACCCACAGAAAATTGGGGGTACCGGGAGAAGAAGAATTGATGGGAATGGGAGTTTCTTATTGTGCTACCTGTGACGGAGCTTTTTTCAAGGGAAAGACCACGGCAGTCATTGGCGGCGGCGATGTGGCTTTGGAGGATGCCCTGTTTCTGGCAAGATTGTGCGAAAAGGTATATCTGGTACACCGTCGGGATGAATTTCGGGGAGCAAAGGTATTGCAGGAGCGTGTGTTTGAGACGGAAAATATTGAGGTAGTATGGGACAGCGTCGTGGAAGAGATTCAAGGCGAAGATATGGTAGAAAAGATTTCCATATGTAATAAGAAGAAAGAAGAAAAAAGTGAACTTGAGGTACAGGGAGTATTTATTGCGGTGGGAATCCAACCGAATACAGAAATATACCGGAACCTTGTGAAAATGGATGAAGGGGGCTATATCATAGCTGGCGAAGACGGCGTTACCCAGACAAAAGGCGTGTTTGCGGCGGGGGACTTAAGGACGAAGCAGTTGCGGCAGGTCATTACTGCGGCATCGGATGGAGCCAATGCGGTTACCTCTGTGGAAAAGTATCTGTATGAAAACCAAGTATAAATGAAGTATAAGCGGTGTAAAAAACTTCCAATATGTTGGGGTTGACAGTATAAAAGGGCTTTGTTATAATAACCATGTAATAAATGTAACAAATTCGTAACAAATGGTAAAGAAATTATCAATATATTGGAGGCACATATGAACCGCAATAGGATGAGAATAAAGACATGCTGTCTTGCAAGTGCAATTGTTTTAACAAGTTCTACTTTAGCAGTAAACGCAGCACCGGCAGCAGGTTTATCCAGTCAGTTAAGCAGCAGTATCAGCAGTGAAGTTTCTGAAACTACAGTAGCAGGTGGTTCCCTTTCATTTGCAAAGGCAATCGCAAATAGCCAGCAGGCAAGTGCAAAGCAGGAGAATGAGACTCCGGTAGTAAAATCTGAGTATGCAGATATTGCTATCGCACAGGTTGACAACTATGTAAATGTGCGTAGTACTCCGGGAGAAGACGGAGAGGTATTAGGAAAGCTTTACAACAATTCAGCAGCTACCGTTGATGCGGTGGAAGGTGACTGGTATAAGATTACTTCCGGTAATGTGACCGGTTATGTAAAACAGGAATTTGTAGTAGTTGGTAATGAAGAGTTAGCAAAGAGCGTTGGAAGAAGACTTGCAACTGTAAATACAGAAACATTAAAAGTTCGTACAGACGCTTCTATGGATGCATCTGTGTTGGGTCTGGTACCGGGCGGAGATGATTTAACCGTATTAGAAGAATTAGACGGATGGGTTAAGGTAACAATGGAAGAAGGCGAAGGCTATGTTTCCACAGACTATGTAACCTTATCTACAGATTATGTAACGGCAGAGTCTAAAGCAGAAGAAGAAGCGAGACTCGCAAAAGAAGAAGCAGAGAGAAAGGCAGCAGAAGAGGCAGCCAGAAAGGCATCTCAGAAAGCAGCCCAGAAATCTTCAGGTTCTAAGAACTCCGGTGGTTCTTCAAACTATTCTGCACCATCAGGCTCCGGCGGAGCAGCAGTTGCAAATTATGCATGCCAGTTTGTAGGTAACCCATATGTATATGGCGGAACAAGTTTGACAAACGGAGCAGACTGTTCGGGATTTGTAATGAGTGTATATGCACAGTTTGGTATTTCCTTACCTCATTCCTCCAGTGGAATGAGAAGTGTCGGATATGAAGTAAGCCAGTCCGAGATGCAGCCGGGTGATATTATCTGTTACAGCGGTCACGTTGCAATCTATGTTGGCAACGACACCATCGTACATGCTAGTACACCATCTACCGGTATCAAGTATACATCACCGGCAGCATATAAGAGCATTATTACAGTAAGAAGAATTTTCTAATAAAAGAATGATAGAGAGCTGTCATCCATTGGATGACAGCTTTTTTGATGTACAAAAGATACCTTTCCTGTATGAAAAAGAAATCGGTAAACATAAGATTGTGATAAGGAAAACAATATTTTGCGGGGAAAAATAGACCAAATTAGCAATTTGCACAAAATGTTGAGAATCAGAGAAAAATGACGAAAATTTGTGTCGAAAAGCGAAAAAAAGTTATCCACATCGAAAAGTGTGGAAATATCGAAAAAAATGAGTTATACACGGAGTTATAAACGTTATCCACAGAAAAAAAGGCAAAAATATAGGTTTACATAGAAAAAGAATAGAACATTCGTTTTGTACACAAATAATAAAGTTGATAAGTTTTGCAAAAAAGCGAGAAAAAATCTTGACTTTCCAAAAGTGAAAATACTGTAAAAATTATCGAAAAATGTCAGAATTATTACGACAAATCAATAACAGAAGGCTGGGGATAAGTACCAGTAGTTGAAAAATCCCCTTGATTTTGTTATACTCATGTATATTATCAGTAGAAAAAACAATAATAGGTGTAACAATGAAAAAGAAGATAGAGATTTTGGGATTGCCAATCGATAATTATTCTGTGCGGGAGGCGATTCTTTTAGCGGAGGGCTATTTGAACAGCACTTCCATGAATATTATAGAGACAGTTTCCATGAAAACCCTGGCAGACGCAGAAAGCTCCGAAGCAGTCAAGGAGGTAATCTCTCTGGCTGATTTAACGATTATCGGAGAAAAGGAAATTTTGACGGCTGCCAATATTATGACACCTCAGCGTCTCAAGGAAACCAATGAACATGAATTTTTCCACGAATTTATGAAACGGATTGTGCGAAATCACAAGCGGCTTTATATCCTTGCCGTAGAGCGAACAGAGCTGGATAGGTTTCAGGAGATTCTGGATGAACAGTATCCTAAGAGAAATCAAGTGGGGGAAGCTGCCTTGGAGGAATGTCAAGGAGATTTGGAGAATATTATCAATGGTGTGAACGGTGAAGCGGCAGAGGTTGTAATTTCTCTGATACCGTCACCGAGACAGGAAGAATTTATCCGGGAATACCGGGATAAGATGAGTGCACAGATATGGTATGGTCTGGGGGCATATACAGGAGAGCGGAAATCATTTTTCAGAAAAACCTTACAGAAGGTATTCCGCAAGCATGCCCTGATGAAAAAGATGGGTGATTATCAGAACGAAAAAGAGGAAGAAAGATGAAAATGAAAATTTTAAATAGCCGCCCATGGTATGTGGATTTTTTGTTCATAGTACTGGGTACGGGAATCATGGCATTGGCAATACAATGTATTTTTGAGCCGATTGGTCTGGTAACCGGAGGATTTACGGGTATTGCGATTATTATCAGAAAGGTGACCGCAGGACTGGTGGAAGGTGGTATTCCTCTCTGGCTGACCAACATTGTTTTGAATATCCCGGTATTTTTATTTGCACTGAAAATAAAAGGAAAACGTTTTATAGGAAGAACAGTCATAGGTACGGTTCTTCTATCTTTTTGGCTGTATATCATTCCGCAGGTGGATTTGACCCAAGGGGATTATATGCTTTCGGCAATTTTTGGCGGAGTCATTACCGGAATCGGAATCGGATTTGTTTTGCTGGCAAAGGCAACCACCGGAGGAACGGATATGGTGTCTGTGCTGATACAGCACAAAGTCCGTCATTATTCCGTGGTACAGATATTACAGGTAATAGATGGTGCAGTTGTGCTGGCCGGTTTGTATGTGTTTGGTCTGAAACCGGCACTTTATGCAGTAGTGGCAATTTTTATCACATCGAAGGTATCGGATGCCTTGATGGAAGGTATGAAATATTCCAAAGCGGCGTTTATTATTACAGACCGGTATCAGGAAGTGGCGGATGCCATTATGACAAAGCTGGATCGTGGACTGACGGGACTGGACGCCACAGGAATGTATTCGGGAGACAAGAAGACGGTGCTTTACTGTGTGGTATCCAAAAAGGAGATTGTGGATTTAAAAGATATTGTGGCAGAAATTGATACAAAAGCCTTTGTAATTGTAACGGATGCACGAGAGGTTCTGGGAGAAGGTTTTTTGGAATATTAGAACAAAAAAAACACTTTTAGTCTTTATTTTTTTGGTGTTTTGCATTAAAATAGAAAATGGATAGGGCGTTTTTGTAAAAAATCACAAGAAATTATTGTGAAATTTGCATAGCGACATAGGAGGAGAAGGGCGTACTATGATTTCAAATCAAATATTACAAAATACCATTGATGGATTGAAGGGCATTACGCGAGTTGATTTATGCATTATTGATACGGAGGGGAAGGTTCTGGCCACTACATTTCCGGATGCCGACAAATATATCGGACCGGCGGTAGCTTTTGTGGAGTCGCCGGCGGACAGTCAGGTTGTGCAGGGGTGTCAGTTCTTTAAAGTTTTCGATGAGCATCAGCTGGAGTACATTTTGCTGGCAAATGGGGATAGTGATGATGTCTATATGATAGGCAAGATTGCCAGCTTTCAGGTACAGAATTTATTGATTGCATACAAGGAACGTTTTGATAAAGATAACTTTATCAAAAATCTTTTATTAGACAATCTGCTGTTGGTAGATATTTACAATCGTGCCAAGAAACTTCATGTTGATACGGATGTGCGTCGTGTGGTATTTATAATAGAGACGAACCGTGATAAAGATGGCAATGAGTTGGAGAAGGTCAGAGGACTTTTCGGTGGAAAATCCAAAGATTTTGTAACGGAAGTGGATGAGAAAAATATCATTCTGGTCAAAGAACTTGCAGATACAGAAACTTATGATGATTTGAAGAAAACCGCAGATGTCATTTTGAATCTTTTTGGAGGAAGTGCGTCAGGCAAGATACATATCGCCTACGGAACGATTGTAAATGAAATCAAAGAGGTTTCCCGTTCCTATAAGGAAGCACGAATGGCATTGGATGTAGGAAAGATTTTCTTTGAGGAAAAGGAAGTCATTGCTTATTCTGCCTTAGGTATCGGACGTTTGATTTATCAGTTGCCGATTCCTCTTTGTAAGATGTTTATAAAAGAAATTTTCGATGGAAAGTCACCGGATGATTTTGATGAGGAGACTTTGACCACAATTAATAAATTCTTTGAGAATAGTCTGAACGTTTCCGAGACCTCCAGACAGCTTTATATTCATCGAAACACACTGGTGTATCGTCTGGATAAATTACAAAAAAGTACAAGATTGGATTTGCGTGTATTTGAGGATGCCATAACCTTTAAAATTGCACTTATGGTTGTAAAGTATATGAAGTACATGGAATCCTTAGATTATTAAGCACTGGGAGGCATTCATGATTAAGCTTACAAATGTCAGTAAAGCATATTCCACAGGGATACCTGCGTTGAATGATGTGAATCTGCATATTGAAGAAGGAGAATTTGTATTTGTCGTAGGAGAAAGCGGCTCGGGAAAATCCACCTTTATCCGCTTGTTGTTGAAGGAGTTGGAGCCTACGGAAGGTACCATAGAGATAAACGGACAGGATATTGGAAATCTGCGTAGAAAGCAGATTCCAAAGTTCCGAAGAAACATTGGAGTCGTATTTCAGGATTTCCGGTTGTTAAAAGACCGGAATGTCTATGAGAATGTGGCTTTTGCCCAGAGGGTTGTGGGTACCAGCACGAAAGTAATACGGAGCAAGGTTCCTCAGATGCTTTCCGTGGTAGGACTGGCGGCAAAGTACAAGTCTTTGCCGAGACAGTTGTCGGGAGGAGAGCAGCAGAGGGTTGCTATTGCCAGAGCATTGGTCAATGAGCCGAAGATTTTATTGGCGGACGAGCCTACGGGAAATCTGGATGAAAATAATGCGTGGGAGATTATGAAGCTTTTGGAAGAGATTAACGAGAGAGGAACCACAGTAGTGGTGGTTACACATAATCTGGAAATCGTAAAAGCGATGAAAAAGCGTGTCATTACAATGAAGAAAGGCGTTGTGGTAAGCGACGAGAAAATGGGTGGCACAGATGAGATTTAGTACATTTTTATATTCCGTAAAGCAAGGTATTAAGAATATAGGCAGAAACAAAATGTTTTCTCTGGCATCTATGGCAACCATGGCAGCCTGTATTTTTCTGTTTGGTCTGTTTTTTGCCGTGGTAACTAATTTTAGAGCTATGGTGAAGACCGCAGAGGAGGGCGTGGCAGTTACCGTCTTTTTCAAAGAGGGAACCTCTCAGGAACAGATGGATGAGATGGGAGATTTGATTAAAAAACGCCCGGAGGTTGCAAAATATAACTTTGTGTCGGCAGAGCAGGCATGGCAGGGCTTTCAGGAGAAGTATTTTGAAGGAAATACAGACTTGGCAGAGGGGTTTGTGGATGATAACCCTTTGGCAGATTCTGCACACTATGAGATTTACTTAAATGATGTGTCCATGCAGGAAACCTTGGTCACTTATCTGAAATCGGTGGATATGGTTCGGGAGGTGCACCAGTCTGAGGTGGCAGCCAATACCCTTACCGATTTGAATGCATTGATTGGCTATATTTCCGCAGGAATCATTTTGATATTGATTGCAGTGGCAGTGTTCCTGATTAGTAACACCATTCGTACCGGTATCTCTGTAAGAAGAGAAGAAATTGCGATTATGAAGCTGATAGGTGCCACGGACTATTTTGTAAGAGCACCGTTTATTGTAGAAGGTGTGCTGATTGGATTGGTTGGATCTGTGCTGCCGCTGATTCTGTTGTATTTTGTTTACAGCAGTGTTATTTCCTATGTGGCAGAAAAATTTGTATTCCTGAGCAATATGCTGAATTTCCTTCCGGTGGGTCAGGTATTTCGGATTCTGGTGCCGGTGGCATTGCTATTGGGTGTGGGAATTGGTTTCCTGGGAAGCCGTATCACTACAAAGAAGCACTTGAATGTATAATGTAATCCCAATAGGGGACAGGCTCCTATTGGGATTCTTTGTTAGATATTTATAAATCATGAAACATCTAGAAAAAATGAGGAGAAGGCTATGAGAAAACACAGAGTCATATCGGCAGCGGTAGTTGCGGTGGCATTGTCGGCAATGTTATTTGGAGAGCCGTTGATGCAGGTCTATGCGGACAACAAGTCGGATCTGAAGGAAGCGGAAAAAGAAAAGGAAGAACTGGAAAAGGATTTGAAAGAGGCTCAGGAGCTGATAGATTCTTTGAAGGATTCCAAAAGTGACATCAAGGATGCGGTAAAGCAACTGGATGCACAGTTGGACGAGGTATCTGCAAAAGTAAAAAAACTGGAACAACAATTAGCGGAAAAACAGCAGGAAATCTCAGATGCGGAAGCAGCGTTGGCAGATGCCCAGGCGAAAGAGGCTGTGCAATATGAAAATATGAAAAAACGCATCAAGTTTATGTATGAGAACAGTCAGACCTCCACAGCCGAGATGCTGTTTTCTTCCAAAGACTTCTCGGAATTTCTCAATACGGCGGAATACATCACACAGATTTCACAATATGACCGTAAGATGTTAGAGGAGTATCAGAATACGCAGGAGACCATTGCGGAAACGCAGGAGATATTGAAAAAAGAATATGCAGAGATTGCAAAGCTGGAGGAACAGGTCAAGGCAGAGAAACAGGCAGTGGCGGCTCTAGAGGCGGCAAAAAAGGGAGAACTGGCAGATGTTTCGGAGGATTTGGCGGATGCAGAGCAGATAGCCAAAGTTTATGAGGAAGAAATAAAGGCTCAGAATGAGGTCATTGCTCAGATTCAGGCAGCACAGCAGCAACAGGCAAACAATGCCGGCAACAGTGCTAGTGCAGGAGAGGGTTCCGGCGGTGGACAGACGGTGCAGGGAACCGGAAGTATGCTGTGGCCATGCCCTAGCAGCCACAAAATTACCAGTGACTACGGACCGAGGGAATCACCAACCGCAGGTGCGTCTACCAATCATAAGGGAATTGATATCGGAGCAGCTTACGGGGCAGATATTGTGGCGGCAGACAGCGGAGTAGTTATTGTATCTACCTACAGCAATAGTGCCGGGAATTATATCGTTATAGATCATGGAAATGGTATTTGCACCGTTTATATGCATGCCTCTTCCCGGCTGGTGTCAGTGGGAAATACGGTAACCAGAGGTCAGGTTATTGCAAAGGTGGGAAGTACCGGTTATTCCACAGGCAATCATCTACATTTTGGTGTAACAGTCAATGGATCCTATGTAAATCCGTGGGGATATGTAAAATAAACTGCATAGAATATTAGAGATACATAGAAAGGATCTTGTAGATGGAAGAAAAAGAGATGATACAGGAATCACCGAGAGAGGAAGAACGCTTTAAAAAGGGTGTACTGGTGGGAATACTTGCTACGGTGGCAGTATTTCTGGTTGCAGTATTGATTGTAATATCTGTGGTAAAGGATAAATATGCAGTTACCCTGATTGATAAAGAAGCATCGGACACACAGGAAGTTCTGGACGCAGATTCCGAGAAAAAAATAAAAGAACTGTTGGGACAGATGGAACTGTATTATTATGAGGATATTGATACGGAGGAATTGACCAACGGACTATACAAAGGATTATTTGAGGGATTAGGTGACCCGTATTCCGTGTACTACACCAAGGAAGAATACGATTCTATGATGGCGTCCACCAGCGGAACTTATTGCGGCATCGGAGCGGTTTTAAGTCAGGATATGAAGACCATGCAGGTAACGGTGCTTCATGTATATAAAGACACTCCGGCAGATAAAGCGGGGTTAAAAGATGGTGATACCATTTTAAAGGTGGATAATATCGAGGCAACCAGTATGGAACTTTCCGAGCTGGTAACAAATATCCGCGGCGACAAGGGAACCAAAGTACATCTGGAGGTTTACCGCGAAGGTGAGAAAGATAAGCTGGAATATGATATTGAACGGGATAAGGTAGAGGTGCCGACAGTAGAATACGAAATGCTGGAAAACAATGTGGGTTATATCCAGATTACAGAATTTGCAGAGCCGACAGAAACACAGTTTACGGAGGCGGTCAATGCCCTTCAAGCACAGGGAATGCAGGCGATGATTGTAGATTTGCGAGATAATCCTGGTGGATATTTGAGTGCGGTAACGGAGATACTGGATGATATTTTACCAGAAGGAATTACCGTATATACGGAAGACAAATATGGAAAACGTCAGAATTATACTTCGGATGATGAGCATCGTATAGAAATCCCTATGGCAGTTCTGATTAATGAGAACAGTGCCAGTGCTGCAGAGATTTTTGCGGGAGCGATTAAAGATTATGATTACGGAACTCTGATTGGAACAAAAAGCTTTGGAAAGGGAATTGTGCAGACCGTCAAACAGTTAAAGGATGGAAGTGCCATTAAGCTGACAACGGCAAAATATTATACCCCAAATGGAAATTATATCCACGAGGTAGGAATCGAACCGGATGTAGAATTGGAATATGAATATACCGGGGATACCAATGAAGACTATGACAAGAGTCAGGATAATCAGATTCAAAAAGCGTTAGAGATATTGGAGTCTGATGTTCAAAATAAATAGAAAGAAGGTGGCATGTTGGTAGAATTGGATCAGTTTAAGACAATTTTAAACAGCTACAAAGAACCTTTATGTGAAGTGAGGGATTCACTTTGACTTAGCCAATAAGGAAAAGCGAATCGAAGAACTGGAGCGAGAGATGGAAGCTCCGGACTTCTGGGATGATACAGAAGTCTCTCAAAAGAAAATGAAAGAATTAAAAAGCCATAAGGATGATGTGGAGATATATCATCAGCTTACAGGCAGCTATGAGGATATTGAAACCCTGCTGGAACTGGGCTATGAGGAGAATGATGCATCTATTTTGGCGGAAATTGAAGAGGAACTGGAAAATTTTAAAGAGCATTTTGAACAAATTCGAATCAAGACATTATTGTCCGGTGAGTATGACAAAAATGACGCCATACTTTCTCTTCATGCAGGTGCCGGCGGAACAGAGTCCTGTGATTGGGCAGCCATGTTGTTCCGTATGTACAGCCGTTGGGCGGCAGATAAAGGATATGAGTTAGAGATTTTGGATTCCTTGGATGGGGATGAGGCGGGAATCAAGTCCATTACCTTCCAGATTAGCGGAGAAAATGCTTATGGATATTTGAAATCCGAAAAAGGAGTACACCGTCTGGTGCGGATTTCGCCCTTTAATGCGGCAGGAAAGCGGCAGACTTCCTTTGTGTCCTGCGATGTAATGCCGGATATTGAGGAAGATGTGGATATTGAGGTAAAAGATGATGATATTCGTATCGATACCTACCGTTCCTCCGGTGCGGGAGGACAGCATATCAATAAAACCTCCTCTGCCATCCGAATCACACATTTACCTACGGGAATTGTGGTTCAATGCCAGAACGAGCGATCCCAGCACATGAACAAGGATAAAGCCATGCAGATGTTAAAAGCAAAATTATATCTGTTAAAGCAGGAGGAAAATGCAAAGAAGGCGGCGGACATCCGGGGAGACGTTACGGAGATTGGCTGGGGAAACCAGATACGTTCCTATGTGCTGCAGCCTTACACCATGGTAAAGGATCATCGAACCAATGAGGAGACCGGAAATGCAGACAGTGTTCTGGATGGAAAAATCGATCTCTTTATCAATGCATATCTGAAGTGGATTGCACTGAAATAAAAGAAGAAGGCTTAAAATATGACAATAAATGTGATATTTTAAGTCTTTTTTTATGCAAATACATGGATTAGAAAAAAGAGGTTGCAAATAGTGGTAAAAGTATGGTACTATCTTTCTTGCGAGTACAAATGTATTTCTGACGCAAACAGAGGAGAAGCAAAATGGAAGAAAAAGTTTCATACTTTGTCTTAAAAGAAAAGGCTGTTCCAGAGGTTCTGCTTCGGGTAGTAGAGGCCAAGAGACTTTTAGAGTCGGAGAAGGTTGTTTCCGTTCAGGAGGCAACAGAACGGGTAGGAATCAGCAGAAGTTCTTTTTACAAATATAAAGATGATATTTTCCCATTTCATGATAATTCCAAGGGAAAGACCATTACCATGGTGATTCAGATGGATGATGAGCCGGGATTATTGTCGGTTGTGTTGCGGACTGTGGCGGAATATCATGCAAATATATTAACCATACACCAGAGTATTCCGGTGAATGGTATCGCATCATTAACCTTGAGTGTGGATGTATTGCCGGAAACCGGTGATGTGAATAAGATGACAGAGACCATAGAGAAACATTCGGGGATTCATTATTTAAAAATACTAGCTAGGGAGTGATAAGATGATTAAAGTTGCCGTATTAGGATATGGAACCATAGGTTCCGGTGTGGTAGAGGTTTTGGAGAGAAATAAAGACCATATCACGCAGACTGCCGGAGAAGAAATCGAAGTAAAATATGTGTTGGATTTAAGAGATTTTCCGGGAGACCCGATTCAGGAAAAAATTGTACATGATTATAAAGTGATTGAAAATGATCCGGAGATTGCCATTGTAGTAGAAGCAATGGGCGGCGTGGAGCCGGCGTATACTTTTGTAAAGGCAGCATTGCTGGCAGGAAAACACGTGACTACCTCCAACAAAGCATTGGTGGCGAAACACGGTGCGGAGCTGTTAGCTATTGCCAAGGAAAGAGACATCAATTTCTTGTTTGAGGCAAGTGTCGGAGGCGGTATTCCGATTATCCGTCCGCTGATTACTTCTCTCAGTGCGGATATCGTAGAAGAGATTACAGGTATTCTCAATGGAACGACCAACTATATGCTGACAAAGATGAGTGTTGAGGGTTCCGATTACAATGAAGTATTAAAGGATGCACAGGCAAAGGGCTATGCAGAGGCAGACCCTACCGCAGATGTGGAAGGCTATGATGCATGCCGTAAGATTGCTATTTTAACATCCTTAGTATGCGGAAAAACCGTGGATTTTGAACAGATACATACCGAGGGAATTTCCAAGATTACACCGATTGACATTGCCTATGCAAAAGCAATGGGACGTTCCATTAAGCTGTTGGCTACCAGCAAGCTGGAGGGAGACAGCTATTGGGCAATGGTGGCACCGTTTATGTTAAGTGAGGAGCACCCTCTTGGAAATGTCAATGATGTGTTCAATGCCATTTTTGTTCACGGAAATATGCTGGGAGATGCCATGTTCTATGGAAGCGGAGCAGGAAAGCTCCCGACAGCAAGTGCAGTGGCAGCGGACATTGTGGACATTGCAAAGCATTTAAAACGAAATATTATGATTACTTATAGTGAAGAAAAGCTGACATTGCTGGATTACAAAAAGGCAGAAAACAGTTACTTTGTCCGTACGAAGAAGAGCGAGATGGATGCCAAAGAAGTATTTGGAGATATTGCTTTGATTAAAATCAAAGAGGCACCGGATGAGACAGCCTTTGTAACGGGAAAAATGAGTGAAGAAACCTATCTGCAAAAAGCAGAGGAACTGGGTGACATTCTTCAAATGATTCGTATGGGCTAGGAGGCATTTACGTGAAATACATTGTAATTTTGGGAGACGGAATGGCAGATAAGCCAATAGATGAGTTAGATGGAAAGACACCTTTGGAATATGCAAAAACCCCAATGATGGATGCATTGGCATCTATGGGAGAACTGGGAATGGTACACACGGTTCCAACAGGAATGAAGCCAGGCAGTGATACGGCGAATCTTTCCGTGCTGGGATATAATCCGAAAAAGTACTATTCGGGACGTTCACCGTTGGAGGCATTGAGTATCGGCGTTCCTATGAAGGATACGGATATTGCCCTCCGCTGTAATATTGTGACCCTTTCTGAGGAAGAAGAAAATTACGAGGATAAGAGAATTATCGACCATAGCTCTGACGAGATTAGCACCGAGGATGCGGCAATTTTGTTGGAAGCAGTGCGAAAAGAATTGGAAACTGACATCTATAAGTTTTATGTAGGAACCAGTTACCGCCACCTCTTAATCTGGGATAAGGGAGAGGTTGTGGAATTGGTACAGCCTCACGATGTTCTGGGACAGACCATTGGGGATAAATTACCGGAGAACAAAGACCTTCGGGAGATGATGAAAAAAAGCTATGAGATTCTGGCAAATCATCCAATCAATATCGAGCGGAAGAAAAAGGGACTGAATCCTGCAAATTCCTGTTGGTTTTGGGGTGCAGGTACAAAACCGGCACTGTCCTCTTTTGAAGATAAGACGAAGAAAAAAGGAGCCATGATTTCTGCGGTAGATTTACTGAAGGGAATCGCAGTGGGAGCTTCCATGAAGGTAATTACCGTAGAGGGAGCCAATGGCGGACTTCATACCAATTATGAAGGAAAAGCAGAGGCAGCCGTAAAGGTTCTTACGGAAGATGGTTACGACTTTGTCTATGTGCATGTGGAGGCACCGGATGAGATGGGTCATCAGGGCAGCGTGGACAAGAAAGTAAAAGCCATTGAGAATTTAGATGAGCATGTCATTAAGCCGATTGTACAGGGAATGAACGATGCGGGAGAGGATTACCGTCTGGTAATTCTGCCGGATCATCCGACTCCAATCTGTATCCGCACTCATACGGGAGATGATGTTCCGTATCTGCTGTTTGACAGCAAAAAGAAAGAGGAACATACTTGGAAATATAATGAGCGGGAAGCAGCACAGACCGGTAAGTATATCGAAGAGGGTCATAAGCTGATAGATTACCTTTTTTCATAAGGAGAAAAGGATTAGAATAAGATAGAAGACAGCTAGGAGGAAGTTATGCTGATAGTTAAGAAATTCGGTGGAAGTTCCGTCGCCGACAAAGAAAGAATTTTCAATGTTGCCAAGAGATGCGTGGAGGACTACAAAAAAGGAAATGATGTAGTGGTAGTGCTTTCGGCAATGGGAAAAACAACGGATCATTTAATCGAGATGGCGAATGACATCAATCCAAATCCATCCAAAAGGGAAATGGATATGCTTTTGGCAACGGGTGAGCAGACTTCGGTTGCACTGATGTCCATGGCGATGGGAGTGCTGGGAGTACCGGCGATTTCTCTCAATGCCTTTCAGGTGGCAATGCACACCTCATCCAGTTACGGAAATGCCAGATTTAAACGAATTGATTCTGACAGAATCCGTCATGAGTTGGACAATAAAAAAATTGTCATTATTACAGGCTTTCAGGGAATCAACAAATATGATGACATTACAACTTTAGGAAGAGGAGGCTCCGACACTACGGCAGTGGCTTTGGCAGCGGCTCTTCATGCAGATGCCTGTGAAATTTACACAGACGTAGAGGGTGTTTATACCGCAGACCCTAGAGTTGTGCCAAACGCAAAGAAAATGAAAGAGATTACTTACGACGAGATGCTTGAACTTGCAACTCTGGGTGCAAAAGTATTGCATAACCGTTCGGTAGAAATGGCAAAGAAATATGGCGTACAGTTGGTAGTACGTTCCAGTCTCAATAATGCAGAAGGAACAGTTGTTAAGGAGGAAGTAGAAGTGGAAAGTATGCTTGTTAGCGGAGTAGCTGTAGATAAGAACGCAGCCAGAGTCGCATTAATCGGATTAAAGGATGAACCGGGAATTGCCTTTAAGGTATTTGATTTGTTAGGAAAGAAAAACATCAATGTGGATGTAATCTTACAGTCCATCGGACGTGACGGCACAAAGGATATTTCCTTTACCGTTGCAAGAGATAATTTGCAGGAGGTTGAGGAAATCTTAGAGGCAAACAGAAAGAGATTGACCTTTGAGAGAATTGAAACCGATGACACCGTCGCAAAGGTATCTGTTGTAGGTGCGGGAATGCAGTCTAACGCAGGAGTTGCAGGAAAGATGTTTGAGGCACTTTACGGAGTGGGTGTCAATATCCGTATGATTGCTACCTCAGAAATCAGAATTACCGTATTAATTGATGAGGCAGATGTAGACACTGCGACAAAGGCAGTACATGATAAATTTATCGAAGACTAGAATAAGAAGATACGAAATATTCCAGTAGGAACAACAAAAGCCCCGGAGATGGCAGTCTCCGGGGCTTTCTTTAGGCTAGTTGTCTAACCATTTGCATACATAGTAGGCAACTATGCTTGCTATGACAGAAATCAAGAATGAGAATATCAATTCTAAGTAGTACATCTCCATCCGTGATTTATAACACAAATATATTCTTCATTAATGTGGTGTCGAAACAGTATAAGGGAAAACTGCCTTCACTTCGCTTGAATAATCCCCCTCAAATGATTTATCGTTCAACAAAATAATAGAGATAAAACAAAAAGCAGGCTCTTCCTGTATTATGATATGTTCCTGTAAAAAGGAAAATATCATGACGGAGGGGCTTTTATATTTAGGGTTTTTTCGCTTTCGAATTTAAAAGCAAAAAAATCTTGACATTTTACAATTTCGTAAGCGAATAATGAAAAAAAGGAGGTATTGATGAATGAAAAAAAGAGTCAGAGAAAAATTAATGAAAAGGATATTTTTTTTAATAACAATTGGGTTAGTAACCGTAAAATTGCCGGTAATGGCGGCACCAGCAAATGTAATTGCCGACACATCTCTAGATGTTAGCTGGCTAACATCTGGTGAGACCAATGAAAATATTGAGTATTCCGGCTCCCATTGAGCCACCTGTCCGGAGTTTGAGAGCCACCATT
>CATWDJ010000012.1:0-52922 GCA_958349535.1 uncultured Lachnospiraceae bacterium
TATACAGGTGAATCCACGAACCTACAATGTGGAGGTCATTACATATTGTCTAATATGTTGGCAAAAGCGACATAGCCGCATCCTTCGCTATCTATTTTTTTTTAAAGAAGTGGTATCGTATCTTCATCTAATTTTTTATATTCTGAATATTTATGGATAATTTCCTGTATACGTTTTCTATCGCTGTTTTCTGTGTCATTTTCCCATATTTCCCAAGGTCCTGCTTGAGCACCATAAGTTTTGAATTCTTTTTTATCATTTGCCCGTTTTTCCCACACCCCATTCAGCTCACTCATCCAAGCCATATTTCTTCTGCCTGCCGGTAAAAATCCCGAACCGTTCCATGAATTTTCCAGATATTGTATTCCCAATTTTACGTTCTGCATCAACTGCCGGAGGGAATCCGTCAAATTTCTTGTTGCTCTGTCGATTCGGTCAATATTAGTTAACTTTCTATGTAGAATCCGAATTTTTTCATTTGTAAGTTCAATCAGTTGTTCATGGGTTTTAATCTGTGAACGGGCATACCAGCCCATAGTTTTTTCATAGGTATTATCCCTTAACCGATTCTGATAAGTACGGACTGCTTCTTTATATTTCTCCCGGATTTGCCCTATTTCCTGAATCTGAAGTTTCAACTCATCCTCATTCAGTTCTTCCAGCCCACAAATCATTACCAACTTTCTGCCTTCCTGCATCAACTCTTCTGCCATGCAGATACATCCCCGAATCACTGTCCGATGTGCTAAAATCTGTTCCTTCATTCCTGTCCATGCTTTTCCCTGTAATTCTTTTTCCTGTGAAAAATCACTGATAATAGGTAAAACTTCCTGTAGCTGTTCTCTATCCCTTTCCAAGGCTGCCACCATTCCGCCTACCTGCATCTGTACTTCTATCGGTTTAATAATCCTCCCCATTTTTCTTCTCCCCTTTTGTATCTTCCATCTCCTGCTGTATCTTTTGCAGACTAACACTGTATTCCTGTTCTCTGTCTGACAGCTGTTTCATATATTGTTTAAATTCCCGAAAGCCGGATTGACAAAGCTGATTCCTCTCTCCTGCAATTTTTCGCAACAATGCCCTTTCTTCTGCAATCATATGAGGCTTATCTCCCCATTTTTCTTCCATCTTATGGTTTTTCTTTTGGATTACTGCAATATCGCTCTGTAGCTTATCCTCTTCTGCAATTATCTGTTTCAGCAGGCTCTGACACTCCTGTTGTTCTTCCTTCGTCTTTTGTAATCTTTCTTTTATTTCCCCATATCTTTTTTCATATTCCCTCTGTTCCATAACATTCTCCCTATCCTCTTGACGCCATCCTCCGGTCTGCTTCAGAAAATTTGATGCCAACTTCTCCAATGTGCTCCGCATCTGCATCCAATAAACGCTTATAGGATTTTAACAACGCGGTACACTCTCCATAGATAAAAGCATTTTCCTGTACACCGCTGATATTGGTTGCCTTTGCTTCCATAATATGTCCGGTTCCCAAATTCGTACATTTTGTTTTTAAATTCTGTTCTTGGGTTTTTGCAATAGACACATTGCTTTTGATTCCGTTCAAACGACACTCACTCCCCTCTATGTTTCATAGAATTTTATAACAATTTTTTCTTATTTTACCGCATTATTCTATTTCTGTACATGATTTTTTGATTTTTTTTGACAAGCAGACCTCAGATGGGTAGACTATAAGCTATAAAATAGATATTAATTCTCTTAATTTATAAACCATCTAAAATAAAAAGAAATGAGGTAATTCATTATGATAGATTTACATGTACACTCCACTGAATCCGATGGCACTAACACACCACAGGAACTGGTTTTCCTGGCAAAAGAAGCGGGACTGACCGCATTCGCCCTAACCGACCACGACACCATTTCCGGTATTCCCAAAGCAAGGGAAGCTGCAGAAAAAATACAGTTGGAACTGGTTCCGGGCATTGAACTTTCCACCGATTACGAAGGAACCGAAGTGCATATGCTGGGATATTATATTGATGAAACAAATCCTGAATTTCTGACACGTTTGCAGGCTTTTATAGACAGTCGGGATAACCGCAACGAGAAGATGGCTCTTCTCCTCCAAAAAGAAGGTTTTGATATTACATTGGATAATCTTTATAGGGAATACCCGGACAGCGTCATTACCCGGGCACATTTTGCCCGCTATCTGGTGGAACATGGCATGGTAAAAGACCGGGAAACTGTCTTTTCTAAATATCTGGGCAATGACTGTCGCTGTTATGTTCCCCGGGAAAAAATTGACCCTTTTGAGGCTATCCGTCTGATTCAGATGGGCGGCGGTGTTTCCTTTTTTGCCCATCCGATTCTGTGTCATATGAATTTTGACCGACTGAAGCGTTTTATCTCAGATTTAAAGGATGCGGGATTGACCGGAATTGAGGCGATTTATTCAGCCAACTCTCCCGGTGATACCCGAAATCTCAAAAAAATTGCCGAGGATTCCCACCTGCTTATCAGCGGTGGTTCCGATTATCACGGAGCCAACAAACCGTATCTGCGACTGGGGGTGGGACGTGGCAACCTCTATGTGCCGGATGAAATTCTAATCTCTATAAAACAAGCCGCCGGAAAATAGGAATTTCTCTATAACTTCCGCAATTCCTGCCTCATTATTTGTCCTTTGGGTGATGTAATCTGCACAGGCTTTTACTTCATCCTTGGCATTTTTCATAGCCACGCCGATATGTGCCGTTTCCAACATAGGAATATCGTTCCGCTCATCTCCGGCGGCTATGGTATTTTCCATAGGAATTCCCAGATAATCACACAAGAATTTCATTCCCAGTCCTTTGGTGGCGTTTTTCGGTGCATATTCCAGATAACTGTCCATTGAAAAGAAGCTGATGCATTTTCCTTTCTGCCACTCCATGTTTTCTCTCTGGAATTCCTCCAATTTTTCTTTATCTGTCAAATGAATCAACATGACTTTCTGTGGTTCTTCTTCCAATGCCTCCACAATATCATCCACAATCTGACAGTCCAGTTTGGTATGATTGCGGTATGCCGCCAACTCCTCACTATCCTGTTTGGTGACAATCTTCACGCCGTTATAGGTATGGAAATACAAGCCCTTTTCCTCTGCCCGTTGCATCAGATAGCTTACATACTCATAGGGAAGGGATTCCTTTTTTAATATTTTATCCTTGCCGCAATCGTAGATGATGGCTCCGTTGTAGGCAATCATATAACATCCCGGCATCATCAGCCCCAGATTCTCCACTACCGTTTTGGCACTTTCCAAAGGACGCCCTGTGGCAATAACCACATAATGTCCCGCAGCAACTGCACGGTCAATAGCTTCCTTGTTTTCCTTTGGAATCTCTCTTGCATCGTTCAGAAGCGTCCCGTCTATATCTGTAAATAAGATTTTCTGTTCTCCCATAATCTCTCACTCTCTGTTAATTGCTCTGCTCCGCCGGGACAAAAATCCTTTCCCGGTATTCATTCTCATTTCCGTTTAACTCCAGCTTCGCTTCTTCACAGAACTGCTCCTGTGAATTTACCAGAACCTTTCCTCTTTTATCTATCTTACTGTATGTTCCGTCATCTCCTAAAAGATGTGCTTTTGTATTATCCATCAGCTCTACTTCTAAAATGTGGAACACCTGTTTTTTCAACTTCTCATCTTCCACCGGGAAAAGAATCTCTACACGCCTGTCCAGATTTCTCGGCATCCAGTCTGCACTTCCCATATAAATTTCTTCTTCGCCGTCATTATAAAAATAGAAAATTCTGCTGTGTTCCAAGAAATTTCCCACAATAGAACGCACACGGATGTTTTCACTAATTCCCGGTATTCCGGTTTTCAGACAACAGATTCCTCTCACAATCAAATCTATCTGCACTCCTGCGGCAGACGCTTCATACAATGCCGCAATAATTCCCTGGTCACAGACAGAATTCATCTTAGCAATGATTTTTGCCTCTCTTCCGGCTTTGGCATTTTTTGTCTCTCTCTGTATCAGCTTTAAGAATTTATTTCTCAACCAGATTGGTGCCACCACCAGCTTATTCCAACTGGATGGCTCCGAATATCCCGAAAGCATATTAAATACCGCTGTGGCATCCTCTCCGATTGCTTCGGAACAGGTAAACATACCGCAGTCCGTATAGAGCTTGGCTGTGGAATCATTATAGTTTCCGGTACCCAGATGAACATATCTGCGGATACCATCCTCTTCTCTTCGGACAACCAAGGCAATCTTACTGTGGGTTTTCAGTCCTACTAATCCGTAAATTACATGACAGCCTGCTTTTTCCAGTTTTTTCGCCCAGACGATATTGTTTTCCTCATCAAAACGAGCCTTCAATTCTACCAATACGGACACCTGTTTTCCATTCTCCGCCGCCAATGCCAAAGAAGCAATAATCGGGGAATTTCCGCTGACACGATACAGGGTCTGCTTGATTGCCAGCACATCCGGGTCAATGGCTGCCTGGCGGATAAAGTCTACCACCGGATCAAAGGTCTGGTATGGATGATGGAGCAGAATGTCCTCTTTCCGAATTGCTTCAAAAATATTGCTGCCCGGTACAATCTGAGGAACTCTCTGTGGTATGTACGGAGCAATTCTCAATTCATCATATCCCTCCATGCCATACACCTTCATCAAAAAGGTTAAATCAATCGGTCCGTTGATTTTGTAAACATCCTCTTTTGCAATGTGAAGCTCCTCTTTCAAGAAAGTTAGCAGCTTCTTGTCCACCTTTTCTTCCACCTCAAGACGGATGATTTCGCCCCATTGACGCATCTTAAGCTGCTTTTGGATTTCCTTCAGCAAATCGGCTGCCTCATCCTCATCAATGGTCAAATCCGCATTTCTCATAATCCGGTATGGATACGCACATACCACATCATAGTTTAAGAAAAGACTCTCTATATTTTTTTCTATAATCTGCTCCAATAAGATATAAGTGTGGTTCTCGCCGTCGGGAACCGGAATGATTCTCGGCAGAACACTTGGCACCTGTACCGTGGCAAACTCATAATTTTCTGCAATCTTCTTGACCCCTTTTTTCACTAAAAAAGTGGCAATATTCAATGTTTTATTCCGAATTAACGGAAAAGGTCTTGAGGCATCCACTGCCATAGGCGTTAAAACCGGATAAACATTCTCTTCAAAATATTTATCTACAAAGCTGCTCTGTTCCTTATTCAAATCTTCATAGGCATCCAGAATCCGAATCCCCTTTGTCTCCAGCATCGGCTTCAAGGAACGGTTATAAGTGGAATACTGTAACTCCACCAATTCTCTGGTGGCAACATTAATCTGTTCCAACTGTTCCGTAGCTTTCAGACCTGCAATATCCGGTTTCTTATAATTTGCATGCACCATATCCTTTAAGGACGCCACACGCACCATAAAAAATTCATCCAGATTGGAGGAGGTAATACTCAAAAATTTCAGACGCTCCAACAGCGGAATACTCTTATCTCTTGCCTCATTCAATACCCGGTTATTGAATTTTAACCAACTTAATTCTCTATTCTCATAGTATTCCGGATTTAAAAAATCTTGTTTTTCCATAATTTCCTCCTCTTCTTAGTAGCTTCTCTTCTCACGAAGTACCGGCGTGATTCCGAAAATAGACTCAAAACTGTCGGATTTATTTGCTAAAAGTCCCTTTTCCAATATAATATCCCCATCTGTCTCCACGGTAATCATCAGTTGTTTTCCCTTCAATGCCGCTCGGATTGTCTTAAATTTCTGTTTATGGCTTCGATCCAATGCATTGGACACCCTCAGAATCGCTGCCAGCTTTGCCGCAGTCATATAGCTGTCAATATCCATCTTGTCCGCCACTTTTTCGTAAGGTTCCAACGGATTCGTATTATACAGTACGGTTCTTGCCACAATCTCACGTTCCAAATGGGTCAGTCCGATAATTTCAGATGCCATGATGACATCATAAGCACACTCCGGTCCATTTGCCAGACTGATGAACTTTCCACAGTCGTGAAGAATTGCCGCCACTTGTAACAGCAAACGCTCCCTGTTTTCCATTCCATGAACTTTTTTTATCGTATCAAAAATCAAAGTAGACATCTTTGTTAATGCATCAATATGAGGCGAATAGCTTCTATATCGTTTGGAAAGCTGTGTTGCCGCCGAAAGGATGTCCTGCTCAAAGTCATGCACCGGTTTTATCAGTTTATTCTCCTTTGCATACTGATATGCAATTCCGTCCCCGATATTGTTTCCCGGTACCCATACCTGTTCTGCCCCCAGTTCCTGTGCCATACAGCGATAAGTTACAATAGACGGAATGATAAGGGGGTCCGTTCCATTAGGCATATCCAGTTCTTCCGCTATGATTTCTGTATTCTTTTTCTCCAAGCTTCTGAGATATTTTATAAATTTATCTGCATCTGCCAACGGACTGTCTGACTTTCTCTTGACCTTCCGCATCAGTTCTGCACTGTAATCTCCCATGAAAACCAGATAGTGAATCTGACTCTTTTTCATGTACATTGCCTTGAATACTTCCAGTTCCTTGTTCACCAATTCTTCTATTTGGTTTTCATAGTGAGCAAGGCTTTTCCCGATTCCTGCCAACTGCTCCCTCAACCGCATTGTTCCCAACACCAGATGCTGAGTGGTTACTAAATTTCCATCTACAAACAAGGTAATCTGAACACTTTCGCCACCTACATCCACAATGGCAACCCCTTGTTTTGTCATCTCTTCAAACTCTTCCATGGCTGCAACAGACTGATAATTGACAAAACGCTTCTCCGAATTACTCAACACCTCCACATTTATCCCGGTTTTCATACGAATCTGTTCTCCCAAAAACGGAAGGTTCCGGGCATCTCTTACCATAGCTCCTGCATAAGCTCTGTAATCCTTTACCCGATAGCTTTTCATAATCTTTACATATTCTTCCAAAACATCACAGAGACTCTCCATCATCTCCGTTCCCACGCTTCCGTTATTATAGATTTCTCTTCCCAATCCGATTCTGCTGCGGATATAATCTATCTCACGAATCCCCTGTTTTGCTGAGATTTCCATGATTTTAAGACTCACTTCATAGGAGCCGATATAAATCGCTGCAAATGTTGTAATATTCATAAGCAATCCTTCCTTTAACGGTTATTTTCTTTCGTTCCCAACAGATAATCAATAAACTGCTGTGCAGTCCTTCCGGAAAGTCCGCCATGGCTTAATTCCCATTTGTTTGCCTCCGCAAGAAGCTCCTCCTTGGGCATTTTGATTCCATGCTTTTTCGCCAAGACTCTTACAATCTCCTGAAATTCTTTCTTAGTCGGTGCTCCGAAATAAATGGACACACCAAAACGGTATACCAGCGACAATTTTTCCTGTACGGTATCGGAGGTGTGCATATCCTCACGGACTTCCTCTTTATCACTGAAGTTCTCCCGAATCAGATGTCTGCGGTTGGAGGTGGCATAAATCAGCACATTCTTTGGTTTTTTCTCCAAACCGCCCTCTATGACCGCCTTGAGATATTTGTATTCGATTTCAAATTCCTCAAAAGATAAATCATCCATGTAAATAATAAATTTATAATTTCTGTTCTTAATCTGGGAAATCACATCCTGTAAATCAATAAACTGATGCTTATAAATCTCTATCATCCGAAGTCCCTGATCGTAATATTGATTGATAATGGCTTTGATACTGGAACTCTTTCCCGTTCCCGCATCTCCAAAGAGAAGACAGTTATTGGCTTCTCTTCCCTGAACAAATGCCTCTGTATTCTCCACTAATTTCTGTTTCGGAATTTCATAGCCTACCAAATCATCCAAATTTACATGTGCAATGTTGGTAATCGGAACAATCTCAGCCCCCTCTTCCGTGTGGCGTACACGAAATGCCTTGTGAAGTCCCAGCTTGCCCACACCGAAGTCTCCGTAAAATTCTGTAACTGCTTCTTTGAATTCCTCCGCGGTCTGTGCCTGCTCTAACCGTATGCTCAGTTCACAAATCCGGTCACGGATTCTGGCATTGAATACTTTGCTGCTGCCCTCTACTCTATGATAGTTCAACAGCGTCTCTACACATTCAATCCCCAAAGCCTTGCCAAAGTTTCCTAAATCAAAGTCAAATAATTCTTTAAAAATTGCAAAATCATGAAGAGCAATCTCATTGATACTGCCCTCTACTTCTCCCCGTATCTCACAGGCTTTACTATAGGCATTCTCATGATTTGCCATCAGATACGTCAGGTAATTGTGCCATAGGTTTCCTTGAAATCCATGACTGGCGGCAATCTCCATCAACTGATGGAAAGCCTCGTAAAACTCTTCTCTTAAACCCCTCTGTTCCTCTTCTGTTAAATTTTCAACGTCTTTTTCCCGGCTATGCTCTATAATTCCGGTCATTCCTGCAAACAGCCCGGTCTCTTCCTCTTCCGGGTTTTTATAGAGAATCAATTCTCTTGTGCTTTTCATTTTCCTTCACCTACTTTTAATAATTGCCCAATATTTTTAATTTGCTGGTCTCCTCCCGAAGCCCCTTCAGTGCATTTTGCACCGCACTGTCGTTCAGATTTCCTTCAAAATCAACAAAGAAACGATATTCCCAATTTCTCCCCTGAATCGGTCTGGATTCGATTTTTGTCATATTCACACCATTGAAAATAAAATGAGAAATCATTTGATAGAGCGAACCGCTCTCATGGGGAATTTCAAAACAGATGCTTACCTTATCAGAGTTCTTTTGAAATACATGTTTTCCGGTTACAATAAGGAATCTGGTATAATTGTCCTCGTTATTTGCCAAATTTTCCTGTAAAATCTTCAATCCATATAATTCTGCTGTCAAACGGCTGGCGATGGCTGCCTGATGCTTTTTTCCATCCTCTTTTACTTTTTTTGCAGAAACTGCGGTATTTTTCAGACTGATTTTTTCCCAATCTCTATGCTCTTCCAAAATCTTGCTGCATTGCATCAATGCCTGCGGATGGGAATATACCTCGCGAATATCCGAAAGCTCTGCCTCTTCTAACCCCAGAAGCACATGTTCAATCCGAATAATCTGCTCTCCGATGATACAATTGTCATACTCCAACAGCAAATCATAATTCTCTCTTACACTTCCTGCGGAGGAATTTTCGATAGGAAGCACCGCATAATCTGCCTCCCCGTTTTTGATAGCCTCCATGGCATCCCGCCAGGTCTCCACATGAAAACTGCTTCCGTTCTCTCCAAAAAACTCCTTCATGGCAGCCTCGCTATAAGCTCCCTCCACTCCCTGAAATACAATCCTTGCATGAGAAAAATCCAATTCTTCCACTTCTGTAAAATCTATTTTTTCCGATAAGCCATGCTCATTTAACATCTGATACTGACGTTTTCGGCTCATTGCCATAATCTGTTCAAAAAGTTCCCGGACACTTCGTTTATTAAAGTCTCCCTCTGCCAGTTCTTCCAGCGTATTCAACTTGGAGATTTCCCGCTCCTTGTCAAATACCTGTTTCCCGGTTGCTATTTTATATTCTGCAACCTGGGTTGTCCGCTTCATACGTTCCTCGTAAAGCTCCACAATCTGTCGGTCAATCCCGTCAATTTCTTCTCTGATTTCCAATAAATCTTTCATTTTTTTCACCCTGTCATATTTTTTTCTATCATACCCTATTCCCATTTTAATAGCAAGATTTCCTTGCGAAAAAAGCCGCTGTACACTATAATTTTACTAAGAATTTAGATGGATTTTAAAAGGAGTTGACATAGAATTGAAAAAGAAACTTCCATGGCTGATAACTGCCGCTGTTGCTATTCTTCTACTCATTTTAGGTGTTATTCATTCTTTTAGCACAAAAACAAAATTCAATGAAACCGCAGTAAACGGCAACACTGCCGGAAATCTTTACAATCGAGGTCTGTTCTGTGAGTATGATGGTGTGGTATATTTCGCCAATCCTGAAGATAATTTTACTCTTTATTCCATGCCTGTCTCCGGCGGCGTGGCAGAAAAGCTCAATGATGATGTGGTTACTTATCTGAACGCAGACGAGCACTATCTCTACTATGCAAGAAACAACATCACAAAAGATACGAAAGACTCAGAGACAAGAGGAAATACCTTTGACTTCCTTCATTGGGATTCCAACAGTCTCTGCCGTACAAATCACAAGGGAAAAAAGCTTCAAGTTCTGGAACATGATCCTAGTATGTATGCTGCCCTTTTGGGAAACTATCTCTATTATATCCATTATGACACCAAGACTGCCTCCACTTTATATAAAGTAAAAATTGACGGCAGCGAACGGGAACAGGTGGACTCCCATCCCTACTATACCTGTGCCGCAAAGGGCAATACCTTTTATTACAATGGATTGGAAAATGACCGGAATCTCTATGCTTACTATACATCCAGTGATACCTCGCAGCTTCTCTGTAAAGGAGACTTCTGGATGCCAATCATTGATGGCAGCATTGTCTATTTCATGGACCCTTCCGACAATTACCGTTTGGCAAAGGTGGATTTAAACACCTCGGAAAAACAGACACTGACAGAGGATCGTATCGACTGTTACAATCTCTATGGTAGCTATATCTATTACTCCAGCAACAACGACCCGGGGCTTTTTCGGATGAAGCTGGACGGCTCTCAAAGAGAAAAGATTTTTTCCGGTGCCTGCACGGATATCAATGTTACATCCAAGTATGTGTATTTCCGGACTTTCGAAGAGGAATCTATCTATTACTACACTCCTACCAACGGGGATGTGAATGTGCGGGCTTTTATTCCGAAGACCAAGTGATGGAATCTAACAGGGCAAAATATTCTTCAAAGGTTTTCTTACAGCACATAGGATTTAGAATCTCAATTCCTTCTGCCCGTAAACCAATTAGCGAAAATGCCATTGCCATGCGATGGTCCTCATAGGTCTCCACCTGAGAGGGTTGTACTTTTCCCGGTTGGATTACCAGAAAATCTTCTCCCTCTTTCACTTCAATTCCCATTTTGGTAAGCTCTGTGGCAATGGCGGACAGTCGGTCTGACTCCTGTAAACGGATATGCCCGATTCCTGTGATTTTTGTGGGGGTCTGGGCAAAAGGAGCAAGTGCTGCAAGGGTCATGGTCTGGTCCGAAAAATCATTCATATTCACTTCGATTCCCGGATAGATTCCTTTTGCATTTCCTATAACCTCTATTCCTTTGGAGGTATCATTCACCTTTGCCCCTAAGGATTTCAATACTTCCAAAAATTTCTTGTCCCCCTGCATGGAATCCTCATGTACTTCACCTACCAAAGCTCTTCCTCCGGTCAGCACTGCCATGGCATAAAAATAACACGCTGCTGATACATCCGGCTCTATCTGATACTCTCTTGCCCGGTAGGTCTGATTTCCTTTTATCCGATAGCTTTCTCCATCAAATTCCGTAGTTCCTCCGAATTGCTCTATCATTTTTCTTGTAATTCTTATATAGGAGCCATCTTTTTTGTCACTGGTTATCCGTATCTGCAAATCTGCTTTTAACACCGGTGCCATCATTAGCAGTGCACTTAAAAACTGAGTGCTTTTACTGATGTCCAGTTCTACTGTGGTTTTCGGAGCCGAAGTACCCTTTACCCTTACCGGAAGAAATCCCTCATTTTCCAGATAGGTAAATTCCGCTCCCATTTCCGTCAACGCATCAAACAACGGTTTCATGGGACGCTTCTTCATCTGTTCTGATGCCTGTATGGTATAACATCCATCGGAAAGAGCCAGCATTGCCGTCAAAAACCGTGCCGCCGTTCCTGCACTTCCCACATAGATTTCCGCTTCCTTCTTGGGAATCGCTCCTCTACAGCCCACCACACGGACTTCTCTTTTTTCCTCATCAATCTCCAGTTCAAAGCCCAGAGACTGTAAACTGCTGAGAAAATATCTGGAATCCTCAGAAAAAAGTACGCCTTTTAAATCGGTTTTCCCATCCCCTAAGGCAGCCAGAAACAATGCCCGGTTTGTGATACTCTTAGAACCGGGTACTTCCACTTCTATGTTTACTGGTTGGGTTAATGTTTTCACTTTGTATACATTCATGGTGTCTCCTTTTTATAATTGGAATTTAACAAATCTCCATCTACAAATCAAACAATGACAACTGGTTGCTTTCCGGCAAATCCTGTAACAATCCCAAATCACTCATCAAATCAATGACTGTTTTCGATACCTTTGTCCTCTGTCTGAAATCATCCTTTGACAAAAATTTCCCTTTCTTTGCCGCATCTTCAATGGCTTCCGCCGCTTTATCCCCCAAGCCTTCGATGGTACTTAGGGACGGCATCAGCTTGCCGTCAATAATCTGGAAGTTCTTTGCCTGTGCTACATAGATATCCAACGGCAAAAACTCAAAGCCTCTGGCGTACATTTCCTGCACAATCCGCATATCCTTGTAGGTATCCTGCTCTTTTTTAGACAAAGTATCTTTTCGCTTTTCATAGTCCTTCATAAAATAATTCAGCTTTTCTTTTCCCTGACACATCAATTCATAGTTGAAGGACGTGGCACGGATACTGAAAAACGCCGCATAATAGGCAATGGGATAAAACACCTTACAGTAAGCAATTCTCCATGCCATCATAACATAGGCTGCCGCATGTGCCTTCGGAAACATATACTTAATCTTTTTACAGGACCAGATATACCAATCCGGCACATTGTGTGCCTTCATCTCCTCTTCCCATTCCGGCTTCAAGCCTTTTCCCTTTCGCACCGACTCCATAATGGTAAAAGAAAGCTCACTTTCGATTCCCATTCCAATCAGATAAATCATAATATCGTCACGGGTACAGATGGCAGTGGAAATGGTGGCATCTCCATTTTCAATTAAGGTCTGAGCATTTCCCAACCATACATCCGTACCGTGGGATAAACCGGAAATACGAATCAAATCCGAAAAAGACTGAGGCTTGGTGTCCATCAGCATCTGTATAACAAAGTCGGTTCCAAACTCAGGAATTCCCAGAGAACCCAATGGACATCCGCTGATATCCTCAGGCTCAATTCCCAATGCCTCGGTACTGCGGAACAAACTCATAACCGTCGGGTCATCCAGCGGAATCTTCTGTGCATCAATTCCGGTCAAATCCTCCAGCATACGAATCATGGTGGGATCGTCGTGTCCCAGTATATCTAATTTCAAAAGATTATGGTCAATGGAATGGTAATCAAAATGGGTGGTAATGATGTCCGTTGTCATGTCATTGGCTGGATGCTGAATGGGAGTAAAGGAATAAATTTCCTCTCCGATAGGAAGCACGATAATTCCTCCCGGATGCTGTCCGGTGGTTCTTCGCACTCCCACACAGCCCTGCACAATACGGTCAATCTCACAGTTACGCTTGTTGATTCCTCTTTCCTCATAATAATTCTTAATATATCCAAACGCCGTTTTATCCGCCAAGGTACCGATGGTTCCCGCCCGGTAAGTCTGTCCATATCCGAAAATAACCTCACAGTAGGCATGGGCCTTACTCTGGTACTCTCCCGAGAAATTCAAATCGATATCCGGCTCTTTGTTTCCCTTGAATCCAAGGAAGGTCTCAAAAGGAATGTCAAAGCCGTCTTTTACCAACGGTTCCCCGCAAACGGGGCAATTCTTATCCGGCATATCACAGCCGGACCGTCCTGCATATGCCAGCACTTCCTCAGAATCAAAATCACTATAATGACATTTTTTACAGTAATAATGGGGACGAAGAGGGTTTACCTCCGTAATTCCCGACATGGTTGCCACAAAGGAGGAACCTACAGAACCACGGGAACCTACCAGATAACCGTCCTCATTGGATTTCCACACCAGCTTCTGGGCAATGATATACATTACCGCATAACCGTTGGAAATAATGGAGTTCAACTCACGCTCCAACCTCTCATATACAATTTCCGGCAGTTCTTCCCCATACATCTCATGGGCTTTGTTGTAGCAGATATCTCTTAACATCTGATCCGAATTTTCAATGACCGGAGGACATTTGTCAGGACGTACCGGTTCTATCCGCTCACACATGGCTGCAATTTTGTTTGGATTTGTAATGACCACTTCCTCCGCTTTCTCACTGCCCAGATAGGAAAATTCCTCTAACATTTCCTCTGTGGTACGCAAATACAGAGGTGCCTGATCATCCGCATCCTTAAATCCCTTTCCTGCCATGATGATTCTCCGATAAACCTCATCCTGCGGGTCTAAAAAATGCACATCGCAGGTGGCTACCACCGGCTTTTTAAACTCTTCTCCCAGCCTACAGATTTTTCGATTGATTTCCTGTAACTCTTCCACGCTCTCAATGGCGGTACGGTCGCTGGCAATCATAAACATATTGTTGCCTAAAGGCTGAATTTCCAAATAATCATAGAAATTGACCAAGCGGGCAATCTCCTCCTCAGACCTGCCGTTTAAGATTGCCTGATACAATTCCCCCGCCTCACAGGCGGAACCGATACAAAGTCCCTCTTTGTACTTTAGGTACTCGCTTTTGGGTATTCTCGGTCTCTTTGCATAGTAGGTCATATGGGAATCGGAAACCAGACGGTAGAGATTCACCCTTCCCACTTCGTTTTTTGCCAGAATAATAGCATGGTGGGTAGGCAGTTTTTTAATTTTTTCCGTAGATGCCGCTCCCAGACCATTGATCTCATCCAAGGTCTCTAGCTCCCGGTTTTTCAGCATCTCAATGAATTTTACAAAGATATGTGCCGTACACTCTGCGTCATCCACAGCACGATGATGGTTTTCCAAAGAAACATTCAACGCCTTCGCCACGGTATCCAGCTTATATCTGTGAAGCTCCGGCAGCAACACCTGTGCCAAAGCCACCGTATCTCCCACGGTGTGCTGACATGGAATCTGCAAATCCTTACAGTTTTTGCGGATAAAACTCATATCAAACTCCGCATTGTGAGCTACCATCACACATCCCTCGCAAAATTCCATAAACCTTGGCAGAATGGTATCTATGGTTTCCGCATCAATTACCATATCATCCCGTATTCCCGTCAATTCTTCTATTTTATATGGAATCGGCACCTTCGGATTTACAAATTCAGAAAACCGGTCTGTAATCACGCCGTTTTCCACCTTTACCGCACCGATTTCGATAATTTTATTGGTATTAGGGCTAAAACCTGTGGTCTCCAAGTCAAACACCACATAGGCATCATCCAGACTTTGATTTTTGGAATTGGTTATAATATCCTTCAAATCGTCCACCAGATATGCCTCTACGCCGTAAATTACCTTAAAATCCTCATCCGGGCTAACTGCGTGGTTTGCATCCGGGAAAGCCTGTACATCTCCGTGGTCTGTAATGGCAATGGCTTTGTGTCCCCATGCCTTGGCACGTTTGATGATGTCTTTCACATCGGAAACCCCATCCATATCACTCATTTTGGTATGGCAATGCAGCTCTACACGCTTCTCTATGCTATGGTCTTCCCTGCTTGTAGTAAAATCAGGAATCTTTTTCATTCCTACCAAAAAAGACAAACCGATTTCATTGTCAAACTTATCCATAGTGGTAACACCTTTGATTTTAATAAAGCTGCCTTTTCCCAGATTTTCCAAAAGCTCGTCCTTCTGCTCATTTTTTACGAAAATCTTTGCGGCAATGGAATCGGTAAAATCTGTCATGACAATTTTGACAATGGATTTCTCTCCGTTTTTCAGCTCTCTCACATCCACTGCCATAATCTGCCCGCGGATAACCACCTCACCCACTTCGCCCTGAATGCTCTCAATAGGAACGGCGTCTTCCTCAAAATCACGTCCATAGAACACATCCGGGTTGTCAGAACGTTTGATACCATACTCTTTTTTCTTAAAGTTGTTCTTTTTATACTCCTTCTTGGCAGGCGTACCTTGCTTTGTGCTGTCGCTGTATGCACCGGATTCCGAAACCGGAATCTCTGTGGATTCTTTTTTCTCCTCTTCCTCTCCGGCTAGTTCCTGCGAATCCCCGCCTACATGGGTACGGCTGACGATGCTCTGTACCTCCATATCAATCTGGTGGTCTGCATTTTTCTTGTATTTGCTCTCCTTTGCCTCCACAAAATCCGTATCAATATGTACCGTAATTCCACATCGCTGACAAA
This sequence comes from uncultured Lachnospiraceae bacterium, assembly GCA_958349535.1. Lineage (GTDB taxonomy): Bacteria > Bacillota > Clostridia > Lachnospirales > Lachnospiraceae > Maccoyibacter. Next base: position 16,085 of record CATWDJ010000012.1, read on the forward strand.
TAATCTTATCCAGAATTTCAATGAGCTCGTCCTGACTTTCCCTTGCCACAAAGCTGTCCTCTAAAGTCAAAAGCACCTTTCCCTCTGTGGGATAACTGATTTTTGCCATACGGAATACATTGTAGAGAATCATACTATATGCTTTGATTTCGTACAGCATACTCTCTTTATAACTATCCAACAACGTCTGTGCCGTATATTGTTCCGATAAAGAGTAGTGTTCCATAATCTTAATCTGCATCTTCTGGTTTGGAAATAACTGATTCTTAATATCCTGTTCCAAACGCCAAATATCCGGCTTCTGCATCAGCCGGTTATTTTCCAGATAAATACGGATATAGTCCTTATTTCGATTAGAAGCCACCTTGGTAACGGTGGCTTCTAACAAAAGACCTTTTATTTGATTGTCAAGCTTTAGTGTTGGAAAAACCTCCACAAAGGTATTTGCCATAATTACTCACTCCAATTTAACAATTCCTCACGCAGTGCATCTAACAACTGATCCTCAGGCAGTTTTTTGATAATCTCGCCGTGCTTCATCAGCAATCCTTCTCCGATTCCTCCTGCAATTCCCAAATCCGCTTCTTTGGCTTCTCCCGGACCGTTTACGACGCAGCCCATTACCGCCACCTTTAAATCCAGCGGAATATCCGCAACCATATCTTCCACCTTGTTTGCCAGTCCGATTAAATCAATCTGGGTTCTTCCACAGGTAGGACAGGAAACCACCTCGATTCCTCCCTTGCGAAGTCCTAAGGTTCTTAGAATCAGCTTTGCTGATTTAATCTCCTCCAGCGGGTCTCCGGTTAAAGATACCCGAATGGTATCTCCGATTCCCTGATGAAGAATCAATCCCAATCCGATAGCAGATTTGATATTTCCGCTGGTAAGGGTTCCTGACTCCGTAATCCCTACGTGCAAGGGATAATTTGTCTTTTTCGCAATCAGTTCATGGGCTTTTACGCACATCATAACATCAGAGGATTTGATGGAGATAACCAGATTGTCATAGCCCTCCTCTTCAATCATTCCCACTTTGTTCAATGCACTTTCCACCAGACCTTCTGCGGTAACTCCGTGATATTTTTCTATCAATTCCTTTTCCAGAGAACCGCTGTTGACACCTACCCGAATCGGGATGTCTCGGTCTTTGGCGATATTAACCACAGCCCGAATCCGTTCCCGGGAACCGATATTTCCCGGATTGATACGGATTTTATCTGCCCCGTGCTCCATTGCCGCAATGGCCAGCTTATAGTCAAAATGAATATCCGCCACCAGCGGAATCTGAATCTGTTTTTTGATTTTAGACAAGGCTCTTGCCGCTTCCATCGTAGGCACTGCACACCGGATGATATCACATCCCGCTGCCGTCAGCTTCTGGATCTGGGCAACCGTAGCCTCCACATCCTCGGTCTTGGTATTGGTCATAGACTGAATCAGAATCGGATTCTTTCCACCGATAACTTTATTTCCTATTTGAACCTCTCTCGTCTGCATTATATCCCTCCTAGAAGAGCTTTCGTATATCATTGAACATAATAATTACCATCAATCCCATCAGCAGGCAGATGCCCACAAAATGCACCATGCCCTCTTTGTCCGGATCAATTTCTTTTCTTCGTATGGCTTCTATGATTAAAAAGACCAGTCTTCCTCCGTCCAAAGCCGGAAGCGGCAGCAAATTCATCACTCCCAGATTGGCAGAAAGCATAATCAGCCAGTTCATCATGGAAATAAAAACGGAAAAGGCACTAATTGCCGCACTTTCCTCGTAGGTATCACTGACTCCTTTGACAATCCCCACCGGACCGGACAGCTCGTTCAGTCCCACCTGTCCCGTTACCAGCATTTTCAAGCTTTCTACTGTGGAATAAATCCAATAATTTACCTCATGGACACTGTATTTTAAAGTATCCAGAATACCGCCCTTCTCCCGCTCCATATTTCCGTAGAAGCCAAAGAGATATCTTCCGCTTTCTTCGTTATACTGTGGAGTTATGGTGGTCTCATACTGTTTTCCGTCTCTCTCATAGACCACATCAATTGCTTCATTGTTATGGAAGAAGGTGTAGACGCTGACTTCCCGATAGAGATGAATTCTCTTGTTATTCAACTTTACAATCTCATCTCCCTCCTGCAAGCCGGCACTTTCCGCCGGATAGCCTTCCATGACACCACTTAAAACCGGTCTGTCATAGCCCACACAGATAACAATAATCAATGCTCCCACAAATGCCATAATAAAGTTAAAGACAGGTCCTGCCACCACCACTGAAATCCTTGCCCAGACCGATTTGGAACGGAAGGAATTGCTTGCATCGCTGTCTCCATCCTCCCCTTCCATCATGCAGGCACCACCAAAAGGCAGCAGCTTAATGGAATATTTGGTTTCTCCCTTTGTAAATCCCACAATGGTAGGTCCCAGACCGATACAAAATTCATTCACTCCGATACCGGCTCTCTTTGCCAAAAGGAAATGTCCCAACTCATGGAATAATATAATTGCACTGAATATCAGTATTGCTATGATAATTTTCACTATTTCCACCTACTCTCAATGAACTCATAAGTAGCCTGCTCCGTATCCAGAATCTCTTCTAAACTCGGTTGTTCCCGATATTTTACCTGATTCATGGATTCTGCAATAATTTCCGTAATCTCTAAAAATCCGATTTTTCTATCCAAAAACAAGGCAACTGCCCTTTCATTGGCGGCGTTGAATACCGTAGGCATATTACCTCCCTGTTTCATTGCCTCCATGGCAAGGGAAAGCCCTTCAAAGGTCTCCGTATCCGGTTTTTCAAAGGTCAGGTTGGATAACTCATAAAAATCCAGCCGCTTTCCGCTGAGAGGTCTCCGTTTCGGATAATACAATGCATACTGAATCGGAAGCCGCATATCCGGTGTACCAAGCTGTGCAATCACCGCTCCGTCCTCATATTCCACCATGGAATGAATGACGCTCTGAGGATGTACTACCACCTGTATCTGCTCCGGCTCCACATCAAAGAGCCACTTTGCCTCCATAACCTCCAGACCTTTGTTTACCAAAGTCGCGGAATCAATGGTTATCTTTCTTCCCATGCTCCAGTTTGGATGCTTCAACGCATCCTCCACCTGCATATTCATAAGTTCCTGCCGCTTTTTCCCCCGGAAAGGTCCACCGGAGGCGGTCAGTAGAATCTTAGCTATCCGATTTCCCTCTTCTCCGTTTAAGGATTGGAAAATGGCACTGTGTTCACTGTCCACCGGAAGTATAGATACGTCGCATTCCTTTGCCAGCGGCATAATCAGATGACCTGCCGTTACCAAGGTCTCCTTGTTGGCTAAAGCGATATTTTTTCCTGCCTTTATGGCTGCCACCGTAGGCCGAAGTCCCAACATTCCCACGATTGCCGTAACCAGAATCTCTGCCTCTCCCTCTGTGGATACAGCAATCAAGCCTTCCATGCCGCTGTATACATCCACATCCAAATCCCGGATACGGGTTCGTAGCTCCTGGGCATGCTTTTCATCCCAGACTGCCGCCAACTTTGGCTGAAACTCCCGAATCTGCTTCTCCAACAACCCAATATTGCTGCCTGCCGCCAATGCGGTAACCTTTATATCTCCCTGTTCTCTCACAATGTCCAGTGTCTGGGTTCCTATGGAACCCGTAGAACCTAAAATTGCTATTTTTTTCATACAAACCTCTGTTTATTTTATAAAATATACCGCCAGATAATAGATAATCGGTGCTGTAAATATCACGCTGTCAAAACGATCCAAAATTCCGCCGTGTCCCGGTATCAGTTTTCCGTAATCTTTAATGTCATAGTTTCTCTTGATGGCAGATGCCGTCAAATCTCCCACCATGGAAATCAGAGCTCCCACTGCACAGATTCCTGCCATAAACCAGATCGTGGTATTGTCGATTCCCATTGCATTTTTAAATACAAAACCGTAAATAATTGCCAGAAGTGCCGCTCCCACAACACCGCCAACGGCTCCCTCAATGGATTTTTTCGGACTGAGCTTCGGTGCCATCTTATGTTTTCCAAACAGAACCCCCACACAGTAGGCACAGGTATCACATCCCCATGAACAAAGGAAAATCAGCCAAACCGTATAGGCTCCCATTGCCAGCATTCTGGTCTGGTATACAAAGGATAACATCACTGCCACATAAAAGACTCCGAAAAACGCCGCCAGCATCTGTTCTGTCCGATAGTTTGGATAAGAAAATACATAGACAAACATCAATAATACCAGTACTCCCAATACAAACATCATCATGTCCGGTATGAAATCAAAATAAAGATTCAAATAATAGATGACTGCCGCCAGATATCCCACAAAACCTGCCGGCTTTTTCTCTATTTCAAAAATCCGGTATAATTCAAACATTCCTATCAGTGATATGATTCCCAATCCTGCCAAAAGTATATTTCCACCGGTAATAATCAGTAACAGTGCTATTGCAACCAGTACAATTCCACTGATTAATCGTGTCTTAAACATTATGCTTCCTCCTTTACGCCGCCATACCGTCTGTCTCGTTTATTGTAGGCTTCAATGGCTTTTTCCAATTCCTCCTTGGAAAATTCCGGCCATGGAATGTCCGTAAAATAAAATTCACTGTAAGCCAGCTGCCACAGCAGATAATTGGAAAGCCGTTGCTCTCCGCTGGTACGGATTAACAAATCCGGGTCAGGGATTCCCTTCGTGTCCAAATATCCCTCAAAGACCTCTTCTGTCATTTCCTGGGCGGTCAGTTTGCCCTCGTCATGGTCTTTTACCATTTTACGAATGGCACGTATCATCTCATCCCTGCTTCCATAGTTCAAAGCAATCTGAAGATTCAGCCCGGTATTTTCCTTTGTGGCCTCTTCTAATTCTATGATTTTCTTCTGGAAATCTTCCTCTAACTTTGAAATATCTCCTAAAACCCGCACCCGCATATTATTGCTGTTGGCTCTCTTTAAACAGGTCTTTAAGTAATTTTTCAAGAGCTTCATCAGTGCTTCCACTTCATTTGCCGGACGGTTCCAGTTCTCCGTGGAAAAGGCATAAAGCGTCAGATATTTCACTCCTATATTATAGGCATCCTCACAGATGACTTCCACCGTTTTTGCTCCCACTGTATGTCCATAGTTTCTAGGCATACCTTTACTTTTTGCCCAGCGTCCATTACCGTCCAGAATGATTGCTATATGTTCCGGTACCTTCATAGTTCTCCTCTCTTCCAAAACCTTTTATGATACAGAAAATCTTGCTGAAATTTCCCATATGATAAAAAAAGGGACACGGCGATATCGCTATGTCCCCATGTATTCCAAATATCTTATACAGTAAGAATTTCTTTGGATTTTTCTTCGATGGCTTTGTCTATCTCTGCTATATATTTGTCTGTCATCTTCTGTGCCTGATCCTCTAAATCCTTTACCTCGTCCTCTGAAATATCGGAAGATTTACCCAGTTTTTTCAAAGAATCATTGGCATCACGACGGATATTACGAACTGCCACCTTGGCATTTTCTCCTTTTTTCTTAACATCCTTTGCCAATTCTTTTCTGCGTTCCTCTGTCAGTTCCGGGAATACCAGACGAATCACTTTTCCGTCATTGGTTGGGTTGATACCCAAATCAGACATGATGATTGCCTTTTCAATATCCTTTACCAGACTCTGCTCCCAAGGCTGAATCTGAATCATTCTCGGTTCCGGCACACTAACATTTGCAACCTGCTGCAAAGCGGTTGGAGTTCCGTAATAATCTACTTTAATTTTATCCAATACATGTGGGTTCGCACGTCCTGCACGAATGGTTCCCAGCTCTTCGATTAAATTCTTGTATGACTTCTGCATTTTCTCGTCATATTGAGCTAATCTCTCGTCCATTTTCCAATCCTCCTATATTAAACGGTCACAACCGTTCCGTTAAAATCTCCGCTCATGGCTTTTACGATACTGTTTTCCTCTTCCAAGGCGAACACATACATCGGCATCTTGTTTTCCATACACATAATGGAAGCCGTCAAATCAACTACTGCCAGCTGCTTATCAATAACCTCCCGAATAGATACCTCATCATAACGTTTCGCATCAGGATTTGATTTCGGATCGCTGTCATAAACGCCGTCAATGGCTTTCGCCAACAGAATACGGTCTGCCTCTATTTCAATGGCACGCAATACCGTTGCCGTATCTGTGGAAAAATATGGATGTCCGGTTCCTCCGGCAAAAAATACCACCATATTGTGTTCAAAATACTTGTTTGCACGGTCTTTAGAAAACAATTTTGTAAAAGAACCGCATTCAAATGGGGTAAGCACCTGTGTTTTCATTCCCACAGAGCGGAAAATCTCTGACACATAAATGCAATTCATAACAGTTGCCAGCATTCCTATCTGGTCTGCCTTGGTACGGTCAATGTTCTCGCTGGTACGTCCTCTCCAGAAGTTACCGCCTCCGATAACGACTCCCACCTGAACACCGTCATCCACTAATTGTTTTACCTGTTTTGCAACTCTTGTTACTGTTGCTTCATCAAATCCGGTATGTTTTTCTCCGGCTAATGCTTCGCCGCTGAGTTTTAATAATACTCTCTTCATCTCCGACTCCTATTATTTTGTTCCAAAAAGACTTTCCACATCAATATCTGAATAGCACTGTGAACAGAAACCTTCGATTACCGCTCCGTTGTTAATCTGTACAGAACGGGATTTGATGTTACCCATAACTACTGCAGAAGTGTCTACAACTACCGGTCCCTGTACATCAATATCGCCTTTGATTGCTCCTGCAATAACTGCAGAGGTCGCTGTGATATTTCCAACAATTACAGAACCCAATCCGATTTTAACGGTTCCTGTGGTAGTAACTTCTCCCTCTAACTTTGCATTATCTGCAAAGAACTCTGCAGATGCGGTATTTCCTTTAATTTCTCCTGTAACGGTAAGCTTTCCGTTGCACTGTACATCACCTACCACTGTTCCTCTCAAATCAATGGAACCATTGGACTGGATATTACCGTTTAAGCTTGTTCCCTCTGTAATTACGGTTACTTCATCTGTTGCCTGCGGAACTGTAGGATTCACAACCGGTACCTCCTGTCTTACCGGAACAGCCTCTTCCTGCGGCATTACCGGCTCTAAATTCTCTGTTGGCATATTGCTAACTGGTGTTTCTGTCTCCATACTCATGAATGGTTCCTCCTTGGTTGTATTATAATTTTCTTCTTCTGATTTGATTTCAGTCTCTTCTACCGGAATCTCTTTTTCTTCCGGTGCTACCACAGACTCTAAAAGTCCGTCCAGTTTGGAAAGCTCGGATTCTACATCCAATTCCCCTTCCAATGTGTTTACGACTAAATCATCTTCTGTTTCTTCTTCCTCCAGAATATCATCTCCCGGCATTAATTCTTTCATTGCCTGTGATGCATCTTCTTTGAATTCTTTAAAAAAGCCCATATTACCCTCCATCTTTATTGTGCATTATCGTCGATACGAACGTGCTGTATCGGTGTTGTATCCTCGTCAATCGGAAGTATCTCCGCTCCGGCAGACTGTAATTGCTCAATCAGAGCCGCCAAACTGTCCACGGTAGTTGTCTTGGATGTGGCATCATGTAAAAGTACTACGGATGTCTTGTATTTTGTCACATCGCCCATGACATTCTGTATCAATTCGTCTGTGGTATATGCCTGCGAAGTGGCATCTCCACTGGAAACATTCCAATCGAAGTATGTAACTCCCTGCTGGTTCAGATAGGAAATAAATTCTCTCATATCCAGATTGCTGACCTTATTGCTGCTACCACCCGGAAATCTATAATATTTACAATCCACACCGGTTACCTGATACAGGTAATCATGTAATTGATTGAAATCCGCTTCAAAGGCCTCTCTCGATTCATAGATTGCAGAATACTTATGGGAATAAGAATGCATACCCAGCGTATGACCTTCCTCCACAATCCGTTTGTACAATGCCTGTGACTCTTCGTCAGTCTTTCCTGTCACAAAAAAGGTTGCCTTTACACCATACTCATCCAGAATATCTAAAATCCGCTCGGTATTCTTACTCGGACCATCATCAAAAGTTAAATATACCTTTAACTGTTCTCCTTCTTCCGCCAGATTATCTGTACTCTGATCTGCTTCTGCTTCTCCTTGTTGCTGAGCATTTGTATTATATTCTTCTTTTGTATCTCCCTGAGGCGAATTCTGTTTGACTATATTATCTACCTGTTCTACCTGTGGAAGATTTCCCACAAGTTCCTTCAAGGTATGCTCTAATTTCAGGACTCGCACAAACAAAGTAACACACAAAATCATGGATATTATCATCCATACTCCAATGATTACTACAATGCTGTTCTTTATCCTGTTTACCCTCTTCCGCCTGTCGTGTGTCTGCTTTAGGGTGTTTTCTGATTTATCTGACATGTAATGCTCCCATAACTGTTTATAAACTCTTTCTTATTGTAACACATTTTATCACAAAAGAAATGAAAAAAATTAAATTAATTTGAATAATTTTTTTGAATTGTTTTTTTAATTTTCAGACTTTTTTATGAATCTATTCCTCACACTCGGTTTCCAGTAACCGCAGATAATGATTGGCTTCTCTCAAAACATGGTCTGCCAGCAACGGCAGAATCAATCCAGCTATCTCACATTCCGTAATTCCTTTTGTTCCTGCCGCTTTGAAATCCCGATATTTTTCTGTTGTCTGAAGGATTCTGGCAGTGAGATCCTTCGTTACCTCACAGTCTTTTTCCCTTGCCTGCTCCAACAGTTCTTTGTAATCCTCGGCAAATCCGTCTGCTGTCATAATCAGTTCCTCTTCCGTAGGGTCTAAAAGTCCACGGATGAACAGTGCATGCTCCATCATAATCTGATTCCAGAACCGTTCCATCCACAGCATATCTCTATTGCTGATATTTCCTGTTCTCTCCAACTCCATTAACATTCCACGGTATAATCTGGCTTCCCGCAGGATATGCTCGATTAAAAGCTGGTAATTAAAGGTGAACAGACGACATTCCATCATATTCCGCAAAATATTTTCTTTGAATGCAATCAATCCGTTTACCAGCCGCAAAGCTCTCTGGTTCAAATTGCGTATTCTTCTTATGGCAATACGTTCTCTTCCACAATCTCTTCCTGTTCTTAAATTTTTCTCCGCCATTGTGATTTCGCTGTCAATTTCTATCCCTGTCAAAAAACTGGTTCTTCGCTCTGCTCCCAAGGTGAATTCTGTCACAATCTCCCCGGATTCTAACACACTTCTTCCGATTCGATTTTGACTTATCTCTACAACCTCACAGAGAAATTCCTCAAATTCCTTTCGGAACCAATCTGCCTTGCGTATATAATCCTCATTCTTTGCCGGAAATCCTGCTAAAAGGAACAGGGAATGTTCCTTCATAATTCTTCCGAAAAATAAATGGGTTTCTAATGACAACGATACATAATTTCCTCTCATAATGCATACCTTAATAATTATTTTCTTTATTAATGTATTCAGGAATACAAAAAAAGCCCCAAAAAGGATTCAAAAGAATCCCTTTTAGAGCTTTTGCAAACACATTTATTGGGAAAATTACTGTCCCATCTGTTTTGCAACTTCTGCTGCGAAATCTTCTTCTTTCTTCTCAAGTCCTTCGCCTGTCTCATAACGAACGAATTTCTTGATGGTAATTTTAGCTCCGTTGGCTTTTGCAACTTCTTCTACATATTTGCCAACTGCCTGTTTGCCGTCCTCAGCTTTTACATAAACCTGATCCAACAGACAGATTTCTTTTAACTCTTTGTTGATACGACCCATAACCATACCGTTCAAAATCTTCTCATTTGCATCCGGTTTCTCGTTCTTAGCCTGTACCATTAAGATTTCTTTCTCTTTCTCGATGTAGTCGTTGTCTACTTCATCTCTGCTGGTGTAAAGAGGTTTTAAAGCCGCTGCCTGCATAGCAACATTTTTTGCCATCTCTTTGATGTCATCGTTGATAACGTCTGTCTCAACGTCTACCAAAACACCGATTTTTCCGCCTGCATGGATGTAAGAAGCGATAAATCCGTTCTCCTCTTTTACCTGCTCAAAACGACGGATGTTCATATTCTCACCGATAACAGCAATCTGAGCTGCTAATTCTTCGCTTACGGTTTTGCTTGTATCTGCTGCCCAAGGCTCTGCTAAAAATGCCTCGATATCTGCTGCTGTTGTTGTTAAAGCCTGTGCTGCAACCTCTGCAACATAGTTCTGGAATTTCTCATTTTTTGCGACAAAGTCTGTCTCAGAGTTTACCTCTACTGCAACTGCACTCTTTGCATCATCGGATAACTTGGTAACAACAATACCCTCTGCTGCGATTCTTCCTGCTTTTTTCTGAGCGGTAGCAAGACCTTTCTCACGTAAGAAGTCTACTGCGGCTTCCATATCTCCGTTTGTCTCAGTCAAAGCTTTTTTGCAGTCCATCATTCCTGCTCCGGTCTGCTCACGTAAATCTTTTACCATTGCTGCTGTAATAGCCATTTTTTTCTCCTCCATTATACACAGAATACAGGACAGGCAAAATGTCTGTCCTGTGAATTTACTGATTGATTATGCTTCTACTTCTTCTTCCACTTCTTCTACTGCTTCCTCTACATCTACAGTTCCCTGATTTGCCTCAACAACTGCATCTGCCATTTTGGAAACGATTAATTTTACGGCACGGATTGCGTCGTCATTTCCAGGAATTACATAATCTAACTCTTCCGGATCGCTGTTTGTATCTGCAATACCGATTAAAGTGATTCCTAATGTGTGAGCCTCCTGTACACAGATTCTCTCTTTCTTAGGATCTACTACGAAGATTGCATCCGGCAGTCTCTTCATGTCTTTGATTCCGCCAAGGTTTTTCTCTAATTTATCCCATTCTTTCTTCAGAGCGATAACTTCTTTTTTCGGTAATACATCAAAAGTTCCGTCTTCTGCCATTGTCTCGATTGCTTTTAATCTGTCAATACGGCTCTGAATGGTTTTAAAGTTTGTCAGCATACCACCTAACCATCTCTCGTTTACGTAGTACATGCCGCATCTCTCTGCCTCTGTCTTAATTGCATCCTGTGCCTGTTTCTTTGTTCCAACAAAAAGGATGGTTCCTCCTTCTGCTGCCAAATCAGAAACTGCTTTGTATGCCTCATCTACTTTTCCAACGGATTTCTGTAAGTCGATAATATGGATTCCGTTTCTCTGTGTGTAGATGTATGGAGCCATTTTCGGGTTCCATCTTCTGGTCTGATGTCCAAAATGAACACCTGCTTCTAATAACTGTTTCATTGAAATAACACTCATCTTTTTTCCTCCATTTGGTTGTGTTCTTCCATGTACTTCACTCTAAAAAAACGACCTTTCGGCACCTGTTTTTCAGTCCGTACATGTGTTTAATTAAATTGAGCCTTAAAAATTATAGCACAAAGGTATTATAACTGCAAGGGTTTTCCACAAAAAAACGGGGATAATCCCCGTTTTTAACGATTCTCTTTCTTGGTAGTCAATATTTTTGCAATTTCCTCATAGCTGGCTCCTTTTGGAATGGTAAAATCTCCGGTCTGGATAAAATTATCGTAGTCCGAATTAATGATGAATTCGTTGAATGCCGCTTTATCATCAATCAATCCTGCATCAAAAAGCTTCTGGGAAATCACATCCGAATACTCGCCCGGCAAAATATTGAACTGTACCTGCTCTACGGTCTGTGGAGTGTTCTGCTCCTGACCATCCTCTGCATTTTCCGTTGTATTCTGTGTATCCTCCAGCGTTTGCTGCCCTTCCTCTTCTTTTAATTGCTCCAATGTCTTAGAATCATCTTCCTCCTGCATGACCATGCCCAGTTCTTCTGCCCTTGCCATAATCTCTTTATCCGTCATAATATGATTTTTGTCCACCCGGATAAAAATCATAAATATAATGGTGGTAATCAGAATTCCGATGCCCAATCCCCGTAGATAATATTTCAGCTTCACTTATGACTCCTCTTTCTCGTACAAATCAATGACCAGACGTACTTCACCCAGTCCCAATCCTAATTCTTTTGCGATGGCAACCTCATTCATACCCTGTGCCCGAAGTTCCAAAATACGCTCATTATTGTTACTTCTTGCTGTCTCTTCCGACTCCGCATCTCCATCCTGTGCATGAATGGCACGAACCTCTTCCAGCATTTCTTCATTGGTTTTTGCTACGGCATCCATAAATTCTATGGAATTCCCATGCTCTGTCTCTACGTTTTTCAAAGTCTCTAACAGGGCTTCCTCTGAAATATTCTTTTGCAATTCTTCCACACGGCTCTGCAAACCGTTGGCAAAGTCTGTAATTTCTTTATGTTTGTCCCCCAGCATACTGTAAAGGAACATAATCTCATTATGGCTTTTGTTGATGGATTCCAACACCGTATCGGAATACTCACTGATTGCCATGATTTTCTCATTGGTCTCTTTGTCGGATTCCCGTTCCAATTTTAAGAGAGCCTCTTCCAGCTTCTCGCCCATCTGATCTTTGATATTCTCTTCTGAAGCCGCTGTCTCTTTTTTTACAATATGGGAAATCTCTTCCTTACTCAGCTCCGCTATTTTATCCAATTCCTTTGGAGACAGCTTTTCCGTAATAAAAAAGCTCCCCACCATCAGAACCAGTCCTGCTAAAATCAGGCATATTTCTATTACTGTCATGTTGTACTCCCTATATTTTTATATCGAATCCGCCCTTGGCAGACTTGGCAATTACCTTGCCATCTTCTTTCTTCTCTGCTTTCCCCTTGCCGCCCTTCTGCTTTCTATAACGGTTCTTTCCCTGTTCTCTGGCATCAAAGCCCTCACCGTCATTGGACGTATCATTGGCATGGCGTACCTGGGTAGAACTATTCTGTTCCTGTTTCGCAATTTCCACCTGAATGGTCTGCTGCTCTGCCACCGGCTTTGTGTCCTGCCGGTGTTTCATAGCTCCCACATCATCTGTTCTCTGTATTGTTGCAAAATCTACCGGTCTGATTGTCATAATGTACTCCTTACAATTTCTCCATCCCACTTTGTAAACTGACAAAAGCTCTGCTCATCCTTTATCATCATCTCCATCTCGGAAATTGAGATAGTAACTCCCGGATAAATGCTCTTCTTTATCTGTACCTTCGCACTGTTCGCCATAGATAATTCTCTCTGCAAAATATTGTACTCTTCCTGTGCCGGCTCCAAAATACTTTGTTTCGCCTTATAGGAATATGCCAACTTTTGCACATATCCCATTTTTTCCGGCGGCAATTTTTCCCCGCTTTGCAATTTCTTCGTATAAGTGGCCAGAATCAATTTTATTTTTTCAAGCTCTGAATTTCCCTCTGCCAGAATCGTCTTTAATTCCAAAAAACGTTCTTTTTTAGCCGGGTCCGTTCCCACTTCTACACGGGTGGCAGCCCCCATCTCGGAACCGATGGTCTGTGCTTCCACCAACATTCCCGCACGGATGGTTCCGCCGGTAATAAATCCTTTTCTTCCGTTGGCATGTACCTCACTGAAGGCTGACACATTGCTGTGCAAAATACAATCTGTCTCGATAAATCCGCCGGAAGAAACCGTCGCATTTTCAATAAATTGGCAGATAATATTTCCGGCTGCTTTTAAAACACCTTTGGTCTTTCCGTGAATTCCCCGTTTTACAACAATCTGACCGCCGGCTTCTAACTCCGCATCTTCCACAACGCCTTCTACAATAATATCTCCCTCTGCTTTTACGGAAAATCCACCCTTTACATTACCTTTCACGTGAACATTTCCGCTATATTCTACATTTCCGATGGAGTTATCTACATCTGCCGGCACCTCATAGACATCAGACACAAAGACCTTTCCGTTTACAAGGCTGACATGTCCCGTTACTTCCGAAAAAATCTCTGTCCGGTCCTCATTAATCTGAATATGATTTCCGTATTCGAGCGTAGCCTTTTTTACTGTCCTTGGTCTTATCTCTGTTCCGTAAACATCCTTTCCCGGCATTCCCGGATCCTCAGGAATCAATTTTGCCAATAAATCTCCTGCATTTACATGACTGATGGTATTCAGTTCTCTGTAATCCACCGTTCCATCTTCATTTTTTTTCGGTTTTAAATTTACATCGGTATTAAAATAATATTTTATTCTTGCATCTGTACCGTGAACCGGTTCGGTTCCTTTGGCAAAAATATAATCTTTACAATATTCCCGTTTCATCAGGAACTCCTGTATCTGCTCCTGATCTACACCGTAGCGGATATGTTTATAAGCCAAATCATTGACGATTTCTGCTGCATCCATCATCTGACCACCATTGGATGGAGGATAAAATCTGCAAATCACCTGCATTTTATCCAAAGAAACCTCTATATCCATACTCTCGTTTACAAACAATTCCATAGGAGGTGCCACTGCCACCTCTGTAATTTCCGACTGATTCTTCACAGCATCATTTAACTCTTTGACATTATACTGCTCCAACTGGCGAAATCCCAGATAATCCGTCAATTCTTTAAATTTTACTGCCTCTCCGCCTTCTGTAGGCGGATATATTTTCACAAAAACTCCTTCAGGCTTTACCTGTAATTGAAAATAGCCATTCATTGTATTTCCCCCTGCATCAGTCTGTCAATACATTCATATACGGACCCATTTTCTTCTTCATCTTCTGTAATGCTTTCGTATGAAGCTGTGACACTCTTGACTCCGATACTTCCAATATCCTGCTGATTTCTTTCAGTGTTAAATCCTCATAATAATATAATAAAATTACTTTCTGTTCCTTCTCCGTTAAAAGAGCCAACGCCTCCTGGAGCTTATCCTTTAATTCACTCTCTTCCATTACGGATTCCGGCTGTGCAAAATGGGAATTTCCCCTTGCATCCATTACCGGTTCGCTTCCTGTTTCCACAAACTCATTTAAAGATATTACGTTTGTGACTTTTAACTGGGTCTGCCAGTTCAAAAGTTCATCCCCCGACACGCCCAGCTCTTCTGCCAACATCTCATCGGTGGGATTCTTTCCTGTTTCCATCTCCAGCTTTTTGATTGCTTCGTCTATCTTTTTTTGTTTCTGCCGCACTGTCCGGGGTATCCAGTCCATCTTGCGAATCTGATCCAGAATTGACCCACGGATTCTTAGGCTGGCGTAAGTCTCAAATTTGACATCCTTTGCCATATCAAATTTATCAATGGCATCTATCAAACCAAAAATCCCATAGCTGACCAAATCGTCATACTCCACATTTCCGCCGAGATACATACTCAATCTTCCCGCTACGATTTTAACCAGCGGTGCATATTCCAGTATAATCTGTTCCCGTATTTCCGGTGTGAGTTTCTTTCTGTATTTATCCCAAAGCTTTTGTTTCTCGACCGCTTTCATAAAAAGCCTCCACAATTAAACTAGATGTTCTCTTCTTCCGTCGCTGTCTCTTCCTCGTCCTGTGTTTCCGGCTGTTCAGCCGTATTGCCTTCTTCTGCCTCTGTTTCTGACTCTCCCTCCGGGGATTCCTCTTCTTCCGATTCCTCCTCACTCATAACAGGGAAATTCTTATCCAGCACAATCTTTATCACAATTCCAAACAGGTAAAAAATAATCAAAACCAGCAGAAGCGTTTTTGTAAATGTCCCTAAATCTAAATGATTATAGATGGACATGATACAGGTTACAAATCCTGCTATTAACATAATGATGGCAGGAATTGGTTTTGTTTTCATTCTCTGTTCCTCACATTAAATAATCTTGTTTTCTTTTCCCACAGACTTAATCAAAAAATCTCCGTTTGCACAATTCAATTCTACTGTACGACCATAATTCAATCCCGTATCCTCAGCAATCAGGCGGATTCCCAGCTCCTTTAATTTTTTCTTGGAAGCCTCCGCATTTTTTGCTCCGATATTACCTACGTCAGACAGACCACTTACCTCGAACATTCTCGCTCCACCGGCTATCTTTGCCACCATTCTGGTTTTGGAAGCACCGGCTTCTGTCATCTTTTTTATCAGTTCTTCAATTCCCGTATCTGCAAATTTTGCAACATTTGAGTTATTCTTCATTCTGGTACTATCCGGCAGCATGATATGGGCCAGTCCACCGATTTTTGTTACCGAATCATAGACTGCTATTCCGATACATGAGCCCAGTCCTATCGTAGTAATAACATCTGGGGATTTTCCGATATTTAAATCAGCCATTCCGACTTTTATCATTCCCATTGTATTACTTCTCCTTATATCTGAATTCCAAGTGACTGTAGTATCTTGTCATAGGAATCCAATTCCGGCAGAAGGATAAAATATCCCTCTATCATAACATCATCTCCGAATTCCGTTTCGATTAAAAGTGCATTGTCTCCATACTGTCCGAACATAATTGCCGGAACACTTAAGATTGCTGCCGCCATATCCACAGATATGTATGGAATCGTCGGTGCAATTACCATGTTTGTCATGGTAGACAATGCCGACAGATAGGAACCGGCAATAATATTTCCGATTTCCTTCAAAGCAGATAAATCCATCTCTGAAAATTCTGTTCTGTCATCCGGTTCTTTTCCCATCAGACGATTTACCAGATAATGAGCAGAGTCTAATTTTAACAGAAACATCATGCTTCCTTCAATATCCTGCTCCAATCCCAAAAAGATTCCCACAATGGTCTCTTCTTCATCAGAAATCGCCGAGCCCAACTGCTCCACTTTCAACAGTTCTACCTTCGGTACGTTCATATTCAACTTCAAATTCAACATATTGGCAATCGCCGTTGTCGCATTTCCTGAACCGATATTACCGATCTCCTTCAGGACATCCATATACAGTTCATTTACTTCTTCTAAACTAAATTTCCCCATATTGCCTCCTGCTTCTCCTTTTCACATATAAAGATTGGATATAGCGGAAACGCTATATCCAAATTCTTTTATGCATTTTCTCTTTCTTCTATCAGGCTATTGATATCAAACAGGGAAATCAGTTCCTCCCCATTTTTACCGATACCATTGATAAAGGTACTTTTGATATCTTTTGTGTTATGCGTAACCCTGTCAATCTCACCGACTCCCAGAGTAACAACCTCTTTTACCTCATCTACAATGACTCCTATGGTACCTCTCTCCTCTATTTTGAGAATGATAATACGGCTGGAGTTCGTAAATTCATCTGCCTCTAATCCCATTTTCAGACGAATACTCATAACCGGTATCACTTCCCCGCGGAGATTAATAACCCCTTTAAAATATACCTGGGCTTTCGGAACTCTGGTAATCTTCTGCATACGTACGATATTGTCCACGTAAGAAATATCGATTCCGTAATGCTCATTTCCAAAATTAACCACAATGTATTGCTTAATATCGTCTTCTACTTTTTCTAAATAATCGGCCATCGTAAATACCTCCCTTACATTAATGTATTGACATCTAAGATCAGAGCAACCTCGCCGTCACCTAAAATGGTGGCTCCGCTAATCAGTTTCGTTGTTTTGATATATTCGCCAAGAGATTTGATAACGATTTCCTGCTGTCCAATCAGGTTATCGATGACAAGACCTGCCATCTTTTCTCCCTTCTGTACAATTACGACTGTCAGATTTTCTCCATCTTCTACCGACTCAAAATCCAGTTCCTGAGCCATACGGACTAACGGAATAACGGTACCGCGGATATGAATAACCTCCTGTGACTCCACATATTTGATATCACTGGTGGAAATATATTCAATGGTCTGAATGGAACCCAAGGCAATGGCATACTTCTCATCTCTGATTTCTACCATCAACGCCTGAATAATTGCCAATGTCAACGGAAGTCTTACAATAAACTTGGTTCCTTCTCCCAGTTTGGAGCGTACCTCTACGTCACCGCCCAATGCCTCAATATTGGATTTAACAACGTCCAGACCAACACCTCTTCCGGAAATATCGGAAATCTGTTTTGCCATGGAGAAACTCGGCAGGAACAGGAGATCTATAATCTCTTTCTGGCTCATCTGCTCTGCTGCCTCAGGGGTAATAATACCTCTCTCAATTGCCTTCGCTTTTACACTCTCTGTATCAATACCGTTACCATCATCACCTACTTCAATGATAACATTATTTCCTTCCTGGAATGCATTCAGGTAAATGGAACCGACCTCTCTCTTACCTCTCTCCGCACGAAGTTCTGCATTTTCCAAACCGTGATCCGCAGAATTACGAAGCAAATGCTGTAATGGATCTCCCAACTGATCCACTACTGTTCTATCTAACTCTGTATCTTCACCAGTCATGGTAAGTTCCATCTTCTTATTCAATTTCTTAGATAAATCACGAATCATTCGTGGGAATTTATTTACAACACTCTCAATCGGAACCATTCGTACCTTCATAACGGATTCATGAAGGCTTGTGGTAATTCTTTCCAAATATTCAATCTGTTCCTGGAATACCTGATTGCGGGTATCATCTGTTCCCAGATTGTTAATGGATACCAGACTGTTCTTTGCGATAATCAGCTCACTAACCTGATTCATCAACGCATCCAATTTCTCAATATCCACACGGATAGTTCTGTTGTTTACCGGTTTTGCTGTTTTATTACTCTTTGCTGCCGGTTTTTTCTCTGTCTTAACAGGTGCTGTCGGTTCTTCTTTCTTTTCTTCTACAACAGTCGGTTCTTCTTTTGCTTTGGCTGGCTCTTCTTTTATCTCTTCATTTCCTTCAAACGCTGCCATCGGTATCTCCCCTCCGGTTACGGATTCAATCTCAGATACCGCGGACGTTGCCGCTTTAATTTTTTCAAAGTCTGTTTCTTCGGTTGCCAGGAAGAAAGAAAAATCCAGTTCGAACTTCTCATCCTCTATATCCTGTGATGATGGACGATATACGATGATATTTCCGAAATCCTCTACTGCTTTGAATACCAAAAATGCACGGGCTGCTTTCAGCAGACAGTCTTTTTGAATGTTCACGTTGATTGCGTAAACTTTCTGTCCCGCATCCTGAGCTGCTTTGATATCGTCTTTTTCTTTATTATTTAAATCAAAGTCCAGATAACTCTTATCCGATTCTTCACTCGGCTCCTCTGCCGGTGTTTCCTCCTGAACAGCAGTCTCTACCTCCGGTGCTTCACCGGTTCCTGCTGCCAAAATATCATTTAACTCTTTGATAATTGCCTCGTTTTCGTTTGTACCTTCGTCTGAGCTGGCTTTGATATTCTCCAAATAACCATCTATGGCATCCAGACAATCAAAAAGTACATCAATCAATCCGCTGGTAACTTTCATTTTGTCACTCCGGATTTCCTGGAATACATTCTCCATGTCATGGGTCAGACGCTGCATACGTTTGAATCCCATAGTTCCTGCCATTCCTTTCAGCGAATGTGCAGCCCTGAAAATTTCATTTATTGTCTCTTTGTTTTCAGGTTCTTTTTCCAACGCCATAATACAATCGCTTAAGCTCTGCAAATGACCGTTTGTCTCATCAATAAAAATTTCAAGATATTGGCTTACGTCCATGTCATCTTACCCCCACATTCTTAGTTATTGAGTTGGCGATTTCTGTCAAAGTAACCACCTCATCCACCTCTCCGGCTTCTGCGATTGCCTTTGGCATACCATATACCACGCAACTCTTGGCATCCTGGGCTATTGTATAGACTTGTTTGTGCTTTTTCAATGCTGTTATTCCTTGGGTTCCATCGGCTCCCATTCCGGTCAGCACCACACAGACCACTTCATCATAGCCACATTCAAACAATGACTCATATGTAACATTTGCACAGGGTTTTAATCCTCCAATTGCCGGTGCATCACTCAATACCAGTCTGTGTCTTTCGCCTTCCTGCTTCGTGACCAGCATATGCTTACCACCCGGTGCTATATAGACAGTTCCTTTCTGAAGAATATCACCTTCCTCAGCCTCTTTTACAGAAATCTCGCTGAGCTCGTCCAATCTGTCTGCCATGGATTTTGTAAATCCTGCCGGCATATGTTGAACCAGCACTACCGGTGCATCCAAATTCTTCGGCAAAAGCGGAATCACACTCTGCAAAGCTTTAGGACCTCCGGTTGAACACGCCAGAGCAACCAGTTTGTTCCCTTTGGGACATCTTGCCGGCTCTCGCTGTACAGAAACAGGCTTTGGTTTCATCGGCTCTGTCTTAGAACTCGGCTGTTCCAACACTGCCCGCAACACTTCCAGCAAATGTCTCTTGAAGCTGCCGCCCTTTGCTTCAATAATGTTGGTCGGCTTCTCCACAAAATCCACTGCTCCCCGTTCCATCGCAAGAATGGTAACCTCCGCCTCTTTGGTAGTCAGAGTACTTACCATAATAACCGTTGCTTTGATATGTTCTGCCTGAAGCTTTTCTAACAGCTCCAATCCGTCCATTTTCGGCATATTCACATCCAGAATCACCGCATCATACGAGGTTTTCTTTAATTTTTCATAGGCTTCCAGACCATCTCTGCAGACATCCTTCGCCTGAAATGAACTATCCGTATTGATTATATCACATATAACCCTTCTCATAAGTGCAGAGTCATCTACAACTAAAATATTTTTCATTCTATCACCTTTTCTCGCTGCTTCGCAGTCTTCGCTCCTCTTCAAATATATAACGGATAATGTCTTCCCTTGTGTGATTATTCACATTCACGAACTCCATGCGGTGTTCAAATTTCGGTTCCGGTGCCTCCAATTTAGCACTTGTCAGCACTCTGCTGCGGATATAATAAACCTTATCCATCTTTTCGCTGACCAGATGAAGTACCGACAACAGATATTCTCCCTTCTCAACAGCCTCATCACACACAAATCTGGCTCCGCCTCCGCTGATATCCAGAATCATGCCTTTCTTCTCCTTTTTAAAGAAATCTTCATCCCGCAGGCTGTCCAGAATGTCTTCCTCTTTTTTCATTTCCATCTGTTCTCCGGTAATGTGGTAATATTTGAACTCCAACACACAGGAAAAGCGATAATATTCCCTTCTTTGCAGTTTGCTCAAAGGGGTTTTCATGCCAATCCTCAGCATATAGATATTATTGCTTTTGAAACGTTCCTGAATGGTACCGATTCCTTTGTACAGATTTCCTCCGGAATAGAAGACAAATTCAAAACGGACTCCCAGATGCAAAAGGATGTACTTCCCTTCCTCCATAGGCATCAAAATATCAATAGTTCCGTCATCATTCAGTTCCTGAACTCTGCTTTTATAGATATGGGGAATCTCTCCTGTTTCCTTCTGCTTTTCTATCTGCTGTAAGATACGAATTTCCACCTTATCTCCCGGTCGCAAAACATTTGAAACCATGTCTCCACCTCTGTTGCTCCTAAAACTAGTAAGTTCTTTTGTATATCATATTCGAAAAAAATTGTGAAAAGCCTCGTTTCATTACAAACTGGCTCTGCTCCTCATTCACAAGATTTTTTGCCAATACCTCAAACGCTCTGGATGCGTTTGTATCCGGGGATACCACGGAAACAATTTTCTGCTGACGTACCGCCTTCTCCAGATTTGCATCCTGCGGAATCATCCCCATATAATTCAAAGATCCGTGTAAAAACTGTGATACCACGGAATTCAGTTTCTCATAGATAGTTCTTCCCTCTTCCACACTGTTGACCTTGTTGGCAATTACATTGATTTTCGTTCCGTTTTTCAAAAATCCCGGATTCCGATGTAATGCTTTCATCAAAGAATAGGAATCTGTCAGAGAACTAGGCTCCGGTGTGGTTACCAAAAACACTTCCGGACTGGCAATTACAAATTCCAACACACTGTCTGCCACTCCTGCCCCTGTATCAATCAATATCACATCTGCCATCTCATCCAGCTTGGACAGGCAGTGCACCAAATACACAATCTGATCTTTGGAGAGATTGTTCATGTTTACAATACCGGAACCACCGGAAATAAAACCGATTCCCATAGGTCCTTCCGTAATGATTTCCCGGATATCTCTTCCCTTATAGATTAAATCACTCAAATTATATTTGGGAATTGCCCCGAACATAACCTCTACATTTGCCAACCCAAGGTCTGCATCAAAGATTATAACTCTTTTTCCCAATTTCGACAATTGAATTGCCATATTTACTGCCACATTGGACTTTCCCACTCCACCTTTTCCGCTGGTAATGGTAATGACTCTGGCATGATTCGACACCATCCTCTGATTTTGTCTTTTAATCACATTTCTGATTCCTTCTGCCTGATCCATGAGTTATCTTCCTCCTAACAGATTCTTTACGATTTTCTGCGTGTCAAAAATCTCAATATCATCCGGCACATTCTGACCGTTGGTGATATAAGATAACTCTGCATTGGAATACAGCTTTACATTTAGCAGATTTCCATAGGTTGAGGTCTCATCCAGCTTCGTAAAAATAATCTTATAGTCTGCAATCTCATTGTAAATATCTATGATTTCCAACAAATCCTTGTATTTTGTGGTTGCACTCAGCACCAGATACACGGACTTATCATATTTCTCATCCACGGATTCAATCAGCCGCTTGATATCCTCCCTCTGGCTGTCGCTTTTGTGAGAAAATCCCGCGGTATCCACTAACACCAAATCATAATCTCCCACATTCTCGATTGCCTGATTCATTTCTTCTGCGGAATAAATAATCGAAAAAGGCTCATCCAAAATATTAGCATAGGTCCGAAGCTGTTCTGCCGCAGCAATCCGATAAGTATCTGCGGTCAAAAATGCTACCTTCTTTCCCTGTTCCACCTTGTATTTGGATGCAATCTTGGCAATGGTTGTGGTTTTTCCCACTCCCGTAGGTCCAATAACAAACACTACCTTTGGTTTCTTTCCTGTCAAATCTATGGTTTTCGGCTGTCCGAATTTCAAAATCATTTTCTGATAGACATTGGATAAGATATAATCTACGCTGTTGCCCTTTTTCATCACACTTTCCAGTTCATCCAATATCTGATTTGCATACTTTTCATTGACATCGTTATTTAGAAGCGTCTTGTACAGCATCTTCACAAACTGAAAGCTCTCCGTCTTATTCTGCGTAGGAGCCTCTTCCTTCGGTTCCTCTCGATGTTCTTCCTCAGAAAAACGATGTTCAATCATATTCTGTAAATTATCCAACCGCTGTTCAATTCCGTCTTTCTCCGGCTTGCTCTCTTTTAATACCTCAGCAAATATATCTTTTTTTACGGTAGGCTGTTCCGTTTCTTTCCGCTCATAAGGCGGCATCTGTATGGGATCATCTGCTGCCAGATTAATCTGTTCATGCATTTTCATAGGGGAATTAAAAGCCGCCACCGGATTTACCTGCTCTGTCTCTTCTTTTGCCGCAGTTACCTCGTAAATGGTTTTCTTAAAGAGGCTGGCAACCCCCTTTGGCTTGATGGTCTTCACATTCATGATGACCACATTTTCTCCCATCTCCTGTTTTGCTTTTTCAATTGCCTCTTCTTCTGTTTTTCCCTGAAATTTGTTAATTGTCATTAGCTAGTCACCATCCCAACTGACTGTAGCTCCACATTGGATTCCACCTCGTTATAGGAAACTACAATCAAATCTTTAAAGTACTCTTCTGTCAGTTTTTTAAAATACATCCGCACAATCGGCGAAGTCACGATAATCGGATTCTTTCCCATATTCTCCAGTTTCGCAATCTCGGTCTCCACCGAATCCATAATGGCTCTGGTCTTTTCCGGGTCTAAGGTCAGGTATGCCCCCTGCTCCGTCTGTTTTACGGAAGACATGATATCCTGCTCCACCTTCGGGTCCAGAGTTACCACGCTGGTAACCTCGTTTGCCGGGAAATACTTGGTGGAAATGGCACGTTTTAAGCTTTGCCGAACATACTCTGTCAAAACATCCGTATCTCTGGAGGTAGCTGCATGGTCCGCCAGAGTCTCAAAAATGGTAAGCAGGTCTCTGATGGAAATACCTTCCCGCAAAAGATTCTGCAATACCTTCTGTATTTCGCCCAATCCCAACAGCTTCGGTATCAGTTCCTCCACCAGTGCCGGATTGCTCTCTTTGATATTGTTTACCAGATTCTGTACATCCTGTCTGGTCAAAAGCTCTGCTATGTGGCTCTTAATGACCTCCGTCAGATGGGTTGCAATGATGGACGGCGGGTCTACCACCGTATATCCCAGACTTTCTGCCCGCTCCCGCTGGCTTTCCGTAATCCAGATTGCCGGAAGATGGAAGGATGGCTCAAAGGTTGGAATACCTGTGATTTCCTCGGTTACATATCCCGGATTCATTGCCATGTAGTGGTCAAAGAGAATCTCTCCCTCTGTCACCTGTATCCCTTTTATTTTAATAATATACTGATTCGGATTCAACTGGATATTATCCCTCAAGCGGATAATCGGCACTACCGTACCAAGCTCCAGAGCAATCTGCCGCCTTATCATAACTACACGGTCCAGCAGGTCTCCCCCTTGATTTACATCTGCCAGCGGAATGATACCGTATCCAAACTCCAGCTCAATAGGATCCACCTGTAACAGAGAGGTAACATTCTCCGGCTTTCGGATTTCCTCCGCCTCGGCTTCCTCTTCTGCCACCTCGTCCTCGATACTTTCCACTCCGATGGAATCCTGCATTTTCTTACCGGTAACAAGAAATGCTCCGCCGATGGCTCCAAACAGGAATATGTTTAACGGGGTTACCACACCCAAAAATACCATGGTGCCACCCACCAGATATAACACCTTCGGAATACCGAAAAGCTGTTTGACAAGTACCTCGCCAAAATCTGCTTCCTTAGAAGCTTTGGTAACCAAAATACCTGTGGACAGAGAAATTAAAAGCGAGGGAATCTGGCTTACCAGACCATCACCGATGGTCAGAATACCATATTGCTGAATGGCGTCTGCAAACTCCAACCCCTGTCTGGTCATACCCATGGCGGTACCGCCGATAAGGTTAATCAGCGTAATTACCAGACCGGCAGTGGCATCTCCCTTTACATACTTCGTAGCACCATCCATGGCTCCGAAGAAGCTTGCCTCCGCTTGTATCTTTTCTCTTCTCTCTCTTGCCTGTTTTTCATTGATGGTTCCGGTGTTCAAGTCCGCATCAATCGCCATCTGTTTACCCGGCATCGCATCCAAGGTAAAACGTGCGGTTACTTCGGATACACGTTCCGAACCTTTATTGATAACAATAAACTGAATTAAAATCAAAACGATAAATACGATGGAGCCGATAATCATATCGCCTCCACCTACGAATCCGCCAAAGGTTTCCACTACATTACCCGGATCTCCTGTAGTCAGAATCAAACGTGTGGAAGACACGTTTAAGGAAATACGGAAAATAGTGGTAAACAACAGCAATGTAGGGAAGAAGGACATATCCAGAACTTCCTGTGCGAATAAAGCATTGAACAGGATAATCAATGCAATGGATATATTGATAGCAAGCATGACATCCAGTAAAATGTTTGGTATCGGAATAATGAAGAAAATAACCGCACACAACAAATAAGCCGCTATCCCTAAATCTGCTTTTTTCATGGCTATTTCCTCCTCTCTGTCCTTTATCCTCTATTCTTTGTATGGTATACCATAGCCAGTACCTCTGCAACTGCCTGATACAGCTCCGGCGGAATCTCTTCTCCCACATCTACCGTGGCGTAAAGAGTTCTGGCAAGTGGTTTATTCTCTACGATTTCTATGTTGTTCTCTGTGGCAGTCTCACGAATCTTCATGGCAAGGTAATCTTCTCCCTTTGCCAGAACGATAGGTGCCTTGGCAGTTTCATTGTCATAAGCTATGGCTACCGTCAAATGGGTCGGGTTCGTGATAACCACATCTGCCTTAGGCACATCCTGCATCATACGACGCTGGGATACCTCACGCATCTTGGACCGCTGGCGACTTTTAATCTCAGGATTTCCTTCGGTATTCTTAAATTCATCCCGAACCTCCTGCTTGGTCATCTTCATCTCTTCGTTAAATTTGTGCTTCTGATATGCCCAGTCGGCAATACCCACCACCAGATAAACCAGACTGATTTTCAGTCCCGTATCTATAATAATGGAACCGCAGAGCAAAATTGCCTGTGACAGAGGAACCTCATACAGAATAAACAGATTGTCCTGCTCATCCCGAATACAGGTATATGCCACATAACAGATTAAAACAATCTTTAAAATGGACTTAACCAGTTCAAACAGCGATTCCTTGGAAAACATCCGCTTAAATCCGTTTAAAGGATTAAACTTGTCCAGCTTTGGCTGCATAGGCTTTGTACTGACCTTCCATCCCACCTGCACGATGCTTACCAATAGTGCCACCACGGCTCCAATCAAAAGGAAGGGAAGCATAATCTTGATGGAATCCCACATACTCATCCTCATAACCTGCATAACGGTTTGAGAACTCAAATCCTTGCCGCCGATGGCAGCCACCTCCGGGATTTTATTATATACGGCAGAAAACTCTCCCATAAACCCAGAGCCCACATAGGAAACAAATATTTTTAATATGAGAAACAGAGCAATCAAATCCGCTGCGGAATTCAATTCCTTGCTCTTTGCAACCTTACCCTCTTCTCTGGCATCCTTTAATTTCTTCGCTGTCGCCGGCTCTGTCTTTTCGCCGCCGGGACCGTCTTTTGCAAACCATTGAAGATTATATTCCAAGTAGAGATTTCTTTCTTCCAAATCAATACATTCCTTCTATAAACGATACAATCATCCGTTTCATTTCCTCAAATATAAAATTTGAGATATTCGGTAGCATTCGAATGGTAAGAAACAAGATTAAAAATCCTACCAACAGCTTCAACTGCATACCGATGGCAAACATATTCATCTGGGGAGCCACTTTTGCCATGATTCCCAGAATCGCATTCAAAATCATGCTTACCACAAATATAGGCAAAATAATCCGAAAAGCTATGACAAACAAATCCGTCACAAAAGCTAAAAAGGACGTAAATAAATGCTCCCAGTCAAAGTTCTGCCCTGCTATGGGAATCAGTTGATAGGAATCCACCACTGCACGCAGGATATAGTGATGCATATCCGTCACAATCAGAAGCATCAAAATAAAGTAATTGTACAGATTACCGGTAATATTTACCTGTGAATTAGTCATAGGATCGAAGGTTGTTGCCATAGATAACCCTATTTCCATATCGATCATATTTCCCGCTAATAAAATAATGGAATTACAAATGCTTGCCGCAAAACCTATCAGCAGTCCTGTAATTCCCTCCTTAACGATGATAGCGGCAAATCCAAACACGCCCTGATAGTCAAGGCCCGTTTTCGGCAAAATCTGGAATAAAAGCAATGAGACAAATACCGAAAACCCTATCTTGACCCGGAACGGTGTATTGGTCATCCCAAAAAATGGAGCCACAAAGACAAAGGTTGCCACTCTGACCAATATCATCAAAAAATATTCAAATGTAATCAGTGAAAAACTCAAATTTACCATAATTATCTAACTCAGATATACCCCAAAATTAGACCATAAATTTGTGACGTACTCTGTCAACTGGGTAAGCATCCATGACCCGAAAATCATCAGTCCGATAAATACTGCCAAAATTTTCGGCACAAAAGTCAATGTCTGCTCCTGTATGGAGGTTACTGTCTGGAATATACTGACCACCAATCCCACAATCAAAGATACCAACAGCAATGGTGCTGCCACAATAATAATGGTATAAATGGTCTGGCTGGCAATATCCAGAACCTCTCCCTGTGTAATCACATCTGTCACCCTCTCTCATTCCATGTCAATAGAATGTTTTTACTAAGTTTCCGATAACCAAATCCCATCCGTCTGCAAGAATAAACAATAATATCTTAAACGGAAGCGAAATCGTTGTTGGCGGAAGCATCATCATACCCATAGACATCAGAATTGATGACACCACCATATCAATGACAATAAACGGAATATAAATCAAAAATCCGATAATGAAAGCCGTCCTTAACTCACTGATGATAAAGGCTGGAATCAATACATTATTCGGAATATCCTCCTCTTCCTCGTAAGTCACATCTGCAATCTCACAGAAAAGGTTGATGTCCTTTACCTGTGTCTGTCCATACATGAACTCACGAATGGGCTGCATTCCAATTTCCAGTGCCTGTTCCTGCGTAATTTCCCCTGCATCTAAAGGTTTGATTGCCTCCTCGTTAATCTGTGAAAATACCG
The DNA here is from genome assembly GCA_958349535.1 of uncultured Lachnospiraceae bacterium. GTDB lineage: Bacteria > Bacillota > Clostridia > Lachnospirales > Lachnospiraceae > Maccoyibacter. The sequence continues at coordinate 44,247 of CATWDJ010000012.1, forward strand.
GAGACATAATGAAAAGTGTCAGGAACAATGCCAGACCTATCAACACCTGATTGGGAGGCGAAGTCTGTGTACCGATGGCACTTCGCAAAAAATGCAGTACAATAATAATTCTGGTAAATGACGTAAGCATGATAAGAATGGACGGTGCCAAAGTTATCACTGTCAAAACCAGCAAAATACGGATTGGAGCCGAAAGGCTTCCCTCTCCATTGTTATAAACAATGGAAAAACCATTGTTTACATCCTCTGATGCCGTTGCCAAAACCTGTGTTTCTTCTGATTGTGGTGCCGCATATACTTTCTGTGAAAAAAAACACGCAGAAATAGCCAAAGCAATCACAACTGCCGCAAACACCATGGAAACGACACAATATGCCTTCTTGAACTTTTTCATGTTATCTGCCTACTTCTTTGGCAGATGCTGTTTGATTTTGTTCAGAATATCCTGAAAACTCTCGCCTGCCTCTGCCTGTTTCATTACCTCATAAGTATCCAAGTCCTTCAACTGCTCCGACGTCAGAGTGGTGAGCATAGTAATCTCATCCTTTCCGATTCCGATAACCAGATAGACCTCTCCCGCCTCCACAATCTGTATGTATTTGTTCTGAGTCAGTTTCAGCGTTTCAATCACCCTGAGGTTCTTATTGTATGATTTTCCTCTCTGATAGCCTGCAATCCACTTAGTAGTAAAATAAGTCAATGCCAGTACAAAAACGAAAATCAGCAACACTCCCAATAGCTGCATAAAACTGCTAAAGCCGGAAGTCCTTGTCTGCAATAGTATCATATTAACCAACTACTTTTTTTACAGCTTCAATAACACGTTCTGCCTGGAACGGTTTTACAATAAAGTCCTTGGCTCCTGACTGAATGGCTTCGATAACCATTGCCTGCTGTCCCATTGCTGAACACATGATAACAGCTGCGTTTGCGTCGGCTTCTTTAATCTTTTTCAGTGCCTGAATTCCATCCATCTCCGGCATGGTAATATCCATAAGGACTAAATCCGGTTTGGTTTCGTTGTATTTCTCAACCGCTTTCAAACCATTTTCAGCCTCTCCTGCAATATTGTAGCCGTTTTTTGTAAGAATGTCCTTAATCATCATTCTCATAAATGCTGCATCATCACAAATTAAAATATTCTTTGCCATATTGTTATCTCCTTGTTTCTATTTCTTTGTTAATATTACTTTACTATCTCAGTGATTCGAATACCAAAGCTTTCCTCGATAACCACTACTTCACCTTTTGCCACATACTTTCCGTTTACCAGAACGTCGATTGGCTCACCTGCTATCTTGTTCAGCTCGATAATCGTTCCCGGTGCAAAATCCAGAATATCCTGAATAGACTTGCTGGTACGTCCCAATTCTACGGTTACCTCCAGTGGAACATCCATAATCAAATCAATATTTTCCTTTTGGAATGCTCCTCCCAAGTCTCCCATAAACGGTTGGAACTGTGCCGGCTGTACATTGACCTGCTGTTGTGGTGCATACATCTGAGACATATCCGGCATCATCGGTTGTCCCATCATCGGTTGTCCCATCATCGGCTGCCCCTGCATCTGCTGTGGCATTGGCTGCGGTGCCGGCTGTGGACTAGGCTGTGCTGCCTGTTGTGGTGCCTGAGGCTCTGCCGGAGCTTCCGGTGCCATGGATGCAGAATCCACTTCCATATTCTGAGTTACGCTTGCACACATTTCTCTTGCAAATGAGATTGGATACAACTGCATAATCTCGCTGTTTACCAAATCTCCGATTTCCATCTTAAAGGAAATCTTCACAAAGTTTCCCAAGAGAAATTCATCTATGGAACCCTCGTCTACACTCATCTGCAAATCTATCAAATCCGCCTGTGGCGGGCTGATATCAATGGTCTTGTTCAACATGGATGACATGGAGGTTGCAGAGGAACCCATCATCTGGTTCATAGCTTCACATATGGCACTCAAATGTAACTCTCCAAGCTCGCCGTCTGTATTGGTTCCATCTCCACCCATCATCAGGTCTGTAATAATTTTAACATCATTTTCTCTTAAAACCAAGAGGTTACTTCCATCCAAGCCTACGGTATAAGCAATCCGAATGAAAACACATGGCTTTTCATGATCTCTTACTACATCTTCCCATGTAGCTTCGGTTACCACCGGTGTAGAAATCTCTACCCTCCGGTTTACCAGCGAGAATAATGTAGTTGCCGCAGTTCCCATGCTGATATTTGCAATTTCCCCAATGGCATCAATTTCATTCTCTGTCAACGAAGATTCTGCCGCCGGCTCGGAAGATGGTGCCGCATCATTCAGCAACGCATTGATTTCTTCCTGCGATAGTATTCCATCCATTATCTCACTGCTCCTCTCTTATAATTGATGTAACTCTCACTGCGTATTTGTCACCGGACGCTCCCGGCAACGCAGTAAACTTCTTAATATTTCCCACAAAAACATCCAACTCATCATCCACTTTGGTATCCAACCGGATAATATCCCCCGGTTGCAATGTAGAAAAATCGCTGACCGATATGGAACTGGTTCCCAACACGGCTTTGATTGGAATGGATGCTTTTGATATCAGGCTCTCGATGGCATCCATATATTGCTGCTCATCCCGATCCTGCATGGTTGAATACCAGTACTTGGTATTCAATTTATCCATAACATCTTCTAAGGTAAGATACGGTAGACAGATATTCATCAACCCTTCCACATCTCCTACCTTGATATTGATAGTGACAATGGCTATCATCTCACTTGGGGATATAATCTGAGCAAACTGTGAATTTGTTTCAATTCGCTCCAGCCGCGGATGAATGTCCACAACATTTTCCCAAGGTTCTCTCAACAGATTAACACAAACGGTCAGGATTCTCTCGATAATCAACAGCTCTATCTCTGAAAATTCTCTGGTTTTATCCAGCGGTTCTCCCGCTCCTCCCAACATTCTGTCTACCATGGCATAGCCCAGATTCGACGCTATCTCCAGAATGATATTTCCCTTTAAGGGAGCGAAATTGATAATTCCCAAAAGCACCGGATTGGACAGTGCATTGGAGAACTCAGAATAAGAAACTGCCTCCGAGTTCATGACCTCCACCTGAATGGTCTTCCGCAAATACACCGGAAGGTTGGTGGAAAGCAATCTGCCATAATGCTCAAATATAATTTCAAGAGTACGCAGATGTTCTTTGGAGAATTTTGCCGGTCTTGCAAAGTCATAATTTTTAACCTGCTTCTCATCACTGTCTTTAATTTCTTCTGCATCCAATTCACCACTGCTTAACGCCTGCAGCAAATTGTCTATCTCATTTTGCGATAAGACCTCGCCCATGCAATCCTCACCACCTGTCTACTCTTACTTTCCTAACCTCTGTCTTACTTACTGGCATGTCACACTGGAGAATCCCACGCTTACAATAAAATCCGAATCAAACAATCCCTGCAGATTGCTGAGAATCTCATCCTGAACCTCCTGCTGATTATCCCGGAATTCTTCATATGTATAACTAGATACTACGTTGTTAACCTCATTTTTGATGATACTTTCTTTTTCACTGATTTTCTCACCATATTCCTTGTAGCCGTCACTTTTGGTATCCATGGAAATGGACGCCTTTAAAACCACATAATGGGCTTTGTCATCCGCACCCTGCTTGAAATTGATGGTCATGTCATCTTCCAAATCATAAGTGGCAATCTGACTCATCGGTACGCTGGAAGATTTGTTTTTCTTTCCGCCCTCCAATTCCAGACTGATAGCGGAACTGATGGTATCCACCAGCTGATTTGTTTTCTTTACCGACGGGATAATGGAAAATGCAAGTACCGCTGTTAATATGATATTCACAAACACTAAAGCTAGTATCAAAACTGACATTAAATTTTTCTTCATGTTCTACCTCTCTATTCGCCTTCCATAGAATTATAAGAATTGTAAATCTTAATCTCTACTCTTCGGTTTCTCGCCCGCCCCTCCGGCGTAGAATTATCTGCCACAGGAACATAATCACCTCGTCCCGAGGATTTAATCAATCCTGGATTCAGCGACGTAATCTCCCGAATATAATCTGCTACTGTAAGTGCACGGTACATGGACAGCACATTGTTATTCTCATATTTGCCGCCGCTTATCGGCACATTATCTGTGTGTCCCTCTATTTCAATAATATTCTGATTATAATTATTCAGAATTGCTCCTATCTTATCAACCAACGGGTAGGCATTTTCCCGAATATCAGAAGAACCGGAATCAAACAATAATGCTCCATTCAAGGTCAGCAACACATACTGGGCATTAAAATCTACCTCCACCTGATCCTGAATACCTCCGGCTTCTGCCATTTTCTCAATTTCCTCTGCCATTTCCTCTGATTCTGCCAGAGCCTGTTCCTGATAGGCTTCCTCCACGCTCTGCTGAGACTGGTTGTTTTGCGTATCATTTTCATTTTCTGTTTCAGAATCGGAATTCGTATCCTCTTTGTAATAATTATCCAAAAGTTCCAGTTGGCTTACACCTGCGGATACCATCTGTCCTTCACCCACGGAAGAACCACCTGAGGGAAGGATACTGAAACTGCTCTGCATAGATGCTACAATCATTTCAAACTTCTGTGCATCCACTGTTGACATTGAGAACAGCAACACGAAAAAGCACAGTAACAAATTCATCAAGTCACTAAACGTCGTCATCCATGCCGGTGAACCCTTTGGTGCCTCTTCCCGTTTCTTTTTTGTCACTATTCGTCACCTCCGGCTCCGCCTTCAGAGGAAAATCCTTCTCTTACCACCGGAGATAAGAATGATTTCAGTTTTTCTTCTATAACACGTGGATTTTCTCCTGCCTGAATAGACAAAAGGCCTTCTACTGTTACTTCCTTCATCATAATTTCATTTGCATTCAAGGTCTTTAGCTTTTCTGCTGTAGGACTGCAAATCCAGTTCGCAATCAATGAACCATACAAAGTTGTAATCAACGCTGTTGCCATGGATGGTCCAATCGCAGACGGGTCATCCATCTTATTTAACATATTAATAAGACCGATCAGCGTTCCAATCATTCCCCAGGCAGGACCAAGTTCTCCCCATTTTTCCCAGAATCCGATTACCTTCTTATGTCGGTCTTCCACACATACTAAATCTGTTTCTAATATTCCTCTTACCAATTCAGGATCCGTACCGTCTACTACCAGCATAATTCCTTTTTTCAGGAACGTATCCTCTATTCCTGTTGCCGCCTCTTCCAACGCCAATAAGCCTTCTTTTCTAGCTATATTCGATAAATTGATAATATTTCGTATTACTTCACCGGCATCTGCTGTCTCCGTCTTAAAAATCAGCTTCATACCCTTCAGACCATTGATAAAATCCGGCACCTTATTCGACATCAACACACCGCAAAGAGAACCTCCAATTGTAATGACAACGGAAGGTATATCGATAAAATCTCCAAACGCGGAAACTCCACCACTTGTTATAATACCAACAACAACCATGACCAATCCAAGAACGAGACCTGCCAAAGATGCAATATCCAATCTGTCCACCTACCTATTCCAAGTCCTATTATTCATCTTAAAATCCCTATACACATCTTACTAGATTTTTCGTTCCTTGTCTACGTTATTTGCGATAATTTTTACTTGTTTTGACAATTATTTAAGAAAAAAACACATGTTTTGGAAGTTTTTGTATCAAAATTCTTCTATATGCGTTCTCTACAAGATATAGGGGAGGGATAAATTATCCCTCCCCTATATATCTGTTTTTCTATTTTTCAGATTATCGTTTTAAATTGATTAATTCTTCCAAAAGTGTATCGGATGTGGTAATGATTCTGGAGTTTGCCTGGAAACCTCTCTGTGTGGTAATCATGTCCGTAAATTCTGTAGATAAATCTACATTTGACATTTCTAATGTTCCGGTGGACATACTTCCACCGTTGGCTGTGATATCCACACCAATTCCATCAAAATCTCCTGAGTTTAGGGTTGCTATGTAACAGTTATCTCCAACTTTTTCCAGACCCATGGCATTTGCAAACTGTGCCACCGCAATCTGACCTAACAGCACGGTATTTCCATTGTCATAGGAACCGTAGATTTTACCATTGTTATCTACAAACAAACCTATCATATCTCCCAGTTTTTTTCCTTTTCCAGTAGCACCGTCAATGTCTCCCGGTTTCGTTCCCAGAGTAGAAACACCACCGTTATCAAACCATTTGGTCTGTGAAAAATCAATGTCTATATTGGCAAACTGCCCACCAATAGAATCCTTCAGATTTAAGAATACATTGTCCTGACCCTGTGCTCCCACATACTCAAACACACCGGTGGTATCATTAAACTTCAAATTGTAACTGGAACTAGGCACATCTGCCGTTACCACGCCGTCAGTTACCGTTACATTTTTAGCAAAGTTAGAAACCCCAAATGCCTCTGCCATCGTCTTGGTTTCACCGCCTGGCACCTGAGTATATCCGTTTACCGCATCTCCGGTAACTTCCAGCAACGAATTGCTTACTGCATTATACTGATATAATTTTCCGTTGTTTTCAAACACATTATTTGGTGCATCACTTACAGACCAACCTGCCTTCGGAGAATAAGTGGTGTTAGTTGTCTTTTGAACTCCAAAAATAGTAGCCAGATACTCTGGGTCGTAAGTTTCGCTTACCGCGTCATATTTTGTCTGGTCTAAAATAGACTGATTATTGGCATCCAGAATATCACTCAGCTCTACGGTATACATTCCGGTGTCTCTATTGCTTTCCTTTACAGAAAATTTTGCAACGTAGGAATAACCTAATGCATCATAAAAATTCAAGCTCATGGTGTAACCCTTTGCACTGGTTACATCGCTGCTGTTTTTATCCAGTACGCCTGAGCAGACTCCGTTCACGGTAGCCTCCGGTGCGGAAGTACGGTTTACATCGCTCATAATACGCAAAGCTGATACCGTATCCTTTTTGATATCACCGGTGGTAGGGTCTACCTGCCATCCCATGACGTTATATCCGGTAGATGACATACAGAGATTTCCTGCTCCATCCACATAGAAAGAACCGGCTCTTGTAAACTGTGTTCCGGAACCACTATTTACGATGAAGAAACTGGTTGCCGAATTACTGTCGTTTAATTTCAAGTCAAAAGCTCCGCCGGTAGTCTGGGAAGCTCCTGCTCCTGTAATATTTACAGAGGTGGAACCGGTGGAAACACCGAGACCAATCTGTTTTGGGTTAATACCACCGGTACCGGTCAGGGCATTTGCCCCGGATGCACCGGAGGTTGTCTGGTACATAATTTCACTGAATGTTACGGAAGAAGATTTGAACGCAACGGTATTTACGTTCGCAATGTTGTTACCGATGACATCCATCTTTGTCTGGTGTGTTTTTAATCCCGATACACCAGAATATAATGCTCTCATCATAATGAATGACCTCCTATCGCGGTCCGCAAACTGTCTTATCTGTCAGTCAAAGACATTAGCTTCCTAAAAGGTCCAGCTAAATAATTACGGCTCCGTCAATGTTTGTAAAAATATTTTCTGTGGCTTCCTGTTGGTCGATTGCCGTTACCACTGTCTTGTTTGGTACATTTACAATAAATGCCAACGAATCCACAAGTACTAAAGACTCGTTAATTCCTTTTTCACTTGCCTTTTGAACTCCTGATTCCAACCGGACATTCTGTTCATCCGTTAAGTTGATGTTCCGGCTCTCCAGCCTCATGGCTGCATGTTTTGAGAATTTCAGTTCCGACGTTTCCGTCAATCCCTGCTTTTGTCTTAAAATCTCTTCAAAAGATATATCGGAACTTTCTGTCGGATGATTAACACTTTTTTGATTTAAATACTGGTCAGAAACCTGTTCAATGGAAGTAAACTGTTGTCCTATCCGATTCATCATTCCATCTCCCTTTTATTCTACTTCCTCCGTCGGCTCTTCAGATTCATCCCCGCCACCTTCTACCGGATGCTCTTTTCTCAATTCTGCCATCTTATTTACCAGCTCGCTAAAACGGTTTACGGTATCTTCTGAAAGAAAGCCTTTCTGGTAATCTGTCATGTTAGAATAAACGGAACCCAATTCTGACAGCTTTGCTTCATCGGAAAGTGTCAACTGATCTACGCTCGGCAGTGCTGCCACTTCATCTGAAAAAGTTTTTGCCAATATGGATGCGGTATAGTAATCTCCATCTGCTACGGTATCCAAATCCTCAATAGAATAAAGGGAATCGTTAATGGAAAGATATACCCCTCCGTTCTGTCTTAACACATAATCCACCATGCCGCTGGCATAAGAGGTTTCTCCGGTTTGCGAATTTGTCACCTTCATGATTACCTGTTTTCCCACAAGGTTGTAGGCTGCATCTTCTGTCATGGTCTGATTCAGATTCTGAGTTTCCTCTAACTGGGAGAAAGTTGCCAACTGTGAAATATATTCTGTATTATCTGTAGGCTCCAACGGGTCCTGATACTGCATCTGAGCTACTAAGAGCTGTAAAAATGCTTCTTTATCCAGTTCTCCTCCGGCTTTTGCTGTGGTTTTGGATGATGTTGCCGATCCGGTCTGGTCCACAAGCTTACCATCTTCTACCTGCTGAATAATCGCCATATCTTCTCTCCTCGTATTATATAGTAGTAGTGTTTATAGACCCTCTCCAAGGTCTGTATGC
>CATWDJ010000013.1:0-48697 GCA_958349535.1 uncultured Lachnospiraceae bacterium
AGGTTTTACGCGACCTGCAAGCATTTTTTTCGATGTTCAACTGTCAAACTCCCGAAAACAAAAAGTTCAGGTCAATTCCTAAGAAAGTCTTAAGGTAGGCGTCGATTGGTTGATAAACCACAAGAAGTTGTGTTATAATAATTCGATAAATACATTTTAATGAATAAAAGGAAAAAATATGAACGAGATAGCCATACGAGTAGATAACGTCAGCAAGTTATATAAATTATATGATAAGCCGGTGGACCGTCTAAAAGAGTCTCTGGGTTTTTCCAAAAAGAAACTATACAAGGAACACTATGCATTGCATAATGTTTCTTTTGATGTAAAAAAAGGAGAAACAGTGGGGATTATAGGTACCAACGGAGCAGGAAAATCCACCATCTTAAAGATTATCACCGGAGTGCTGAACCCTACAGAGGGAGAGGTAACCATCAACGGACGTATTTCGGCCCTCTTGGAATTAGGGGCGGGATTTAATATGGAGTATACCGGGATAGAGAATGTATATCTGAACGGAACCATGATAGGTTTTAGTAAAGAAGAGATTGATGCAAAACTTCAGGACATTTTGGATTTTGCGGACATCGGAGATTTTGTGAATCAGCCGGTAAAGACATATTCCAGCGGTATGTTTGTAAGGCTTGCCTTTGCGGTTGCTATTAACATAGAACCGGAAATACTGATTGTAGATGAGGCATTGTCGGTGGGAGATGTGTTCTTCCAGAACAAGTGTTACAGAAAGTTTGAAGAGTTTAAGGAGCAGGGAAAAACAATTCTGTTCGTAAGCCATGATTTGGGAAGTATCTGTCAATATTGTGACAGAGTTATCCTGTTGAATCAGGGAGTACAGATTGCCGAAGGAGAACCGAATGAAATGGTAGATTTGTACAAAAAGATTATGGTCAATACAAATTCCAGACAGATAAAAAGCATAGAAGATATTGAAAAAGAGGAAACATCCAAAGAAACGGTAAGTCCAAAGCTTTTGGAGAAAACAGAGGGGCTTTGGCGAAGTCATTATCAGCTAAATCCGGGAATCAATGAATATGGAAGTAAAGAAGCGGAAATTATTGATTTTGCCATTGTAGACGAGAATGGAAATCTTACGGATGAGATTCCGAAGGGAACCACTTTTCAGATTCGTTCCAAGGTGTTGTTCCATCAGGATATCTCAGACCCTATATTCACATTTACCTTTAAAACCTTAGATGGTACGGATATTACCGGTACCAATACCATGTATGAAAAGAAAAGTATAGGAAAGGTAAAGGAAGGGGAAATTTGTGTGGCAACCTTCCAGCAGCAGATGGATTTACAAGGAGGAGAATATTTGTTGTCCATCAGTTGTACAGGATTTGTGGAAGGCAATTTGAAAGCTTATCACCGATTGTATGACGTGATGAAAATCAAAGTAAAATCCGGCAAGGATACTATGGGATATTATGATATGTTTGCCAAAGTAGATGTAGAGAGAGTTGGGTGAATGAGATGGAACAGATTGGAAAAGTAAGGATAGAGGACAGCGGTTATTCGGGAAGAGAATCCTATACGCAGGAAGAATTGGATCATACCTTATTAGAGATTGTGCAGAAATATCAGGAGACAGATTATGATGCAGTAATCAAAGAAAAAAATAATTGGGAGATATTGTATCAGTTATCATCAAACAGAGCAAACATTATTGAGTGGTTTGAAAATGATAAAGATCAGACCGTATTGGAAATTGGTTCGGAGTGCGGAGCCATTACCGGAAAACTGTCAGAGAAATTTGCCGGAGTTACCTGCATAGAGCGTTCCAAAAGAAAATCGCTGGTAAATGCCTATCGCAATCAGAACAGGGATAATATTGAAATTTATGTAGGCACCTATCAAGAGGTTGAAAAACAATTGACGGAAAAATATGATGTCATTACCTTAATCGGTGTGTTGGGACAGGCAGAACTTTATACAGATGGAGAAAATCCAAAGGAAGAACTGTTATGTTCTTTGAAATCCCATTTAAAACCGGGAGGAAGAATTCTCATTGCCATAGAAAATAAATTTGGACTGAAATACTGGGCAGGTTGTGCAGAGGAACACAAAGGCACAATCTACGCAGGAATTGAAGGATATCTGGGAGAGAAAAACGAGCCGTCCCTTACCAAGAAAGGGTTGGAAAAGCTGATAGCCAAATGCGGATATCAGACAGAAGCATTTTACTATCCGTACCCGGATTACAGGCTTCCAACCACCATCTATTCCGATGCATATCTGCCAAAAATCGGAGAATTAAACAACAATTACAATCAGTTTGACAGAGACCGGATTGAGACCTTTGACGAGGCGAAGGTGTTTGATACGGTGATTGAAGAGGAAGAATTTCCAATGTACGCCAATTCGTTTCTGGCGGTCATAAGGGAGGAAAGATAATCGTGAATCCAATTTATTGTAAATATTCAAATGACAGAGACGGAAAATTTCAGATAAAGACTACCATAGCAACAGATGAAAACGGAAATAAAAGTGTATATAAGTATGCGGGAACTCCTGCGGCAATTCCACATATCCAGAGGATTTACAGACACTATCAGGAAATGTGTGAGAGCTATGAAGATACAATTTTAACAGCAAACCGATGCGAACAGGGAGAAGACTATGTACGTTTGGAGTTCGTAGCGGGAAATACGCTAGAGGATTATCTGGACGAACTTTATCTGGAAGGAAAGTATCTGGAGCTGATTGAAAAGATTAAAGAGTACCGGGATATTTTATACGGATTAAAAGATAATATTCCTTTTTCTTATACAACAGAATTTGAAAATGTTTTTGGAAAAGAAACCAATTTTGTCAACTGCAAATCCTTAAAGATTTCCAATGTGGACTTGATTTTCGGAAATATTCTGTTAAATGACAAGTGGACAGTGATTGACTACGAATGGACTTTTGATTTTCCGGTGCCGATTGATTATATTATCTATCGGTCTGTCTATTACTATGTTCACGGAAGCACCAAAAGAGATGCACTTACCAACATGGGGATTTTCAGAATGATGGGAATTTCCGAGGAGGATATGCTGCTCTATGCCAAGATGGAGCGGAATTTTCAGAGATATGTGGCAGGAGAAAAAGCAACACTGGCACAGATGAAAGAGACTATGCTGAAACGGTGTGAAAAGGTCTTTGATGAAGGAAGAGCCGTGAGCATAGACTATCTTCAGCTATATTTCAATTCAGGAAAAGGTTATACGGAAGAGGAATCCGTAAAGAAAAATTACAATTACGGAGAAAAGGTAATAGAGTTTGAAACCCGCATTTCAGGTAAGGTACAGCAGGTGCGTATCGATCCGGCAACTCAGCCGGTTTTAGTGGGGAATCTGGAAATTTTTCTAAATGATCACAAGGTAGATATAGAATATACAAATGGCATTGAATTTGGGGAGGAGCTTCTGGCATTCGGAAATGACAATCCGCAAATCATAACAGAAAAACTGGCACAGGAAGGTACATTGTTTATAAGATTTACGGTATCACCGGCAAATAAAAAGAATGTAGACAGTCTTCGTACCCAGAGATTGCAGATGATGCAGATGCAGAGCCTGCAGAAACAGCAACACAGAGAAATTGAACATCTGGTACAGGAAAATGCCAGATTAAATGTGGAAAACAATGCAAAAGGTGAGTATTTGGACAACCTCCGAAGAAAAAAAGTGTGGAGATTTTTGTCTTTAAGCAAGCGTACGCTGCGGAGCTTGAAGCATGACGGAATCGTAAAGACCGGAAAGAAAGGTGTTCACAAGGTTCAGAATAAGCTGAGAGGAACAGCACCGGAGGCGGTAGCGGTACAACAGGAAACAGTACAGCTGCCGAGCTTGAAGCCTATTACCGGAAAGAAAAAGATTCTGGTGGTGGTGCATGAGGCACAGAAGGGTGGAGCCACTTTATTGTCTTTAAATATTGTGAAAACACTGAAATCCATTACCGAATACGAGCCGATTGTCCTGCTGTTGGCAGGTGGACCTTTGGAAGAGGAATTTAAGAAGCAGGCAGTCTGCTATGATTTACATCAGCCGGATTTCTCCAAGGTTTATGAGCCGGAAAAATTAGATGGAATTATAAGACAGATTGCAGAACTGGATATACACTATGCTCTGTGTAATAGCGTAGTAACCGGAATCGTACTGGAGGCATTGAACGGAATCGGAGTAAGAAATATTGTGATGGTGCATGAGCTGCCTACCTCAATCTATGCTTACGATTTTGTGCTGGCAGCACAGGCGGTGCAGCAGTATGCCGAACATGTAGTCTTTCCGGCGGAATTTGTAAAACAGAAATTTTTGGCGAAATTCCCTATTGAGGAAGAAAAATGTCATGTGATGCCGCAGGGAGTTTTCTCGAACTTTAACTCTTACAGTATAAAAGAGAAACAGAATAACAAGAAAAAGCTCTGTGAAGAGCTTGGAATAGAGCCGGATACCCGCATTGTTTTAGGCTGCGGTTACGGAAACTTCCGTAAAGGGCTGGATTGGTTCGGAAGAATTGCCATCAGTGAAATGAAGAGGAATCCAAAAGTAGATTTTCTGTGGCTGGGAGACAGAGAAAAAGAGTTTTACGAGTGGATTAGCAATGATTTGGAAGTGGAGAATCTCACAGACAGATTTCATTGGATGGGATATACGGAAAACGCCGGATATGTTTTCGGAGGAGCAGATTTGTTCCTGCTGACTTCCAGAGAGGACCCGTTCCCATGTGTGGTTCAGGACGCCATGAAGCAGTATACCCCGGTGTTTGCTTTTGACAGTGCCGGAGGAATACCGGAGATTTTAGAGCAGGGCAGAGGCGTGGTAGTGCCATATGGTGACTGTGATGCCTGTGTGGAAAAGATAGAACAGCTTTTAGAAGACCAGAAGCTATATGAAGAGATTGCGGAAAAAGCAAAGGGTTATATCAATGAAGAAACTCCTGCCAGATATCTGAGACGGTTATTGAATCTTCTCTGTCCGGGCGAAGAACTGTTTCGGAAGTTACCGGACTTAAAAGTTTCAGTCATTATACCGAATTATAATTATGAAGCCTATATACCGGAACGATTATTCTGTATCTTGAATCAATCCGTAAAACCTTATGAAATCATTTTCTTAGATGATGTGTCCAAAGACAACAGCGTGGCAGTGGCACGGGAGATTCTGGAAAATTCAGGAATCCGATATAAGATTGTGGAAAATGAAACAAATCAGGGATGCTTTAAACAATGGCTGAACGGAATACACCATGCAGAAGGTGATATCATCTGGATAGCAGAGGCGGATGATGCATGTGAGTTGGATTTCATTGAACGCCTGTTGCCGTTCTTTGAGGATGATCAGGTAAATCTGGCATATGCACAGTCTGAGGTGATTGATGAGAATAACCGGCATTCAGGATTTATTTATACGGAATATACAAAAGATTTAAGTGAAGATAAATGGAATCAGGATTATGTCAATAACGGAGAGGCAGAGATTATCGACGGTTTGGGAATCAAGAATACCATACCGAATGCCAGCGGAGTTCTGATGCGGAAAAGTGCCTTGGAAGGAATGGATGAATACCTGAAAGATTATGCCATTTCCGGTGACTGGTTTGCCTATGTCTATGCAATCCGTGTGGGAAAAATTGCTTTTTGCAGTGATGTGTTAAATTACCACAGAAGACACAGCACCAGTATTATTTATCAGAGAGAGCAGGATGTGAAGCTCTTTGAAGAACTGCTGAGCATCAAGCTGTATATGGCAGAAAACTTTATGATACCGGAGAGTATCCGGGAACGCTTCGTAAATCATGTCAGAAATGAATATGGAAGACTAATGAGCGAAAGTGCTCCGAAGTTTGAAGAGCAGAAGGAACTTGTGGAAACGCAGAAGAAAATGGAAGACATTATCAATAACAGACTGGAAAGGTACAGTTATCTGAAAAATGTGCCAAAGAGAAAGCTGTTGTTTGTGATGCCAGACTTTGAGATGGGTGGTGGACAAACCCTTGTCATCCGTCTTGCAAATTACTTTTCTAAATTCCATGAGGTATATGTGTATAATGCCAGACCGTGGCTTGTGGAAGAACGGATTGTTAAAATGTTTGCACAGAGAGTGCATGTGCTAGAGAGCAACGGAGACCCGAACCAGCTGCGGGAGTATGTAAAACAATACGGTATTGAGACCATTAATTGTCATATCTGGTGGTCAGATAAGATAACTTATCAGGCAGTAAAGGATATGGATACAAAGGTAGTTCTGAGTATGCACGGCTGTTATGAGGCACTTTTGCAGAATCCTGACTGGGATGTGGATTTTGAAAAGATGTCTGTGGATATTTTAAACCGGGCAGATGAAATCATATATGCTACCGACAAAAATAAAAAGATTTTTGAGAAGGTAGAGGTATCAGAGAAAATTCATCAGATTTATTACGGTTATGAGTTGGAGAGTATTCCGAGAAAACAGAGGGAAACCTTGAAAATTGACGAGGATTCCTTTGTGTATGGCCTTGTGGCAAGAGGAATCCAGCAGAAAGGTTTCGGAGAAGCTGTGGAAGCCTTCAAGTTATTAAAGGAAAAGACCGATAAAAAGATAGACTTGATTTTAATTGGAAACGGACCGTTTATCGATGAATTGAAAGAAAAAAATCAAGGTGTGGAGCACGTACACTTTGTGGACAACCTGCAAAAGCCTTCCGAATGGATTGGATGGGTAAAAACTTTTGACTGTGCATTGCTTCCAACCTATTATATTTCCGAGAGTCTTCCGAATTCTGTCATTGAATATCTGGCATATGAAAAGCCGGTTATTTCCACAGATATCGGTGATATCAAATATATGCTGGTAAATGACAATGCAGAAGCCGGAATCGTGTTAAAGCTTCATGACAATGGTGTGGATGCGGGAGAATTATCAGAGGCAATGGAAAAAATGCTAAAGGATACGGCTGCATATCAGCATTACAAAGAGGGAACCAAAGAACTTTTTGGACAGTTTGATATCCGTAATTTTGCGGAAAACTATTATACACAATACTAAATAGGAGAAAAGATGAGAAAAAAATGTTTATTATTGGGCGGTGCCGGATTTATCGGAAAAAATCTTGCTCTGTATCTTTTGGAACAAGGATATGAATTGACAGTCTATGATATGTCGGTTACCCATGCTTTTACGGAAGAACAATTACAACAGATGAAATACTACGAGAGGGAATTGTTCAAGGATGAGGATTTGGAGTCTGTAATTGAGGGACAGGATGTGGTAATTCATCTGGTCAGCAGTATCAATCCGGCAACTTCTATGATTCACCCGGAACGTTGTTATGCCAATGATGTGGCAAAGACCGTTGAGATTCTGGAGATTATGCGGAAGAAAAATGTCAATAAAATGATTTTCATATCTTCCGGGGGAACGGTATACGGAAATATTCCAAAGGAAAATTATACCGAGGATATGCCTTTGTATCCAAGAAACCATTACGGAATCACAAAGGCAACCATTGAAAAAATCATTCTGATGTATAACCAAATTTATAAAATGGATCATGTGATTTTAAGGATTGCCAATCCCTACGGACGGGGTCAGATGTCGAAAAAGGGAGTAGGAGCCGTAACCGCTTTTGCAGAACAGATTCTGGCAGATGAGGAAATTTCCATCTGGGGAGACGGAAGTACGGTAAGAGATTACATCTATATTGAGGATGTGGTAAATATGATAGGAAAATTTATAGAATACCACAATGATTCCGATAACGAGGTTTACAATATCGGTACGGGAAGAGGAATTTCCTTGAACGAACTGGTGGCGTTGCTGGAAGAAAAAATCGGGAAAAAAGCCAAGGTTGTATATGAACACAACCGGGAGATTGATGCTCAAAGAAATGTGCTGAATATGGACAAAACCTTTGGGGCAATCGGAAATGTCATCCAGTATCCGATTGAAAAAGGTATCAGCCGATATTTAGAAATATTGAAAGAAGAAGGCCATTAAGGGAAAATGCCGATGGTTGGAAATTGTTTCATGTAAAGAAATATGATATACTGATAGTAATATATGGTATAAGAAAGAAGGGTAAAAATGAGTCAGATAAAAGTGACAAATTGCGGAGAAATTGAGGGATTAAAAGTGATTGAGCCGACTGTTCACGGAGATGAGCGAGGCTATTTTATGGAGACTTATAATTATAATGATTTTGCGGAGGCAGGAATAGACTGCAAGTTTGTTCAGGATAATCAGTCAGCATCCAAGAAGGGTGTGCTTCGGGGACTGCATTTTCAGATTAATTATCCGCAGGATAAGCTGGTTCGGGTAATTAACGGAGAAGTGTTTGACGTTGCAGTTGATTTGCGTGAAGGTTCTAAGACCTTCGGACAGTGGTATGGAGTGAAACTGTCCGCAGAGAATAAAAAACAGTTCTTTATTCCGAAAAATTTTGCTCACGGTTTTGTAGTACTTTCCGATTATGCAGAATTTGCATACAAATGTACTGATTTCTACCATGCCAATGATGAGGGTGGTTTACTCTGGTGCGATCCGGAAATCGGTGTGGAGTGGCCAATGCCGGAAGGCATGACAAAAGAAGACCTTATTTTATCAGACAAAGATAAGGTTTGGGGCGGTATTGCAGAGTACAAGAAAAACAAAGAAAAATAATACATTCCGACGAATAAAGGAGTAGGAGAATGTCAAAGAAAAGAATGATTGCTGCGATGGCGATAGTTCTGTTTGCCGTATTGGTAAATGTATGGATTATCCGTTACCAGCCGCTCTTAGAAGATACAAGTGTAGAAGTTGAGATTAAAATGAATTCGGATAAAGAAAATGGCATGCAGCTATTTTATTTAAGCCGGAATACCCAGTTGGAGAAGGGCTTTCAGGAAACAGGAAGCCAGACGGTAAATTATACAAAAGCCGGAAAAGAACAGATTTTGAAATATACAGTACCGGGAGATACCCGGTATCTGAGAATGGATTTCGGAGCAGGAACTTCCGTCAATACCATTGAATCCGTACAGATAAAAGGAGGAGATGAGGTAAAAGAAATTTCTCAGGATGCGTTGTCGGAAATGGTTCAGACCAAAATGCTTGAGGCAGAAACCGTAGGAGAAAGCTTGGAGATTCGGGCAAAATCCAGTGATCCGCATTTAGTATGGGATGCCAAGGACTGGGGAATTGAAGGACTGGCACAAAAGGCAGCAGAACCGAAGACCAAGATGCTGAAAATAGTGCTGCTTGCGGCTTTTGATTTCATTATGCTGATTGTATTTTGGAAACGGAAGAAATTTTTTGAGATACCGGCAGAAGCAGTGACAAACCGTAAGTTAATTCTGCGTTTATCCAAAAATGATTTTAAGACAAAATTTGCAGGCTCCTATCTGGGAACCATCTGGGCATTTATACAGCCGATTGTAACGGTGTTGGTGTACTGGTTTGTCTTTGAAAAAGGTTTGAAGGCAGGCGGTATTAATACCAAAGCGGGAATCACCGCACCTTTTGTACTGTGGCTGGTTGCCGGACTGGTGCCGTGGTTTTTCTTTTCTGATGCTTTAAGCGGCGGTACCAATGCATTGGTGGAATATAATTATCTGGTAAAAAAAGTAGTTTTCAAAATAAGTGTTCTGCCGATTGTAAAAGTAATATCCGCATTGTTCGTTCATGTGTTCTTTATCGCTTTTACACTGGTACTTTATGCAGGCTATCATTATTATCCTGATTTATATACATTACAGATTATCTATTATTCGCTCTGTGTGTTTTTGTTTGCTCTGGGGCTGTCCTATGCCAACTGTGCCATTGTGGTATTTTTCAGGGACTGGACGCAGGTAATCAACATTATTTTACAGGTAGGAGTCTGGATGACACCGATTATGTGGAATATTGATGCTTTGGATTTATCTCCAACGCTGATTACTATATTTAAATTGAATCCGATGTATTACATTGTTTCGGGATACAGGGAAGCTCTGATTGGAAAGAGCTGGTTCTGGCAGGAACCGACTTTAACCATTTATTTCTGGGTAATAACCATTGCAATGTTTGGAATAGGTACTGCAATTTTCAGAAGATTGAAAGTACATTTTGCGGATGTGTTATAGAAGGGAATTAGGATGAATGACACAGCAATAAGAGTAGAGAATATCAGCAAGCTGTACAAGCTGTATGATAATCCCAGAGACCGGTTGAAGGAATCACTGGGACTGACCAAAGAAAAATTATATAAAGAACACTATGCCCTGCATGATGTCTCCTTTGATATTCAACGGGGAGAAACGGTAGGAATCATCGGTACCAACGGTGCGGGAAAATCTACGGTGTTAAAGATTATCACCGGAGTGTTAAATCCCACACAGGGGCAGGTGGAAGTCAATGGAAGAATATCGGCGTTGTTGGAGTTGGGAGCCGGGTTTAATATGGAATACACCGGAATAGAAAATGTGTATTTGAACGGTACCATGATAGGCTTCAGCAAAGAGGAGATTGATGCGAAGCTACAGGACATTCTGGATTTTGCGGATATCGGAGATTTTGTTTATCAGCCGGTAAAGACATATTCCAGCGGTATGTTCGTGCGATTGGCCTTTGCCGTTGCCATCAATATCGATCCGGAGATATTGATTGTAGATGAAGCTCTATCCGTAGGAGATGTGTTCTTTCAGACCAAATGCTTTAAGAAGTTTGAAGAATTTAAAAAACTGGGAAAAACCATTCTGTTTGTAAGCCATGATTTGGGAAGTATCAGCAGATACTGTGACCGGGTGGTGCTTTTGAATAAAGGGACTAAGATGGCAGAGGGTACCCCAAAGGAGATGGTAAGCTTATATAAGCGGTTGCTGGTGGGACAGGAAGCTCTTGTGGAGGAAGAGTTGGAGCAGAATGGAAAGGATAGCCGGGCGGATATCTCTAAAACAGAAAATGGTCTGTGGAAGGAAAATTATCAGATAAATCCTAATCTGAAAGAAGAGGGGAATAAGAAGGCAGAAATCATTGATTTTGCCATTATAGATGAAAATGACTGCTATACCGGCAGTATGATAAAAGGAACAGAGTTTACCATAAAAATCAAGGTATTCTTCCGGGACAAGATAGAGAATCCCGTGATTTCCTATTCTTTCTGTAATGTAAAAGGAGTGGAAATTACCGGTACCAGTACAGAGTGTGAAAACATTCCTATTGGCGAAGTACAGGCAGATGAAATATATACGGCAACCTTCGTACAGGAAATGTTTCTCCAAGGAGGAGAGTATTTTTTGTCCATCAGTTGTAGTGAGAAACAAAAGGATGGCAATGTGTTGTGCCATCGACTGGAGAAAGTATGTAATGTTACAGTTGTCTCAGACAAAAATACGGTAGGATTTTATGATATGAATACAACTGTTGAGATTAGAAAGGTAGAGGACTAATATGAGAAAAAGAGTATGTCAGGTGGTAACAATCGTTCTATTTTTTGCGATTTTATTAACTGGTATCGGCTATGGAACAAAAGCGGAAAAGAAGTTAGAATTCTTTGCGGCAACCAAGGAAACGGAAGAGACTTCTTTGGAAAAGCTGGAATATATGGCAGTGGAAAAGCCGTATCTTCAGACTCCGGACGTACAAAAGATTGTAGCCAGCTTTGGGGCAGACAATACAGTAATATCCAAGGCGGAAATTGCTTATGAAAACACCACTGCAAAGACAGAGGGAAGTGTAGAGGCTACACAGATTACGAAAGAGGGCGTTGTCTTTGAGATTCCCTATTCGGATGAAAAGGAAGAGGGAATTTATAAGATAAAGAGTCTTACCTATACAACAGAGAAAGGTTCCAAGGTTCTGGTATTGAAAAATATCGGAATGGACATTACATATGGTGTCGAAAAACAGGCAGACACCGAACCGGATGCAGTTGTGGCGGCGGAAGAAGACCCACAGACGGAAATGAGCATTGTTTCTTTTGACGAAAACGGAATACAAAAAAGTGAGTCATCCATTGAAGAGGCAATTGTCAATGCGGAACAGGAAGTAGAAAAAGAGCAGGACGGAGTGGGCACTGCAAGATTTTCTTCCAACGGAAACATAGTTGTGGTATTGGATCCGGGACATGATGCAACCCACGGAGGCACCAGTGGCGGAGGATTGAAAGAGGCAGAAGTAAATCTCAAAATTGCCTTGGCATGCAGAGATGAGTTACAGCAGTACGGCGGTGTGGAAGTATACATGACCAGAGATACAGCAAGCTGCCCGTATCCGGGAACCAGTTCCGGCGATGACAATGCAAACCGCGTTGCCTATGCAGCCAGCGTGGGAGCTAACGTCTATGTAAGTATTCATTGTAATTATTCTTCCAGTACCAGTGCCAAAGGTGTGGAAGTATATTATCCTAACAGCAACTATAATTCAGCTGTAGGACAAGCAGGTTCAGAGCTGGCGGCTCAGGTCTTAGATCAGTTGGTATCACTTGGTTTGGCAAACCGTGGAACTCATATCAAAAACTCAGAGAATAATTCCACTTACCCGGATGGTTCTCTGGCAGATTATTACGGAGTTATCCGAAATAGTAAATTGGCGGGATTTCCGGGAATTATCATTGAACATGGATTTCAGTCCAACGAATCCGATGTGAATAACTTCCTCGGAACCGATGAAGGCTGCCGCAGATTGGGAATTGCGGATGCAACGGCTATTGCCAATTACTATAATTTAAGCCAAGGTTCGGATACGGTTTATAACGGAGTGGATTATTCCGCAGTATACGATAAAGATTATTACAGTGGATATGCAGATTTAGCAAGCTATAAAGGGAATGCCAGATTATTACTAAGACATTTCGTGGAACACGGAATGAGTGAAGGACGTCAGGGAAACAGTATTTTCCAGGTACAGTATTATCAGAACAGATATGGTGATTTGAGGAATGGCTTTGGAGATGATTTGAAACAGTATTATATGCATTTTCTTCAGAATGGAATTTATGAGGGACGTCAGGGAAGTGCTGTTTTTGATGTGTTTTCCTATATTAAGCGATATGCAGATTTACGACGGGGATTCGGAAACAACCTGAAGGCATATTATATGCATTATGTAGATGCGGGAGAAAAGGAAGGACGAATAGCAACCGGTTGTCCGACGATGCAGAATGCAGCTGTTGTATATAATGGTGTAAATTATTCCGCAGTATATAATTATGAATATTATAAAGCTGGCTATTCAGATATGGCAAAAGCATATGGCTTTGACGATCAGGCAATGTTGGCTCATTTTGTAAATCATGGAATGAGTGAAGGACGTCAGGGAAGTGCGGAATTCAATGTATATTCTTATCGGAATCAGTATGGAGATTTAAGAAGGGCTTACGGAAATAATCTGAAATCCTATTATCTGCATTATGTGAATAATGGAAAAGCAGAGGGAAGAAAGGGAACCGGATGCAATACCTTGCAGGGAACCTTGACGGTATATAATGGTGTGGATTATTCGGCGGTTTACGATTACAGCTATTACATATCGACCCAGAGTGATATAGCCCGTGCTTACGGAGGAGATGAGACTGCGGTATTAGCACATTTCGTAAATTACGGAATGAGTGAAGGACGTCAGGGAAATGCAAAGTTTAATGTATATTCTTACCGGAACCAATATAGTGACTTGCGTCAGGCCTACGGAAATAATCTGAAACTATATTATATGCACTATGTAAATCATGGAAAATCAGAGGGCAGACAGGGCGTAGGATGTAGTGTGTTGCAGAATCCGACCACAGTCTATAACGGAGTAGATTATTCCGCAGTCTACAATTATGATTACTATACAAAAGCATATGGAGATATAGCCCGTGCTTATGGAGGAGATGAAACTGCGGTACTTGCCCATTTTGTAAATCATGGAATGAGCGAAGGACGTCAGGGAAGTCAGGAATTTAATGTTTACAATTACAAGAGCAGATATGCTGATTTAGCCAATGCTTTTGGAAATAACTTAAAGTCTTACTATATGCACTATGTGAACAATGGTAAAAACGAAGGAAGAACAGGAGCTTAATCTATGAAAAAACAAAGGAAATGGATGCAGGCAGCCGCAGGGGTAGTAATGAGTGTCCTGATGTTAGTCAGTGCCTTTCCGGTACAAGCTCAGAGCAGCACACCGGATATATTAGGAGACATCGGTTCGGTAAAATTGTATTCCGATAATTTCTCTCCGATTATGGGAACTACGACTACGGATATCGGACAGATGATTAATTACTATGAAGCAAAGGCAACTTACCCGGCTTTTTATGCATCCTCTGATGCACCGACAATTTATGATTTTTGTAGGATTTATGTGGAAGAATGTGAAGCCGAGGGAGTTCGGGCAGAAGTGGCATTCTGTCAGGCTATGAAAGAAACAGGATTTCTGCGGTTTGGCGGAAGAGTGGATATCTCACAGTATAATTTTGCGGGAATCGGAGCCACCGACAGTGGAGCGACACCAAATACCTTTTCCAGTGTGCGGGAAGGTGTAAGAGGACAGGTGCAGCATTTAAAAGCATATGCCAGTATAGAACCTTTGAAAAATCCATGTGTAGATCCGAGATACCATCTGGTAACAAAGGGATGTGCACCATATGTGGAGTGGTTGGGAATTAATGAAAATCCAAATGGAAAAGGCTGGGCATCCTCACCGGGATACGGTTACAGTATTGTAAATGATTATATGGTAAAACTGAGTACATATTCTACTTACACTACATGGTATAACGGTGTGAATTATGCAGCAATTTATAATCCGACCTATTACCTGAAGGTAAATCCTGATTTGGCATCTTTGGGCGGAGACGGAGACCAACTGATTGCTCATTTTGTAAATCACGGAATGAATGAGGGCAGAAGCGGAAGCAGCGAGTTCGATGTGCGTTCTTATATGAATCAATATGTTGATTTGAGAAACGGCTTTGGAAATAATTTGAGGAGCTATTATCTCCATTATCTGAACTACGGAAAAGCAGAAGGACGGAAAGGAACCGGCTGTAATACGTTGCAGGGATATGTAACCGTTTATAATGGAGTAGATTATTCCGCAGTATATAATTACAATTACTATATTTCAATGTACGGAGATATTGCCCGTGCTTATGCCGGAGATGATATCAAAACCCTTGCTCACTTTGTGAATAACGGAATGAGCGAAGGCAGACAGGGAAGTGCGGAGTTTAACGTAAACTCATACCGCAACCAATACGGAGATTTGCGGAGAGGTTTTGGAAATAACCTGAAAGCATATTATCTGCACTATATGAACAGCGGAAAAGCAGAGGGAAGAAAGGGAACCGGCTGCAATAGCTTGCAGGGAGCTCTGACTATTTATAACGGAGTAGATTATTCCGCAGTATATAACTACGATTACTATACAAAGGCATATGGGGATATCGCTAATGCCTATGGCGGAGATGAGGTGGCAGTGCTTGCTCATTTTGTAAATCATGGAATGAGTGAAGGTCGACAGGGAAGTGCAGAGTTTAACGTGAACTCATACCGCAACCAATACGGAGATTTGCGGAGAGGTTTTGGAAATAACCTGAAAGCATATTATCTGCACTATATCAACAGCGGAAAGTCAGAGGGACGGAAAGGAACCGGCTGCAACAGCTTACAGGGAGCCTTGACTGTTTATAACGGAGTAGATTATTCCGCAGTATATGCTTATGATTACTATACAAAGGCATATGGGGATATTGCCAGTGCCTATGGCGGAGATGATGTGGCAGTACTTGCTCATTTTGTAAATCATGGAATGAGCGAAGGCAGACAGGGAAATGAAGGATTTAATGTATATGCTTACAAAAACAGATATGCAGATTTGCAGAATGCATTTGGAGATAATTTGAAAGAATACTACATGCATTATGTAAACCATGGAAAAGCAGAAGGAAGAGAAGCAAAATAAAAAAGGGAGGGTAGCACATGAAATTGAAAAAATGGATGAAAACGTTATTTGCAGTAGTATTGACCTTGTGTATGTTAATTCCGCAAACAGTTTTTGCAGAGAATGAGACACTGTTGCCGCAGGATACGGATTTACGGATTGTACAGATTGATTTGGACCCGGCGGAATATGTGCAGGAGGCGGGAAGTCTTGTTTTGTATTCCTCTCATGCACAGGAATCAGAGTGGAACAAATATGCAACAGATTATTACTATAACAAAATGGACAGCAGAAAGCAGGGACTGTTTCAGGCATTGGACGCCGTGTGCTACTCTTATCTTACTGGAACTACAGATGTGGAGAGTGTGGAGGTGTCCAGCGGAGTGTACAGCGGTATGATGTCCTATGTTTCCTATTCCAGTTATGGATTAAGTCAGAATGAGGCAATTTCCGTTCTGTTGATGTTCCGTTTCAGTAATCCGCAGTACTATTTTATTAATGAATATTACTGGTCAGGCAGTGGAAACATTGCTTTGGGAATGTATACGGATTTTACCAACGGTGCCACTAGAGCAGCGAAGACCGAGGCATTTAAGACTAAGATTGACAACTGGGTTTCAGTTATAGGAAGCCAAAGTGATGCTCTCACAAAAGAAGCCAAAGCCCATGAGCTGGTATTGACAAATGCCAGTTATGATTCTATGGCAGCATACAATCAAAGCTGTTACAGTTTGCTGATGAATGCAGGAGGGGCAACGGTGTGTGCAGGATATGCCCAGACCTTTGCACTGTTGTGTAATGCGGTAGGACTGGATACCATCTGTGTAACCAGTAACACCCATGAATGGAATCAGATTAAAGTAAATAATACATGGTATCATGTGGATGCCACATGGAATGATAATCCTGGAATGGAAACAACCTTCTACAATATATCTACGGAACAGCTGCTGGCATTAGATTCGGGAGGGGATCATACAGAGTCCTCCTATTGGCTGGGATATCTGCCGGATTATGAGAAGGCACCAACCATTACTCCGACTTATAATAACGGAAATACGGTGATTTCCATTACCAGTGCAAAGAATGGAGGAACCATTTACTATACATTGGATGGCAGCAGTCCTACCACAGCTTCCAATGTTTACTCGGGACCTGTTACCATTGAAGCAGCAAAGACTGTAAAAGCCATTACTGTGTACAATGGAGTGGCATCAAATATGGCGGCAGCCAGCATCGGGGTCAACAATCCTACCGGTGGAACTACATACAAATACGGAGGTGTTGATTACAGTAATGTTTTTGATGCAACCTATTATCTGAACCGTTATGGTGATTTAAAAGCAGCCTATGGAAATGATAAAAATGTGGCGTTTTGGCATTTCCTGAATTATGGAATGAACGAAGGCCGTCAGGGAATCAGTACCTTTGACGTATACTCTTATCGAAATCAGTATGCAGATTTAAGAGGAGCCTATGGAAATAATTTGAAACCATATTACCTCCATTATACACAGTATGGAAAAGCGGAAGGCCGTCAGGGAACCGGTTGTACTACGTTGCAGGGAGCGGTAACGGTATATAATGGTGTAAATTATGCGGCAGTATATGATTACAATTACTATATATCACAGTACCCGGATATAAATAAAGCATATGGAGGAAATGATGTGGCAGTACTTGCTCACTTTGTGAATAACGGAATGAACGAGGGCCGTCAGGGAAACAACAGCTTTAATGTATATTCCTATCGAAACCAGTATGCGGATTTACGAGGAGCTTACGGAAACAATCTAAAATCTTATTATCTGCATTATGTGAATAATGGAAAGGCAGAGGGAAGAAAAGGAACCGGATGTAATACCTTACAGGGAGCCACAACCGTATACAATGGCGTAAATTATGCAGCAGTATATGATTACAACTACTATATATCACAGTACCCGGATATAAATAAAGCATATGGAGGAAATGATGTGGCAGTACTTGCTCACTTTGTGAATAACGGAATGAACGAGGGCCGTCAGGGAAACAACAGCTTTAATGTATATTCCTATCGAAACCAGTATGCGGATTTACGAGGAGCTTACGGAAACAATCTAAAATCTTATTATCTGCATTATGTGAATAATGGAAAGGCAGAGGGAAGAAAAGGAACCGGATGTAATACCTTGCAGGGAGCCACAACCGTATACAATGGCGTAAACTATGCAGCAGTATATGATTACAATTACTATATATCACAGCATTCGGATATAAAAAAGGCATACGAAGGAAATGATGTAGCAGTACTTGCTCACTTTGTGAATAACGGAATGAGTGAGGGGCGTCAGGGAAGTTCAGAATTTAATGTATATGCTTACCGAAACAATAATCAGGATTTGAAAGGGGCATATGGCAATAACCTGAAAGCATATTATATGCACTATGTAAATTATGGAAAAGCAGAAGGCAGAAGTGGCAAATAGAATAAGAAGAAAATCAAGAAGTGACAGGTTACATTGACCTGTCACTTCATTTTTGGTAGAATAGACGAGATGAGCGAATGGAAAAACATAGAAGATGGGAGTCTCATATGTCGGAAAAAGATTTTATACTGGTAGATGTGAGAGAACATTTACAGGAGAAGAATACATTGGTATTTTCCTGCGTTGTAGGGAATGATAATTTTCAGGAGGATGCCGTTTATGTGGACAATCGGAAGGTTCCGGTGGAATATCACATAAAAGAAGGAAATGATATTCGCAGAAAGTATCTGGAATATCGTATGAATATTTCACAGGAAATCATAGGAAAATTGACACTGACCGGAAGCTGGAAGGAAGTAAAAAAGATAGAGTTTCGCAACGAAAAACGGAATTGCACGGATTACATCCTAAAGGGTCAGCAGTTGAAAAAGCTGTTGGGTACCGTTGCCGGAAATCAGGAGTTGGAACGTATCGAAGATGGAAAAGTGATACTTACCGGGTGGAGCATTGCCGGAGAAGATACCTGTTTTGAATTGTATGCAGACGGAAAAAAGGTAGAAAAAAGTGTCAAACGTCATTACCGAAAGGATGTCAATGATTTCTATGAAGAGCTGGAGCCGGAATTTAAGGCGGGATACGAAATAGAGACGGCAGATACCGGGATGAAACAATTAAAGCTGGTCATTACCGCAGGAGGAAAACAGAAGATACAGAGCATTTCTGTTGAGAATGTGCGGAAAGGGAAGACCGGACATAAGACTGTCAGCATGGCAAAAAAAGCGGTGGCATACTTTAAGAGAAACGGATTAAAAAGGACTATCCGCCGTACCAAATTAAAACTACGTGGGCAAAAAGATTGTGTTACCTATGAGGATTTTCTCAAAAAATACGCTGTCACCCCGGAAGAACTGGAAAGACAAAGACAGGAACAGTTTGAGATTCGGCCGAAGTTCAGCATTGCTGTGCCGTTGTATCAGACCAACCATAAATATTTGACGGAGCTGATTGCATCTGTCCAAGGGCAGACCTATGGAAATTGGGAGCTTTGTCTGGCAGACGGAAGCGGAGCCGAGAACAATCTGCAACAGCTGGTGGAAGGCTTTCAGAAAGAGGATCGTCGGATAAAATATCGGTTGTTGGAAGATAATCTGGGAATTGCAGGTAACACCAACGCAGCATTGGAAATGGCAGAAGGCGATTATATTGTACTGGCAGATCATGATGATTTGCTGACGGAGGAATCCCTGTACCAGTGTGTTAAGGCAATTAACGAGAATCCGAAACGGGATGTTATCTATTCTGACGAAGATAAAATCGATATGGCAGGGAAAAAGCTGTTTGAACCTCACTTCAAGCCGGATTTTAACGTGGATTTACTTTGCAGCATGAATTACATCTGTCATTTGTTTGTGTTTAAGCGAGGGCTTTTGGAAAAGACAGGCGGTTTCCAAAGGGAATATGACGGAGCACAGGATCATGATTTTATTTTCCGCTGCGTAGAGCAGGCGGAGGAAATCTATCATATTCCAAAAGTACTTTATCATTGGA
The DNA here is from genome assembly GCA_958349535.1 of uncultured Lachnospiraceae bacterium. GTDB lineage: Bacteria > Bacillota > Clostridia > Lachnospirales > Lachnospiraceae > Maccoyibacter. The sequence goes on from CATWDJ010000013.1 coordinate 19,886, forward strand.
GATGCCATGTGCAGTCAACATCTTCTAATCCGGAGAGCAAGCTGTATGCTTTTGAAAACGGAGCTAAGGCAGTGCAGGCACATTATGACCGTATGGGGATTCCGGCAAAAGTGGAGCAGGGCAAATATTATGGAATGTATCGTACTTATTATCAGTGGAAAGAACAGCCTATGGTATCCATTATCATTCCGAACAAAGACCACATCGAGGACTTGCGTAAATGTATCCAATCCATAGAACGTCAGGCATATGACAATTATGAGATACTGATTGTGGAGAATAACAGCACAGAGGAGGAAACCTTTGCGTATTATAAAGAAATAGAATCTGAAAAAATTCATGTGCTATTCTATGAAGGTGGATTTAATTTTTCCAAGATTAATAATTTTGGAGCGGAACAGGCAAAGGGAACCTATTATCTGTTGTTAAACAATGATACGGAAATGATAGGAGAACATTGTCTGGAGGAATTACTCTACCCGTGTATGCGGGAAGATGTAGGAATCGTAGGAGCAAGACTCTATTATGAAGACGATACTGTTCAGCATGCAGGAGTCATCATCGGCTTCGGAGGAATGGCAGGTCACGCTTTTATTGGAATGGACAGGGAAGACAACGGATATTTCAGCCGAAGCATCTGTACACAGGATTTGTCGGCAGTTACGGCAGCGTGTATGATGACTAAGAAAAGTGTATTTGAGGAAGTAAATGGGTTAGACGAAGAACTGGTGGTGGCGATGAATGACATTGACTATTGCCTTCGGGTTCGGGAGACGGGAAAATTGGTTATTTTCAACCCACATGCGGAGCTGCATCACTATGAATCTAAATCCAGAGGACTGGAGAACAGTGCAGAAAAAGTAGAACGGTTTAACCGGGAGGTGGCGTTCTTTACCAAACGCTGGGAGAAGATTTTAAAAGACGGAGACCCATATTACAATCCAAATCTGACTTTGGACAGAGCGGATTTTTCTTTGAAAATGTAGAAGTGTAGGAGTACGGAAGGAAAACAAAAGGAAGAGGAACTGAGTATGATGAGAGTATATATATGCCCGGAGTGCGGTTGGATACGGACAGTATCCAGAAGAAAAGAAGTGGAATGTTTTAAGTGCGGATGTAAGCAGATGTCACTGTCCAAGCTGACATATACGGAATACGCACAGATGGACGAGAAAAAGCGGAAGGATTATTCTGAGAGCTGGCTGTATATTCAGAATTGCAAAAAGGGTAAATAAAATGAAGATTACTCCGTATAAAATTGTAAAAGGACTGCGTTATCTGAAGCATTATGGACCGAAGGCTTTCTGGGCGAAGGTACAGGACCGTATGGAACCGGATGAAATACCGTATGGAGAATGGTATGAGAAACACCGGGCGGAAGAGACACAGTTACAAAAACAGAGAAAAACCTGTGAAAAATGGGAAAATCCCGAGATTATCAGCATTGTGGTTCCATGTTACCGGACACCGGAAAAATATTTAACGGAGATGCTGGAATCAGTACGGAACCAATCTTATCCTTACTGGGAGCTTTGCCTTGCAGATGCCACAGATGGCAGTCAGGTAAAAGAGCTGGTGGAGGATTACGTGCAGCAGTGGCAGGAGAGCAGAATCGTCTACCATCATCTGGAGGAAAATTTGGGAATTGCCGAGAATACCAATGCAGGTCTTGCACTGGCAAAGGGGTCATGGGTTACCTTTATGGACCATGATGACCTTCTGGCATCGGATGCTTTGTATGAACTTGCGTCCGCTATCCGAAAGGATGGGAATCTGGAGATACTCTACACCGACGAGGATAAGGTGGAGGAGCATTCGGGAAAAATCAAACATATTATGGCACATTTCAAACCGGACTTCAGCCCGGATTTGCTTCGTTCCAATAACTATATTACCCATCTTTTTTGTGTAAAAAAGGAAATCGTAGACAGAGTCGGAGGATTCCGCAAGGAATTTGACGGAGCTCAGGATTATGACTTTATTTTGCGGTGTACAGAAACGGCAAAAAAGGTGGGACATGTACCCCGGGTGCTTTACCATTGGAGAGTACACAGCTCTTCCACAGCGGATAATCCTATGAGCAAACGCTATGCATATGATGCAGGTCAGCGGGCCATCGAAGAACAGCTAAAGAGACGGGGGATAGAGGGAAAGGTGTCCCAGTTGAAACACTTTGGATTTTACAAGGTGGAATACGCACTTACGGACCAGCCGTTGGTATCCATCCTAATTCCAAATAAGGACGAGCCTGAGACCTTACGCCGCTGTATAGAATCCATACAGAAAACGAATTATGTAAACTATGAAGTGATTGTTATTGAAAATAACAGTAGCAAAGAGGAAACCTTCCAATATTATGAGGAATTATGTCAAACGCCATACCAGAAAGGAACCATGTGTCTTTCCTGTGAGGGAAGGCTGCCGGGAGGACAGCGTATCAAAGTTGTGACATGGGAAGGCAGCTTCAATTATTCTGCCATCAATAACTTTGGTGCCTCTTATGGAGAAGGGGAATATTTTGTACTCTTAAACAATGATATAGAAATTATTACCGGGGACTGGCTGGAACAGTTGTTGGGCAACTGTCTAAGACCGGAGGTAGGAATTGTGGGAACCAGACTCTATTACCCGGATCATACTTACCAACATGCCGGAATTGTAGTGGGAATTGACGGGATTGCCGCAAATATGTTTCCGGGAATGAAAAAGGAACGGGAGGGCTATCTCCACAAAGCAGCATTACAGTTGAATTATAGTGCGGTTACCGCAGCCTTTCTGATGATAAAACGGACAGCTTTTGAAGAAGCAGGAGGCTTTGAAGAGGGTCTGGCTGTGGCCTTCAATGATGTGGATTTGTGTTTGCGTGTGAGGAAAAAAGGCTATCTGGTGGTGTACGATCCTTTTGTGGAAGCATATCACTATGAGTCCAAATCCCGAGGAAAAGAGGACACAAAGGAAAAAATACGGCGTTTTGAAGGAGAGATTGAATTCTTCCGAGGCCGTTGGATAGACTTATTAAAAACAGGAGATCCCTACTATAATCCAAATCTTTCCTTAAAAAAGACAAACTATGCATTAAAGCCTTTCAAAGATTAAGAAAATCTTCATATAATGTTCAGAAACTCTGCATTGTGGCAGATTTTGGGATATGGTATACTTTAATTCAAGTAGCGAATCAATATAGGAGACACAATAGAAAAAACATGTACAGAGAAGAAAAAAGAAGCTGGATGAAGCATATCGACTTTACCATAATGGACATGATTTCATTACAGCTTGCATATATCATTTCATATTATATTCATACAGGGAAGAGTTTTCGGGTATTGCCATATGCAGATTCCTATTATCTGCGGTTGGGATTGATTATCGTTATGGTAGATATCTGTATTGTGTTCTTCTTTGAGTCCTATACGGGCATTCTGCGAAGAAACAGAATACAGGAGCTGCAGGCAGTTGTTATTCACTGTACCCTTATTTTTGGAGCAATCCTAATCTATATGTGGGCAACTAAGCAGTCGGGAATCTACTCCCGTCAGGTGGTCTTGGTGTTCTGGGCTGCGGCAATCGTAATTGAATATCTCTTCCGATGTCTTTTGAAGATTTATGTCAGACAGAAGATTCTGGCAGGAAAGAAAATGTCCCAGATGGTAATTCTGACAGAGTATGATTCGGCAAAAGAATGTGCCTCCGCTTTTAAGAATAACCGATATAAGGAGTTTGAGGCGGTGGGAATCGTTATTATGGACGAAGACCATACAGGCGAAGAAATCTGTGGGATTCCGGTGGTGGCGTCTAGAGAAAACTGTCTGGATTATATGCGGAAGAATGTCATTGATGAAGTGTTCATCAATGGAAACGGCTGGGAGCGGTGTGAACAGGTAACCGAGGAACTGTTGGAACTGGGACTTACCGTCCATGTGAATTTGGTAAAGAAGACCAAATTGATGAAAAACCGTATGCTAGAATCCTATGGTGACTATATGGTGTTGACTGCCAGCATGAAAATTGCCACGGCAAAACAGTTATTTTTTAAACGTCTGATGGATATTGTGGGAAGTATCATAGGATTGCTGTTTACCGCAATCGCATTTGTTATTTTTGCCCCTATTGTGAAAATACAGTCTCCGGGACCGATTTTTTATTCTCAGATTCGCATCGGAAAAAACGGACGGAGATTTAAATTCTACAAATTCCGAACCATGGTAGTGGGAGCGGACAAGATGAAACAGGAGCTGATGGAGCAGAACGAGATGGAGGGTCTGATGTTTAAGATGGAAAACGACCCCCGAATTTTTGGAATCGGAAAGTTTATGAGGAAATTTTCCATTGATGAGCTGCCGCAGTTCTGGAATGTGTTAAAGGGAGATATGAGTCTGGTGGGGACAAGACCTCCCACAGAGGAAGAATTTGAGCAGTATGAATTGCACCACAAAGCACGTCTGGGAATCCGCCCGGGGCTGACCGGTATGTGGCAGGTCAGCGGAAGAAGTGATATAAAGAACTTTGAAGAAGTGGTAGCCTTTGATACCGAATATATAGCCAACTGGTCCTTGGGACTGGACATAAAGATATTACTAAAAACCGTAAAAGTTGTAATTACAGGAAAAGGTTCGTCATGATAGATTTATCCATAGCAATCGTAGCATACAATGATGAAGAGGATGTAAGAGATGCGGTATGTTCCATTTTGGAGCATACCGCTAAAACTATTTCCAAGAAGATTTATATTATCGACAACAGTGACCGGGAGAACCGTCTGAGAGAGCTGGAAGAACAGGAGCTGGAGGTTTTCTATCTGAAAACAAGAGAAAATAAAGGGTTTGGAGCAGGTCATAATGAAGTGCTGGGGAAATTAGATTCCAAATATCATGCCATTGTCAATCCCGATATTTTACTGGTGGAAGACAGTTTCGGGAAACTCTTAGAATTTATGGAGGATTCCACCATAGGAATGGCGGTTCCGCGGATTGTGGATGAGGACGGTTCCATGCAGGAGTCTTACCGCAAGGAGCCTACGGTGCTGGATATGGTAATTCGAAGCACCAATCTCATGAAAAAACGCCAAAGAGAGCATGTTCTGGCAGATAGGGATTTCAGCAAGGCTTTTCAGGTGCCTTTTGCCCATGGATGCTTTTATCTGATACGGACAGAACTGTTTGAAAAACTGGGAGGATTTGATGAACGTTATTTCCTCTACATGGAGGATGCGGATTTGTGCAAACAGGTCAATCAGTGCAGCAGACTGGTGTATTGTCCCGATACGAAAGTGATTCATAAATGGGACAGAGGTTCCAAAAAACGGGCAGACCTGAAAAAAATCCACATACAGTCCATGATTTCATATTTTAAGAAATGGGGATGGAAATTATGGTAGAGAAAGTCAGAATTTCCGTGGCAATGGTTACCTATAATGGAAGCCGGTATATCCGGGAGCAGATGGATTCTATTCTGAAAAATTTAAAAGAGCAGGATGAAGTGGTGGTCTCTGATGACGGCTCCACAGACGGAACCTTGGATATTCTTGCGGAGTATCAGGAAAAAGAGCCTCGTATCCGCATGATAGAGGGACCTCGTCAGGGCATCAAAAAAAATGTGGAACACGCTCTGCGTCATTGCAAAGGAGAATATATTTTTCTGTCGGATCAGGATGATATCTGGACCGATGATAAAGTTGATAAAGTATTGCAGGCTTTTAAGCAGGAACAGTGTACGCTGGTTATCCACGATGCACAGGTGGTGGGAGCCAAGGAGACGGAGTATCAGGAGATAGAGTCGTTCTTTGCCTTTCGGAATGCAGGAGCGGGAGTCTGGAAAAACATTGTGAAAAACAGTTATATCGGGTGCTGTATGGCATTCAAAAGAGAACTTCTTTCAAAAGTGCTGCCGATTCCCGGTGACATAGAAATGCATGACCAATGGATTGGAATTTTAAATGATAAATGCTATAAAGATTCTTATTTTTTACGGGAGCCGTTATTGTTGTATCGGAGACATGGGGACAACAATTCGGGAATGAAGCATTACGGAGTGTTCCGTATGATACGCAACCGGGTAGTATTCTGTTGGCGTTTCCTACAAAGAATCCTGAAACATTCATAAAAATTTAAGAAAAAAGACAGTTGTTCTTGCTGGAAATATATTGTATTATAGGGAAAGAATATTTTTGCAGAGAAAGAAAGTAGTGGAGAATAAAATGGGTAAAACAAAGAGAAGAAAGAAAATGACGCGGAAACAGCGTCGGAAAAGAAAGATTATTGTTTTTATAATCGAAATATTGATCTTATTGATTTTACTGTTGTTTGTTTTTGTCTGGCTGAAGCTTGGAAAAATTAACACCAGTAAATTGAATGAGGATAATATGGTAATCAATGAGCTGGCAACAGATGAGGGATATACCACTGTGGCAATTTTTGGTTTGGACAACCGTTCCAACGGCAAGCTGGAGAGAGGTAACAGCGATGTTATCATGGTAGCGAATATCAATAACAAGACCAAAGAAGTTCAGCTTTGTTCTATTTATCGTGATACTTACTTGGACAGAGGCGATGATTCTTATGGTAAAGCCAATGCTGCCTATGCACAGGGTGGCCCGGAACAGGCAATCTCCATGCTGAATAAGAATCTGGACTTAGGTATTAAGAAATATGTAACTGTAGATTTTAATGCGGTGACAGAGGTAATCGATCAGCTGGGCGGCGTGGAACTGGATATTACAAACGAAGAGCTGCAATGGATGAACAGCTATATTGAGACCACAGCAGATGTTACCGGTAAAAAAGCAAAATTTATTTCTAAGGCAGGTACACAGCTTTGCGACGGTACTCAGGCAACGGCATATGCCCGTATCCGTTATACCTCAGGAGATGACTTCAAGCGGGCAGAGAGACAGAGAATTGTTATTGAGAAGATGTTTGAAAAAGCAAAGAAATCCAACATTTCAACCATTAACAAGATTATAGATTCTGTGTTTGAGGATATTTCAACCAACTTTACGCAGAAAGAAATGCTGGCACTTGCGTCATCTATGTTTGAGTATACACTGGAGGAGACAAAGGGATTCCCATTTGAGAAAGAGACCAAGACCATCGGAAAGAAAGGAAGCTGTGTCATTCCTTGTGATTTGGAATCCAATGTAAGTCAGCTGCATATGTATTTGTATGATGATGAGGAATATGAACCGTCAGCTGCCGTTAAGAAGATTAATGACAAGATTATCAATGACAGCGGATATCGTGCAGGAGACGGATATTAAAGGAGAATAGTATGTGTGGAATTGTAGGTTATATTGGAGAGAGTCAGGCAGCACCGATTTTGTTGGAAGGTTTGTCGAAACTGGAATACCGGGGATATGATTCGGCGGGAATGGCAGTTTTCGATGGCAGTAGGATTCAGGTAAAAAAAGCAGTGGGCAGACTGAAAGTATTGAGTGAGCTGACCCATGACGGAGCTTTAATGGACGGATGCGTGGGAATTGGTCATACGAGATGGGCAACCCACGGGGAACCTTCAGAGATAAATGCACATCCACATTATAATAAGGATGAAACCATTGCAGTTGTGCACAATGGAATTATTGAGAATTATCTGAAACTGCGGAGCATGTTAAAAGAAAAAGGATACGAATTCCGTTCTGAAACAGATACAGAGGTAATAGCCCATCTGTTGGATTACTATTATAAGGGAAATCCTTTAGAGGCAGTTATCAAAGTAATGAACCGCGTGGAAGGCTCCTATGCTTTGGGAATTATTTTTGCGGAATTCCCGGATAAAGTATATGCGGTAAGAAAAGACAGCCCTCTGATTGTGGGCAAAGGAAAAGACGGAAACCTGATTGCATCGGATGTACCGGCAGTTTTAAAATATACCAGAGAAGTATATTTCATTCAAAATGAGGAAATAGCCTGTCTGACCAAAGACGATATCCAGTTCTTTAACGTTGATGGGGATGTGATTACCAAAGAGAGCAAGACCATTGAGTGGGATGTCAATGCGGCTGAGAAAGGCGGTTATGAACATTTCATGTTAAAGGAAATGTATGAACAGCCAAAAACCGTGCGTGATACCTTAAGCCCTAGAGTAAAGGGAAAAGAAGTGGTCATCGAAGAACTGGGCATGACTGATGAAGAAATCCGCCAAATCAGCAGAATCCATATCGTGGCATGTGGCTCCGCTTATCACACCGGAGTTACCGCAAAGTATGTCTTTGAGGGAATGGCAAGAATTCCTGTAGATGTGGATTTGGCTTCAGAATTCCGGTATCGGAATCCGATATTAAATGAAGACGAACTGGTTATTATCATCAGTCAGTCAGGAGAGACAGCAGATTCATTGGCAGCCTTGAGAGAAGCCAAGAGCCTTGGAATCAAAACACTGGGAATTGTCAATGTAGTTGGAAGTTCTATTGCCAGAGAGGCAGATAAGGTCATGTACACATGGGCAGGACCGGAGATTGCAGTTGCTACTACCAAGGCATACAGTGCACAGCTGGTAGCATTATATTTACTGGCAATTAAGTTTGCAGGCGTACGGGGAAAGATTACGGAAGAGGAGACAGAGAATTATCTGGCGGATTTGAAGAAGCTTCCGGATCAGATAGAATTGCTTTTATCCAACAAAGAAAAGATACAAAAGTTTGCTAACCGCTACATTGCGGCAAAGGATGTATTCTTTATCGGAAGAGGAATTGACTATGCAATATCCTTGGAAGGTTCTTTGAAATTAAAAGAGATTTCCTATATTCATTCAGAGGCATATGCTGCCGGGGAATTAAAGCACGGAACCATTTCCCTGATTGAAGACGGAACTCTGGTGGTGGCAGTAGCTACACAGGAAGAACTTTACAAAAAGACCATCAGCAATATGGTAGAGGTAAAAACCAGAGGGGCCTTTGTTATGGGGGTTACCAACGAAGGCAATACGGATATCGAAAAGGCGGCGGATTATGTGATTTATGTTCCGCAAACCAATAAGTACTTTACCAATTCTCTGGCAATTATACCGTTGCAGCTTTTCGGATACTATGTATCGGTAGGAAAAGGCTGTGATGTGGATAAGCCGAGAAACCTTGCGAAATCTGTAACAGTAGAATAAAATAGAGGAAGAACAGCAAAAAGATGCCGTTCTTCCTTTTTTATATGAAGAAAAACACAAAGTCTTGGCGTTTTCTTCACATACTCGACACAAAAGAAGACTAGAATCCTAATATAGCCTTAAGAGAAAGGAGTCCTATGTATGGATAGCAATGAAAACAAAGATAAAAAAGAAGATTCCTATTATTCTTACAGTTATGTGAGAGATGGAGGAAATGAAAATACTACATGGAGGGCAGATGATTATACCAATTACAGCTATAATCAGGCAGGAGGCAGTCAGAATCGATATGAGACACCGAAGGAAAAACGTAAATGGTTCCGTAAACGCCAGAAAAAGACAGAGAGAAATAACGGATTCGGTATGAAGCTTGCAAAATGTGCGGCTTTGGCGGCAGTATTCGGTCTGGTGGCAGGCGGCGTGTTTGTGGGAACCGGTTATCTGGGAATGACCAAGCTGGGAGTTACAAAATCAGGTTCCGATTCTAAATCCGTCACAGTGGAAAGTACTAAAATTGCAGGAACTGCCACCAGCACGGAAAGTACCGAGGTAGGAGCCATTGATGTGTCGGGAATTGTGGATGAGGTTATGCCGTCCATCGTTGCAATTACCAATATGACAGAAGCTCAATATCGGAACTTTTTCGGACAGGTGCAGAACTATGAATCAGAAAGTGCAGGATCCGGTATCATAATCGGACAGGATAATGACTATTTATATATAGTAACAAATAATCACGTGGTAGCAGGTGCCACATCCCTTACGGTCTGCTTTGTAGATGATCAGACGGTTACGGCAGAAGTAAAAGGAACCGATTCCAACAGTGATTTGGCAGTGGTAGCTGTAAAGATTTCCGATATCTCTGGGGATACCATGAAAAATATCAAGGTGGCAACTATGGGAGATTCCGACAGCGTGAAGGTAGGAGAAAGTGCTATTGCCATCGGAAATGCACTGGGATACGGTCAATCCGTCACTACCGGAGTTATCAGTGCTTTGGACCGGGAGGTAACACTTCAGGATGAAAGCACGGGAAGTACCACCACCAATGCCTTGATTCAGACAGATGCGGCAATCAATCCGGGTAACAGCGGAGGAGCACTTCTGAACTTACAGGGAGAAGTGATTGGTATCAATTCTGCAAAGTATTCGGATACGGCAGTGGAAGGTATGGGATACGCCATTCCCATTGCCACAGCAAAACCGATTATTGATGACTTGATTCAGCGGGAAACCGTAGATGAGGCGGAAAGTGCTTACTTGGGAATTGCCGGAGCGGACATCACAGAGGATGTATCCAAGACTTACAATATGCCGAGGGGAATTTATGTGACCAAGGTGGTAGAGAATTCTGCGGCGGATGAAGCAGGCATCCAAAAAGGAGACATCCTGACGGCTTTTGATGGTAAGAAGGTATCTTCTATGGAAGGAATGCAGGAAATGCTTCGTTATTACAAAGCAGGGGAGAAGATTAAGGTTACCGTACAACAGGCAAACAACGGACAATACGAGGAAAAAGAACTGGAAGTTACTCTGGGAAAGAAAGTGGAGTGATTTTGAATATTGGTTGTCCTGCCGGCTAAAATATGCTAAGATAAAACATATTTCTATAGAAAAAGCAGCGGAGGCATAGCCATGAAAAAGAAAAGAATCGTAATTGCCTTAGGACACGATGCTCTGGGAACCACATTGCCGGAGCAGCAGGCAGCAATCAAAAGAACAGCAAAAGCAATAGCAGAATTTGTAAAAGAAGATTATCAGATTATCATTACTCACAGCAACGGACCACAGGTGGGGATGATTCATACGGCAATGGCAGAGTTCTGCCGTATTTATCCGGAATATACAGCAACTCCAATGTCGGTCTGCTCAGCTATGAGTCAGGGATATATCGGATACGATTTACAGAACGCAATCCGTACGGAACTGTTAAACCGGGGAATCTATAAGCCTGTGTCCACTATATTGACACAGGTAACCGTGGATCCTTATGATGATGCTTTTTATCATCCGACCAAAATTATCGGACGTGTTATGAACAAAGAAGAGGCAGAGGCGGAAGAGAAGAAAGGCAATCATGTTGTAGAGGTAAAAGAAGGATACCGCCGTATTGTAGCGGCTCCGAAGCCGGCACAGATTGTAGAATTAGATGCAATCAAAGCTCTGGCGGATGCAGATCAGATTGTGATTGCCTGTGGTGGCGGTGGAATCCCGGTACTGGAACAGGAAAACAGATTAAAAGGAGCATCGGCGGTTATTGAAAAGGATTTGGCGGCAGCTCGGTTGGCAGAGTCCGTAGATGCAGATATGCTGGTTATTCTTACCGGAGTAGAGAAGGTGTGCACCGGATACGGAACAGATGCAGAAGAACAGTTGGACATTCTTACGGTTTCCAAAGCAAAGCAGTATATGGAGGGAGGTCAGTTCGAGAAGGGGACCATGCTTCCGAAAATTGAGGCAGCTTTAGAATTTATCGGAGATTCGGCAGTGCGTTCTGCATTGATTACAAAATTAGGAGAAGGTGCAAATCTGACAAGAGGAACTACGATAAAAAAATAGGAAAAAGAAAGCTTTTCAGACAAAATAATAGAAATGTCATACACAAGATTGACATAAAATGCAAGCGAAAAAGGGGTGCGGAAGAGAAAACTCTGAACAATTGGATGAAATACACAAAAAGTGGCGTCGGAAATTGGACAGAATGTATAAAAAACATAGACAATTTCTTAACAATGCCACTTTTTGTACAAATCGACACAAAAAACCATGTTTCGACTTCAATTATTTGGGGAAAGTGTTATAATAATATTCGGAGTTAATAAATAGTTTTTTCATTTTGCAATGCTGAGGGAACATTGTGGAATGTGACAGGGGGAACGGAAGTATGTGCTGTAACACCAAGGAAAAAATTGCAACTGCCGTAAAAGAGCTTATGCGTCAAAAATCTATTCGCAAGATTACTGTACAGGATATTATGGATGAGACGGGAATGAAACGTCAAAGCTTTTATTATCATTTTCAGGATATTTATGATGTGATTGAATGGATTTGTTTTAAGGAATTGATACATAAAGTAGATGTAGAGCAGGAGACCAGCATTGAAGGGTGGCTGGGAGATTTGATTGATACCATTGAGGAAGACCGTTGTTTCTACCGTAAACTGGCAAATGAGGTGGAATGGAGACGGATTGCCCTGCGGGCAAAGGAACCGGTTGCCAAACAGATTGAGAATCTGCTGGCACATTCCAGAGAGAGCGTGGGCAATACCACGGAAGAAAATCTTTTCTTAATTGATTTCTTTTCCACATCATTGATTTACTATCTGTTGGATTTCATTACAAATAAGAAATTAATGAACGAAGAAGAGAGAAGAAAACAGATAGCATTGGCTGTGCAAGCTTTAGGTAAATTTAATTTTGGCGAAGGAATAGCAGTAGCCAAAGCATAAAAAACATAGAGATATTATCGGATTTCAAAGGGATTGGATAATATCTCTTTTTTATTAGTAAAATACAAAGAAAATATAGACATGTTTTGGAACACCTATGCATAATATATAATAATTCAAAAAGAAAGAGATGGATTTTATACAAATTCACAAGTTTGTATGATTACTTTTTCTGTCGAATGTGGTACTATAATCTCAACAATAAAAGGAGGAGGGCTTTTTAATGGCTAAATATGTTATGGCACTTGATGCCGGAACAACTAGTAACAGATGTATCTTATTCAATGAGAAGGGCGAGATGTGCTCTGTTGCTCAGAAAGAGTTTACACAGTACTTCCCAAAACCAGGCTGGGTAGAGCATGACGCAGACGAGATTTGGGCAACACAGTATGAAGTTGCAAAACAGGCAATGGATAACATTGGTGCAACAGCTGCTGACATCGCTTCCATTGGTATCACCAATCAGCGTGAGACCACAATTGTATGGGACAAAGCTACTGGCGAACCAGTATACCACGCAATTGTATGGCAGTGTAGAAGAACAGCAGAGTACTGCGATTCTTTGAAAGACAAAGGATTAGTTGACAAAATCAGAGAGAAAACAGGTCTTGTTATCGATGCTTACTTCTCAGGAACAAAGATCAGATGGATTTTAGAGAACGTTCCAGGTGTTAGAGCTAGAGCAGAAGCTGGCGAATTATTATTCGGTACAGTTGAGACATGGTTAATCTGGAAATTAACAAAAGGAAAAGCTCATGTAACAGATTATTCAAACGCTTCCCGTACACTGTTATTCAACATCAACACATTACAGTGGGATGACGAAATCTTAGCAGAGTTAAATATTCCGAAATGCATGCTTCCAGAAGTTAAACCTTCAAGCTGTGTATATGGAGAGGCAGATCCGAGCTTATTCGGTGGTCCTATCCCAATCGGTGGTGCTGCAGGTGATCAGCAGGCTGCTTTATTCGGACAGACATGTTACAAAGCAGGTGAAGCTAAGAATACATACGGAACAGGTGCATTCTTACTTATGAACATTGGTGACAAACCAATCTTCTCTAAGAACGGCTTAGTAACAACAATCGCTTGGGGACTTGACGGAAAAGTTGAGTACGCATTAGAAGGTTCTGTATTCGTAGCAGGTGCTTCTATTCAGTGGTTACGTGACCAGTTGAAAGTTGTAGATTCTGCTCCAGATTCAGAGTACATGGCTACAAGAGTTAAAGATACCAACGGATGCTACGTTGTACCTGCTTTCACAGGTTTAGGAGCTCCATATTGGGATCAGTATGCTAGAGGTGTTATCGTTGGTTTGACACGTGGATGTAACAAGAATCACATCATCCGTGCAACAGTTGAATCTTTGGCATATCAGGTAAATGATTTATTACAGGCTATGAAAGCTGATTCAGGAATTGAGCTTGCTGCTTTGAACGTAGATGGTGGAGCTTGTGCTAACAACTTCTTAATGCAGACACAGGCAGATATCAGTAATGTACCTGTAAATCGTCCATCTTGTGTAGAGACAACAGCTATGGGTGCTGCTTACTTGGCAGGTATCGCTGTTGGATACTGGAAAGACAAAGAGGACGTTATTGCTAATACATCACTTGATCGTACTTTCACACCGACTATCAGTGCTGAAGAGAGAGAGGCAAGAATCAAAGGATGGAAGAAGGCAGTTAAATGCTCCTTCGGATGGGCAAAAGAAGACTAATTTAAAAATAGGGTATTAGAGGAGGAAACATTTATGTTACCATATTTGGCGGAATTTTTAGGAACTATGATGTTAATTATGTTAGGTGATGGCGTTTGCTGTAACGTTAACTTGAGCAAATCCGGTATGAAGGGCGGCGGAACCGTTCAGATTACATTGGCTTGGGCAGCAGCAGTTATGGTACCTGCATTTATCTTTGGTGCAGCTTCAGGTGCATCTTTCAACCCAGCTTTAACACTTGCTTTAGCAGCTGATGGAAGCTTTGAGTGGAGTATGGTACCTGGTTATATCATCGCACAGATCGCAGGTGGATTTGTTGGAGCAATCATTGTTTACTTAACATTCAAGAAACAGTTTGATGCAGAAGAAGACGCAGGAACAATCCTTGGAGTATTTTCCACAGGTCCTTCTATCCCAAGTACAGGATGGAACATCGTTTCTGAGACAGTTGCAACATTCGTATTAGTATTTGCAATCAAAGGTATGGGTCAGGTTCTTACAGGAGATGGCTCTGATGCAGCAATCGGTAAATTTATCGTATTTGTAATCATCATGTCTTGTGGTATGTCCTTCGGTGGAACTACTGGATACGCTATGAACCCAGCCCGTGACTTAGGACCTCGTCTTGCACATGCTATATTACCGATTAAGAACAAAGGTACATCTAACTTCGCTTATGGTTTAATCGTACCTATCTTTGGACCAATCATCGGTGCATTATTAGCAGTAGGTCTTTACGCAGTAATTCCTTGGTAGGATTGAGCGAAAGCTAAATTAAGCAAAATTAATAATATGCAATAAAGAGTTCGAGCAATATTGTATCCGTGTAAACCACGATAGAATATTGCTCGTCTTTTCTGAAAGGAGTAACAGACACATGTATGATGTCGTAATAATTGGAGCAGGGGTATCTGGTAGTGCAATCGCTAGAGAATTGTCACGTTACCAGGTAAATGCTTGCGTAGTGGAAAAAGCAGAAGATGTATGTTGTGGTACATCAAAAGCAAACAGTGCTATTGTTCATGCAGGATTTGATGCAGAGAATGGTTCTCTGATGGCTGACTTGAACGTAAAAGGAAATCTGATGATGGAAGATCTTTCTAAAGAGTTGGACTTCTCCTTTAGAAAAAATGGATCTTTGGTAATTTGTTTACATGAAGAAGACAGACCAAACTTAGAGGCTCTTTATGAAAGAGGCGTAAAGAACGGCGTAAAAGAGTTAAAAATCTTAGAGCATGACGAAGTTTTGGCATTAGAGCCAAACGTAACAGACGATGTTGTTGCTGCATTATATGCACCAACAGGTGGAATCGTATGTCCGTTTGAATTGAACATCGCTATGGCTGAGAACGCAGCTACCAATGGTGTTGAGTTCAGATTCAATACAGAAGTAAGAAATATTGTAAAGAAAGACGGTAGCTTCGAGTTAGTAACAAACAACGGAACTATCGCTACAAAATGTGTTGTAAATGCAGCAGGTGTATACTCTGATGTATTCCATAACATGATGAGTTCTAAGAAGATTCATATCACACCGAGACGTGGAGATTACTGCTTGTTAGACAAGACTACAGGTGATTTTGTAGATAAGACAATCTTCCAGTTACCAGGTAAATATGGTAAAGGTGTATTAGTTTCTCCTACAATCCATGGAAATACAATCGTAGGACCGACTGCTATTGATATTGAAAATAAAGAAGGAACCAATACTACACAGGAAGGAATTGACGAGTTAATCAACAAAGCTGGTTCAACTGTAAAAGGTTTACCAATTCGTCAGGTTATCACTTCTTTTGCAGGACTTCGTGCACATGAGGACAACCATGAGTTCGTAATCGGTGAAGTAGACGAAGCACCGGGATTCTTTGATGCTGCTGGTATCGAGTCTCCAGGTCTGACAAGTTCACCGGCTATCGGCGTTCTTGTTGCAGGAATGTTAAAGGATAAATTAAACTTACAGGAAGATCCAAACTTCGTTGGAACAAGAAAAGGTGTTACACATCTGAACTCTTGTACAAAAGAAGAGAGAGATGCCTTGATTAAAGAGAATCCGGCTTATGGAAGTATCGTATGCCGTTGTGAAATGATTACAGAGGGAGAAATCCTGGATGCAATCCACAGACCATTGGGAGCTACTACATTAGATGGTATCAAACGTCGTACACGTGCTGGTATGGGACGTTGTCAGGCTGGTTTCTGTTCACCAAGACAGATTGAGATTCTTGCAAGAGAATTAGGCGTAGATCAGTCAGAAATTAGAAAATCTGGACGTGATTCCAAGTTCATCGTTGGAACCCCGAAAGACAGATTATAAGGAGGAAGAACAGATGAAAGCATATGACGTGATTATCATTGGTGGTGGTCCTGCAGGTTTAGCAGCAGCAGCATCAGCAAGAAGAAATGGTGTCGAGAGCATCTTGATTTTAGAGCGTGACCGTGAATTAGGCGGTATCTTAAATCAGTGTATCCATAATGGTTTCGGTCTTCATACTTTCAAAGAAGAGTTAACAGGACCGGAGTACGCTAGACGTTTCATTGATCAGGTAGAGGAACTTGGAATCGAGTACAAGTTAAATACTATGGTTATGGACATCAGTGCAGACAAAGTAATTACTGCAATGAACCGTGAAGAAGGTATGTTTGAACTTCAGGCAAAAGCAGTTATTTTAGCAATGGGATGTAGAGAGCGTTCCAAAGGTGCGTTAAATATTCCTGGTTACAGACCAGCTGGTATCTACTCAGCAGGTACTGCACAGAGACTTGTAAATATCGAAGGCTTTATGCCAGGTCGTGAAGTAGTTATTTTAGGTTCCGGTGATATCGGACTTATCATGGCTAGACGTATGACATTCGAAGGTGCAAAAGTTAAAGTTGTAGCTGAGTTAATGCCATATTCAGGTGGTTTGAAACGTAACATCGTTCAGTGTCTGAATGACTATGATATTCCTTTGAAACTGAGCCATACCGTTGTAGATATCAAAGGTAAAGAAAGAGTAGAAGGAATTACAATCGCAGAGGTTGGTCCAGACAGAAGACCTATCCCTGGAACAGAAGAGTATTATCCATGTGATACATTACTTCTTTCCTGTGGTTTGATTCCAGAGAACGATATCTCCAGAGGAGCAGGCATCGAAATGAGCCCAATTACTTCCGGAGCTGTTGTAAATGAAAGCTTAGAGACAAATATCGAAGGTGTATTTGCTTGTGGTAACGTACTTCACGTACATGACTTAGTAGATTTCGTATCCGAAGAGGCTGCTATGGCTGGTAAATCTGCTGCTGATTATGTTCAGGGCAAGATTAACAGAGATACTAAGACACCGGATGTTAAGATTGTGGCTACAGATGGTGTTCGTTACACAGTACCAAGCGTTATCAATGTAGATCGTATGGATGGAGATTCTATCGTAAGATTCCGTGTTGGTGATGTTTACAAAAACCACTATGTAAGCGTTTACTTAAATGACGAGCGTGTATTACATAGAAAGAAACAGGTTATGGCACCAGGTGAGATGGAGAACGTTGTTCTTAAGAAAGATCAGTTGGCTGCAGTTGATGGCCTGAATACCATTACAGTAAAACTTGAGGAGGCGTAAGAATGGAAACAATTAATTTAACATGTATCGGATGTCCGATGGGTTGTCCTCTTACTGTAACCATGGAGAATGGCGAAGTTAAGGATGTAACAGGAAATACTTGTAAACGTGGAGATGATTACGCTAGAAAAGAAGTAACAAATCCTACAAGAATTGTTACAAGTACTGTAATCTGCGAAGGCGGTAAAATTGATGCTGTATCTGTTAAAACAAAATCAGATATTCCAAAAGGAAAAATCTTTGATGTATGTAGTGCATTAAAGGGTGTATCTGTACCGGCTCCAGTTAAAATCGGTGATGTTATCATCAAAGATGTTGCAGGAACAGGCGTAGACATCATTGCTACAAAACAGGTAGATAAAGCTTAATTGCTATGAAAAAGGACAAAGAGGTGTATCCCTTGTGGATATGCCTCTTTTTTGTTATACTATTCGTCAGATGTAAAGGTTTTGAAAAAGAGAGGAAGAAATACAATGCAGAGTTTTAAGTGGAAAAATACGGTGATATTGCTTTTGGCAGCTTTTATTTGGGGTGTGGCATTTGTGGCACAGAGCGTAGGAATGGATTATATCGAGCCTTTCACTTTCAACGGAATCCGTTGCATTATTGGAAGTCTGGTTCTGGTACCCTGTATTTTTTTATTTGATACTTTAAAGAAAAAGGAAGGGGGATCACAGGATCCCTTGGATAGAAAAGTTTTATGGAAAGCAGGAATCCTATGTGGAATTGTTTTGTTTGTGGCAACCAATGCCCAGCAAATCGGCTTACAGTATACCAGTGCCGGAAAGGCAGGATTTATTACAGCTTTGTATATTGTATTTGTTCCGATTATCGGGATTTTTTTGAAAAAGAAGTGTAACTGGAATGTCTGGCTCAGCGTGGTAATTGCCTTAGTAGGATTTTATCTGTTGAGTATTACGGAGGGAATCTCTCTTTCAAAAGGCGATTTCTATGTGCTTATCTGTGCCTTGGTGTTTCCCTTTCATATCTGGTTGGTAAATTATTATGCACCGAAAGTAGATGGAGTGCGTTTGTCCTGTATTCAATTTTTGGTATGCGGAGTACTTTCTCTGATTTGCATGGCATTTTTGGAAACACCAAAAATGGGGAATATTATAAATGCGTGGGCACCGATTCTCTATGCAGGTGTTCTTTCCTGCGGAGTGGCATATACATTGCAGATTATAGGGCAAAAGGATTTTAATCCCACCATTGCCTCATTGTTGATGAGTTTTGAATCTGTTTTTTCCGTGTTGGCCGGATGGTTGCTTTTGGGACAGGCTTTAACCGTACGGGAAATCAGCGGATGTGTATTGATTTTTGCCGGAGTGATATTGGCACAGTTACCGGTTAAGGAACGGATAAAAAATAAGAAAACCACCTTGCAAGAAGGGGACAGTATGGTATAATCATTCTTAGATATGTAGTCAATAAAAAGAATGGATGGGATGATATATGAGTGAAAGCGGATTTTTAATTTTCTTCGGAGCAATTATTTTTATTGTAATTATTGCAGCGGTCATCGCAGTGGTTTCAGCGGTATCCGGTGCGGCGGCAGCCATTGTGGATGAAGAAGAGGAAGAAGAATAAGAAATATAAAAAGGTTTGAGGGCTAGCTCAAACCTTTTTTCTATAAAATCAATGCTTTAATATTGGATTCCCAATTTGTCAAAGAGTTTCATCAAAGACTGAATTTCCAAAATTAAAATCATACTACTGCGAATCTCTGTATTTGCAACCCGAAGCTTTTCATCAATAAAAAGCACCTGTTTTCCCAGAGAAGAAAAATTGGAGGATGGGATGGTCAAAATATTGCCTACGGTGTCCATATAATCACTTGGCGGACTGATGTTAATAAACAAATCCGTCATTTTTGCCAGAGAATTGATATATGCGGCAGTTGTGATATTGCTGCTTTCCCGAAGTACGGATAAATCCATCTCTTCAATATCTTTCAAGTCCGTTATTTCCTTCGGATAAAAAGTATTAATCAGTTTGCTGGCAAAATCCTTCTGCATAACCTGAAGCATCATTCCTTCTATATCCCCTTCCAGAAATACGCTCATACCCAGTGCAAGGGAATCAGCACCGCCCAGATATTGGGATACCTGAGAAAAATCAATCAGACGAATGTTTGGAATCTCGATATCCACCGGAGTATTTAAAAGGGTAGCAAGGGCAGTGGCAGCATTTCCCGAGCCGATATTGCCGATTTCTTTGAGAACATCTAAATGTGCAGCGTTTAAATCCCGTAAATTATGTATGGACATAGGCGAATCCTCCTTAGTAAAATATCATTTTTATTTATTATACCAATGAAATCGGGATTAATCTACGGAAAATCTAAAAAATAAAAAAATTTCTTGTAGGGAATATAAGTATCCTGTAAAATGAAGAAAAAGGACGTACTTTGGAAAATAGGAGGACAAAGCGTGATTTCTAAATTTAGCGTAAAAAAACCTTACACGGTGGTAGTGGCAATCATATTAATCATTTTATTGGGTGTAGTATCTCTGACTAAAATGAGTACAGACCTATTGCCGAATATGAATATGCCCTATGCTGTGGTAATGACTACCTATGTGGGAGCCAGCCCGGAACAAGTGGAAGGAACCGTAACAGAATCGGTGGAAGGGGCAATGGCAACTGTTTCCAATATTAAAAATATTAGTTCTATTTCTGCCAACAACTATTCTTTGGTAGTGTTGGAATTTGAGCAGACAGCGAACATGGACTCCGTAACTATTGAGATGAGGGAAAGTCTGGATCAGATTAGCAGTATGTGGCCGGAGGAAGTGGGCAGTTCTATCATTATGAAAATCAACCCGGATATGATGCCGGTTATGATTGCCGGTGTGCATGTAGAAGGCAAGGACACGCTGGAAGTCAGCGATTATACTACAGATGAATTGATACCGGAGCTTGAAAGCATCGAGGGTGTTGCCTCTGTATCAGCGTTGGGAGCAGGGGAAGAGTCTATCAAAGTGATTATGAATCAGGATAAGATAGATGCAGTTAATGCCAAAATTACAGAATCACTGGATAAGAAGTTTTCCGATGCCCAAAGTCAGATGAGTGCAGCTCAGGGGCAGATTGCGGAAGGAAAGCAACAGCTAAAGGACGGACAGGGAGAAATGTCCAGTCAAT
Organism: uncultured Lachnospiraceae bacterium; assembly: GCA_958349535.1. Classification (GTDB taxonomy): domain Bacteria; phylum Bacillota; class Clostridia; order Lachnospirales; family Lachnospiraceae; genus Maccoyibacter. The sequence goes on from CATWDJ010000013.1 coordinate 40,890, forward strand.
TGGGAAGTGCCAAGGGTCAATTAGATGATAAGAAACTTGAAATATTCCAGACAGAAAAGGATTTAAAAGAGAAACTGTCTGAAGCAGAATCGGCAAAAGAGCAGTTGGAGACAGCTATAGCACAGATGAATGAGCAGCAGCAGAATCTTTCTACCCTGCAATCTGCTTATGCTAGCCTTTCGCGGCTGATGCTGGTGAAGGATACATTGACGGATGTAGAATTTGAAGCACAGGCTCACATGACAAAGGCACAGGCACAGGAAAAATATAACACTGTAAAAGCAAGCTATGATGAGGTTAAAACTTCTCTGGGACTTTCTACTGATGCATCAGATGCACAAGTGAATCAGACTTTTTCTGCTTCTTTACAGGAATTGAATACAAATCTGATTTCGCTGAACGGCTCCATAAATACTTTAAAGACAGCTTTGGAGAATATCAATACGGGAAAAATAACCCTGAATGATGCCATTACCACTTTGAATGCCAGTGAGATTGCAGGAATTGTGGAGATGGCAGGGGCTTCGGCATCTCTGGTTACAGGAGAAGCACAGTTACAGGAAAAACAGGAGGAATTGAAAGAAGCCAAGGAAAGTGCTTATGATGCAGCGGATTTGGAGCAGATTCTGACCATGGATACACTGACCAATATTCTTACGGCACAAAATTTCTCTATGCCGGCAGGTTATGTGACGGAAAACGGAACTAAATATCTGGTGCGTGTAGGCGACAAGGTAGGAAGTATAGAAGATTTGACCAATCTGGTGTTGATGGATTTAGGTATGGAAGGGGTGGATACCATACGCCTTAGTGATGTGGCAGATATTGTGCCGACAGATGATTCCTCCGAGTTTTATGCAAAATTAAACGGAGAGCCGGGCATTATGCTAACCATGGAGAAACAGACCGGGTACTCCACCGGAGATGTGACAGACCGGATTCTGGACAGAATAGATTCTTTAGAAAAAGAAAACGAAGATTTGGAAGTTACAGTGTTGATGGATCAGGGAATCTATATTGATTTAATTGTAAATTCTGTATTTAATAACATGATATTAGGAGCAATTTTAGCAGTTATCATACTATTACTGTTCCTAAAGGATATCCGGCCAACATTGGTTATTGCATGTTCGATTCCGGTATCTGTTATCTTTGCCGTGGTACTGATGTATTTCAGCGGAGTGACCCTGAATATGATTTCGCTGTCAGGACTGGCGTTGGGAATCGGTATGCTGGTGGACAACTCCATTGTAGTAATCGAGAATATCTATCGTATGAAAGGAGAAGGGGCATCCTCCCAAGAGGCTGCTATTGCAGGAACGAAGCAGGTGGCAGGTGCGATTACGGCATCTACCCTGACAACTATCAGTGTATTTGTACCGATTATTTTTACCGAGGGAATTACAAGACAGCTCTTTGTGGATATGGGACTTACCATTGCCTATGCACTGTTGGCAAGTCTTATGATTGCTCTGACCTTTGTGCCGATGATGTCCTCCGGTATGCTGAAGAAAACGAAGGAAATACAGCATCCTTGGCTGATAAAAGTACAGGAGTGGTATGGCGGTGTTCTGGAAAAGGCACTGCATCGTAAAGTATTGGTGTTACTGGTAATGGTGGTACTTCTGGTAGTAAGTGTCATGGCTTCCCTTTCCAGAGGAACGGCGTTTATGCCGGATATGGAGAGCAACCAGATGTCCATGACCATTACGCCGTCGGAAGGAAGCAATTTTGAAGATGCCTGCAAGCTGGCAGATGAAGTGACAGAGAAAATCAGAACCATTGATGATGTGGAAACGGTGGGAGCCATGGCAGGCGGCGGAGGAAGCTCTGTGATGTCAGCTATGGGCGGCAGTGATAATGATGTCATCAGTATGTATTTGATTCTGAAAGAGGATAAGAAGCTGTCCAATAAACAGATTGCAAAAAAAATAGAGAAGCTGACGGAAGATATGGATGCCGAGATTGCAGTCAGCACCTCCGAGATGGATATGTCATCCATGCTGGGAGAAGGCGTATCGGTGGAAATCAAGGGAAAGAACATGGATACCCTGCAGGAAATTGCCAAAGATGTGGCAGAAATTGTGTCCAATGTGAAGGGAACAACGGAGGTATCGGATGGTATGGATGAGACTACACCGGAGCTTCGTATTACCGTGGATAAGGAGAAAGCGGCATCCTATGGTATGACCGTTGCACAGGTATATCAACTGGTGTACGGACAGATGGAAAATCAGGTTTCGGACACCACTCTTTCTACGGATATGAAAGATTATGAGGTTTATGTCGTAGGAGAAGAACAGGAGGAAACCACGCTGGAGGATATCAAAAACCTTACTTTTACCTATACCGATAAGGAGACCGGAGAGGATTCTGAGATACCGATTACAGAAGTGGCAACCATAGAAGAGAAGGAGGCTCCAAGCTCTATCTTAAGAGACAGCCAGACCCGTTATCTGAACGTTACGGCATCTATTGCAGAAGGTTATAATGTAGGTTTAGTAGGAGATAAGATAGAAAAGGCACTGGAGAAGTATGAGGTTCCGGCTGGTTACAGTATTGAAATGGCAGGAGAGGATGAAGTCATCAATGAGGCTATGAGCCAGCTGATTCTTATGATGCTTCTGGGAACCGCATTTATCTACCTGATTATGGTGGCACAGTTCCAGTCCCTGCGGGCACCGTTTATTATCATCTTTACCATACCGTTGGCTTTGACCGGAGGATTTTTGGCACTCTTCCTTACCGGAAGCGAAATCAGTGTTATTTCCATGATTGGATTTGTCATGCTGATAGGTGTCATTGTAAATAACGGAATTGTAATGGTGGATTATATCAACCAGTTGAAGGAAAGCGGCATGGAGCAGAGAGAGGCAATTATCACTGCCGGAAAGACAAGACTTCGTCCAATTTTCATGACAGCTCTTACCACCATATTGGCTATGTCCACCATGGCACTGAGCAGACAGATGGGTTCAGATTTGGCCCGCCCGATGGCAATTGTAACCATTGGAGGAATGTTATACGGAACGCTGATGACTCTGTTGGTAGTGCCGTGTATCTATGATATTTTTTACAGAAGAGGCAGAAGAAAAGAAAAATCCATAGAGGAAACTCTTGACATTTAGAGGAGAACTCTTTAAGATGAAAGAAGTTGAAAAAGGTAGTGAAGAAGAGGAGTACACAGCACACCCTTGACAGAGAGAATGGTTCATCGGCTGCAAGACCATTTAAAGAAGGCGTTGTGGAAGGTAGCTTTGGAACCGGAAAGCTGAAAGGCAGATGTTTTCATAACAGAGCGGATAGGCTTTCACGACTCATCCCCGTTACAGGATTCAGAGATTGCCGATAGGTAGAAGACATATCGGTGAACGAAGGTGGTACCGCGTTGACACGCCCTTTGCAGATGCAGAGGGCGTTTTTTTTAATTAATAGGAAATCCAAAGGGATTTCTAGAAAATCAAATGCAACAATAGAAAGATAGGAGAAGAAATCATGAGCAAAGAATTAGCAAAAACCTATGATCCTAAGGATATTGAAGATCGTCTTTATCAGAAGTGGGAAGAAAATAAATATTTCCATGCAGAGGTGGATAGAAGTAAAAAACCTTTTACCATCGTAATGCCGCCGCCAAACATCACCGGACAGCTCCATATGGGTCACGCATTGGATAACACCATGCAGGATATCTTGATTCGTTATAAAAGAATGCAGGGTTATAATGCACTTTGGCAGCCGGGAACAGACCATGCCTCCATTGCCACGGAGGTAAAAGTCATCGAATCCTTGAAAGAACAGGGCATTGACAAGAATGAACTGGGAAGAGAAGGCTTTTTAGAAAAAGCATGGGAATGGAAAGAAGAGTACGGCGGACGTATCTTAAAACAGTTAAAGAAGTTAGGTTCCTCTGCCGATTGGGACAGAGAACGTTTTACCATGGATGAGGGATGTTCCAAGGCAGTAGAAGATGTATTCATCAAATTATTTGACAAGGGATATATTTATAAGGGTTCCAGAATCGTCAACTGGTGTCCGGTTTGTAAGACCTCCATTTCCGATGCAGAGGTAGAGCATGAGGAACAGGATGGATTCTTCTGGCACATCAATTATCCGGTAAAAGGCGAAGAGGGACGATTCGTAGAGATTGCCACCACCAGACCGGAGACCCTTTTGGGGGATACCGCAGTGGCAGTAAATCCGGAGGATGAGCGTTATCAGGATTTAATTGGAAAAACATTGATTCTTCCGTTGGTGGGAAGAGAGATTCCGGTGGTAGCAGATGCTTATGTAGACAAGGAATTTGGAACCGGATGTGTAAAGATTACGCCGGCACATGACCCGAATGATTTTGAGGTTGGAAAACGTCATAATCTGCCGGAGATTAATATTTTAAATGATGATGCCACCATCAATGCCAACGGCGGCAAATATGAGGGAATGGACCGTTATGAGGCAAGAAAAGCCATGGTGGAAGAGTTGGATTCTCAGGGACTTCTGGTAAAGGTTGTACCTCACTCCCATAATGTAGGAACCCATGACCGCTGTAAGACTACAGTAGAGCCGATGATTAAGCAGCAGTGGTTTGTAAAAATGGATGAGATGATTAAACCGGCAGTGGAGGCAGTAAAAAAAGGCGAGATTAAGCTGTTGCCGGAGAGAATGGATAAAACTTACTTTAACTGGACAGATAATATCAGAGATTGGTGTATTTCCCGTCAGCTTTGGTGGGGACACCGGATTCCGGCATATTACTGTGATAAATGCGGGGAATTTGTAGTAGCAAAGGAAAATCCGGGAAAATGCCCGAAATGCGGACATGACCACATGACACAGGACCCGGATACTCTGGATACATGGTTCTCCTCAGCACTCTGGCCGTTTTCCACATTGGGCTGGCCGGAAAAAACCGAGGATTTGGACTATTTCTATCCGAATGATGTGCTGGTAACCGGATATGACATTATTTTCTTCTGGGTTATCCGTATGATTTTCTCAGGCTACGAGCAGATGGGAGAGGCACCGTTCCACACCGTATTATTCCACGGTCTGGTAAGGGATTCCCAGGGACGGAAGATGAGTAAATCCTTAGGAAACGGTATCGACCCGTTGGAGGTTATTGATAAATACGGAGCAGATGCACTTCGCCTGACTTTGATTACCGGAAATGCACCGGGAAATGATATGCGTTTCTACTGGGAAAGAGTAGAGGCATCCAGAAACTTTGCCAACAAAGTATGGAATGCATCCCGTTTTATCATGATGAATATTGGGGATTCCCAGATTACAGAGCCGAAGGTATCAGAATTGGAAGAGGAAGATAAGTGGATACTTTCTGCAGTAAACTCTCTGGCAAAAGAAGTGACAGAGAATATGGATAAGTTTGAACTGGGAATTGCAGTTCAAAAGGTATACGATTTTATCTGGGATGAATTCTGTGACTGGTACATTGAGATTACCAAGACCAGAACCTACAAAAAAGAAGAGAATCCGGTATCGGCAAATGCTGCCATGTGGACGTTAAAAACCGTGTTGATTCAAGCATTGAAGCTGCTTCATCCATATATGCCGTTTATTACAGAAGAGATTTTCTGCACATTACAAAACGAAGAAGAGACCATCATGTTGTCCCAGTGGCCGGTTTACAGAGAGGATCTGGAATTTAAAGAGGCAGAGGAAGCCATTGCCCATGTAAAGGATTTGGTAAAGGGAATCCGCAATACCAGAAGTGAGATGGATGTTCCGCCAAGCCGAAAAGCAAAGGTATTCATCGTAACGGAAGACAGCGGATTGCAGGATACCTTTGAGGGTATGAAACGAGCATATACCATGCTAATCAGTGCCAGTGAAATTCAGGTACAGTCAGATAAAGCAGGAATCGGAGAAGATGCGGTTTCTGTAGTAATCCCGGGAGCGGTTGTTTATATTCCGCTGGAGGATTTAGTGGATTTGGCGAAGGAGAAGGAACGTCTGGAAAAAGAAAGAGAACATCTGAAAAAAGAACTGGCACGTTCCAAAGGTATGCTCTCCAATGAAAAATTCTTAAGCAAGGCACCGGAGGCAAAGGTGCAGGAGGAAAGAGAAAAGCTGGAAAAATATGAGCAGATGATGAAACAGGTGGAAGAGCGGCTGTCACAGATGAAATAGAGCGACAATTTTGTGTAACCTCAAAAAAATACTAAAAACTATTGCAGAAAAAATGTATTTAGTATACTATAATCTTAGAAGAATGTCCAAGAACTTGGTACGAAAAGAGGTGACCGCTTATGACCATTGCAAAAGAGAAAATGCAGCCAAGAGCAAGAATTACTTATGATGAGATGCAGGCATTTCTGGTGCTTCCGATTCCGTCAGAGGATGAGGTGTATACAGAAGAAGCCATTATGGAATGTCTGGAGAAGAATCAGATTCGTCATGGCATAGAGCGGGAAACCATTCGGAATATGATACAGTCTGAGATTTATAATAGGGAAGTCTGTGTTGCCACCGGAACACCGATGGTGGATGGAATAGACGGTTATTTTGAGTATCATTTTAACAGAACTTTTAGCAATAAGCCGAAGGTGCAGCCGGATGGAAGTGTAGATTATTGGAGTATCAACATGGTGGAAATGGTAGAGAAAGGGCAGGTAATTGCCACCTATCATCCACCGGTAAGCGGCGAGAATGGGATGAGCGTCAAGGGCAAGCCACTGATAGCTAAGCGTGGAAGGGAACAGCCGCCGCTGAAAGGAAAGGGATTTACCCGTCAGGAGGACGGAGTTACTTATATTTCCAACATAGATGGTAAGATTGACATGGCAAATGACAGAATTACCATATTGCCGGTTTATGAGATATTTGGGAATGCGGATTTGTCAGTGGGAAATATTAATTTTGTGGGAGATGTGGTCATCCACGGCAATGTCAATTCCGGAGTTAAGATTCATGCCACAGGTAGTGTTACCATAGACGGATTGGTGGAATCGGCATATATTTCCGCTGAGAAAGATATCGTATTAAGAAGCGGAATGGTAGGCGGAAACCGGGCAAGCCTTATGAGTAAGCAAAATATTTATGCCAAGTTTATTGAATATACCCATATTGAGTTAATGGGAAGCATTGAGGCGGATTGTTTTGTGGGCTGTGACATCGTATGCAGAGACCAGGTTATCCTAAATGGCAAAAAGGGCAAGATTATGGGTGGAGAGGTCTACGCGTTAAAAGGTGTTCAAGTGGCTGAACTTGGAAGTCAGGGAGAGGTCAAGACAGAAATCAGCGTCGGTGTCAAAGAAGAGATACACAGAAGGATTGGATTGCTGGTGAAAAAAATCCAGACAATGGAGGAGAATCTCCACAGAATCGAAGAAGGCTTGCAGAATTTTGACAAGCTGGAGCAGGAGCGGGGAGTCAGCTATCGAGATGACCCAAGAAGGGCACAGCTTTTGCGAGTTAAGATACAGGATATTGCCAACATTGCTAAGGACAGAGCAGAGCTGGAGGATTTGAGACAGCAGACTGTGGTGGAAGGAAAAACCAATGTTATTGTAGAACATAAGGTATATCCGGGAGTCAGCATTTCCATTGACGATTTGAAAGTACAGGTGCAGGAAGAACAGGAGCGGGTAGTTTTTACCAAGAGCGGAAGTAAAATTATCATGGAACGGTATGAGGAGCATGTCTAAAAATGACGGATACTGCGACGAGTTTTAGCTGTCAAGTCTTGCAAAAAAAGAAAAAGCAATATATGATAGAGAGAGCCTGAAAGGATAGGCTCTCTTTTTTACTTTATAGGAAAGTTCTCCTTCGGAGAACTCTTGATATGAAAATAG
>CATWDJ010000014.1:0-47269 GCA_958349535.1 uncultured Lachnospiraceae bacterium
GGTTTTACGCGACCTGCAAGCATTTTTTTCGATGTTCAACTGTCAAACTCCCGAGGAACTTTCCGGGGGTTAGGAGAAAAGCTGCCTTTGCTTACTACAACGGCGTAAAGGTTGAAATTTTTTCGGTAAAAGGGTATAATGGGATAAATTCGCGTATAGTGATAAGCAGGAGGTAACAGATGAAAAAGCATATCGGTATATGCCTTGCACTTTTTCTGACCGTGGGGCTTTTGACCGGCTGCAGAGCACAGGTTAACCGGACAACAGTACAAGTCAAAAACAATGGAAAAGTTGTGGAGAACGTGGCAGAGGATTTTGACAAGGAATACTACGATGAGAAGGAACTGGAGAAGTTCATCGACCAGAGTGTTGACGAGTATACGGAGGAAACCGGTAAAAAGGACGTAAAGGCCAAGGGATTTTCCGTAAAAGACAAAAAAGCATACCTTACCATGAAGTATAAGAGTACGGATGCCTATATGGATTTCAATCAGGAGACCCTTTATGCCGGGACCATAGTTCAGGCGATTGCAGAGGGCTATACGCTGCCGGAGGAGTTCTATCCGGTAAAGGACGGAAAACTGAAAAAAACTGCAACAGACAAGAGCATCAAGGATAATGAAGACTATAAGATTATCATTACCAGCGAGAATATTGATGTTGCCACAGGCGGTGAAATCTGCTTTGTATCCAGAACGGATGTGAAGATTAAGGATGGAAAAACGGTATCCATCCAAAAAGAAAATGCAGATGATACGTCCTTAACATACATCATTTACAAATAAAGAAGGCGAGGATACAGGAAAATGGAAAAATCAATGGATAAGATTGTGGCATTGGCAAAGGCAAGAGGATTCGTATATCCGGGCTCTGAGATTTACGGAGGTCTGGCAAATACATGGGATTACGGAAATCTCGGTGTTGAGCTGAAAAACAATGTAAAAAAAGCATGGTGGCAGAAATTTGTCATGGAAAATCCTTATAACGTAGGTGTGGACTGTGCGATTTTAATGAATCCGCAGACATGGGTGGCATCCGGTCATCTGGGTGGTTTCTCAGACCCGCTGATGGATTGTAAGGAATGTCATGAGAGATTTCGTGCAGATAAGATTATCGAAGATTTTGCAGAAGAGAACGGTATTACCTTGGAGGAATCCGTAGATGGCTGGTCTCAAGAGCAGATGAAAGAATTTATTGAGGAACACAATGTACCATGTCCAACCTGTGGACAGCATAATTTTACTGATATTCGTCAGTTTAATCTGATGTTTAAAACCTTTCAGGGCGTTACAGAGGATGCTAAGAATACCGTATACTTAAGACCGGAAACAGCACAGGGTATCTTTGTTAACTTCAAGAATGTACAGAGAACCTCCCGTAAGAAGATTCCGTTTGGTATCTGCCAGATAGGTAAATCCTTCCGTAACGAAATTACACCGGGTAACTTTACTTTCCGTACCAGAGAGTTCGAGCAGATGGAACTGGAATTTTTCTGTGAACCGGGTACTGATTTGGAGTGGTTCCAGTATTGGAGAACCTTCTGTCATGACTGGTTGTTAAGCCTTGGAATGAAGGAAGAAGAGCTTCGCTTAAGAGACCACGATCCGGCAGAATTGGCATTTTACAGTAAGGCAACCACAGATTTTGAGTTCTTATTCCCGTTTGGCTGGGGCGAGCTGTGGGGAATTGCAGACAGAACCGACTATGACCTGACACAGCATCAGAACACCTCCGGTCAGGATATGAGTTATTTTGATGATGAGAAGAAGGAAAAATATATCCCGTATGTTATCGAACCGTCACTGGGAGCAGACCGTGTGGTACTGGCATTCTTGTGTGCAGCTTATGACGAGGAGAATATTGGAACAGAAGAGAAACCGGATATGAGAACGGTGCTTCATTTCCATCCGGCATTGGCACCGGTAAAAATCGGTGTGCTTCCGTTGTCCAAGAAACTGAACGAAGGTGCCGAGAAGATATTTACCCAGTTGTCCAAGAAGTATAACTGTGAATTTGATGATCGTGGAAATATCGGTAAGAGATACAGAAGACAGGACGAAATCGGAACACCGTTCTGTATCACTTACGATTTTGATTCGGAAGAAGACGGAGCAGTAACCGTACGTGACCGTGATACTATGGAACAGGAGAGAATCAAAATTGAAGATTTAGATGCATATTTTGCGGATAAATTTGCTTTCTAAGAACGAAAGAAATAGAGAAGAGAAGACAGTATTTTCTGTCTTTTTTTCTTTTTCTGGTGGAATTTGAATTCACAATCCAGATACATTGGTACTGGTATAGCCAGAAACCAGAAGGAAATTTTAGGAAAATTTTATAAAATAATCCAAGAAAATAGCAGAAAATCATTAAAATGCTTGCAATTTTATAAAAAAAGTATTAAACTTTTATGAGTGATTGGTCATACCAGTCGAAAAACATAATATAATAAACATAAGACATAAGGAGGAGAATGTTATGTTGTTTAACATCTATGGCGACAACGCCATGTGGCAGCTGCTCGGATGGGTTTTAGTTTTTGCCGGATTAGTAATCTGTAACGAAATCGCCCGCCGTACAAAAGCAGGAGGAGTATTCTTTTTCCTGGTTCTGCCACTTGCATTAACAGTTTACTTTATTGCAATCGCAGTTGGTGCAGCAAATGGTTCAGAGTGGGCAGTAAACAACCAGACACATGTATACATGAACGGTTGGTTCCATTACGCAAAACTGTACGCTGCAGTAGCAGGATGTATCGGTTTCATGATGCTGAAGTACAAATGGGGCATTGGTAAAAAAGAATGGTTCAAGCCTTTCCCATTTATCATCGTAGCAATCAACATTATGATTGCTGTATGCTCTGATTTCGAATCAGCAATCAGAGGTGCTCATGCATTAGCAGAGACAGGTTCTAGATTCTGGTTATCCAACGAGGGTGTATGGCTCTATGGTGGATGGTGGAACTGGGTAAATGGTCTTGCCGGAATCCTAAATATCTTCTGTATGACAGGATGGTGGGGCATCTACACATCTAAGAAGAAAGACGATATGTTATGGCCGGATATGACATGGCAGTTTATTCTTGCATATGATGTCTGGAACTTTACCTATACATACCTGAATCTTCCAACACACAGCTGGTACTGTGGTGTAGCATTATTACTTGCACCTACTTTTGCAGCAATGTTCTGGAACAAAGGTGGTTGGATTCAGAACCGTGCTAACACACTTGCAACATGGTGTATGTTTGCTCAGGTATTCCCATTATTCCAGGTTGGAACAAAGTTCGCAGTATTACCGGTACTTTACGGAAAAGAGTGGACAAATGGTTTAGAGTTATCTACAGCAGCTCAGCCGACATATGCAAACCCAACAGCACAGGGTGTTATGGCAATCCTTGCACTTGTTGCCAACGTAGTAGTTTTAACAGCAATTATCAAACGTGCCGTTGAGCAGAAGAAGAATCCATACAAGAACGAAATCTTTACAGACCAGAAAGATTTCCAGATTGCTATGGCAAGAGCAGAGGAGCAGTAGAAAATACAAATCCTATGAGAATAAAAATCACAGAGTGTTTACACTCTGTGATTTTTTTGTGCAGAAATATTTGCCATGAAGCTTTGTGACAAAGTCACAGAAAAAGAAATACGGCGGTAGTATAATAGCTCACATGATAAATATCAGAGAATAAAATGAGAGAAAGGTGAGAAAAATGGCAAAAAAGATTGTGATTATAGGAGGCGTTGCAGGCGGAGCAACCACTGCGGCGAGATTACGCAGGAAAGATGAGACAGCGGAGATTGTTGTTTTGGAAAAGGGGGAGTATATTTCCTATGCTAACTGCGGTCTGCCGTATTATATAGGAGATGTGATTCAAAATCGGGAAGCATTGCTTTTGCAGACACCGGAAAATATGAAACAGAAATTTAATATTGATGTCAGGGTAAAGCATGAAGCGGTGGAAATTAAGCCGGAGGAAAAGATAGTAAGGGTAAAAAATCTTGCGGATGGAAATGTGTATGAAGAAAAGTATGACAAGCTGGTGCTGGCAACAGGCTCTTCACCCATCAAGCCGCCTATTGAAGGAATCGATTCGGAACATATTTTTACGTTGTGGACGGTTCCTGATACAGATAAGATAAAGACTTACATACAGAAGAAAAAGCCGAAAAAAGCGGCGGTAATCGGAGGGGGATTTATCGGCTTGGAAATGGCAGAGAATTTGGCAAAAGCAGGGCTGGAGGTCAGCATTATTGAGATGCAGAATCAAGTAATGGCACCCTTGGATGGAGAGATGGCAAATCTGCTTCATGAAAACATACGGATGAATGGTGTACAACTGATTTTGGGAGATGGTGTCAAAGCCTTTGGAAAGGAGCAGGGGAAAAATATAATCGAACTGAACAGCGGAAATAAATTGGAAACCGATTTGGTGCTTTTATCCATCGGTGTAAAACCCAACAGTCAGCTTGCAAAAGCAGCAGGACTTGACCTGAATGAAAAAGGCGGAGTAAAAGTGGATGAGCATTTGCAGACTTCCCGGGCAGATATTTATGCAGTGGGAGATGTCATAGAGGTCAATCAGCTTGTGACAGGGGAAAAAGGGATGATACCGCTGGCAGGTCCAGCAAATAAGCAGGCGAGAATACTGGCAGATATTTTGACGGGAGAGGAAAAGGAATATCAGGGGTCTCTGGGAACGGCGGTGGCACAGGTTTTTGATTTGCAGGCGGCATCTGTGGGAATCAATGAAAAGCAGTTAAAACAACAGGGAAAAATAAAAAATCGGGATTATTACACGGTGTTAATTAACCAGAAATCCCATGCAGGATATTATCCCCAGGCGGTACCCATTACCTTAAAATTGATTTTTGATGGAAATAAAAAAATATTCGGAGCCCAGATTGTGGGACAGGACGGTGTGGATAAGCGGATAGATACCATAGCCTCGGTGATGCGTCTGGGTGGCAGCACGGAGGATTTGACAAAACTGGAACTTGCCTATGCACCACCCTTTTCTTCCGCAAAGGACCCGGTAAATATGTTGGGATTTGTTGCAGAAAATCTATTGCAGGGGATGGTGTCTTTTGTAGAATGGGATGAATTGGACCGAATGAGGGAAGAGCAGTCGGAGCAGATAACAATTTTAGATGTAACAGAGGAAATTGAACGTAGTGTCTTTCGTATTGAGGGTTCCTATCATATTCCACTTGGATTGCTGAGAGAGCGGATGGAGGAATTGAACCGGGAAACACATATTATTGTATATTGTGCCATCGGCGTAAGGGCATATAACGGAGCCAGAATATTGATGCAGAATGGTTTTTCAAAGGTATCTGTTTTATCGGGAGGACTTTCTTTTTATAAGTCTATGCATCATCAAAAAGTAAGCGGAGAAGTGATAACGAAAAGAGAAGCCCCGAAGGAAGATTTAGATTTTGCGGAGGAAAGAGAATTGCAGTTGTTGGATTGCAGTGGTTTACAGTGTCCGGGACCTATTATGAAGGTAAATGAAGCCATGGGAAAAATGAAAGACAGGGAAGTGCTGAAGGTGTCGGCTACGGACATGGGCTTTTCCAAGGATATTGTATCCTGGTGTAAAAGTACGGGAAATACCTTTCTGAAAGCCGAGAAACAGGAAAAACAGAATATTGTATATATTCAAAAAGGGAGAGAAAAAGAAGAGAATTTACAGGCCAGCAGTATAACACCGGAGGGAAAGACCCTGATTGTGTTCAGCGGAGATTTGGATAAGGTACTGGCATCCTTTATTATTGCCAACGGTGCGGCAGCTATGGGAAAACCGGTTACCATGTTTTTTACCTTCTGGGGCTTAAATGCACTTAGAAAGAGCGATGTGGTAAATAAGAAGAAACCTTTTATGGATAAAATGTTTGGAAAAATGATGCCGAAGGGTAGCAAAAAACTGAAGCTTTCCAAAATGAACATGGCAGGAATGGGAACAGCTATGATGAAAAAGGTTATGAATGATAAGAATGTGGATTCACTGGAAGATTTGATGAAAAAAGCCATGAAAAACGGTGTGAGACTGGTGGCATGTACCATGTCTATGGACATTATGGGCATTACCAGAGAAGAATTGCTGGATGGCGTAGAGCTTGCGGGAGTGGCATCCTATTTGGGAGATGCAGAGGAATCCAATGTAAATCTGTTTATTTAGAAGGAGGAAGAAAAAATGGCAGCATTACATATCACAGAGAAAAATTTTAAAGAAGAAGTTTTAGAGGCAAAACAGCCGGTGTTGATTGATTTTTGGGCATCATGGTGCGTTCCGTGCCAGATGCTTCTGCCAGTCATAGAAGAATTGGCGGATGAGGAGACCGAAGTAAAAGTATGTAAGATTAATGTGGATGAGCAGCCGGAATTGGCAAGCCAATACGGGGTAATGTCTATTCCAACCCTGATACTTATGAAAGAAGGCAGGGTTTTGAATAAAACCGTGGGAATGAAAACCAAGAAAGCAATACAGAAGATGATAAAAAAAGGATAGAAAAATCTCACAAAATGCTTTTTAATCTATCCCTGTCCAGAATGGTGATATGTCCTCGGGAAAGAGAGATATAACCCTCGGTAGAAAAGTATTTCAGCATACGGGATACCACCTCTCTGGCAGAACCCAGATATCCGGCAATCTGCTGGTGGGTCATGGAAACCGTGTTGCTGTGATGTTTCTCGGACTCGTCCAATAAGAAAGCTGCCAGCCGTTTATCAAAGCTGGTAAACAACAGTTCCTGCATTGCCCACATGACATCTGAAAAACGGTCAGCAGCCAATTTATAGGAAAAGCATTCCACATAAATGTTTTCGGAAGAAATTTTAGCAAAAGCAAAGGAAGAAATCTGGAGAATCTCGCAATCTGTTTCTGCGGTGATGGATACCTCAAAGCTGATGGAATGCAAGATACAGGAGGCGGACAAAATGCAGATGTCTCCTTGTTCTAAACGGTATAAAGTGATTTCGCGTCCTTCTTCGGACAGAAGAAAGGTGCGAATCTGACCGGATTTTATAAGGAGAAGCCCCAGACAGTCAGAATCGGCGTAGTGCAGGAATTCTCCGGCGGAGTAGTGAACCGATTTGGTGTTGGAAATCAGATACTCCTGCTGGGAATCAGTTAGATGTTCCCAAAAATCTAAGTGGTTTTCCAATAATAAAATGTCATTTGCTGTTTGCATAAAATCCCTCTTTTCTTATATGGGATATCATACAGAGGAAAAAGAAAACATGCAATAGAAGAATGGCGGTTTTTTCCACAAATTTTATAAAAAATATTGATAAAATTGAAATTTGTGTTAGAATTAATTATGTGCGACCGAAAACGGGCGTATAACATAGTGTATTTGTGATTACCACAATACGAGGCATCACATAATAACATATAAATTTTTAGGAGGAATTATTCAAATGGCAAAATGGGTTTACAAATTTGAAGAAGGTAACGCTTCTATGAGAAACCTGCTTGGTGGAAAAGGTTGTAACTTAGCTGAGATGACAGGCTTAGGAATGCCAATCCCACAGGGCTTCACAGTAACCACAGAAGCATGTACAGAGTACTACAACTGTGGCAAAACAATTTCTAAAGAGATTGAAGATCAGATCTTCGAAGCATTAACATGGTTAGAGGGAGTAAATGGTAAGAAATTCGGTGATACCGAAGATCCATTACTTGTTTCTGTTCGTTCCGGAGCACGTGCATCCATGCCTGGTATGATGGATACCATCTTAAACTTAGGTTTAAATGACGTAGCAGTAGAAGGATTTGCAAAGAAGACTGGAAATCCAAGATTTGCATATGATTCTTATAGAAGATTCATCCAGATGTACTCAGACGTAGTTATGGAAGTACCAAAGAGCTACTTTGAGAAAATCATCGACGAGATGAAAGAAGCAAAAGGTGTAACATATGATACAGAGTTAACAGCAGACGACTTAAAAGAGTTAGCTGAGAAATTCAAAGCTGTATACAAAGAGGCTATGAATGGTGAAGAGTTCCCACAGGAGCCAAAAGATCAGTTGATGGGAGCTGTAAAAGCAGTATTCCGTTCTTGGGACAACCCTCGTGCAATCGTTTACCGTCGTATGAACGATATCCCAGGTGATTGGGGAACAGCCGTAAACGTACAGACTATGGTATTCGGTAACAAAGGTGACACATCAGGTACAGGTGTTGCATTTACACGTAACCCATCTACAGGTGAGAAGGGGATCTTCGGTGAGTACTTAATCAATGCTCAGGGTGAAGACGTAGTTGCCGGTGTTCGTACACCACAGCCAATTACTCAGTTAGAGAAAGACCTTCCAGAATGTTACAAACAGTTTATGGATTTAGCAATGAAATTAGAGAATCATTTCCACGATATGCAGGATATGGAGTTCACTATTGAAGAAGGTAAATTATTCTTCTTACAGACACGTAACGGTAAAAGAACAGCTCCAGCAGCTATCAAAATCGCTTGTGATTTAGTAGACGAAGGACAGATTACTCCAGAAGAAGCTGTTTGCCGTATTGAAGCAAAATCCTTAGATCAGTTATTACACCCAACTTTCGATGTTGATGCATTAAAAGCAGGCGAAGTAATCGGATCTGCACTTCCAGCATCTCCGGGAGCTGCTGCAGGTAAAGTTATGTTTACAGCAGAAGATGCAAAAGAAGCTGGAATCGGTGGAAAAGGCGAGAGAGTTATCCTTGTTCGTCTTGAGACATCACCGGAAGATATCGAAGGTATGCATGCAGCACAGGGTATCTTAACAGTTCGTGGTGGTATGACATCTCACGCAGCCGTTGTTGCTCGTGGTATGGGAACTTGCTGTGTATCCGGCTGTGGCGATATCGAAATCGATGAAGAGAAGAAAGAGTTCAAACTCGGCGGATATACATTCCATGAAGGAGATTACATTTCCTTAGATGGAACAACAGGTAAGATTTACAAAGGTGACATTAAGACAAACGAAGCTTCTGTAAGCGGTGACTTCGGACGTGTTATGGGATGGGCTGATGAGTTCAGAACATTAAAAGTTCGTACAAACGCAGATACACCGGCTGACGCTAAGAAAGCTCGTGAGCTTGGAGCAGAGGGTATCGGTCTTTGCCGTACAGAGCATATGTTCTTCGAGGAAGACAGAATTGCTGCATTCCGTGAAATGATTTGTGCAGATACAGTAGAAGAAAGAGAAGCTGCTTTGGATAAGATTCTTCCATATCAGCAGTCTGACTTCGAAGCTTTATATGAAGCATTAGAGGGTAATCCAGTAACCATCCGTTTCTTAGATCCGCCACTTCATGAGTTCGTTCCGACTGAAGAAGCAGATATTAAGAAATTAGCAGATGCTCAGGGCAAATCTGTTGAGACTATCAAAGCTATCATCGAAGGACTCAAAGAGTTCAACCCAATGATGGGTCACAGAGGATGCCGTCTTGCAGTTACTTACCCAGAAATTGCTAAGATGCAGACAAAAGCAGTTATCCGTGCTGCAATCAGTGTAAAGAAAGCACATCCAGATTGGAATATGGTTCCAGAAATCATGATTCCGCTTGTATGTGAAATCAAAGAGTTAAAGAATGTAAAAGAAGTAGTAGTAGCAACTGCTGATGCAGAAATCGAAGCTGCTGATTCTGATTTGAAATATTCCGTTGGTACTATGATTGAGATTCCAAGAGCTGCATTAACAGCTGATGAAATCGCAACAGAGGCTGAGTTTTTCTGCTTCGGTACAAACGACTTAACTCAGATGACATTCGGATTCTCCCGTGACGATTCCGGTAAATTCTTAGACGCTTACTATCAGGCTAAGATTTTCGAATCTGATCCATTCGCAAGATTAGACCAGAACGGTGTCGGCAAATTAATGGAGATGGCTGTAAAACTTGGAAAACAGACACGCCCAGATATGCACTTAGGTATCTGTGGAGAGCACGGTGGAGATCCTTCATCCGTAGAGTTCTGCCACAAGTTAGGATTAGATTATGTATCCTGCTCACCATTCCGTGTGCCAATCGCAAGATTAGCAGCAGCTCAGGCAGCTATCAATAATAAATAAGATTGTGGTGTTATAAGCCATAGGAAATGAGGCAGTCGTTAGGGAAATGAGAAACCCTGACGGCTGCTTTAAAAAAAGAAAACTGAAAACTATCTAGATAAAATATGTTAGAAAAACTTTGAATTTAATTAGAAATTCACATATTATATAAATAACCAAAGAAGCTTATGATTTTTCGGATTCATAAGTGGAGGTTTTCATGTAAGTTCGGTTCACTTACCCCGAATAGGCAGATACCGAAAAAAAGAGAACCGTTTTTTAGAGAGTTAGAATGCTCCTAACGAAAGTTGGGAGCATTTCTTATACAAAGGGGAGAAGAAGATAGTGAATCAACTTTTAGAGAAGTTTAATGACTATAACTTTAGTTAGAAAACCTCAAGGCAACAGTTGTCAGCAACTGTTGCCTTTTGATATAATAAACTCTGTAACAGGAGTGGTAAAATATGAAAATGAATTTTGAAATTACAGAAGAAATCAGCGGAGCAGACGAGGAGGCAATCCGACAGGGATTGTTGGAATACAATCTGGCGAGATTAGAGGATAAGAATCCGAAGGATTTAGGCATCTATCTTAGAGATGAAACGGATCATATCTGTGCGGGACTGACGGGACATACCCATGGAAACTGGCTGTTTGTAAAATACCTGTGGGTAAGCGAAAGCCTGCGGGGGCAGGAGATTGGAAGCCGGATTTTGATGGAAGCGGAGGAGAAAGCAAAGGAGCGGGGATGCAGGTATGTATTTCTGGATACGTTCAGATTTCAGGCACCGGAATTTTACAGAAAGAAAGGATATCGGGAAGTATTTACCCTTGAAAATTTTCCAAAGACAGGAAAGCGTCATTATTTTGTGAAAGAACTATAAAGAGAGGCATAATTTACAATGAAGATAGATACAAAAGAGGCAGGAAAACGAATCGTAGTCATCTGTGTGGCGGCATTTCTCATGGCATTGAATATCAAATCCTTTGTTCGGACCGGAGGACTGTATCCGGGAGGAGCCACGGGAATGGCACTTTTGATACAAAGGGTCTTGGAAATGTTTCTGCATATAGAGATACCTTATACGATTATCAATATTTTGCTAAATGCGATTCCTGTCTATATAGGTTTTCATTTTATTGGAAAGAAATTTACGATGTATTCCTGTCTGATGATTGTATTGACCGGTGTGTTGACGGATTTAATACCGGGATATGTGATTACATATGATACTCTTTTAATTAGTATTTTCGGAGGAATTATCAATGGATTTGTTATCTGTCTTTGTCTCTGGATGAATGCCACCACAGGAGGAACAGATTTTATTGCTATTTATCTTTCAGAAAAGAAAGAGATTGATTCATGGAATGTGGTGTTAGGTCTGAATGTGGTTATTTTGGTGGCGGCAGGAATGCTTTTCGGATGGGATAAAGCATTGTATTCAATTATTTTCCAATATACGTCCACACAGGTTTTGCATCTGCACTATAAAAAATATCAGCAGCAGACGCTTTTTATTGTTACGAATCATGCAAAAGAAGTTTATGAGGCAATCGCCAGAGTCACCAACCATGGTGCCACCATTATAGATGGCGAGGGTTCTTATGAACACAAAGAGAGAAAAGTGGTGTATTCGGTGGTTTCCAGTGCAGAGAGCAAGGTGGTGGTGCGTACGGTAAAAGAGGCAGATCCCCATGCCTTTGTAAACATCATTAAGACGGAACAGATAGCCGGAAGATTCTATCAAAAACCAAATGAATAGGGATGATTAAGGAGAGGACACATGATAAAAAACATCATTTTGGATATGGGAAATGTCCTGTTTGACTACAATCCTCAGATACCTTTGAATCAATATTGTGAGACAGAAGAGGAGCGGGAAATTATTCGCAGGGAGTTGTTTGAAGGACCGGAATGGGTACTTAGAGACTTGGGAAATATCACGGAGGAAGAAGCCCGTGGACAGATTGAAAAAAGAATAGCCAAGGAACTGTATCAGCCCTTGCGAAATTGTATGGAACGGTGGACAGACAGTATGCTGCCTATAAAAGAGGCACAGGAATTTGTGGAATATATTATGAAACAGGGATATAAAGTTTATGTGCTTTCCAATGCCAGTGATGCTTTTTACGATTATTTTCCAAGGTTTCGGGCGATAGAAGATTTTGATGGAATCGTGGTATCCGCAGATATACATATGATAAAACCGGATGAGGGAATCTATCGGTATCTGACAGATAAGTACAATCTGGAATCAGAGGAATGTCTGTTTATAGATGACAGAAAAGAGAATGTGGACACAGCCCTGCAATTAGGATGGCAGGCAGAGATTTTTGAAGGGGATTTTGAAAAAATTAAAGAAAAGTATCAGTTATAAGTGAGATAGAAGGGAAGTCAGATGGAAGAGAAATTACAATTTGCAGTATTGATTGATGCAGAGAATGTCAGTTCAAAATACGCGGCAGTCATTTTTGATGAGTTAGAAAAATACGGATTTGCCTCTTGCAGGAGAATCTATGGAAACTGGTCCAGAGGCAGTGGATGGAAAGAAGAACTATTATTGGAGTATTCCATCATTCCGATTCAGCAATTTTCTTACACCACAGGGAAGAATTGTACGGATATGGCAATGGTCATTGATGCAATGGATTTACTCTATCAGAATAAAGTAGATGGATTTTGTCTGGTGACTAGTGACAGTGATTTTACAAGACTTGCCATGCGGCTTAGGGAAGAAAAGAAATATGTGCTGGGAATGGGAGAATCCAAGACGCCTTTGGCATTAACCAGAGCCTGCAACAAGTTCATTCATTTGAACTTGATAGATGAATCGGGAAAAGAACTTTCCAATGGTGTGCCTGCCCGGAACAGAGAAGAGGAAAATCTGGAGAACGTTACCAGCATTGAGCATGTGGAAAATGCGATTTTAGGAATGTTAAATGAGTCCGGCGAAGAGATATTGGAGCTGAGTTTCATCGGACAGAGACTGAGTGAGAAGTTCCCGGATTTTGATGTCCGTAATTATGGTTATTCCAAGCTGAGTGTCTTTTTGGCAGAAGAATTGAAGCATTTAATGGTATTTCGTGAAAACAACCACCACTATGTACGGAAGGAAGGCCAAATTCCGAGAGAACAGATTGAGCAGGAAGTCATTGCAATCATCCGAAAAAATGGAGGAAGTGTAGATAATCTGTCTATGATTCATGCTGATTTAAAGAGCCGCTACAGCGGTTTTGATTCCAAAGATTACGGGTATAGCAGAATTTCAGGATTTTTGCGTAGCATGGAAGGACTGGTGGTAAAAGACAACAGCGTGAAATTGAAAAAGCAAAAGAAAAAGTAGAGAAAATATAGGAGGGTTATAGGCGGAAATTCCTGTCAGGGTTCTTGCGGTTTTATGCATTTTGTTGTATATTAATGGCAAAGCAATTTTTAGAAAGAAGGAATAAAAATGTTGGGGGTAGTGGATGTCGGCGGAGGTCTCCGGGGAATTTATGGAGCCGGAGTGTTTGATTACTGTTTGGATCAAAAGATTGATTTCGACTATTGCATTGGAGTTTCAGCAGGAAGTGCGAATGTCTGCTCCTATATTTCAAAACAACGGGGAAGAAATTATCAGTTTTATATGGATTATTCTTTCCGCAGAGAATATATGAGTCTGCATAATCTACTCAGAAACGGCTCCTATATTAACATGGATTATATTTACGGAGAACTGTCAAATACCGGAGGAGAAAATCCGTTGGACTACAAGGCATTTTCGGAATCCGAGAAAATGTGCAAAGTAGTAGCAACGGACGCTGTAACAGGCAAGCCGGTTTATTTTGATAAAAAGGATATGATGCTGGATGATTACAGTATCATGAAAGCATCTTGTTGTATCCCATTGGTATGCAAGCCATATCGGATACAGGGGGTACCTTATTATGACGGAGGTCTTTCCGATCCGGTTCCGGTGAAGAAGGCTTTTGAGGATGGATGTGATAAGGTAGTGGTAGTTCTGACAAAACCTATTGAAACGGTACGAGTACCGGATAAGGACAGGATTCCGGCAAGGGTACTGGGGAGAAAATACCCGGAGGCGGGAAGAGATTTAGCCTTGCGATACCGCACCTATAATCAGCAGGTGAAGCTTGCCAAAAAGTATCAAAAAGAAGGAAAGGTTTTGATTCTTGCACCGGAGAGCTGTGAGGGAATGAAGACACTTACCAAAGATAAAAAAGCAATAGACAAGCTATATCACAGAGGTTATCAGGATGCGAAAAAGATACAACAGTTTATGAACTAGATCACTTAACTTGAATTGGGGGAGGGATGCAGCTTTGCGTAACGTAGAAGTGCAAAAACCCATTGTATTGATTGTAGATACCAGTATTGAAAATCGAGTATTAATTCGTGAGACCTTTTCAGAAAATTATTTGGTAGAAGAAGCGGGAAATGCAGAAGAGGCAATCAGAAAATTAAAATATAAGAAGTATGCAGCTGTCATTGTAGATGCCGAAGCATCCGAAGCGGAAGGATATGAGTTGTTAAAGACTATGAAAAAAGAGCTTGAGACATCTGTTATTCCGGTAGTAGTCATTGCCGAGAGAGAAGATGTGGAAGGTCAGATAAAGGCATTGGATATGGGAGCGGTGGACGTTATTGTGAAACCGGTAGAGCCAAGGGTATTGCTACATAAGATACGGAATATTCTCGCTCGGAATGAAGCAATTTATCCTATGGGGGAGGACATGCTTCAGAAAGTACAGTTGGAACAGCAGGAGCTGCTTCGCTCTGTGGAGCTGGATGAAAAAACAGGGATTTATAACCGTCAGACCTTTTGCCGTTATACCCAGAGGATGATACGGGAGAACAAGAATTGTAAATATGTCATTGTGCGGTGGGAGATTGACCGATTCAAGGCTTATAATGATATCTATGGTATCGCGGCGGGAGACCGTTATCTGGCGGCAGTAGGTGGATTTTTCAGGACCTGCAGGAACATGACCTATGCACATTTAGAGGCAGACCACTTTGTGTTCTGTATGAAAGATGTGGAATTTCTGATAGAAGAGATGATTGACCGAATAGAGGATTGGCTGAAACAGTATGATTCGGAATTTGAATTTGTTTCCAGATTCGGCATCTATCAGATTGAAGACGGGGAATTGGATGTGGGTTTGATGTGTGACCGTGCTCTGTTGGCATTAAATTCTGTAAAGAAGAGTTTTACAGAGAGAATCGCATGGTACAATGAATCTATGCGAAGTGAGTTGTTGGAGGAGCAGAAGATTGTCAGTGAAATGGAAGGTGCTTTAAGTAGCAGCCAGTTCCAGATTTACTTGCAGCCACAATATAATCATGTAAAAGAAACCATGGTAGGAGCAGAAATCCTAGTGCGGTGGTTCCACCCTGAAAGGGGTATGGTATCTCCGGGAAAATTCATTCCGGTGTTTGAGCGAAACGGTCTCATCACGAAGTTGGATGAATATGTGTGGGAGCAGGCCTGTGCCCTGATGCGAAAATGGGAAGATAAGGGATTGCCTAGTGTTCCGTTGTCGGTAAATATTTCGCGAGTGGATATCTATAATCCAAATCTGACCGAGATATTCCGAAAGCTGATAGAGAAATATCGTTTAAAACCATCTCAGCTAAGGCTAGAGATTACCGAGACTGCATATATGGAAAATTCAGAGCAGTTGATTGATGTGGTTAAGAAATTCCAAAAGATGGGATTCTGTGTGGAAATGGATGACTTTGGAAGCGGTTATTCCTCTTTAAATACACTGAAAGATGTGCCAGTGGATATTTTAAAGCTGGACATGAAATTTTTGGAAAATCGTAAAATTCACGACAGAAGGAGCCGTATTATTTTGGATTCTGTGGTGCATATGGCACATTGGCTGGAACTTCCTGTCATTGCAGAGGGAGTAGAGACAGAATTTCAGGCGAATTATTTAAAAAATATCGGCTGTGAATTGATACAGGGATATTTTTACGGAAAGCCTATGCCGGTGGAGGAATTTGAACAATTGTTGATAGAGTCTCCTTTGGGAGATTTGAATGTAGGAAGTATATAGAATGTGAAAGAGAAAAACCAGTTCAAGATTATTTGAACTGGTTTTTTGATGGCTCATAGTGATAGTCGATGGCAGCTAATTTTTCTTTCAATACATTTTCTTCGATTTCATACCGGTCACAAAAAATATCCAAATTGAGACATTCGTCTCTCAACTTTAAGTTTACAAAACTTAACAGCATGACCGGGTCTTTTGGTAAATTCATAATCAGAACTCCTTCTTGAGAAAATTTTGGTGAAGCCATAAAAGAATGTAGCATATGTAAGGAAAAAAATCAACTTGTTGACAAGAACCGCTCTTTTTTGGTAGGATAAAGAAAGTGTAGGTGTGCCTGCAAAGAGAAAAATTACATACGCATGGTAAGTGTCCTCTGTTGCAGAAAGCAAGGGAGAGGGTGAAAAGGGAAACAGGTGCAAGACCTGTACGGTGCCGCCGCTGTGAGTGTCAAGTGTCCGTTTAGTATCCACTGGGAGACCGGGAAGGAAACGGAGACGCAGAGAAATCGAGAGACACGAGTCAGAAGACCTGCTTACGGTGTGGGAGTATCGGATTGTAACGGTTCATTACAAAGATACAGGGGACTCTTTTGAAAAGAAGAGCATGTTTTGAATGCAGAAAATACGGACTGCGGCAGTTTTGCCGCAGTTTTTTTATTTAGTGCTTGCCCACTTTGTTATTAGGATTAGGAGGTAAAAAATGAAACATAGGAAAAGAAAAGTCACAGCAATGCTGTTAGCACTTATGATGGTAATCACCATGTTGCCATTGGGAGTATTGGCAGAAGGAGGAACCAAAACCGTTACGGTTTCTATTGAGAAATTTGTGTTGGGACAGGGCTATATTATGGAACCAACTATGGTTACGGTGCCAGAGGATGCGACGGTTGAAACTGCGATAAATCAGGCTTTAACCCAGACAGGACATACTGCAAATATTACGGCTGGTTATTATGGTTCTTATATAGCAGGAGTAACGGACCCGAATCGAGGGGAGGTACAGGTTCCACAGAAAGTATTAGATGCATTGACGGCTGCAAATTTGGTTTTTGTAAGCGAAGATGCCACACCGGATACCCTGGATGCCGGGGATTATGAATTGACCGACTATGGACAGGGAATCTATGCATACAGCGGCTGGCTATTTTCCGTGAATAATGTGTTTTCAAGTACAGGAATTTCAGATACAACAGTAAATGAGGGAGATGTAATTAGAGTACAGTTTTCGCTGACCGGAGAGAGTGATGTCAATGGAAACTGCTCATGGGGAACGCCGGTATATCCCGATTATGCCAATCGTACAGATTTGACCAGAGCATTGGCTGAGATAAATCATAAGAAGCTATCCAATCCGTCCTATCTGACGCAGAATAATCTTCAGACAGCTTATGATACTGCAATGGCAATTATGGGAGATTTTGAAAGCACACAGGCTCAGGTAAACACAGCTTACACAGCTTTGACAGGGAAAAACTCAGATATTACCGCAACAGACGGACAGCCGGAGCCAGTTGTTACACCGGGAGTAAAAACCTCAGAGGAAGTGGTAAAACAGAGTGGAAATCATACAGAACAGTATATCCTGGGACAGGGAGCAGCAAAGTATGGTGCAGAGTGGAATATTCTCGGCTTGGCGAGAGCAGAGGCGGTTGTACCGCAAGGATATTATGAAACATATCTTCAAAGCGTGGTAGATGAGGTGCAGAAAAAGCAGGGGATTTTAGAACCGGGAACAACAGCGAGAGTAGTTTTGGCATTGAGTGCTTTAAAGCAGGATGTAACCAATGTAGGTGGTTATAACCTGTTAGAAAATTTTAATGATTTGGAAAATGTAACGAAAAACGGAGTATATGGTCCGATTTATGTGTTGCTGGCTTTGGATAGCAACAATTATCAGTTGCCGGAAAATAGAGCCCGCAGCATCCAGACAACCAGAGAGGGATTGGTTCAGTATATTCTGAATCAGGAGATTACCTATGGCGGCTGGGGCTGGCAGGGAGTTGCAGATGTGGATACTACCGCAATGGCAATTCAGGCATTGACACCATATTATCACAGTAATGCAGAAGTAAAAGCGGCAGTAGACCGGGGACTGACAGTGCTTTCCGGTTTACAATGTGGGGATGGTAGTTATTCCTCCTACGGCATCTGTAATGCGGAGAGTACGGCACAGGTAATCGTGGCATTAACAGGAATGGGGATTAATCCGGCACAGGATGCCCGTTTCGTGAAGAACGGATATACTACAATAGATGGTTTGATGAAATTTGCCGTCAATGGAGGCGGTTTCAGCCATGAGTTGGGAAACAGTGTAAATAATCTTGCAGCGGCACAGGGATATTATGCATTGGTGGCGTATCAGCGTTTGATAAACGGACAGCCATCCCTTTATCAAATGAGTGATGCTAAGGGAATTACAACCACAACCGTGACAGAGCCTGCACCTGCTGCAACAGGAAATAGTGAAAATACAGAAACTTCGGGAAGTAGTGCAGCATCCGCAGCAACAAAAGGAAATTCCGTCAAAAAAGTAGAGACTATCTTGAAAACAGATAGTTCCGAAGAGGCAGAGGAAACAGAATTGTTGGAGGAATTACCGGAAACTTTAAAAAAGAATAGTAACAAAGAGGAGAAGATTGACAATTCCGAGAATAAAGATGATAATTGGAAAAAGATAGTTCCGATTGCAGCAATCGTTTTAGGTGGAAGCGGCGTTGGAATCTTGGTAGTAACAGGAAAGAAAAAAGCAGTAAAATAGAATGAATAGAAAAAAAGGTCTTAGAATTTTTGCAATTATCTTGATTGTTCTGGCATTTTTGTTAGAGGGTATCTATCATTTTAAGTTAGAGCCTGCGGATAGAGACGGCAGAACAAATGATATAGTTGCAGAGGAACAGAGTAAAGAGAAAACAACAGAAGAAGAGCCCGCAAGCAGTTCCGAAAAAAAACAGGAAAAGCAGACGGAATCCCAAAAAGAAAAGGATAATCAGCAATCACAGGAGAAACAGCCCTTAAGTAAAGAAAATGCCACGGTACAGACAGACCAGCAAGCAGTACAGGCAGAGAAAGAACCGCAGCAGGAGACCGTTACCTGTACCATATCCATTGATTGTAAGACAATCGCTGATAAGAGTAAGGTAACCAATGGGGCAATCTTGGATTATATTCCTTCTAACGGAATCCTGTTGTCTCAGACAACGGTTACTGTAAAAAAAGGAAGCAGCGTTTATGATGTTCTGCAAAAAGCAGCAGGAAACCGAGGAATTCCGGTGGATGTGGATGGTTCTTATATTCGGGGAATCGGACACATCTATGAGTTTGATGCAGGAGAATTGAGCGGTTGGATGTATCAGGTCAACGGTGTATCTCCAAACTATGGATGTTCCTCCTATGAGGTAAAAGAAGGGGATGCTATCCGCTGGTGTTACACCTGTGACTTGGGCAAGGACGTAGGAGGCAGCAATTACTGACAATATGAGAGAAAAAAACAGCAGAGAATTTAACCGATGCCATCCCATGGTAAATTTCATATTCTTTCTGTTTGTAATTGGAATTACCATGTTTTCCAACCATCCTCTGTTTTTGGGGATTACCTGTGTGGGAGCATGGACAAATTGCATTTTTATGAAAGGAAAACAGGCAGCAAAATCATGCTGCCTGCTTTTTGTGCCTGTCTGTACCATTGTACCCTTTATTAATGTATTGAATGTCCATAAGGGAGTGACGGTATTATTCTATCTCAATGACAATCCCATTACCTTAGAAGCCTGTATTTACGGGTTAGTTCAGGCAGTTTTGCTGGGGAGTGTGATTCTCTGGTTTTCCTGTGTCAATGAAAGTATTACCTCGGATAAATGGATTTATCTGTTGGGACGGAGATGCCCTACCTTGGGACTTCTGGTTTCCATGGTGCTGCGTTTTATTCCATTATTGAAGCACCGATTGGGAGAGATACGACAGGGGCAGCATTGTATGGGAAGAAAACAGGGAGTGCGGCAGTTTTTTAAAGAACTGTCTATCCTCACCGCATGGTCTTTGGAGGCATCTATTGATACGGCGGATTCCATGGAGGCACGGGGGTATGGGCTGAAGGGAAGGAGCAGCTATCATCTGTTTCGTTTCCGAAAACAGGATGCCTATATTTTGACAGTAATCCTTCTGTTGGGGAGCTTTGTGGCTTTGGCAGTGTGGAGCGGCAGGGGAGATATTTATTATTACCCCGAAATCCGTTTTTTGAAGCAGGATGTATTTTCGGTTATCAGTCTTGTGAGTTTTGCCATATTGAATTTTTTACCACTGATTTTGGAAGGAATAGAAAGAGAGAGAAAGCATGAATTTGTTCGAGTGGAAGAAGTTTAGCTTCTGTTACGGAGGCAGTGACAGGAAGGTTTTAAATGAAATAAATTTCATTATAGAAAAGTCGGAATTTTTGTTGCTCTGCGGAAGTTCCGGCAGTGGAAAGAGTACCTTTTTGCGGCAGATGAAAAAGAATTTGATTCCCTACGGCAGTCAGGAAGGGGAAATCTACTATAAAGGTCAGAAAATGAAGGATGTAAAAGCCCAGACAGATGCGGCGGAGATTGGTTTTGTGATGCAGGACCCGGAGGTGCAGATCGTGACGGATACCGTATGGCACGAGTTGGCTTTCGGTTTGGAGAGTCTTGGAATGGAACCGGAAGTCATTCATCACAGGATTGCAGAATTGGTAAGTTTTTTTGGAATCGAAGGCTGGTTTCACAAAAAGACCTGTGAATTATCCGGCGGACAGAAACAGCTTTTAAATCTGGCTTCTGTTATGGCAATGCACCCGGACATCCTGATTTTGGACGAGCCTACGGCACAGTTGGACCCTATTGCGGCGGAAAATTTTATAGAAATGCTGGGTAAAATCAACCGGGAGCTGGGAACCACCATTCTGGTTTCCGAGCATAGACTGGAAGAACTTCTGTGTATGGCAGACCGGGTTTTACTTATGGAGGATGGAAAAATTCAGATAGAAGGAAAGCCGAAGGAAGTAGGCAGTTATCTGGCATCACACAGGGAACATTCCATGTTTGCAGGACTTCCGGCGGCACTTCGTATCTATGGGGGATTAGAGCAGGAAATATCTGTCAAAGACTGTCCCTTGACTGTGCGTGAGGGCAGGGAATGGCTGAGAGGATTTTTACAGCGGAGGGGAATTCAGTTCTCAGATAAAATAAAAGAAAGAGAAAATCTACTATATGCGGCAGAATGCAGTGAGGCAGAAGAGGTTCTCAGTGCAGAAAATCTTTGGTTTTCCTATGAGAAAAAAGGAAAAGACATCCTAAAGGGTACTTCATTAAAAATGCACAAAGGAGAGTGTTTTGCCGTGCTGGGAGGCAACGGAACCGGAAAAAGTACCTTCTTAAAATGCCTAAGCGGAGTGTTGCAGCCTTATCGGGGAAAAATAAAAAGCAGGGGAAAACTGGTAATGCTGACGCAAAATCCCCAGGCACTCTTTACAGAAATTACAGTAGAGGAAGAATTGGCAGAGGTGTTTTACGGACTCCACAAAAATCAGATGGAAGTTCAAAGGGAAGTAGAAGAAATGTTGGAGCGGATGCATCTGTCAGATTGTAAAAAGACCCATCCCTATGATTTGAGTGGAGGAGAACAGCAAAGACTGGCTTTGGGAAAATTGTTGCTGTTAAAACCGGATATTCTGTTGTTGGATGAGCCTACAAAAGGATTAGACCCATTTTTGAAAAAGGAGCTGGCGGAGATTCTGAAACAGGAGGTCTTAGAAACAGGCGGCTCTGTTTTAATGGTCTCCCATGATGTGAATTATTG
The DNA here is from genome assembly GCA_958349535.1 of uncultured Lachnospiraceae bacterium. Taxonomy (GTDB): domain Bacteria; phylum Bacillota; class Clostridia; order Lachnospirales; family Lachnospiraceae; genus Maccoyibacter. The sequence continues at coordinate 21,906 of CATWDJ010000014.1, forward strand.
TGCGGAATATGCAGACCGCTGTGCCATGCTGTTTGACGGAGAACTGTTACAGGGTTCAACACCGGAAGAATTTTTTGGAGAGAATTATTTTTATACGACTCAGGCAAACCGTATTGCAAAGGAGTACTGGAAGGATGCGGTAACCGGGACGGAGGTTATCAGAAGATGCAAAGAAGCTATGACAGAGAAAAAATAGAAAAGGCAAAGAAAAAGAGAACTCTGACAGCGGTATTCTTGATTTTGATAGGAATTCCTCTTGTGATTGCAGCAGAGGTATTTTTATTTCACAATCGCCACTATATGGTGGCAAGCCATCTGATACTGTTCCTGACCATGCTGCCTTTTTTTCTGGTGTTTGAAAAGCGAAAGCCCAAGGCAAGGGAATTGGTGTTGATAGCCATGATGTGTGCGTTAACCGTAGCGGTTCATCTGTTCTGTACCGTTACCATTCCCATCAAAGCGGGAAGTGCCATGATTATCATTGCCGGAATTTCTCTGGGACCGGAGACGGGATTTTTGATAGGGGCACTCAGCCGCTTTATCTTGAATTTTTATCTGGGACAGGGGCCTTGGACACCCTGGGAAATGTTCTGTTGGGGAATACTGGGATTGCTGGCAGGCTTGATTTTTCAGAAAGCAGATGTGGAAAAATTAAAATCCAGAGAGTTCAAAATTATACTGGGCCCCTTGGTGTGTATTCTGGCGATGGAACTGTTAGGGTGGATTTTATACCTGCTGTTTCCCATGGGAGACACACAGTTCTTCGGTTGGAGAATCTATGTGTTTGGTGCTTTGGGATTGATATTGGGGGGATTGATACAGCGAAAAAGCCTTCCGGTGGATGATGTTACCCTGACTTTGTTTACCTTTTTCTCCATCTTGATTGTCTACGGAGGAATTATGAATATCTGTGCATTGGTAACGGGAGCAGGATTCTTGGAATCGGAAGAATCGGGATGGAAGGCACTGAAGATTCTCTATATCTCCGGGGTGCCTTACGATGTCATCCATGCAGGAACCGCCGCAATCTTTATGTTCCTGTTCGGGGATAAAATTATACGAAAGCTGGAGCGGATAAAAATCAAGTACGGTATCTACCGAAGAGGATAAAAGAAACTGTCGCAAAAAAATCATATACACCTAAGATGTTTTTTACGACAGTTTCTTAGTGCGTTTTGCGATTGATATACTCTGTTTTATATTTGGAATAGATAATCTTCTGGTTCAGGTACAAGCCATAATAACCGGACAGCATATAGCTCAGTGCCGTTGCCAGTAAAAAGAACGGCATCCCTTCATAGCCGAATAATTCAAAACTGATGAGCAGAGAAGTAATCGGGCAGTTGGTAACACCACAGAATACCGATACCATTCCCACAGCGGTACACAGGGACGGGGAAAAGCCTGCCAGATTTCCGAATAGATAGCCGAAAGTTCCGCCGATAAAGAAAGAAGGAACAATCTCGCCACCTTTGTATCCTGCAGCCAAAGTCAGGGCAGTAAAAATCATTTTTAGGAAAAAGGCTGCGTTGGGAACATTTTCTCCTACAAAACATTTTTCTAATATCAAAAGACCGGAACCATTGTAGGTCTGATTTCCCACACAGAGAGTCAAAATCAGAATGATACAGCCACCGAAAAAGGCACGGACATAACGGTTCTCAAATACCTTTTTGTATAAAGCCTCCGATTGGTGGAGAATAATACAAAAAAGAATACTTGCCAGAGCACATAGGATTGCCAAAAGAGAAACCCAGCCTGCGTTTTTTATGGAAAAGGCAGGGAGGTGCGAAATCAAAAAGGTATCCGGTGTCACACCAAAATAAGAAGACACCCCTTTGGCAACCAGTGCAGATATGACGCAGGGAAGTAGTGCAGAGTAATGCATGATTCCCACGCTGACCACTTCAATGGAAAAGATGGCAGCCGCCATAGGTGTACCGAACAAAGAGGAAAAAGCGGCAGACATACCGCACATAATCATCACATGACGATCCCTCTCATTAAAATGAAAAAGTTTTCCTAAAGAACCGCCGATACTGCCGCCTAATTGAAGAGCGGCACCTTCACGTCCGGCAGAACCACCCAGAAGATGGGTAATCAAAGTGGAAACAAAAATCAACGGAGCCATGCGAAGTGGAATCTCTTCTCCTGAGTGGATAGCAGAGAGTACCAGATTGGTTCCGGTGTCATTCTCGTCCCGCAAAAGTCGATAAAGTCCCACGATTAAAATACCTCCAAAAGGAAGCAGATAGATAATCCATGGGTTGTCTAAACGGAAACCGGTTACCAATTGAATACATAGATAGAATACAGAACCGATGGAGCCGATAATCAGACCGGATAAAATAGAAAAAATAATCCATTTTACGGAAGCAAGAAACCGCTGTGTATTGTGTTTTATTTTATGTTTTATAAAATCGTTCATTCTTTTGTACCTCGGTATAAATTCTAACATTTTAGATAAAATAATACAAGAGAGCAATCCAAGACCCCGAAACCCGGAGAGAGGAATTGTTTTTTTGGAAAAAATTGTGCAATATGTATAAAAAATGAAAGGTAAATATATCCAATCCAGCAAAAATGGTAAATATGGGTTGCGAAAATGGAAAAAAGGAGATATACTTTACCTATCACATGAAAACGTTACCGAGACTGTTATCGGTATTGTTTTCGAAGGTATTTTCATCAAAAATTAATAGGAGGATGTAAGATGAAGAGAAAAGTATTATCAATGATGTTAGTACTCTCTATGGCAGCAACATTATTTGTGGGCTGTGGAAATTCTGACAAATCATCAGGGGACTCAGCAAAAAAAGATGATTCCAAGGGTTCTGTTTACTACTTAAACTTCAAACCGGAAGTAGATAAGCAGTGGCAGAAAATCGCAAAGGAATACACAGAGGAGACTGGTGTAGAGGTTAAGGTTGTAACAGCGGCAAGCAACCAGTACGAGACGACACTGAAATCTGAGATTGGAGGAAGCAATGCACCGACTCTGTTCCAGATTAACGGACCGGTAGGTTATCAGTCATGGAAAGATTATTGTTTGGATTTATCCGACACAGATTTATATAAGAACCTGATTGACCAGAACATGGCAGTAAAAGATAAAGATGGCGGAGTTTATGGTATTCCGTATACAGTAGAAGCATATGGTATTATCTACAACAACGCAATCATGGAAAAATATTTTGCTATGGACGGTGCAGTAGTTCAGAGCGTAGATGAAATCAACAGCTATGACAAATTAAAAGAAGTTGTAGAAGATATGACAGCTAAGAAAAAAGATTTAGGTATCGAAGGTGTATTTGCATCCACCTCTCTGAAAACAGGTGAGGATTGGAGATGGCAGACACATTTGGCAAATCTTCCGATTTACTATGAGTACAAAGATAACGGTGTTAGTGATATGGATAAGATTGAGTTCAAATATTCTGATAACTACAAGAAAGTATTTGACTTATATCTGGACAATTCCGTAACGGAAAAAGGTCTCCTGGGTTCCGTAGACGTTGCATCTTCTATGGCAGAGTTTGCTTTGGGAGAGTGTGCAATGGTTCAGAATGGTAACTGGGCATGGAGCCAGATTTCAGAAGTAGAAGGAAATACCGTAAAAGCTGAGGATATTAAATTTATGCCGATTTACTTTGGCGTAGATGATGCAAACGAAGGTTTATGTATCGGCACAGAGAACTACTGGTGTATCAACAAAGAGGCTTCCGAAGCTGATATCCAGGCAACCAAGGATTTCTTAAACTGGCTGACCACAGATGAAAAAGGTAAAGAGTATATGTACAAATCCGCAGATGACGGCGGACTTGGAAATGCAGCTCCGTTTACCACCTTTACTGAGGATGAGAGATCCGATGATCCGTTGGCAGTTGAGATGTATGCATGGATGGATAAAGGAAACAGTGTATCATGGAACTTTACCTCCTTCCCAAGCCAGACCTTCAAGGATGACTTTGGAGCAGCATTACTTCAGTATGCAAACGGTAAAATGAAATGGAATGAAGTTCAGAAACTGGTAGTTGATGAATGGGCATCTGAGAAAGCAAAATAAGCTGAAACAGAGTAGAAAATGATATTGCTTCGCAGCGTTCTGCTGCGAAGCAATTTTAAAAAAGGAGTCTGTTATGCAAAAGACATTAAAAAGATATTTTCCAATTTTTGTAGCACCAACACTGATAGCGTTTGCTTTTGCATTCGTGATACCTTTTATTGAAGGTGTATATTTGTCCTTTTGTAAATTCACCACAGTCAAAAATGCAGAGTGGATTGGTCTTGATAATTATGTGACAGCTTTGTCCCAAGGAGAAGGATTTGGACACTCTTTTTGGGTAACGGCAGCGTTTACAGTCATATCCGTGATTACCGTAAATGTATTTGCGTTTTGCATTGCATTGCTTTTAACTCGAAAATTAAGAGGTACCAACTTTTTTCGTACGGTGTTCTTTTTGCCGAACCTGATAGGTGGTATCGTTCTTGGATATACATGGCAGCAGATGATAGATGCGATTCTGTATAAACATGGAGTTACAATCGTATCAGATTTTAAATATGGATTTATTGGATTGATTATTCTGATGAACTGGCAGATGGTTGGTTATATGATGATTATTTATATTGCCGGATTGCAGAATATTCCGACGGAACTGATTGAGGCAGCGAAAATCGATGGTGCAACCTCTATGCAGACGCTCTTTAAAGTTAAGATTCCAATGGTAATGCCATCCATTACCATCTGTATCTTTTTGACATTGTCCAACAGCTTTAAGCTCTTTGACCAGAACTTATCCCTGACCGCAGGAGCTCCACTCCATCAGACGGAGATGCTGGCATTGAATATATACCGTACCTTCTACGGAAGAGTAGGATATGAAGGTGTAGGTCAGGCTAAGGCAGTGATGTTCTTTATCATTGTAACGGCAATTGCAGTAATCCAGTTGTTAGCAACCAGAAGCAAGGAGGTGGAGCAGTAATGGAAAAGAAAAAATCAAACATTCTGATTACGATTGTTTTATGTGTATTGACGGTAGTGGTACTGTTCCCTCTGTACTTTATTTTGATGAATTCTTTCAAGGGAAAGTTTTATATCAGTAAACAGCCTTTTGTTTTGCCAAAGGGTGAGTTGTTTGCCGGAATTACCAACTATGTCAACGGTTTGGAGAAAACGGGATTGATTGAAGCAGCGGGATGGTCCTTCTTTATTACCATTGTCTCTGTGGCATTGATTATTTTGTTTACTTCCATGACAGCATACTATCTCACAAGGGTAAAAAGCAAACCTTCATCTTTGATTTATTACCTGTTTGTGTTCTCCATGGTAGTACCATTCCAGATGGTCATGTTTACAATGGTGGACTTAGCAGACAGATTTCATTTGAGAAATCCGCTGGGTATGTGTATATTATATTTAGGATTTGGAGCAGGTTTGTCCGTGTTTATGTTTGCAGGATTTGTGAAGAGCATTCCGCTGGAGATTGAAGAAGCGGCAATGATTGACGGTTGTAATCCGTTACAAACCTATTTCCGAGTAGTATTTCCTATTTTGAAACCGACGGCAATTACGGTTGCAATCTTAAATGTCATGTGGATCTGGAATGATTTCTTGTTGCCATATCTGGTAATTGGAATCCGTACACGTTACAAAACAATTCCGGTAGTAATTCAGATGTTAGTGGGAACCAATGGAAACAAGGATCTGGGAGCCTTAATGGCGATGCTGGTACTTTCTATTGTGCCGATTGTTATCTTCTATATGGCATGTCAGAAATACATCATCGAAGGTGTGGTTGCAGGAGCCGTAAAGGGTTAAAGAAGAGAATGGTGGTATGATAAGTGACCATAAAAGACATTGCGAAGGCGTCCGGATATTCCATTAGTACCGTATCGCGAGTGCTGAATAACCGCAGGGATGTCAGCCCAGAGGCGAAAAAGAAAATCGAGGAGATTGTAGCAGCATATCATTTTGTACCTAATAACAATGCCAAGCATTTAAAGCAGAATGCAAGTAAGACCATTGCGGTTATGGTAAAGGGTACCTCGAATATGCTGTTTGCAAATATTGTAGAAGAGATACAAATGATGCTGGAAAAAACCAAATATTCCGCAGAAGTCTATTACATAGATGAAAGTGAGAATGAGGTGGAGCAGGCTTTGATTCTTTCCAGAGAGAGGAAGCCTTTGGGATTTCTGTTTTTAGGTGGAAATCCTTCCAGCTTTGAGAAACAGTTTGAGCTGCTGGAAGTACCGGGAGTGTTGGTGACCAACCGGGGCGACAGCTTGAATTTTCCGAATTTATCCAGTATTTCCGTGGATGATGTGGCAGGCGGAAAGATGGCAGTGGATTGCCTGATTGAGAACGGGCACCGGAGAATCGGTGTGCTGGGAGGAGATATTAACGTTTCTTATACCAGTAATGAAAGACATCAGGGCTGTTTAAAAAGCTTTGAAGAGCATCAAATGGAATTTGACCATGAAAAATATTATGAAAATTGCAGGTTCTCTTTTGATAGTGCTTATCGTGCTATGATACGGCTGTTGGAAAAGGCACCGGATATCACGGCAGTGTTTGCCATGGCGGATGTGACCGCCATAGGGGCGATTCGGGCATTAAAGGATAAGGGATTGAGAGTGCCAAAGGATATTTCCGTTATCGGTTACGATGGGATTGAACTGGCAGAATATTATAATCCGAAACTTACGACTATCAAACAGCCTGCCAAGGTGTTGGCTACCCGTGGAGTAGAAATTCTGTTCAGTTTTATCGAATTGCAGGCGGGCAGCATGCATGAGATTGTGGCAGTGGACTTGATGATTGGAGAGAGCGTGCAGGCAATAGCAAGCGGAGGAAAAGAATGAGAAGTAGTGGTGTATTAATGCATATCTCATCCCTGCCATCTCCTTATGGAATTGGAACGATGGGAAAACAGGCAAAGAAATTTGTGGATTTTTTGGAAAAGGCAGGACAGACCTACTGGCAGATGCTGCCTATCTGTCCTACCAGTTATGGAGACTCCCCTTATCAGTCTCCTTCCGGATTTGCGGGAAATCCATATTTTATAGACCTGGATTATCTTTGTCAGGATAAATTATTAAAAAAGAGTGAGTGTGAGGCATACCGATGGTTTGAAAAAGAGGATGAAGTGGACTACGGTAGAATCTATCAGAATCGTTACTCATTGCTGCGTCATGCACAGAAACGATTTTTTGCGAGAGATTTAGAGGACTATGAGCTTTTCTGTGAAGAGGAAAGTGACTGGCTGGAGGATTTTGCACTTTTTATGGCAATTAAGGAAGCCAAAGGAGGTGCAGAATGGACCCGGTGGGAGCGTCCGTTAAAATTCCGTGAGCCACAGGCAATGGAAGATGCCAGAAGAGAGTATAAGGAAGAGATAGATTTTTGGAAAATGCTGCAATATCTCTTCTTTAAACAATGGCGTGAATTAAAAGCCTATGCCAATGACAAGGGAATCAAGATTATCGGGGATGTTCCGATTTATGTGGCGGGAGACAGTGTGGATGTATGGATGAATCCCTCACAGTTTTATCTGGATGAAAATTTGGAGCCCATAGATGTTGCAGGTTGTCCGCCGGATGCCTTTTCCGCTGACGGTCAGCTTTGGGGTAATCCGCTGTTTCGCTGGGATGTAATGAAAGCGGACGGCTATGCATGGTGGACCATGAGGATGGATAAAATGTCAAAGCTTTATGATGTGGTGCGGATTGACCATTTTCGCGGGTTTGACTCCTACTATGCCATTCCGGGAAAAGATACCACGGCACAGAACGGAAGATGGTGCAAGGGACCGGGGATGGAGCTGTTTGAGGCATTGGAGGAGAAGCTGGGAACATTGGATATTATTGTGGAGGACTTAGGATTTTTGACTCCGTCTGTATTACAGTTGGTAAAGGATAGCGGATTTCCGGGAATGAAGGTGGTACAGTTTGCTTTTGATTCCAGGGATGACAGCGATTACCTTCCTCATAACTTCAGTAAACATTGTGTAGTCTATACCGGAACCCATGATAATGATACAATTTTGGGCTGGATGAAGACGGCACCGAAGGAAAGTGTAAAAAAAGCAAAAGAATACTTGCAGTTAACTAAGGAAGAGGGCTATAATTGGGGTATGATGCGAGGTGCGTGGAGCAGTACGGCAGATTTGGTCATTGTAACCATGCAGGATCTGATTGGGCTGGGAAGCAGTGCAAGGATGAATGTACCGTCCACTTTGGGAACAAATTGGAAGTGGCGTGCCCATAAGGAAGACATCAACGCCAAGCTGGCAAGAAAGGTTTATGGAAAAACGGAGATTTACGGCCGCTTGAGAAAAACGAAAGAAGAAATATAGCATGTATTATTTTATTGTAAATCTGACCTCCAGAACCGGAAAGACCAAGAAAAGCTGGAGACAGATTAAAGAGGAGTTAAACAGACGAGAGATTCCCTATAAAGCATATCTTTCCAAATATGCGGGACATGTAACGGAATTGGCAAAGATGATATGTAATAAGGCAGATGAGGACATCTGCCTTATTGTGGTTGGAGGAGATGGAACCGTCAATGAAGTCATCAACGGTATGGAGCATTTTGAAAAGGTAAGGTTCGGTTATATTCCTACCGGTTCCGGCAACGACTTGGGAAGAGGTCTGGGAATAGAGGCAAATAAACCCTTGGAGGCATTGAACCGTATTCTGGATGCAAAAGAAGAGTTTGCCATTGATTTGGGAAGAGTGGTGTGGAATCACGGAGAGGACAGCCGTCTTTTTGCCATCAGTTCGGGAATCGGTTTTGATGCACTTATCTGCGAGAAGGCACTCCATTCTAAGATTAAATTTGTTCTGAACAGGATTGGATTGGGCAAATTGGTCTATCTGATTCTTACCATACAGAGCCTGCTTTCCATGGAAAATGTGGATGCGGTGGTGCACTATGACGATGGAGAGGAACAAAAATTGGACGGAATGATTTTTGCGGCAGCTATGAATCAGCCTTACGAGGGCGGAGGAGTACCTATGGCACCGGATGCGGATTGTAGAGACGGTGAGTTATCTATGATAGCCGTGGAACGGATACCGAAACCGAAGACTGGCTTGATGCTGATACGGTTGCTCTGCAAAAAGCATCACAAAATCAAAGGCTGTCATTTGAAAAACTGTACCAGCTTTTCGGTGAAAACCCAAGAGCCGATGGTTGTCCATGCTGACGGAGAATTTTGTGGTCATCAGACAGAGGTTAAATTTTACATAGAACAAAAAAAATTGAGAATGTTGTATAAATAAGGAATCCTCCTCATATACATGGATTAGTATATGCGGGAGGATTTATTCATGGACAATTTTAATACCTCGTCCTTTGATGTTTATAAGGACATTAGTGCCAGAACAAAAGGAGAAATTTATCTGGGCGTCATAGGAGCGGTCAGAACGGGAAAATCTACATTTATCAAGCGGTTTATGGAGCAGATGGTACTGCCCTATATGAAGGATGAGCATGACAAGGAACGGACCATAGACGAGATGCCTCAGTCGGCAGCGGGAAAGACCATTATGACTACGGAGCCCAAGTTTATTCCCAAAGAGGCGGCAGAGATTACCTTGGAGGACGGAACCGATGTAAAAGTACGCTTGATAGACTGTGTGGGCTATATGGTGGAAGGAGCCAGCGGACACATGGAGAACGATACGGAGCGGATGGTCAGAACCCCGTGGTTTGATTATGAAATTCCATTTACCCAGGCGGCGGAGATTGGAACAAAAAAAGTTATCAACGAACACTCCACCATTGGAATTGTGGTGACGGCAGACGGCTCTTTTACGGACATTCCAAGAGAGAACTACGTGAGTCCTGAGGAAAAGACCATTACGGAACTGAAAAATCTGGGAAAACCTTTTATCGTTCTTTTGAATTCCACAAAGCCTTATAGCGAGGAGACCAAACACATGGCACAGGAGATGCAGGAAAAATATCATGTAACTGTAATGCCTGTAAACTGTGAGCAGCTAAAAAAAGAGGACATCTCCAATATCTTAAAAGGGATTCTCTATGAATTTCCGGTAGTTCGTATGAATTTCTATATGCCGAAATGGGTGGAAATGCTGGATATCGAAACCCAGATGAAACAGAACATGATTCTCAATGCCAAGAACTTTTTAAAGGACATTACATATATTAAGGATTTGATTCAGTATCCTTTTGAAACGGAAGGGGATTATATCCAGACGGTAAAGATGGATAAACTGGACCTTGCCACCGGCAGCGTAAACCTGCGAATGGATGTGGAGGACAAATATTATTACGAAAATATGAGCGAGCTGACCGGTGTGGAAATCCGCGGAGAATATCAGTTGATTTCCATGATAAAAGAGCTTGCGGGAAAGAAACGGGAGTACGAAAAGGTGGAGGATGCCATGAATGCAGTCAAGATGAAGGGCTACGGGGTGGTCAATCCAAGTCTTTCGGATATTACACTGGAGGAGCCGGTGCTGATTAAGCATGGAAATAAATACGGTGTGAAGATGAAAGCGGTATCCCCTAGCATTCACATGATTAAAGCCAATATTGAGACAGAGGTTGCTCCGATTGTGGGAAGTGAGGAGCAGGCAAAGGATTTGATTGAATATATCAAAGAAGGGCAGAATACGGAAGAAGGCGTATGGAATACTAATATTTTCGGAAAATCCATCGGAGAGCTGATGGAAGACGGAATCCGCAGCAAGATTTCCATGATGGATGACGAAAGTCAGATGAAATTGCAGGATACCATGCAAAAAATCGTCAACGATTCCAACGGAGGCTTAGTCTGCATCATTATTTAGCAAATATACATTGAAAAAAAGGAGAAAATGAGCTATACTACCTCATGCATTGGAAATAAAATGAACATAGCAGGAGGATATAGAATATGCCAGAAAATAAAGAGTGTAGCAGTGCATCCAGCTGCTCAAAAGAAAGCTGTGAAGGATGTTCCGGCAGTCAGCAGGAAAGTTTTGCAGCAGATATGAATCAGTATTCATCTATTAAAAAAGTCATCGGAGTTGTCAGCGGCAAAGGTGGCGTGGGTAAATCCTTCGTGACTGCGGGATTGGCAGCAAAGATGAGAAAAAAAGGATATGAAGTAGGTATCTTAGATGCGGATATCACAGGACCGTCCATTCCGAAAATGTTCGGTGTACATGGTCCGGCAGTTGGAAATGATATGGGAATCGACCCGATTCAGGCAGAAGACGGAACCAAGATTATGTCCATCAATCTTCTGATGGATGACGAGGAGGCTCCGGTAGTCTGGAGAGGTCCTGTCATTGCAGGTGCCGTAAAGCAGTTCTGGACCGATGTTATCTGGGGTGATTTGGATTATCTGTTTGTGGATATGCCGCCGGGAACCGGAGATGTGCCTTTAACCGTATTTCAGTCTCTTCCGGTGGATGGAATCATCATTGTAACCTCTCCGCAGGAGCTGGTACAGATGATTGTAAAGAAAGCATACAATATGGCAGGAATGATGAATATTCCGGTACTGGGCGTTGTGGAGAATTACAGCTATCTGAAATGCCCGGACTGCGGAAAAGAGATTTCTCTCTTCGGAGAAAGCCATATTGACGAAGCGGCAAAAGAGCTGGGAATAGATGTGTTAGGAAAGCTTCCGTTGGACCCAAAATCTGCACAGGCAGCAGATGAAGGTAAATTCTACGAGGTGGAGATACCGCATCTTGAGGCAGGAATTGCCAAACTTGAAAATTTATAATTTATGAGTGGAATGTTACAGTTGGACGGACAGATTCTTTTGTGGATTCAGGAATATCTCAGGACTCCGTGGCTGACTAAATTTTTTACAGTCATTACAAGACTGGGAGACAAAGGAAGCTTTTGGATATTACTTGCAATTCTGTTTTTGTTGGTTCCGAAGCTTCGCAAGACAGGGATTCACTCCCTGGAGGCTATGGCAGGTTCCTTCCTGATAAATAATCTGTTCCTAAAAAATGTGATAGCCAGAACCAGACCTTACGAGGCAGTGGAGGGTTTAACCAGACTGATTGAAAAACAATCGGATTTTTCCTTTCCTTCCGGTCACACGGCAACCTCCTTTGCCATGGCAGTTATTTTGTATCGTGAGCTGCCCAAAAAGTATGGAATCTGTTTTATGGTATTGGCAGGACTGATTGCTCTGTCCCGACTATATCTGGGTGTGCATTATCCGACGGATGTGTTGGCAGGAGCTATATCGGGAACGTTGATAGCACTGGCGGTAGAGAAATTGAATGAAAGGTATGACACAGAAAAGGAGTTGTCCTAGATGAACAACTCCTTTTTTGTATAAAAATCATTGATTAATTATCCGATTCCATATGAATTCCACGGTTGCTGTCTGCTTTTACGTCTTCACCAAAATGATAGTCGTTGCCCGGAAGAATTGCATTGAGGACAATACCGGCAATGGCTGCAATGGCGAGACTGGTCAGGGTAATGGATGTACCGGCAATGGTAAAGGTCAGTCCATCGGAAAAACCAAGTCCGCAGACAAGGATAACGGCTGCGATAATCAGGTTACGTGATTTTGTGAAATCCACATGATTTTCTACGATGTTACGAACACCGATAGCGGAAATCATACCGTAAAGGATGAAGCTGACACCTCCGATGATGGAAGCCGGCATGGAGCCGATAATAGCAGATACCTTTGGAATGAAACTGAGTACGATGGCATAAACCGCAGCAATACGAATAACCTTCGGATCGTGTACACGGCTTAATTCCAAAACACCGGTATTTTCACCGTAAGTAGTATTGGCAGGACCGCCTACCATAGCGGAAAGTGCGGTTGCCAGACCATCACCAATCAAGGTGCGGTGAAGCCCCGGGTCTTCCAAGAAATTCTCATCTACGGTAGCAGAGATTGCAGAAATATCTCCGATATGTTCCATCATAGTAGCGATGGCAATAGGTGCCATAACCAGAACCGCTGTAATATTGAATTTACAGAACTGGAACGGCGGCAAACCTACCCATGCAGACTGAGCCACATTTGCAAAATCCAAGATGGCGGAGCCGTCAGGATTTGTAACGCCACAGGCATTGAGAATCAAGGCCAATGCATATGGGATTACAACACCCATCAGAATTGGAATAATTTTAAACATTCCTTTTCCCCAAACATTGAAGATGACAATGACTGCCAGAGCAACAAGGGCTAAAAGCCAGTTGGTGGAAGCATTAGCAATAGCACTAGGTGCCAGACTCAGACCGATACAGATGATGATAGGTCCGGTTACCACCGGCGGAAGGAAACGCATAACGCGTTTTACGCCTACAAGTTTGATAATCAGAGCCAGAATCAAGTAGAGCAGACCGGCAACTACGATACCGCCGCAGGCATATGGTAATTTTTCACCATAGCTCATATCGGCAAAAATGCCGGTGTTTAATTCGGCTACGGTAGCAAAGCCACCCAGAAAAGCAAAGGATGAACCCAAGAATGCAGGAACCTTCATTTTGGTGCAGAGATGGAAAAATAAAGTTCCAATACCTGCACAGATTAAAGTCACCTGTACGGATAAACCTTCGCCATGGAAATAACTGTTGACTAAAATTGGTACTAAGATTGTTGCTCCGAACATAGCAAACATATGTTGTAATCCCAGAAGCAACATTTTTGGTGTGCCAAGGGCACTGGCATCTTTGATAACACCATTTTCGTTATTCATGAGTAAAACTCCTCCTACGTATTTTTATCATAGTAGATTATAAAGGGTTTTGACGGAGAGGGCAAGGACAATATGAAGAAAAAAACAGAATGGAAAAGGAAATTGATTACAATTTTAACATAGTAAAAAGAAAGTGCTTATGCTAAAATTATAAATATAGGGAAAGATAGGAAACAGAACGGAGGGAACAGAAATGAATCCAATCTATGATAAATTAGAAAAATGCTATCGGTGTGTCCGGGAAAAAACAGATTTTCAGCCGAAGGTGGCATTGATTTTAGGCTCCGGCTTTGGTCAGTATACGGATGAATTTCGGATTGTGGACGGAATCGATTACCATGAGATTGAGGATTTCCCGATATCCACGGTGGAAGGACATGCGGGAGAATTTCTTTTTGGGTATATGGGAGAAGTACCACTGGTGATTATGAACGGAAGAGTTCATTATTATGAAGGTTATTCCATGCAGGATGTGGTGCTGCCTACCAGATTGATGAAGATGCTAGGAGCAAAAATTCTGTTTTTGACCAATGCGGCAGGAGGATGCGGAGACGGATTCCAGGCGGGAGATTTGATGCTGATTACCGACCAGTTGTCCATGTTTGTGGATTCGCCGCTGATAGGGAAAAATGTCAGCGAGCTGGGAACCAGATTTCCGGATATGAGCGAAATCTATGACAAAGATTTACAGGAGATTATCCGCAGGACGGCAAAAAAACTGGGAATAGATCTGAAAGAGGGAATCTATTGTCAGTTCAAGGGACCGAATTACGAGTCTCCGGCAGAGGTACGGGCAGCTAAAATGTTAGGTGCCTCCGCAGTGGGAATGAGTACCGCCTGTGAGGCAATTGCCGCAAATCATATGGGAATGAAAATCTGCGGACTGTCCTGTCTTACCAATTTGGCAGCAGGAATGTCCGAACTGCCATTGTCTCACGTAGAAGTACAGGAGACCGCAGCAAAGGTGGCACCGATGATACGGAAATTACTGCATGAGTCCATTGTGGCAATGTATGAGGAGATAGAACTGTAAATACAGAGAACGGGTGATAGAATGAATATTCGTTTTTACAACGCAAAAATATTGCTTACAGATGAAACACAAGGGTTTCATATCATAGAGGGAGAACTTTGGGTAAAAGGAAATACCATATGCTATCTGGGGGACGGAACAGATGTGGAGCAGGTCTGTAAAAAGCCGGAAGATATTATTGTATGGGAACGGGAAATCGACGTAGAAGGTAATCTGCTGATGCCGGGCTTCAAAAATGCCCACACCCATTCTGCCATGACGTTCCTGCGGTCCAGAGCCGATGATATGCCTTTGCAGGAATGGCTGAATCAACAGGTTTTCCCAAACGAGGCAAAGCTGAAAGGGGAAGATGCCTATTGGCTGGCGAAGCTGGCAATTATGGAGTATCTCACCAGCGGAATTACCTCCATGTTTGATATGTATATTTATCCAAAGGAAGTGATTCAGGCAGGAATCGACTGTGGATTTCGTACGGTACAGGTCAGCGGACTGAATAATTTTACCAGTTCTTTGGAGGAACTGGAGGAACAGTATTTAAAATATAACGACTATCATGAGCTTTGCAGTTATAAGCTGGGATTTCATGCGGAGTACACCACGGATCAAAAATTGTTGGAGGGTGTGGCAGATTTGGTACAGAAATACCGGGCACCCATGTATACCCACATTGCAGAAACTAAATCGGAAGTGGAAGAGTGCCGGAAACGGTACGGAAAGACCCCGGCAGCTCTGTTTGATTCCATGGGTATGTATGATTACGGCGGCGGAGGCTTTCACTGTGTCTGGTTTGAGAAAGAGGATATCAAGATTTATAAAGAGAAAGGTGTTTCTGTCATTACCAATCCCGGTTCCAATGTAAAGCTGGCAAGTGGCATTCCACCGCTGACGGCGATGCAGCAGACAGGAATTAATCTTGCCATAGGAACCGACGGACCTGCCAGCAATAATTGCTTAGATATGTTTCGAGAGATGTTTCTGGTAACAGGACTCGCTAAATTAAGAGAAGAGGATGCGGCGGTCATGGATGCCGACAGGGTATTGTATATGGCAACCGCAGGAGGAGCCGTTGCTATGGGTCTGGAGGATTGTGACCGGCTTGCAGTGGGAAAGAAAGCCGATTTGATTCTGATAGACTTACAGCAGCCCAATATGCAGCCTTTAAATAACATCACGAAAAATCTGGTATACAGCGGCAGCAAACAGAATGTAAAGCTGACGATGGTCAACGGTAAGATTCTATATGAGGACGGAAAATTTGACATTGGAGTTTCTCCGCAGGAAATCTATGGGAAGGCCAATGAGATTGTGAGTAAAATGCAATGAGAATTATTTATGTAATGCACAGTTGTTTTGCGGTGGAGATAGGAGATACTCTGTTGCTGATAGATTATTTTGACAAAAGCAAAACCCCGGAGGTGGAGTTCTTGGGAGAGCTCCCGGATTTCTCAAAGTACAAAAAGCATTATATTTTTGCCAGCCATAAGCACAGAGACCATTTCTGGCTGGAGTCCTTAAAGTGGGGGATGGAGTACCCGGAAATGATATTCTTTTTGGGAAACGATATGCGGTTCAACGCAAAATATCTGGAGCGGAATGGCATTGACCCAGCGGTAAAGGAACGGATGATTACCGTAAAGCCTGACCATCACTATGAAGTAGATGGACTGGTGGTGGATGCTCTGGGTTCCACCGATGAGGGAGTGTCTTTTCTCATTACTTATCAGGGAAAAAAGCTGTTTCATGCAGGAGATTTAAACGACTGGTGCTGGGTAGTACGAAAAGGCGAAGCCAGAGATGAGGCGTACCGAAAGAAAATGCGGGAGGAATTCCGCAAGAAGTTAGAGCCTTTGCGGGGCGTTCATCTGGATGCGGCATTTGTGGTTATGGATCCCCGTCTGGAGGAAAGCTATAAGAATGGCATGGACTATTTTATCCATCATCTGGATGCGGATAGAATCTTTCCTATGCATATGTGGAAGAGATATGATTTGATTGAAACCTATAAGCAGGAATTGACAGACTGCGGAGAGCAGAAACTGGCAGATAAGATTGTGGATATATCGGGGGAAAATCAAATATTTGAAGGAATATAGGGAAAAGAAAGAGGATATAGAATGGAAGTAATAATTTATACCGATGGAGCGGCGAGAGGAAATCCTGACGGACCTGGAGGTTACGGTGTGGTGCTGCAATATACGGACAGAAACGGTATGCTCCACGAGAGGGAACTTTCCGCAGGATATAAAAAAACCACTAATAACCGGATGGAACTGATGGCGGCAATTCGAGGCCTGGAGGCTTTGACGAAGCCATGTAAAGTGAAGCTGTATTCCGACTCCAAGTATCTGGTGGATGCCTTTAATCAGAACTGGATTGGCGGTTGGGTAAAAAGAGGTTGGAAGAAGGCAGACAAGAAGCCGGTAAAGAATGTGGATTTATGGAAAAGGCTGTTGCAGGTCATGGAGCCCCATGAGGTTACCTACATATGGGTAAAGGGACATGACGGTAACCCTGAGAATGAGCGGTGTGATACCTTGGCAACCACGGCGGCAGACGGAGAGAACCTTTTGGAGGATGTAGTGTTGGAAGATGGGGAAAATGGACAAATTGGGTTTTCAGACATCTTGAAATAAGATTTTTCCTATGATATGATAAAGAATAGTTTGTGGCAAAGTTTTTTGTAATAGAAAACGGAGGGAAGCAGAATGGCATTTTTAGCAAGTTTTTTACAGTATACAATTATAGCACTCATTCTGGCGGCCATTGCGGTTGCAGGAGTTTTTGCAGGAAAAAAATTGAGAATGAATAAAGATGCAAAGGAAGCTGCAGTAGCAGAAGAGACAAAAGAGCAATAGATTTTGGAGGAAAAAACGTGAAGAAATATGGAGTAAATGAGCTTCGGAGAATGTATCTGGAGTTTTTTGAGAGTAAGGATCATTTATCAATGAACAGCTTTTCGCTGGTACCACACAATGACAACAGTCTGTTGTTGATTAATGCAGGTATGGCACCGTTAAAGCCGTATTTTACAGGACAGGAAGTGCCACCGAGAAAGAGAGTGACCACCTGTCAGAAATGTATCCGTACAGGAGATATTGAGAACGTAGGTAAGACAGCAAGACATCTTACTTTCTTTGAGATGCTGGGTAACTTTTCTTTTGGAGATTACTTCAAGCATGAAGCAATTGCATGGAGCTGGGAGTTTTTAACAGAGGTTATCGGTATGGAGCCGGAGCGTCTGTATCCGTCTATCTACGGCGAAGATGAAGAAGCCTTTGAGATTTGGACAAAAGAAATCGGAGTTCCGGCAGAGAAGATTACACGGTTCTATCGGGATGAAAACGGCGAGTGTGATAACTTCTGGGAGCATGGTGCAGGTCCTTGCGGTCCGTGTTCCGAGATTTATTATGACAGAGGCGAGAAATATGGATGTGGCAGCCCGGATTGTAAGGTGGGCTGTGATTGTGATCGTTTCATGGAGGTATGGAATAACGTATTTACCCAGTTTGATGGTGATGGACACGGAAACTATGTAGAGCTTGCCAACAAAAATATTGATACCGGTATGGGACTGGAGCGTCTGGCAGTAGTGGTTCAGGATGTGGATTCCGTTTTTGATATTGATACCATGAAAGCAATCCGCGACAGAATCTGTGAGATTGCAGGAAAGACATATCAGACCGATGCAATGGATGATGTATCTATCCGTCTGATTACAGACCATATCCGTTCCGCAACCTTTATGATTTCTGATGGAATTATGCCGACCAATGAAGGAAGAGGTTATGTGCTGCGTCGTATCATCCGTCGTGCAGCCCGTCACGGAAGATTGCTGGGCATTGAGGAGAAATTCTTGGCAAATCTCAGCGAAACAGTGATTGCAGAGAGTAAGGACGGTTATCCTGAATTAGAAGAAAAGAGAGAATTTATCTTAAAAGTATTAAGTGAAGAGGAAGAAAAATTCCATAAAACCATCGATCAGGGTCTGAGTATTCTGAATGAGATGCAGGAAGAAATGCAGGCAGCAGGCAGCAAGGTGCTTTCCGGTGAGAATGCATTTAAGCTTTATGATACCTATGGATTCCCGATGGATTTGACGCAGGAAATTCTGGAGGAAAAAGGATTTACCATCGATGAAGAAGGCTTTAAAGCTTGTATGGAAGAACAGCGGAAAAAAGCCCGCAGTGCAAGAAAAGAGACAAACTATATGGGAGCAGATGCCACCGTATATGATGAGATTGATACAGCCATTACCACGGAATTTGTGGGGTATGATAGATTGGTACATGAATCTAAGATTACAGTGCTGACCACGGAGACAGAGCTGACGCAGGCGTTATCTGACGGAGATGTGGGAACGATTATTGTAGAGGAGACCCCATTCTATGCTACTATGGGTGGACAGTGTGCGGACAATGGTATCATTGAGACCGCAGACGGAGAATTCCATGTGGAAGATACCATCCAGCTTCGCGGCGGCAAGGTAGGTCACGTGGGAAAAGTGACAAAGGGAATGTTCAAGGTTGGAGACACGGTTACTTTGCGTGTCAACGAGAAAAAACGTAATCTTACCAGAAGAAATCATAGTGCCACCCATCTGTTACAGAAAGCACTCCGTGAAGTGCTGGGTACTCATGTAGAGCAGCACGGTTCCTATGTGGATGAGGGAAGACTTCGTTTTGACTTCTCACATTTTGCTGCTATGACAGAAGAGGAAATTACTAAGGTTGAGAATATTGTCAATGAAAAAATTGCAGATTCCCTTCCGGTAGTAACCAAGATTATGACTTTGGACGAGGCAAAGAAAAGCGGTGCTATGGCATTGTTTGGTGAGAAATACGGAGATACTGTACGTGTAGTAAGTATGGGAGATTTCTCCACAGAGCTTTGCGGAGGAACCCATGTAGATAATACGGCAAATATCAGTGCCTTTAAGATTATATCCGAATCCGGTATCGCAGCAGGTGTCAGACGTATTGAAGCCTTGACTTCAGAGGGCGTTTTTGAATACTATGACAAGATGGAGGATACCATCAATGAAGCAGCTAAAGTTGTGAAAACAAATCCGGCAGGCTTGGTGGAGAAGTTAGAGCATCTGATGGCGGAAGTCAAAGCATTACAGAGCGAGAACGAATCCTTAAAGAGCAAAGCCGCAAAAGATGCTTTGGGAGATGTCATGGATCAAGTGACCGAGGTCAAAGGAACCAAGCTGTTGGCAGTCAGCGTATCAGATGTGGATATGAACGGTCTGAGAGACTTAGGCGACCAGTTAAAAGAAAAACTGGGAGAAGGCGTGATTGTACTGGCTTCTGAAAATGACGGCAAGGTAAACTTAGTAGCTATGGCAACTGACGGAGCCATGAAAGCAGGAGCTCACGCAGGCAACTTAATCAAGGCAATCGCCGGAAAAATTGGCGGTGGCGGCGGTGGACGTCCAAACATGGCACAGGCAGGCGGTAAGAACCCGGCAGGAATTGCAGACGCCTTGGCAGAGGCAAAGATTGCGTTAGAGGGTCAAATCCAATAAATCCCATCTAATTTTGGAAAAATAGTTGACGAATCATTAGTTTGTGGTATAATATGTGATAGTGCAAATATTACCCAAACAGTTGGAGCACAATTTACAACTGGAGGGAGGTTAGGTGTGAGACTATGTCAAATGTTATCGTAAAAGAGAATGAGACTTTAGATTCCGCTTTACGTAGATTCAAGAGAAACTGTGCGAAAGCAGGTATTCAGCAGGAGATTCGTAAAAGAGAACATTACGAAAAACCAAGCGTAAAACGTAAAAAGAAATCAGAAGCAGCAAGAAAACGCAAATATAACTAATGAGATTAAAAGAACTACCGATTCGGTAGTTCTTTTTTTTATTCATAATTTCCTTGCCCCCTCATATAAATGTCATAGGGACAAACCTAAAAGTCAGGAGGTGGATGATATGAGGGAGGAAATCATACATATTTTTCCCCTACATCTGAGGGAAACTTTGAAAAATCTGGTGGTGCCGGAGGATGCTCTTGAGGAAATCCGTATTCGGATAGGACAACCAATTATTTTTCATATAGAGAACGAGGAATGGTATCTGAAGAAAGAAATCAAAAGACTGGAGAAAAACCGGGAGCATGCCTATTGTGCAACGGCGGAGGATTTGCGGAACATGATAAAATTCATCAGCAGCTATTCCATTTATGCATATGAGGATGAAATGAAGAGGGGATTTCTCACCATACAGGGAGGACACCGCATTGGAATGGCGGGACAAGTGGTGATGGATGGAGGGAATATCAGAAGCATGTCCCATATTTCCTTTTTAAATATCCGTGTGGCAAAGGAGAAAAAGGGCTGTGCCAAAGACATTATCCCCCATCTCATTTACCGGGATACCATTTACAATACGCTGTTCGTTTCACCGCCGGGAGTAGGAAAGACAACCTATCTGCGGGATACCATACGGATGCTTTCCTGTGGAAGTAAGGAGCTGGCGGGAAAACGAATCAGCATTATTGATGAGCGTTCCGAGATTGCAGCATGCCGTCAGGGAATTCCCCAGAATGATGTGGGCCCCAGAAGTGATGTGTTGGACGGCTGTCTGAAATCGTCGGGAATGCTTCTGATGTTACGCTCCATGGCACCACAGATATTGGCGGTGGATGAGATTGGAAGCCGGGAGGACTGTTATGCCATAGAGCAGGCAATCTACTGCGGATGCAGAATCATCGGAACGGTACATGCCTATGATATCCGGGAACTGTCCCAGAAAATTTATATTCGGGAAATGCTCCGTCAGCAGATGTTCGGACGCCTGATTCTGTTGGAAAAAGGAGAGACCGGGCGTCGGAAATTTACGGTCTATGACGGGAATCTGGAGAAGCTATGTTGAAAATTATGGGAAGTGTCTGTATCCTTATTGCGGCAGTGGGAGGAAGTATAGGATGTATGCGGCGGCTGCGGGAGCAGGAAAGGCAGCTTTTGGCTATCAAAGAAATGCTGGTAACCTTGGAAAACCAGATGGAATATGTGGGACTTCCCATGGGAGATTTGCTGCGGGAATTGGCAGAAAAGACCGGAGAGCCTTTTGATGAAATGCTGATGGAATTTTTGGAATATCTGGATAGAAAACAGGTGGAGAGACTCTCTGTTCTCTGGCGGGAAATTCTGTTACGGAGAAGGAAAGAGTATGTACTGAACCGGGAGGAGTTTGAAATTTTGATGGACATGGGAAGACTTTTAGAACCCACAGACGGGAAAAGTCAGATTGCATCTATAGAACTTTACAAAAACAGAATTGATGAGAGAATACGGAAGATGTGGGAAGAGCGGGCAGGAAAGCAAAAAGTATATCAGAGCATTTGTCTCATGGGAGGTCTGGTGCTGATTATCATTTTACTGTGAAGGAGAAAGTATGAGTGTAAATCTGATTTTTAAAATTGCAGCTATTGGAATTATTGTGACCATCTTAAATCAGGTGCTGAAACACAGTGGCAGGGAAGAACAGGCTTTTTTAACCAGTCTGGCAGGACTGTTGCTGGTATTGTTCTGGATTGTTCCCTATATTTATGAGCTGTTTGCGACCATGAAAAATTTATTTGCATTATAGGTGAGAGCATGGATATTTTAAAAATTGCCATTATCGGTGTGGTAGGGGTGTTTTTGGCGGTTCCGTTGAAAAATTACAAATCGGAGTACAGTATGCTGGTCAGCGTGGGAACCTGTATCTGTATTTTTGTGTATCTGGTAACGAAATTGGAAATTTTGGTGGACTATGTAGAACAGCTGGAAACAGTTCTGCATCTGGACGGAAGCTATCTGAAAATGCTGATGAAGATGATAGGAATTACTTATGTGGCACAGTTCGCTTCGGAAATCTGTAAGGATGCCGGGTATGGGGCAGTGGGAACTCAGATTGAAATGTTTGGAAAAGTATCCATACTTTTTGTGAGTATGCCCATTATGATGGCATTGCTGGAGACCATAGGAGAATTTTTATGAAAAAAGGAATGGCACTGTTTGGGATATGTCTATTGTTTTTTTGTTGTGTCCCCATGAAGGTAGAGGCGGCGGAGGATGTGGATTTTGATACGGAACGGGAGGAAATGCTCCGGTATCTGGAAGATGAAGATATTTTCGGGGATTTGGAGGGACTGGCAAAGCAGGAAACCGGTATCACTTTTTCACAGCTCACAGGTCTCATAGCGGAAAACGGAGTCATGGGAAGCCTGTGGGAAATCGGGGACTATGTTTTGCAAAGCCTCATAGGAGAAATCCGCACAAACAGACAGAATATGATGCATATTCTGGTGTTGGTGCTGCTGTTCTGTGTGTTGCAGAATTTTTTGGAACTGACGGATAATTCCTATATTTCTGAACTGTGCTATACGCTGACCTATCTGGTTATGATGCTGCTTCTGTTAAAGTCTTTTTCGGTAACGGCACAGATTGTAAGGGACATGCTGGATACGGTAACGGGCTTTATGAGGATGCTGCTACCGGCATATTTAGGGGTTATGGTTTTTGCGGGAAGTGCCATGAGTGCCATGTCTTTTTATGAACTGACCTTCTTTATCCTGTATGGGATTGAAATGATTATGACCTATTTTTTACTGCCATTGATTTCGGTGTATGTGCTTTTTCAATTGGCAAACTACACCCTAAAGGAGGAAGTCTTTTCTAAGACAGCGGATCTGATTCATGATTTGTTCGGCTGGGGAGCCAAAATCATACTGACGCTGGTGGTGGGATTGAACGTGGTTCAGAGTATGATTGCACCGGCAGTGGATTATGCCAGCCGTACCACCCTGACTAAGTCTTTGGGGTTGATTCCGGGAATCGGAGGAGCAGCATCGGCAATTGGGGATATACTGATTGGTTCAGGAATGGTCATCAAAAACAGTGTTGGAGTGGCAGCGATTTTTCTACTGCTGTTTTTGACTCTGGTTCCCTTTATCAAAGTATTGGTAATCACGTTTCTATACAAATGTATGGCGGCTTTTCTGGAACCCATTGCAGATAAGAGGATTGCCAAAGCCATGGCAGGAATGGCAACGGGAGGAGGAATGCTGATGCGGATGATTACCACAACGGTTTTTATGATTTTTATTACCATCGCCATGATTAGTGCCACTTCCTCCTTCATGGCATAGGAGAGCTTATGCAGACAATTATGACATGGATTAAAACCTTTTTAATCCTATATTTCTTTCTTACGATGATTTTATATCTGGTACCCAAAGATGCTTACCAGAAATACATACGGTTTGCTGTGAAAATGATATTGTTGGTGGTGTTGTTTCTGCCTATGTTAAACAAATTGAGCAGCGAAAAATACTTTTTTCAACTGGTAGAAAAACTGGAGGGGTTTCAGCAGGAAAAAAACGAGACATTAGAGATAGAACGGCTGGAAAAATTACAGAGTGTCTATGTGGAGGAAAGGAGCGGCTACTATGAAGAACATTTTGGAGAATCGGAATAATCTGCTGCTGATTGCATTGGTGGGAATCCTGCTTTTGGTGGTGGCACTTCCCACAGGAAAAAGTGAAACTGCTGTCACAACGGATACCGGAAAAGAAAATGAAAGTAAGGAACAGGTGGAGGAACGGCTGGAGCAGGTGTTAAAGAGTACGGAGGGAGTGGGAGAAGTGCGGGTTATGATTACAGAGACAGAGGAGAAAGGAACTTTTGAGGAGAACTCCAACCAGTGCAATGTACAAGGTGTGGTGGTGGTTGCCCAAGGGGCAGAGGATGCAGGTGTGAAGAAAAAAATACAGGATATCGTGTTAGCATTATTTCCCATAGAGGCTCATAAAATAGAAATAGTAAAAATGAAACCAAATTAGGAGGCGTCCATGAAAAAAATATTTAAGAAAAATCAGTTGATTATTACTGGATTGGCACTAATGATTGCTGCGGCAGGATATTTAAGCTACAGCAACAACGGACTGGGAATGGGAACCAAGGAGGCAAGTACAAAAGAAGCCAAAGAGGAATTTGAAATTTCCGATGAAGATAGCTTAGAAGGGGAAATCTTCACCGATGAGGAGGAATCGGAGGATGCAGTGGCAGACGCAGAGGGAATGACCTCTGAGGAAGCGGAAACCGCAAATCCCGGAGAGGCGGTGCTGACCAGTACCGGAGCAGGAAATGTGAATTTTGCGGCAGAAGCCAAGCTTTCCAGAGAGCAGGTGCGTTCCAAGAACAAAGAATCCCTGATGGAAATCATCAATAACAAGGAGCTGGAGGAAGCCAGCAAACAGGCAGCCATTGAGCAGATGGTAAAGATGACGGATATTTCTGAAAAGGAAGAGGCAGCGGAAATGCTGCTGGAAGCCAAGGGATTTACCAATGTAGTAGTAAGTATCACAGATAATTCTGCAGATGTAGTATTGGATATGGGAGCAGATGCCAGCGATGCAAAACGTGCTCAGGTAGAAGATATTGTAAAGAGAAAAACCGGAGTTTCTGCAGAAAATATCATTATTACACCGATTGAATCCTCCAGTCAGGATACAACCGCAGAGAATTAGGAGTTACTTGACCCTCTTTCTGAAAAGAAGTATAATTTTTACATAAAATCCCGTCTTTGACAGTTAGAAAAAGAAAAAATCGCTGTATCCCTGATGTTTAC
>CATWDJ010000015.1:0-39954 GCA_958349535.1 uncultured Lachnospiraceae bacterium
CAAGGTTTTTAATAGATTTAAACAATAAAAAACAGGTAGTTTTTGACACTACCAATATAATATAGGAGGATAAAAAATGGAATTACAAAGTATTAAAGTGCTGGGAACAGGCTGCAAATCCTGTCACAAAATGTATGAGAATACAAGGAAGGCCCTAAAAGAAACGGGAGTTGACATGGAGGTGGAATATGTAACCGACATGGAAAAAATTATGGCTTATGGAATCATAAGTATGCCGGGTCTTGTCATCAATGAGAAGGTAGTATCCGCAGGAAAGGTATTAAAACCGTCTGAAATAATAAAATTATTGTAAATGTCATATTTTCAATAATAATTGTTGACATTCCACAAAAAATCCTTTAGGATTATAAGCAGATATAATAGGATTTATTAAATGATATTATAAGCAAAAGAGCTCCAAGGCGGAGCTTTTTTCGTTTCGGAAATATAGTATACTTGAAAAAGGACTTTAGTGGGAGACAGTCTATGGGAATGGGAATTGCAGAAATCGGACCTAGTATTTTAGGATTAATGATATTAATTGTTCTCAACAGGGCAATTAAGATGAATTGCATATTAGACGGGCAGACCTTGCAGAGATTAAAGGAAATTACTATGATTGTTACCGTCATTATTTTCCTGACGGTTACCAGTACACTTCTGGAGGGAAGACCGGGAAAAGGAATCCATTGGATACTTCGTATAGTCAATGGCTTTGAATTTTCTCTTTCACCTTGGAGCAGCTATCTCTTTGCATTGACGCAGAGTGAGAAAATCCGAAGCAACTGGAAAAAGAGTGTGGCACCGATTGTGGTGGGAAGTCTGCTGGCACTCAGCAGTACTTGGAACGGATGGGTATTTACAATCACTCCGGACAACCATTACATAAGAGGTCCGTTGTTTTTTGTGAACCTTATTTTGAATCTCTATGGATTTGTACTTTTTGTGGGAGCCAATTATATTAACAGATACCGTTATGAAAAAGAGGAGAGAAGATTTCTGAATTGGAATTATGTGATTTTATTTGGCGGGATTGTGTTGCAGCTAATTTGGGAGGAAGTATTATTGCTATGGCCGTCGGTGGCTGTTGCGATTTTTTCCTATTACTTGTTCTTAAATGAAAAAGCCTACAAATATGATCCGCTGACCCAGACCTATAACCGGCAGGCATTTCAAAATAAACTGAATGAAATCGCCAAAGAACGGACGGAATGTTTTATTATCGTTATGGATTTGAATGGTTTAAAACAGATTAACGACAAAGAAGGTCATCTGAAAGGGGATACCTATATTCGTCTTTCCGCAGAAATTGTCAATGGAATTATGGGAAGGACCGGAAGGCTTTACCGAATAGGTGGTGACGAGTTCTGCATTCTATGCGAGCAAATTTCAGACAGGAAGATGGCAGAAAAAATGAATCGTATTGAGCGAACCAAAGCAAAATTAAGTGAGGCTCTGGGGGTAGATGAAAAAGAAGTAGGAATCGCTTACGGTTATGAGAAATGCACTGTAAATGACAATGTTCGTGAGGTATTCCAGAGAGCAGACAATGCCATGTATGCTAAGAAAAAACAGATGAAAGGATAGCTTTTATAACTCCGCATTTTTATGTGGGGTTATTTTTTATGAAAAAAAGTGTTGACAAAGAAAATTAATTAATATATAGTAATCATATCGAATTAATAGGAAATAGGAGGAGAAAATATGAGAACCGCAGAAATTCAAAAAGAGACCAGAAATATGATGTGCTGTCAGAATTGTATGTGCATGAAGCAGATGCAGTATTTTTCGTGCGGTCTTGTATTTGGTCTTGAATGAAATTAAGTTGATTTTCAGGCAGGTACAGATACGTACCTGCTTTTTTTGTGAAATAGGAGAATGTTTGATATGAAGCAGATATTATGTTTTGGAGATTCCAATACCTATGGTTTAATACCGGGGACAGAGAATCGTTATAATTGGGAAATCCGATGGACGGGACGGCTGGATGCTGCGGTTCGGGGAAAGGGATATCGGGTCATTGAGGAAGGGTTGTGCGGAAGAACTACAGTTTTTGAAGACCCTTTGCGAGAAGGAAGAAGAGGGACGGCACTGTTGGGAACGGTTCTGGAAAGCCATAAGCCTTTAGAACTTGTAATATTAATGCTGGGAACCAATGACTGTAAAACAGTATATGATGCTTCGCCGGGAGTCATCGGAAAAGGGATAGAGCGTCTGATTTTGCAAATTCAGGAATATCAGCCACAGGCAAAAGTGCTTTTGATTTCGCCCATTGCTCTGGGAGAAAAGGTTTGGAAAAAAGAATATGACCCGGAGTTCGGACAAAAATCGGTAGAAACTTCAAAAGCTTTGCCGGAAGTTTATGAGGATATTGCAAAAAAATATAAAATAGAATTTCTACAGGCATCTGCATATGCTGTTCCAAGTAAAGAAGATCAGGAACATTTAGATGAGGAAGGGCATAAGAAACTTGCAAAAGCAATTATTCAAAAAGTTGAAGGAGTTATTGGCAATGGACGTTAATTTTATGCAGGAACAGCTTCCTTTATATGTGGAGGCGGCGAAACTCACCCTGCACATGGCGGTATGGGGTATCCTGTTTTCCATCCTTACCGGTCTTATATGCAGCATGATTCGCTATTTGAAGATACCGATTCTCAGACAACTGGTGGTCTGTTATATTGAATTATCCAGAAACACACCGTTGTTGATTCAGCTATTCTTTTTGTACTTTGGTTTGCCGAAGCTGGGAATTGTGTTCAGCTCCGAGAGCTGTGCCATCATAGGTCTGACCTTTCTGGGAGGAAGCTATATGGCAGAGGCATTCCGAAGCGGATTGGACAATGTATCCGGGATACAGATTGAAGCGGGACTGAGTCTGGGAATGAGAAAAAGTCAGGTCTTTAGGAAAATTATCTTACCACAGGCAGTATCCAATTCCATTCCGGTTTTTTGTGCCAACGTGATTTTCCTAATAAAAGAGACCTCGGTTTTCAGTGCGGTGGCTTTGGCAGATTTGATGTTTGTCACAAAGGACTTAATTGGGATTTACTATAAAACAGATGAAGCACTCTTCATGTTGGTAATGGCATACCTGATTATTTTACTGCCGATATCTGTTTTATGTACTTTGGTGGAAAGGAGGATTCGTTATGCAGAATACGGGACTGGAAGTGCTGTTTAAAGGAACTAATTTTCTCAGGCTCTGTGAAGGACTCTGGGTTACCCTGCGGATAGCGGTGATAGCAATGATGCTGTCCATCGTTCTGGGATTCTTTTTGGGAATGCTTATGAATCTTCAAAATAAAGGAGTGCGGGCAGTCTGTAGGGTTTATTTAGAAATCGTAAGAATTATGCCACAGCTGGTGTTACTGTTTTTGGTATATTTCGGTGCGGCAAAGCACTTGAACATGAATCTGTCAGGAGAGAAAGCGGCGATTATCGTATTTACCTTCTGGGGAACGGCAGAGATGGGAGATTTGGTGCGAAGTGCATTGATTGCCATTCCCAAGCATCAATATGAAAGCGGTTATGCTCTGGGATTGAATAAATGGCAGGTGTATCGGAGCGTAATTCTTCCTCAGACAATCCGAAGGCTTCTGCCCTCGGCGGTAAACCTTCTGACCCGAATGATAAAGACTACCTCCTTGGTGGTATTGATTGGAGTTGTGGAGGTAGTGAAGGTAGGAAAACAGATTATTGATGCATCCAGATATACAAACCCTACGGCGGCATTGTGGGTTTATGGTGTGGTATTTCTGATGTACTTTGCCATTTGTTTTCCATTCTCAAGAATCTCCGCTGCATTGGAAAAAAGACTGGTGAATTAGGAGGCAGATATGTCAGAGGCAATATTAGAGGTAGAACATTTAAAAAAATCCTATATTCCGGGGAAACGGATATTGGATGACATCAACTTTTCCATTCAAAAGGGAGAAGTGGTGGTAGTTATAGGACCTTCCGGCTGCGGAAAAAGTACCTTTTTAAGATGCTTGAACCGTTTGGAGGATATAGATGAAGGGGAGTTAAAACTAAATGGCGTGAATTATGAAAAAGAGAGCCGCAAAATCCATGAGGTGCGGGAAAAAATAGGAATGGTATTTCAAAGCTATGATTTGTTTCCCAACATGAACATTCTGGATAATCTTATACTGGCACCCTGCATGGTGCAGAAAAGAGAGAAAGAAGAGGTAAAAAAAGAAGCGGAGCTGTTGTTGGAGCGGGTAGGACTTTTGGAAAAAAAGAAGGATTATCCCAGACAGCTTTCCGGCGGGCAAAAACAGAGAGTTGCCATTGTAAGAGCTTTGTTGATGCACCCGGAGGTGCTTTTGCTGGATGAGATTACAGCGGCGTTAGACCCGGAAATGGTACGGGAGGTTTTGCAGGTGGTATTGGAACTGGCAAAAACCGGAATGACCATGATTATCGTAACCCATGAGATGGAGTTCGCAAAAGCGGTGGCGGACCGGGTTCTTTTCTTGGACGAAGGACAGATTGTAGAAGAGGGAAAGCCGGAAGAATTTTTTTCGGCACCGAAAAGCGACAGGGCAAAACAGTTTTTAAACAGCTTTCACTATGAAGCTGTAAAGGAATAAAAGAGATGGAGGAAAAAAACATGAAAAAGAAACTATTGGGAATTTTATTGACAATGAGTCTTGCGGCAGGAGTGCTGGCAGGCTGCAAGAGCGGCAACAGTGAAACTGCCACAGAGCCAAAGAAAGAAGAAACCACAGAGACCACAGCCGGAAAAGCCAGAACGCTGGATGAAATCAAAAAAGACGGCACCATCAAAATCGGCGTTTTCAGCGACAAGAATCCATTCGGATATGTGGATGAAAACGGCGAGGTTCAGGGCTATGATGTGTACTTTGCAAAACAGATTGCCAAAGACCTTCTGGGAAGTGAAGATGCCGTGGAATTTGTCTATGTAGAAGCAGCAAGCCGTGTAGAATATTTGCAGTCAGGTAAGGTAGATATTATTCTTGCCAACTTTACCGTAACGGATGAGAGAAGCGAAAAAGTGGATTTTGCCCTTCCGTATATGAAGGTGGCACTTGGCGTGGTGTCCCCGGAGGATGCGTTGATTACAGACCCGGAGGATTTAAAGGGCAAGGATTTGATTGTAGTAAAAGGAACCACAGCAGAAACATATTTTACCGAGAACTATCCTGAGGTAAACTTAATCAAATTTGATGAATATCAGGAAGCCTATGACGCACTGTTAGACGGAAGAGGAGATGCCTTCTCCACAGATAACACCGAGGTACTGGCATGGGCAATTCAGAACAAAGGATTCAGCGTAGGAATCGAATCTCTCGGAAATACGGATGCCATTGCACCGGCAGTACAGAAAGGCAACACCGAACTGTTAAACTGGATTAACGATGAGATTAAATCTCTGGGAGAGCAGCAGTTCTTCCACAAAGATTATGACGCAACCTTAAAAGCCGTTTACGGAGACAGTGTAGACCCGGAGAACTTAGTAGTAGAAGGCGGAGTTATCCAGTAAATATAGTGTAAAAAGCGAATACATGGAAGAGAAATTCTCTTTCATGTATTTTTGCGTTAAAGACAGATGAAATTATGCTATAATATCCGTGAACAAAAAGTAACCGATTTATTACCGTAAAGAAAAGCCGCTTGTTACAGAAAAAAGGAAGAAAAGTATGATGGAAATACTGATTTTAGAGGATGATGAAAGTGTAAATCGGGGAATATCCTTTTCCTTGGAGAAAGAGGGGTATGGGGTGTTTTCCTGTAAAAACATAAAAGAGGCAAAAAAGGTGTTAGAGAAAGAAAATCCAGATATTTTTATCTGTGACATCAATCTGCCGGACGGAAACGGACTGGACATGGTAGCCTATGTTCGGGAGAGAAAAAACTGCCATATCATCTGTCTGACGGCATTGGAGCAGGAGACAGATTATGTCATGGGATATAATGCAGGGGCAGACGATTATGTGACAAAACCCTTCAGCTTATCGGTGCTGTTGTTGAAAATCAAAGCCTATGCAGACCGGAAGGAAGAAAAGCAGGATGGAGAAATCATAACCGGAGACTTGAAGATATCCATGTCGGATATGAAGGTATGGCACAGAGGAACGGAATTGTCTCTGACCAAAAATGAATGGAAACTTTTGATTCTTTTTGTGGAGAATGCAAAACAGATTTTATCAAAACAGCAGATTCTGGAACGTCTTTTTGATGTGGACGGAAATTTTGTGGATGACAATACGGTTGCGGTCAATGTGAACCGCCTGCGGGAAAAAATCGAAAAGGATAAATCCAAGCCGGTTTATATTAAAAATGTCCGGGGATTGGGATATGTCTGGAATCAGGAAGTGGAGAGGCTGTAAGGAGTAAAACATGAAACGGGAAAAAAGATACACGGGATTGCTGGTGGGAATCCTGTGTTGGATACTTCTCAACGGATTGCTGGGAAGTATGGAATATCAGAATTACAAAGAAAAAGAAGAGATTCTGGCAGGTATCCTGCAAGCAGACACCAAGGAAGAACAGTTGTCTTTTGTCACCGGTTATCTGAAGGGACAGGAAATTCTTGTGGGAGAAGATGCCCGGCAGGAATTGGAAAAATATGGATATAACGAGGGTTATCAGAGCAGACTCAAAAAAGAATTTCTTTATCGGGAGGGAATCATTCTGTTTTTGACAACGGCAGCTTTTGCAGCACTGTGGTTTGGAACAGAAGTGGATGCCGGAAGAAAAAAACGGGAAAAAGAGCGGGAACTGGAGGCGATTCTGGAAACCATAGAGGCATTGCGGCAGGGAGATTACACACAGGCAGAAGAAATATTCAAAGAACAAGGTCAGAGTCGGCAATACGGGCAGATACAGATGACCCTAAACTCCCTTACGGAATATATTAAGCTGATGACCCGGCAGGCAAAAACGGAGAAGGAAGAAACAAAAGTGTTGGTAACCAATCTGTCCCATCAGCTAAAGACTCCGGTGGCGGCATTGAAAACCAGTTTTGACATCTTAAATTCGGAAAAGCTGACAGAAGATGAGTACAGGGAGTTTTTGGAAAGGTGTCAAAATCAGATTATCCGTTTGGAAGAGCTGGTAGGTGCCCTTGTGCAGATATCCAGAATGGAAACGGGATTAATTGAAATTTCTCTGAAAGAAGAGGGGATTTTTGATACGGTGCTTCAAGCGGTGAACCGTATCTATCCGAAGGCAGAGGAAAAAGAGATAGAGATTCAGTTGGAGGATTCAGAAGAAGCAGAGAATCTATATATCCGTCAGGATAAAAAATGGTTGTCGGAGGCTCTGATTAACGTTTTGGAAAATGCGGTAAAGTACAGTCCAAAGGGCAGTTGTATCCGGATTAGGATGCAGAAACTGTCCCTGTTTTTGAGAATTGAGATAGAGGATGAGGGAATGGGAGTCCCTGCGGAAGAACGCAGTCAGATTTTCAAACGGTTTTACCGGGGTTCCACAGAACAGGTTCAGGCGGAGGGCGGACAGGGAATCGGTCTTTATCTTGCCAGAAATATTATTGAGCAGCATGGAGGAACCATCAAGGTAGCAGCGGCAAAACCCAGGGGAAGTATTTTTGTCATTCAGCTTCCGTTATAGGGAATCAAGGAAAGTCTTACAAAACTGTAAGACTTTTTTGGTTTTTTGAAAGAGAAATGAAAGAGGAGAATGATAGAGTGGTCTCATCAGATAAAAAAGACAGAGGTGACAATATGGGAACAATATTAAGAACAGAAAATTTATGCAGATTTTACGGAAGTGGAAGCAGTGAAGTAAAAGCGGTAAACCACATAAATATGGAGGTACAGCAGGGAGAATTTGTGGCGGTTGTGGGAAAAAGCGGCTCGGGAAAAAGTACCCTGCTGCATCTGTTAGGCGGATTGGATTACCCTACGGAAGGAAAGGTCTATATCAAAGAAAAAGATATTTTTTCTTTAAAGGAGGATGAACTTGCAGTTTTCCGAAGAAGGAAAATCGGGTTTGTTTTTCAGGTATTTAATCTGGTTTCCACCATCAATGTGTGGGAAAATATTGTGCTGCCTTTAGGTTTGGATCATCAGAAAATAGATGAAGCATTCATGATGGAGATTATTACCACTCTGGGACTGGAGGACCGTTTAGAGCATCTTCCCAATGCTTTGTCAGGAGGACAGCAGCAGAGAGTTGCCATAGCAAGGGCATTGGCAACCAGACCGGATATTATCTTTGCGGATGAGCCTACGGGAAATTTGGATTCTAAAACCAGTGATGAGGTTATATCGCTGCTAAAGATGTCGGCTCAGAAGTTTGGACAGACGTTGGTGATGATTACCCATGACGAGGATATAGCACAGATGGCAGACCGGATTATCACGATTGAAGACGGAAAGGTGGTATAGATATGGATACAGTTACAAAACTGGCACTTGCCAACGATAAGAAGAACCGCACCCGGAGTATTCTGGTCATCATATCCATCTGTATTACCACCATGCTTCTGACGGCTATTGCCACGGTGGGATACGGAACGATAAAGTCCAACCGTGTCAATGCCGGAGAATTGTACGGAAGTTACTATGGAAGCTTTAACGGTGTAGATAAAAATCAACTGGAAGAGATGAAACTACGAAGTGAATTTACGGAAATAGGAACCATGGCGGTGCTGGGATTTACCGACAGTGACGGAAAGCTGCGGTATGCGGATGACGTTTCACTGGAAATGACCAATATGTCGGGAAAACTGATAAAGGGCAGTTTCCCAAAGGAAAAAAATGAAATTGCGGCAACGCCATCTTTTTTTAAAAGCTGT
Source organism: uncultured Lachnospiraceae bacterium (assembly GCA_958349535.1). GTDB lineage: Bacteria > Bacillota > Clostridia > Lachnospirales > Lachnospiraceae > Maccoyibacter. The sequence continues at coordinate 8,789 of CATWDJ010000015.1, forward strand.
GGAATAAAAAATCCTAGATTAGGAGAAGCGGTAAAGGTCAATTACCGGCGAAACCTCAGTACCCCTTATGGGGAGGAAACCTTTGTTATCAGTGGGATTGTAAAAGAAGAGAAGGAATCTGTAATTCCAAATCTGAGTGCCTTTGTATCAAAGGAATATTATCAGGAAAAAGTTTCAGAGGAATCCAGAAGCTATATTGTATATTTCAGACTGGACAAATCCGTGGATATCAATGCGGATAACGGGGAAGAGACTCTCAAGGAGTTGGCAAAAAAATGCGGAGTGGATGCAAAGGCTGTGTCGGATAATCACGCCTATCTGATGTGGGCGTTGGATCCGGGGCTGGAGACTATGGCAGTCTGTATTGTGATTATGTTTGCCGTGGTACTTTTATCCATTGTGGTCATTTATAATATATTTCAGGTAGGAATCGTACAAAAAGTTCAGGAATATGGAAAGGTACATGCATTGGGAGCCACCAGAAAGCAGATGAAAGCTTTGATTTGGAGAGAAGGAATGTTTTTAGGACTGGTGGGAATTCCTGCAGGACTGGTTTTGGGATATGGAACGGCAGAGGGATTTTTTGCATGGCTGATGAAATTAAGTGAGGAATCCACCCATATCCATCGGATAAAAGTCTCGCTTCTTTCTCCTACAATATTTTTGGCAGTGGCACTAATCTGTTTTTTGACCGTATGGGTATCCCTGAAAAAACCGATGAAGACTGTGGCAAATATTTCTCCTGTGGAGGCAATGCGGTATCAGGAGGAAAACAGTAAAAAGGCAAAGGAGGGAATCCGCAAAGGTAAAAAAGACATCTCCGTTTTGGGTTTGACCAGAGCAAATCTGGCAAGCAGAAAAAAGAGAACGATACAGACCATTGTTACCATGGGACTGTCCTGCGTGCTGTTTGTGGTTATGGCAAATTTTGCGGGAAATATGGATGCGGAATATGATGCAAAAAAAGTGTGGAAAGCGGAAAATTTGAGATTGCTCTGGATTACAGTATGAATGATACTGCATATCCGGAAAATAATTTGGAGTCCATTTTACAGGAGAATCCTATAGACGAAGAACTCATTAAAAAGATTCAGCAGATAAAAGGGGTAAAAGAAGTAAAGACCCGCCCGGTACTTTTGCTGAAAAAAAAGGATAAAAACGGCAAGGAGGCGAAGGCTTACCAGAGTATCGAGGTATTGGACCGGGAGGCTTTTGAATGGGAAAAGGAACAGGGAAGTACTATGGGGACTTTGGATTATGAAAAGGCATCGGAGGATGACGAGATAATCTACGGATGGTCTTACTGGTGGGATGAGACCGGATTGAAAATGGGGGAAAAGAACAGCTTTATCTTGTCTGACGGAACGGAAAGTAAAACCATGGACAGTGTGGTAAGAGGTTCCTTCGGAGCAGTGGATACGGATTGGGTAATGACTGAGGACACCTATGAGAAACTGGGTTTTCAGACACCTACGTGGTTTAAAGTATGGGTAGACTGTGAGAAAGACATGGAAAAAAATGTGGAGGCGGAATTAAAGCAATTATTGTCTGAAAAAGAACACCTACAAATGCAAAGCTACGAGCAGGCATTAAAGATATCGGAAAACAGTATCCTAATGATGAAAACCATGAGTTATTCCCTTACGGCAATGATAGCGGTCATCAGTTTTCTGAACATGGCCAATACCCTGATTACCAGCGTGGTAATCCGAAAACAGGAATTCGGGATGCTACAAGCCATTGGCATGACCGACCGGCAGCTTAATATGAGCCTTCAGGCAGAAGGAATTATTTTTACGGCAGGAACGGTAATTGTGGCAATGTTGGTGGGAGTTCCGGCGGGCTATGGTGTGTTTCGGTATGGCAGAGCTAACGGATGGTTGGGACTCTACCAATATCATTTACCGATAAAGGAGCTGTTGGTGCTGATTGTATTTCTGGTGGTATTTCAGGTAATCCTGTCATTGGTGCTTACAAGGAGCCAGAAAAAAGAATCTTTGGTAGAGCGTATTTCTTATCAGGGATAGACAAGACGGTTATATTTCAAAAATCTTTTACTTACAAAAAATCTGTTTTTGGATTAAAATAGAAAATAGGAAAAGTAAAAACAGATTAGAAAGAGAGTGAAGAGATGTTTGAAGTAGGCGATTACATTGTATATGGAAATCAGGGAGTGTGCAGAGTAGAAGGAATCGGACCGATGCATATGGACGGAATAAAGACTGACCGTTTGTATTATACGCTGCTTCCGGTCTATATCAGCGGCAGCACCGTATATACGCCTGTGGATAATACAAAGGTAATCCTGCGGCAGATTATTTCAAAAGAAGAAGCAATGAATCTATTGGAAGAGATTCCCCAGCTAGAGCAGATAGACGTTACCGACGAAAAGGGAAGGGAACAGATTTATAAGGATGCTCTGGCAAGCTGTGATTGCAGAGAATTGGTAAGAATTATTAAGACTCTGTATCTCCGCAGACAGTCCAGACTGGAGGACGGCAAGAAGGTCACGGCTTTGGATGAACGGTATTTTAGGATGGCGGAGGATGCGTTGTACGGGGAACTGGCAATCGCATTGGGGTTAGAAAGAAATGGCGTGGAAGAATATATTACCAGATATTTAGAGCAGCACCGCAACTGAAGGAAAAAGGCTATCTTAGATGTGCAGAATTCTTATTATTAGAACTTTTGTTGCATTACAGTTCCGATAAAAGCAAATTTAAAATCTTTTCGAACGAAATTCGAGAATTTTAGAACTTATGACGGAAAATATGTTTCCTGTCTCTTTTACCGACTGAACTGTCCGTGGAGGATGTCCGGTCAAAGGAGACATGGCGTGAACTTACTAGTTGCATTAAATAGACGTCCTCACAGACGATATAAAACCGCCGTATCAGAAACTCAAAACGTTCTATTATTAAAAATCAGATAGAACGTTTCTCAAACAGTCTGATACGGCGGTTACGTTTTGTTCGGACGTCTATATAAATGCCACACGAAAGTCCCCGCAACATGTCTTAGCTTTGACGAACATCCCCACGGACTGTGCAGGCGTTAAAAAGACAGGAATTATTACATCTTTCCGTCATAGGTTCGTAAAAATTCCGAATTTCGTGAGATGATTTGAAAATTTGTTTTTATCGGAACTGTAATACAATACAACTTCTTGTAATAAAAATTCTGCACATCTAGGATAGCTTTTTTCATTTATTTTGCAGAGGCAGAGGCAAATAGCCGCTGTTTGTAATTCTGGTACATTTCCGCAGAAGCACAGATTTTATCCGCAAGGGATACAATCCAGCTCTCCTTGTAGGCAGGAAACGCCGGGGTAAGAGGAAACATATGACGAAGAATGATATTTTCCTCCATTGCTGTCAAAGGGCAATCCTGTCTGGCATTGTCCAAAGCAAATCTGGGATGCTTAAAGCCGTGAGGGCTGTGGGCGGGATTTTTTTCGTGCCAGTCATATAAAAAATAATCATGAAGCAAAGCACCTCTGATAAGAGAGAGGTAATTTACATCCAAATGATATTTATCGGCAATTTTACAGCTCATAAAAGCAACATTGATGCAATGCTCGTATACGGTAATGCCGCCGTGCTGTGTATAATTTTTAGTTTCCAGAAAACGGGCGTGTTCTTCCAAATGTTTTATCTCATGTTCAATTAATAAACGATAAGTTTCCTGACGTTCCAATCGTAGCTCCTTTCCGGCAATGCCAAAGTGCGGTCGTTGCTTTTTACCTTTGTGAGAATTATAATAAAAAGGATAAACAGTTTCAATAAATAATATGTAAAAAACATGGAATATTCACAAAAGAATAAATTTAGGAGGATGATTATGAGAATAGAAGAACGGAAAATTTTGTTGAAAAACGGTGAGACGGCAATTCTGAGAAGTCCTCAAAAAGAGGATGCCCAGCAGATGATTGACTATATGAGGGCTACCTCCGGGGAAACCAATTATATGGTGCGTTACCCGGAGGAGATTTCCATGACCATAGAAGAGGAGCAGGAGCTGATAGAACGGGTGAAAGAATCTGAGGATGAAGTGTTTACCGGACTTTTTGTAGGGGATAAAATGATTGGCAATGCCAACATTCATATGATTTTAAATCGAATCAGAACCAGACATCGTGCCTCCTTTGGAATTTCCATCCGTCAGGAATACTGGGGAATGGGACTGGGCAGTGTGCTTTTGGAAAAATGTCTGGAGTGTGCAAAGCAGATAGGCTATGAGCAGGTGGAACTGGAAGTAGTATCTACCAATGAACGGGGAATCCACCTCTATGAAAAATACGGTTTTGAAAATTTTGGAACCGTAAAACATGCCCAAAGAATGAAGGATGGAAGCTATCAGGATGAGTATCTGATGATTTGTTTTCTGCAGCAGTAAAGAAGGATGAGAAAAGTCGCATTGACAGAACAGAGGGAGGTCCGATATACTGTAAAAAAGGGGTGTTTTAGGTGGAAAAAGAAGAAATAATTGAAAATATAGAACAAGATATGATACCGGATACTTATGTGGAAAAGCTGGCATCTTTTTTTAAATCGGTAAGTGAAGAGAATCGTGTAAGAATCATATATGCTCTTTCCAAACAGGAGCTGTGTGTTAATGACCTGGCGGCGGCATTGAGGCTTTCCCAGTCGCTGGTTTCCCATCAATTAAAGATATTAAAGTTGGAGGGCCAGGTAAAGTCCCGAAGGGAGGGGAAAAATATCTATTACTCCTTGGACGATCAGCATGTAGTAGATATTTTTGAGGAAGCATTGAAGCATATCAAACACCGTGTGGAAGAGGGAAAGGATGAGGTGATGAATATGAAAAAACGCAAAGTATTGGTAGTGGATGACAGTGGAATGATGCTTCGGACCATCAAAGGAGTGTTGGAGAAGGAATACGAGGTATCTCTTGCCAATTCGGCAATGAAAGCCTTTGCAGCAATTGAAAATTCCAAACCGGATGTGATTCTGCTGGATTATGAAATGCCGGTCTGTGACGGAAAAATGATGTTTGAGATGCTCAGAGGAAACCCGGAGACGGAGGATATTCCGGTATTCTTTCTGACGGCAGTAGCAGAAAAAGAGAAGATTGTTGAAGTGTTGGAATTGCAGCCGGAGGGATATATCTTAAAGCCTATTGCAGGTAAGAAGATTATCAGTCGGTTGGAAGAATTTTTTAACGGCGGAGAATAAGTATGATAAAAATGCAGATAGCACTATTGATAGCGACGATATATATCGCCGTCTTATATTTTAGTGCTAAGAGAAAGAACACCTATAACCATGGACTTTTCAGTCAGATGCTGCTGGCGGCGATTGTGAATCTCAGTTTTGATATGATTACCGTATATACGGTAAATCATTTGGATACGGTGCCTCCTATTTTGAATCGCTTTTTCCATACTATCTTTATTGGCTCTATTCTGATTTTTGCTTTTTTGTTTTTTAAATATGTGTATTTTACTATTATGACGGCAGCGGGAAAAGGGGGAAAGATACGTTTTTTCTGGCATCCGTTGTTGGTAATAGCATTATTACTGCTAATATTTGGAAAAATGGTGTATATAGAGACTCCTAAGGGAAACTATTCCTATGGAATATCGGTAATATCCGCTTTCATATTGGTGGGATGCTGCCTGTTGGTATCGCTTTTTTACATCATTCGATATCGTAACGCACTTACTCGAAAAAAATGGATGTTGATTTTGACGCCATTGCTTATCGAATTAATAATTTCTGCAATACAGTTATTCTATCCAACTTCATTGATTAGCGGATTTGGGATTTTTATGATGACGTTATCTATCTATCTGATTCATGAAAGTCCAGATATTCAGATGGCGGAGGAACTAAAGGAAGCCAAGGCGAAGGCGGAGAGAGCCAGTCAGGCAAAGTCGGATTTTCTGGCAAATATGTCTCATGAAATAAGGACACCTATCAATGCCATTGTCGGAATGGACGAAATGATTTTGCGGGAATATCAGGATGAAGAGTTGATGGAGTATGCATCCAATATCCAGAGTGCGGCAAAGACGCTGTTGTCTCTGATAAATGATTTGTTGGATTTGTCCAAGATTGAAGCGGGAAAAATGGAATTGTTACCGGTATCTTATCATCTGTCCTCGGTATTGAATGATTTGGTAAATCTGATTGATTTCCGATGTAAGGAAAAGAATTTGGAACTAAATATTCATGTGGAGGAGAAAACGCCGGAGGAGCTCTTCGGAGATGATGTACGAATCAAACAGATTGTGACAAATCTGCTTACCAATGCAGTAAAATATACAAAAGAAGGAAGCGTTACCCTCAGCGTAGATTTTGAAGAACAGCAACAGGACACCATCATCCTACGGATAGAGGTAAAGGATACAGGAATCGGAATCCGGGAAGAGGACAGAGAAAAACTGTTTGAGTCTTTCCGCAGATTAGACGAAGAACAAAATCGGGAGATTGAGGGTACCGGACTGGGAATGAACATTACCCAGCGTCTTATTGATATGATGGATGGAAAACTGGAGGTGGAGAGTGTCTACGGCGAAGGTTCCGTATTCCGTGTTCTTCTGCCCCAGAAGGTAATGTCATGGGATGCCATCGGAGATTATCAGAAACGGTATGAGCAGTTCCTGAAGAAAAAAAGTTCTTATCAGCCGAAATTCTGTGCACCGGATGCCCGAATCTTATTGGTAGATGACAACGAGATTAATCTGAAGGTGGCACAAAACCTTTTAAAAGAGACAAAGATTCAGATAGAGACAGCGATGAGCGGTGAGGAATCCTTAGAACTGGCGGCAGAGAACCATTATGATTTGATTCTGATGGATCATATGATGCCGGGAATGGACGGAATAGAAGCTTTGCACCGATTAAAAGAGATGTCCGATATTCCATGTCAAGATACTCCGGTTATTATTTTGACGGCCAATGCCATTGCAGGAGCGAAAGAGATGTATCTGGCAGAAGGATTTACAGACTTTTTGTCAAAGCCTCTGGATGGTAATAAACTGGAAGCGGTCATTCGGTCCTATCTGCCGGAGGAATTGCTGCAGAAGCCGGGAAAATATGAGCTGAAGCAGCCTGAAAAAGAAGAAACCGGGATAGATGAGGAGCTATTGCGAACTTTCTGTGTTACCAGAAAGGCAAAGATTGCACAGATAGAGAAAGCTTTGGAGGAACAGGATGTCCGCAGATATACCGTGGAAGTCCATGCATTAAAAAGTGCAGCAGCAGTAGTGGGAGCCACGGAACTGTCGGGAATGGCAGCATATCTGGAGGGCTGCGGAAATCAAAACTTCTGGGAAGAAATAGAACGCCAGACCCCAAAGCTGTTGGAATTGTATGAAAAGGTGGGAACTGAGTACGAGAGCCGCCTGCCAAAACGGGGAAAGGAAAAACAGGAGATATCCGCGGAAGAACTTCGGGAACTGTTGCAAACCCTGCGTCAGGCATTGGAGGTCTTTGATTTGGATACAGCCGACGGAGCAGTTGAACAGTTGACAAATACGAAGCTGCCGGAAAGCTTAGAACAGGTTATGGAAGAGTTGACGTCTGCGGTGGCAGATGTGGATGTGGATAAGGGAATTGCAATTATAGACGGATGGCTGTAAGGTCATCCGTTTTTTATTAATAAAAAATCTCAATAAAAAGAAACATATTGACATATCCTGAAATATGAATTATCATATAAATGAACATATGAATAAACGTTCATATATGGAAAGGAGGATTCTATGAAAAACGAAGAGTTGACATATAAAGAGCACGAACATGATTGTGAATGTGGACACGAGCATGAACATGAAGACAGTTGTGGATGCGGACACGAACATGAACATGAGGATAGTTGTGGATGCGGACACGAACATAAAGACAGCTGTGGATGTGAACATGAGAATATACATGAGGAGGAGAAAGAGACGCCGGCAAATTACGTGACCAAGGTTTATACCATGGAAAATCTGGGCTGTGCCAACTGTGCGGCAAAGATGGAAGAACGGATTAATCATCTGGAGAGTGTTTCATGGGCTACGATAACCTTTGCCACAAAACAGCTTCGGATTACTGCGGAGAATCCGGATGAACTCCGAAAAGAGATTGAGGATATCTGCAATCAAATCGAAGACGGTATACGGATTGTGGAAAAGAAAGAAGAGAAAAGTATAGAGGAACCGGATACGGAGAACCGAAAGAATCTTATTTGTATTCTGGCAGGAGCCGCTGTTTTATTAGGTGCAGTGATTGTAAATAAGATGCAGGGAGGCGGAGAATACACATTGCCATATCTGATTGCCTTTGTGGTGGCATATCTGATATTGGGCGGAGAGATTGTGGTTACGGCGGTTAAGAATCTGTTTAAGGGAAACCCTTTTGATGAGAATTTTTTAATGAGTATTGCTACCATCGGAGCATTTGTCATCGGAGAATATCCTGAAGCAGTGGGAGTCATGCTGTTTTTCAGAATCGGAGAATTTTTTGAGGATGTGGCAGTGGAGCGAAGCCGCAGCCAGATTATGGATGCCATTGACCTAAGACCGGAAGTAGTAAATCTGGTAACAGGAGAAGAAGTCAGCGTAATACCTGCAAAAGAGGCGAAACCGGGAGATGTGCTGCTGGTAAGAGCCGGAGACAGAATCCCGTTGGATGGCATCGTGGTAGAAGGCGAGAGCCGTTTGGATACCTCCGCGGTAACCGGAGAACCGGTTCCGGTAAAAGTAGAGGTGGGGACAGAGGTACTTTCCGGCTGTGTGAACACCTCCGGTTTGCTGAAAATTAAAGTCGAAAAGCCATTGGAGGAGTCCATGGTAAGTAAGATTCTGGATTCTGTGGAGAATGCTGCAGCCAGCAAACCGAAAATTGACCACTTTATTACCAGATTTGCCAGAGTCTATACACCGATTGTAATTGCTGTGGCTGTTTTCACAGCCATTGGAATGCCGTTGATTACCGGAGAGGCTTTCCGTCCTTGGGTTTATACAGCCTTGAGCTTTTTGGTAATGAGTTGTCCGTGTGCAGTTGTATTGAGTGTACCCCTTGCATTTTTCTGCGGAATCGGTGCAGGTTCCAAAGGCGGAATTTTATTTAAGGGCGGTGTTTCACTGGAGGCACTGAGTAATGTCCAAGCCATTGTCATGGATAAGACCGGAACTATTACAAAGGGAAATTTCGTGGTACAGGAGATAGTACCGGAGTCAGAAATCAGTAAAGACGAGCTGCTGTGCCTTGCGGCAGCCTGTGAGAAAAATTCCACACATCCTATTGCAGTAAGCATTGTGGAGCGGGCAGCGGAGAAAGCTTTGGAGCTGCCACAAGTCAGCGAATCGGAAGAGATTTCAGGAAAGGGAATCCAGGCAGTTGTAGAAGGAAGAGAGATTCTCTGCGGAAACAAAAAGCTGATGGAATTGTATCAGATAAATTTGGAAAATTATCAGCCGGATAAAAGCGGTTCAGAAGTGATTCTGGCGTCGGAAGGAAAGTATATCGGCTATCTTATTATTTCAGATACCATGAAAGAAGAGGCACCGAAAGCCATAGCCAGTCTGAAGAGACAGAATTTGAAAACAGTTATGTTGACTGGAGATGCACAGGATAGTGCAGAAATCATAGCAAAAGAAGCAGGGGTGGAAGAGGTTCATGCCAGACTGCTTCCTGAGGAGAAGCTGTCAGAATTGCAAAAAATCCGTGAAGCTCATGGAAGCGTTATGTTTGTGGGAGATGGAATCAATGATGCCCCGGTATTGGCGGGAGCAGATGTGGGTGCCGCCATGGGAAGCGGAGCCGATGCAGCCATTGAAGCGGCAGATGTGGTATTTATGAATTCCAATATGGATGCTATTCCGGCAGCAGTGGGACTTGCAAAGGACACCAACCTGATAGCCAAAGAAAATGTTGTTTTTGCCATTGCCATTAAGGTAGCAGTAATGATTTTGGGATTAACCGGAATTTACGCCAATATGTGGCTGGCAGTATTTGCCGACACAGGGGTGGCATTCCTGTGTATCCTCAATTCCATAAGACTTTTATACAGCAGACGTATTTCTCATAAATAATAGACAGATTCGGAAAGGGAATAGATTTGCAGATTCCGCATATAATAAAAAGGGAGGACTTTTATATGCGGGAAAAAATCGAGAGTACGGCAAAATGGGAAATAGCAGATTTTCTGTTTGTGGCAATTTTGGGAACCCTGTTGCACTTTGTATATGAATGGACAGACAGAAATGCTTTGGCGGCAATGATTTCGCCTATCAACGAGAGTACGTGGGAGCATTTGAAGCTGTTGTATATGCCGGCACTGCTTTTTACCGTAATACAGGGAATTGGGGGAAAAGATTGGATACCCGGCTGGATAACGGTAAAAGCCAAAGGTGTTTTGTGGGGAATGTTCTTTATTGTAGCCTTTTTCTTCACGTATTCCGGTATTTGGGGAGGAGATATCATGTGGCTGGATATTCTGACCTTTTATATAGGAGTGGCAATTTATAGTATATATTCCTATCGAGGAATCCGGCAGCTATATAGGGACGGAGAAGGGAAGAATATTTGGGGAATTCTCATTTTTAGTATATTATTTTTGCTGTTTGTGATATTTACCATGAAACAACCGAATATAGGATTGTTTTGGGAATAAGGGACTGTGACAAAATATCCTTTTTTGTCACAGTCCCTTTTTACCCTAGAGAAAAGGAGCTTTGTTTAGAAAATGTTTACATTTTTCACTTCGGTAGTTTATGATTGAGGTGTAAACTGATTCATCATAGTAGGAAAACCGGAGGGAAAGAGATGACCATCAGAAAACGATTATCCAGAACAAACACTCGGATTCTTTTATCCGCTTTGCTATCACTTTTGATTATTAGCGGAATTATCATAGAAATTTTTGAAAGTACTTATCTGGATAAAATGGCAAACTACGCCAAGCTGGAGAAACGTTCGGTGGAAACGGTGAATATTTTGGATTCTTATGATTTTTCACAGGACAAGCTAGAGGATTTTCGCAAAGAAATTGAAAATAACGGATATCAGTTGTATTTGGAAAAAGACGGAACAGAACTCTATTCTGATTTTACGTCAGAGGAAAAAAGAGAGATGAAGCACCTGAAACGTTATGCTACAGATCAGAAGGAAGCAGATGTTTTCGTCTGGAAAAATTCCACGATGATTTTTAAAACATATGAGACCGCGGAAGGAGAATACCGGGCGGTGGCATTGAAGAATGTGGAAAGTGATAATCTCACTCAACAGCAGGAGCGAATTATCCATTGGCTGATACCGGTGTTTATGGCATTGGGAATTCTGGCAATTGGAATTATTGTGGGAATCAGCCGCTATTTCAGCAGTAAACTGGAAAATCAGATTATAGAACCTATAGAAAAACTGATGGAGGCAGCCAACCGGATGGAGGAAGGGGACTTTACAGAGCCGGTGGAATATGAAGGGGAAGAAGAGTTTGAAAAGCTCTGCCAGTCCTTTAATATGATGCAGAAGAGTTTGATAGAGAACATAAACAAAGCGGAGGAGTATGAAAAGGCAAAAACGGAAATGATTGCAGGAATTTCCCATGATTTGCGGACTCCGTTGACATCCGTCAGGGGGTACCTGAAAGGCATGAAGGATGGGGTTGCCAATACGCCGGAAAAACAGGCACAGTATTTGGACATCGCCTATCAGAAGGCATGTGCCATGGATGTCTTATTGCAGAAACTGTTCACTTATTCTAAGATGGAAACAGGCAATATGCCGGTTTACATGGAACGAACAAATTTGGGAGAGTTTTTACAAAATTTAGTAGATGAGGGACAGAGAGACTTAAAAGAGAAAAAGACAGATGTTATATTTTTGAAACCGGATACTCAGGTCTATGCCGATATTGACCGGGAACAGATAAAAAGAGTCATCTACAATATTGTGGAAAACAGTATGAAGTACCGAAAAGGTGAACATGTACTGATTCAGCTTCATATGCTTTGCAGAGAGAAAGAGGTTATCTTAAAGATTGAAGATGACGGAGAAGGGGTACCGGAGGAAAAGCTGCCATATCTTTTTGAACAGTTTTACCGGGGAGATGAAACCCGCAACAGCAAGATAGACGGGGATGGTTTGGGATTGTATATCGCTAAACGAATTATAGAGCAGCATAAGGGGCAGATTCAGGCATCTAATAATAATGGTTTTTGCATTACGATTACCCTTCCTATAGTGGAAGAGAATCAAGAGTAGGAGGAAGTATGGGAACCAAAATATTGATTGTGGAAGACGAAGAAGAAATAGCAATGCTGGAAAAGGACTATCTGGAAATCAATGGATTTGAGACTCAGGTTGAGACAGACGGAGAAAAAGCCGTGGAGCTGGCATTGACCGGAACATTCGATTTGATTTTACTGGATTTAATGCTTCCGGGAAAAAACGGATACGATATCTGCCGTGAAATAAGAAATAAAATTGATATTCCGATTCTGATGGTAACAGCCAGGACAGAGTCCATTGATAAGGTGCTGGGACTGGGAATCGGAGCAGATGATTATATACCGAAACCTTTTGATCCGGCGGAATTGGTGGCACGTGTAAAATCTCATCTCAGCCGTTATGAACGCCTGACCAAAGGATACAGACCACAGGAAAATGAAGGGGAGGAAAGGGATATTATCCGGATAGGAAATATAGAAATACTCACCAGAAGCTGGAAGGTATACAGGGACGGAGAAGAGATTAAATTCCCAAACCGTGAGTTTGAGCTGCTAAAGTTCCTTGCTATGAATCCCAATATTGTCTTTTCCAAAGAAGAGCTGTTTGAAAAAATATGGGGGTATGATTATGTGGGTGACAGCGTAACGGTTACCGTACATATCAATCGTATCCGTGAAAAGATAGAAGAGGACAGTAAGAACCCGAAAATCATTGAGACTGTCTGGGGTGCCGGTTATCGGCTTAATTTAGAATAGAAAAAGAAAGTTTAGATTTTGTTTAGAAAAATTATAAAATCCGTTTAGGAGTTTTCTCCTTGCAGTTTATTTTTAGTTGTTAAAGTAAAATTGTAAGGAGGACGATAAATGCTCAAAAACGAATGGAAAAAATTATTTCAAAGCAAATTCATGATTGCGGTAATGGTTGCAATTATACTGATCCCCACGATTTATACGGCAATTTTTGTGGGAGCCATGTGGGACCCCTACGGAAGGCTGGAACGGCTTCCGGTGGCGGTGGTAAATAAAGACCAACCGGTCATGTACAATGAGAAGGAACTGAATGTGGGGGAAGACCTGATAAAGAATATGAAAGAGGATAACTCTTTGGGGTTTCATTTTGTGGACGAAAAAACCGCAGAATCAGGTCTGGCAAACGGTACGTATTACATGGTAATTACCATACCGGAGGATTTTTCCCAAAATGCAACAACGCTGATGGAAGATGATACAAAGAAAATGGAATTGTATTACACCACGAATCCGGGGGAAAACTATATTGCCTCTAAGATGAGTGAAACAGCAGTAAGCAAGATTCAGCAGAGCATTCGTGAGAAAATTACGACGCAGTATACAGAGACAGTATTTGAACAGTTGGAGACAATTGGAGACGGCTTTGTAGAGGCGGCAGATGGGGCATTGCAGATTACAGATGGTACAGACCAATTGCTTGCGGGAAATCAGAAGATGAACGACGGATTAAATGCGTTGTCGGAGGGAACCAGCATTCTACAGCAAGGAAGTGCCACATTAGAAGAAGGAATCGGAGCATATACGGAAGGGGTAGCCGATCTGGAGAATGGTGCAGCCCTTTTAAATGAAAAAGGAAGCAGTCTGAAAATCGGTGTGGATTCCGTATCCAATGGTTTGATATCCTTAAAAAGCGGAAGTGGAGCCATATTGGCAGGTATGAACCAAATGTCCGATACCCTTGCGTCAAGTATGACACCGGAAAAAGAAGCACAGATACAGCAGCTTCAAACAGGACTTACCGGAGTAAATAATGCCATTGTTCAGGCAAACCAGTTAATGCAGGTAATTAATACCAAACAGGGATTGGGGCAGGATATCAGTGCGGAGATGGCACAGTTGACAGCCCTCTTAAGCGGTTTGCAGACCAATGCGGGTGTGGTATTACCGGGAAGCCAACAGGCAATTACGGAACTTCAGGGCGGTTTGCAAAATGTGCAGAACGTGTTGGATAGAAACGGGACCACACCGGAAACCATGGGATTGATACAGGCAATGACAACTGTAGATGACGGAATCGGACAGTTAGAAGCAGGAGTCAACGGGGAAAACGGGTTAAAGAATGGTATCTATGCATATACGGACGGTACGGCAAGTGTGGCGGCTGGAGCTGAAAAATTGACCGCCAACAGTAAAGCTTTGACAGAGGGAGCAGGAAAAATCAGTAACGGAGCAGACAGTCTGCAAAAGGGTGTGGCACAGCTTACGGAAGGTTCTGATTCCCTTGGAAAAGGTTTAGAAGAGCTGAAAAACGGAAGCATGACCTTGGCTGACAGCTTGACAGAAGCGGGAGATGAAGTAAACAGTACAAAAACCGATGAGGATACGGTAGATATGTTTGCGGCTCCGGTAGAATCCATAGGGGATACCTATTCCCATATCGAGAATAACGGAAGTGCGATGGCAGCATATATGATGGGAGTAGGTCTCTGGGTAGCATGTATTGCATTCTGTACCATATATCCGCTGACCAAACCGGCAGGGGAAGTGAAAAAAGGTGTTAGCTGGTGGTTCAGCAAAGCAACCGTATATTTGGTAATTTCCGTTGTGCAGGCAGTAGTGATGATTTTTATGCTGAAATGGATTCTGGGATTTGAACCACAGTATTTAGGAAAAACCATATTAGTAGCGGTGGTGGCATCCATGGCATTCATGTCAGTCATGTACTTTTTCAACGTATGCTTGGGCAAAGTGGGAAGTTATCTGATGCTGATATTCATGGTGCTTCAGTTGGGAGGTTCCGCAGGAACTTATCCGTTGGAATTATCCTCGGATTTCTACCACATGATTCACGAACATATGCCGTTTACTTACAGTGTAAAGGCATTCCGTGCAACTATTTCAACCGGAAATGAGATTATGCCTCAGATGAGGGTGTTTATTGGCATGATTGTAGTATTCAATCTCCTGTCTCTGGCAGTGTTCCTATATAAATCACGTAAGGGTGAGACGCAGTTTAAGGCAGAGTTGATTGGGGAATAACCCGTAATTAACAAAATAGAGTCATGTTTTATATGGCTGAGTGGTTTTCGTTACACGAAAATCACTCGGCTTTTTTACGGATAACTTTACTGTAATTGTAGAAATACTGTTATGTCTTATATTGACGGCTAATTACAATTAGCCTATAATAAAACGGGTAATTCAAATTAGCTAAGGAGAAAATTAATATGACTACAAAACAAAAAATTTTGAAGGCAGCTTTGACACTATTTGCTGAAAAGGGATATAGTGCGGTTTATGTTGGTGAGATAGCCGACGCAGTCGGAATTAAAGCACCGTCTTTATATAAACACTATAAGAGTAAACAAGATATTTTTAATTCTTGCGTAGAAGTTTTTTCCGACAGAATGGAGCAAGTCAGAAATGAATTGCGGTTGCCGGATACGCCTCAAGCTGACATTACCTATCGAACAGCCACTATGGAAAACATTGTAGACTTTGCAATAGCTTTATTTATGTTTTATTTAAAGGATGAAGTTGCTTCAAAATTTAGAAAAATGCTAATAATTGAGCGATATCACAATTCAGAATTGAACCAACTATTTGAAGATTTATTTATCAACGGGGCAATCGAACACGAAGAAAAAATATTTTCCGAACTTATAGATGCAAAAATTATCAAAAAGGACAATCCGCATATTATTGCGTTACGTTTCTATACGCCTATCTTTTATCTGTTACAAAAATATGATATGCACCTTGATAAGGCAGAAGAAGCAAAACAAGAACTTACCTTAATGGTACAAGAATTTTGTGAAACCTATAAAGGAGAGGAACGATAGCAATGGGAAAATCAGTGAGAAAGGTTTGGTATAAGCATATGTGGATATACATTGTAGGAGGTATTCTGTTTGTCCTTGCAATATATTTGATTGTTCAGGGAATACGGTGCAATATGGCAGTGAAAGAGGGGAAGGAGCGACTTGTTACATACGGAGCAAAAACAGCTAACTTGAGCTATGGGAATATGACTTATGTTGATAGAGGGGAAGGCGAAATAATCCTATCTGTGCATGGGATTTTTGGCGGTTATGATCAAGCCTATGATACTTGCAAAAATTTTAGCTCCGATTATAGAATCATTGCTCCGTCAAGGTTTGGATATTTGGGAAGCGATATTTTAGGCAATGGTACACCGGCTGAACAAGCTTTTGCATATGTTGAGCTGTTAGATAAATTGAGAATTGATAAGGTCTACTTGTTAGCCGCATCGGCAGGTGGAAGTATTGCGATACGATTTGCTTTAGATTATCCTGAACGAACAAAAGGGCTTATATTATATTGCTCTGCAATGCCCTATGCAGAAAAACCAAAAGAATATTCCGAATATGCAGGTCCGCCTGCGTTCTTATGTAATGATTATGCAATGTTTTTCATCAGTCCATTATTTGAACCGATTATGGGAATGGAATCTTCTACAATATACAGTATGTTGCCTGTTGAGGACAGAAAAGAGGGTGTAATATTAGACGCTTCTGTTACGAATCCCGATATGGCAAGAAATTTTGATGATTATGAAATTGAATCTTTACAAGTGCCGTCACTGATCTTACATGCTAAAGATGATAAGTTGGCAAACTATGAAGATACTTTAAATGCACTTGGTAGATTTCCGAATTGCAAATTTATATCGTTTGAAACAGGAGGTCATATGATGGTCGGACATTCTAAAGAAATAGAAAAGGCAGTGTCAGAATTTGTAAAAGACTAAAAGTTATTAGTAAGGTAAAAGAGGATAAAACAAAGTGGATATTATGTTTGATATTCACCTATTACAAGAATTCTAATATATTATCATATAGAAATATATGGGAGTAAAAAATGGACGAAACCATCACCCCTATTACAAATACATGTAACTTTATGGCCGTAAAACCAATTATGGTAGAGCTTCCGTATCCTGAAATACGGGTCAGAGAAAAAAATCAGACATATGCAAATCTGCTCAGTATAGACTATTGCGGTGCCACATCTGAGCTGTCTGCTATTACCCAATATATCAACAATGAAAACAGACTTTCCTGTGAGAAATGCCCCATAGCAAAAACCATACTGGGAATTGCCATGGCGGAAATGATACATTTGCAAAAATTAGGAGAATTAATCTTTCTATTGGGCGGCTGTGTAGATTTTACTGCAAGGCAGAGAAACGGAAAAGAACAGATGTGGACGCCCCAATATATCACCATACCGGAGGAAGGAAGAAAAATGCTTTTGGCAGATATAGAAGCGGAAAAAGCTGCCATCAACCAATACCGGATGCATATAAGCATGATAAAAGACAACTATGTAAATGCAGTATTAGCCAGAATTATCAAAGACGAAAAATATCACATTATGCTATTGGAGACGCTACTAAAGGAAATTTCTGACACAGAAAGGAAAAGGCATTAACATTGGTTGTGTTTTCTGATACAATACACATATGAAAAATAGTGTGAAATACAAGAAGGAGAAAAAAATGTTAAAAGCAGGAATCATAAAAGAAATCACAGAAAAGGTAACAGATAAGAATACGGCGAAAACCATGAAGAGCGGTGAGTTAAATGTATATGCAACTCCGGCTATGATTGCGTTGATGGAACAGGCAGCCTATACCAGTGTGGCAGATGAGTTGGAAGAAGGACAGGGAAGTGTTGGAACCTTGATGAATGTCAAACATATCTCTGCAACTCCTGTGGGCATGGAAGTAACAGCCAAGAGTGAATTGGTAGAAATCGACGGAAGAAGACTGGTCTTTCAGGTAGAAGCCTTTGACGAGAGGGGAAAAATCGGCGAAGGAGAACATGAGCGGTTTATCGTGAACAATGTAAAATTCCAGCAGAAGGCGGACAGTAAATAAAGCCTTGGTAAATCCAATAGGAACTTTACATTGACAAGCGATTCCCATAGTAGTACAATAATCAAGAATTAAATATTAATCTTCAGGGCAGGATGAAATTTCCGACCGGCGGTAAAGCCCGCGAGCCATTAGGTTGATTCGGTGTAACTCCGAAGCCGACAGTATAGTCTGGATGAAAGAAGATGCATAGAACTGCGAAGCAGTTCCCTTGTGATGATTTATTAAGCTCTGAAATGTAGCCATTTCAGAGCCTTTTATATTTCAGAACGAAGTTACTATATAAAAATACGTGAAAGTGCGTGTGACAGATAGAAAGATGCATACATATTGGAAAAGCCCTGAATATGATATTCGGGGCTTTTTAATTGTGAAAAAAGCATCGGAAAAGTCAGAAAGAAGTGAGAAGATGACAGCAGAAGATTATATGCGGATTGCAATCGAAGAAGCGAAGAAGGGAGCGGGATTTACCAATCCGAATCCTTTGGTGGGAGCGGTACTGGTAAAGGACGGCAAGGTAATCGGGAAGGATTACCATCACAGATGTGGTGAATTTCATGCAGAGCGAAATGCAATTTTAAACTGTAAGGAGGACTTACATGGGGCAGCCATCTATGTGACGTTAGAGCCTTGCTGTCACTACGGAAAGACATCGCCCTGTACGCAGATTATCATAGACAGCGGAATTACAGAGGTCTATATCGGTTCCTATGACCCGAATCCTAAGGTAAACGGGGGAGGAATCAAACAACTGGAGGATGCAGGAATTAAAGTATATACAGAAGTGCTGAAAGAAGAATGTGATGGGTTAAATCCGGTATTTTTCCACTACATAGAAACCAAGGAACCCTATGTGGTATTAAAATATGCCATGACGGCAGATGGTAAGATTGCCACTTATACAGGAGCCTCCAAATGGATTACGGGAGAGGCTGCCAGAGCCAGAGTGCAGCAGAGCCGTAAAATCTACAGCGGAATCATGGTGGGAATCGGAACCGTATTAGCAGACAATCCCCTGTTGACCTGTCGATTGGAAAATGCATTAAATCCCACACGGATTATCTGTGACAGCAGGTTGCGGATACCGTTGGATTCCAATATCGTCAAAACCGCAAAGGAAGTACCTACCATCATTGCCACGGCGAAGATAGAGAGAGAAGAACAGCAGATAGAAAAACGAAAGCTGCTGTGTCAGGCGGGATGTGAAGTATTGGAACTTCCATCAGACGAAAAGGGATTGGATTTAAAGGAACTGATGAAGCAACTGGGAGAAAAAGGAATTGACAGCATTTTATTGGAGGGTGGCAGCCAACTGAATTTTTCAGCCTTGCAGGCGGGAATCGTCACCAAGGTGGAAAGCTATATCGCACCAAAGATTTTCGGGGGAGCAGAGGCGAAGACTCCGGTAGGAGGAAAAGGTGTGGAGCTTCCGCAGGAGGCATACCGATTGAAAAATCCAAAAATCACACAGATAGAAGAAGATATTTTGATTGAATGGGAGGTGGAAAAATGTTCACCGGAATTGTAGAAGAGATGGGTACCATAGCCGGAATCCAAAAGGGAGCTAAATCAGCGGTGCTTACCATACAGGCCGAAAAGGTATTTTCCGACATCCATATTGGAGACAGCATTGCCTTAAACGGTGTCTGCCTAACCGTAACTTCCTTTAGCGGGAATACCTATACCGCAGATGTGATGAACGAAACCCTGCGGCGAAGCTCCTTGGGCAGCCTTACCATCGGAAGTAAAGTGAATCTGGAACGTGCCATGGCGGCAAACGGAAGATTCGGCGGACACATCGTATCGGGGCACATTGACGGAACAGGAACCATTACCAAGGTGGAAAAGGATGACAATGCCATCTGGTATACCATAGCGGCAGAGGAAAATCTCATGAAATATATCGTGGAGAAAGGCTCCATTGCCATAGATGGAATCAGCCTGACCGTGGCAAAGCGGAGTGATATGGATTTTTCCATATCCATGATTCCCCATACTGCCAAGGAGACGGTATTGTCCCAGAAAAAGCCGGGAGATATTGTGAATCTGGAAAATGACATTGTGGGCAAATATATTGAACAGCTCATGCATTACGAAAAGAAAGAAGAAAAAAAAGAAAGCCGTCTGACCAAAGAATTTTTATTGCGGGCAGGCTTTTAGGAGGAGATAAATATGTTTCAATTTAATACAGTTGAGGAAGCACTGGAAGATTTAAGAAATGGAAAGCTGATACTGGTAACGGATGATGAGGACCGGGAAAATGAAGGAGACTTAATCTGTGCCGCAGAGTTTGCCACCACAGAAAACGTCAACTTTATGGCAAGCCATGCCAAGGGACTGATTTGTATGCCTATGAGTGAGAAAATCATTCGGAAATTACAGATTCCTCAGATGGTAAGCAACAATACGGACAACCATGAAACCGCTTTTACCGTATCCATTGACCATGTGGATACCACCACCGGAATTTCCGCAGCGGAGCGTTCCATTACCGCCATGAAATGTGTGGAGGAGGATGCAAAGCCGGAGGACTTCCGAAGACCGGGACACATGTTTCCATTGCTGGCAAAACCAAATGGCGTATTGGAACGAAACGGTCATACCGAAGCGACCGTAGACCTGATGAAGCTGGCAGGCTTGAAGGAGTGTGGACTCTGCTGTGAAATCATGCGGGATGACGGAACCATGATGCGGACACCGGAGTTAATAGAGATGGCAAAGAAATACAATCTGACCTTTATTACCATTCGTGCATTGCAGGAATACCGCAAGGTACATGACAAGCTGGTGGAGCAGATGGCAGCAGTAAAAATGCCTACCAAATACGGCGATTTCCGTGCTTACGGCTATGTCAACAAATTAAACGGCGAGCATCACGTGGCATTGGTAAAAGGTGATATTGGCGACGGAGAAGATGTGCTTTGCCGGGTACATTCCGAATGTCTCACCGGAGATGTCTTCGGTTCCGAGCGTTGTGACTGCGGTGACCAGTTTGCGAAAGCCATGGAGGAAATCGAAAAAGAAGGAAGGGGAATTTTACTCTATCTTCGTCAGGAGGGAAGAGGAATCGGACTGATCAATAAGTTAAAAGCCTATGAGCTTCAGGAAAAGGGAATGGATACCGTAGAAGCCAATCTGGCATTGGGCTTTGATGAGGATGAGAGAGAATATTATATCGGAGCACAGATTTTAAGAGATTTGGGAGCCAAATCCTTACGGCTTCTGACCAACAATCCATTGAAAATTGAAGGGTTGGAGGACTTTGGACTGACCATCAAAGAGCGTGTACCGATTCAGATAGATGCGACCCCATATGACAAATTTTATCTGATTACCAAGAAAAATAAGATGGGACATATCTTAGATTACAAAGAAAAATAAAACCATTGGGATGCAGCAGCATTCTCGAAAAATAAAAAGAAAAGAGGAGACAAACATGAACGTATTTGAAGGAAAAGTAGTATCAGAAGGAATGAAGGTAGGCATTGTAGCCGCAAGATTTAACGAGTTTATCGTAAGCAAATTGGTAGCCGGAGCAGAGGATGCACTTCTTCGCCATGATGTAAAAGAAGAGGACATTGATTTGGCATGGGTGCCGGGAGCATTTGAGATTCCTTTAATTGCTTCCAAGATGGCAAAAAGCGGAAAATATGATGCAGTAATCGCACTGGGAGCAGTTATCCGTGGTTCCACAACCCACTATGATTATGTATGTAGCGAGGTTTCCAAGGGAATTGCCAATGTATCCTTAAACTCTGATATTCCGGTAATGTTCGGTGTTATTACCACAGAAAACATTGAGCAGGCAATCGAGCGTGCCGGAACAAAAGCCGGAAATAAAGGATATGACTGTGCAATGGGTGCCATTGAAATGGTAAACTTAATCCGCAATATCGAAAAATAAAGAATATGTAAAATTCTTGTAAAAAAACAAAGAAAAGATATACATTTTTGTTTTCCGTGTTATAATGAACCTGTGAAAAAGAAGAGAGAAGAAGAGAAAAGGAGGTTTATTATGAGTAAAAACCTATTGACGTTGACGATTGGAAAACAGAAAAGTATTGCATTAATTGCACATGATGGAAAGAAAGAAGACTTGATTAGCTGGTGTGATGAACACAAAGAGATTTTGAGCAGGCATTTTTTATGCGGAACAGGAACCACCGCCCGCATGATAACCGATAGAACCGGACTTCCGGTAAAAGGCTACAACAGCGGTCCTCTGGGAGGAGACCAGCAGATTGGAGCAAAGATTGTGGAAGGAAGAATTGACTTTGTAGTATTCTTTTCCGATCCGCTGACAGCGGCACCTCATGACCCAGATGTAAAGGCATTGCTGCGTGTGGCACAGGTATATGACATACCGATTGCCAATAACCGTGCGACGGCGGACTTTATGATTACCTCACCGTTGATGAATCAGGAATATGATCATGATGTGATTGATTTCCAGAGAAATATTGCAGAACGTGCAAACAGTTTATAGGAATCAGGAAAAAATAACCCGGAAAGTATTTGCTTTCCGGGTTTCGGTCTAAAAGGACACAGATTTCTGTGTCCTTTTAGATTGAAAATTTATTGTTTGTTATAATACTTCATACCTTCTTCCGGTTTAAAATAGGTACGTATGTAACCGTCAGAAGAGACAACCACAAGCTCGTTGGTGTCTACGGCATAATAAATGTCATCATCGCCCTCTTTTTCCTGTTTGTGCAGCACAGCAAAGGTGTGGATGACACGATTGGCTTGCTCTTCATATTCCTCAGGAGTGTCATAATGAAATTTATCTTTGTGTTTCTCATATTGTTCCAGTAAATGTTCTTCATCACGAAATGTATAGGTTTTCTGCCTTTTTTCTTTGGTTTCTGCAATTTCCGCGGTGTTAAAAAAACCTGAACCAGATTCGGTAAGAAGCTTGTTGACTCCAACGCCTATAATCACAACAATTACAAACACAAGCATTAAACGCACAAATGGGCTTTTTGGATTTTTTTGATTCATCTATATCACCTCCCATCTTCCGCTGGCACCGCACGGAAGTACTAATCCGTTGGAGGATACCGGGAGGCCGATTTCATCGGCACTGACTTTTCCATTCAGGTGTCCCAGTTCCGTTCCTAGCATATATGCCAGAACTGCCGGTTGTAAACCAGTAGTGTAAGAGTTAATCAAAAAGAATAGAGGGTCATCAGACAGGAGCTGAGTACACAGCTTTACCAGAGGATGAATTGCCTCTTCTATTTTCCAGATTTCTCCCTTTGGACCTCGTCCATAGGATGGCGGGTCCATGATGATGGCATCGTAGTGATTGCCTCGGCGGATTTCCCGTTCTACGAATTTTACACAGTCATCTACCAGCCAACGGATGGGAGCGTCCTTTAAACCGCTGGCAACGGCATTTTCCTTTGCCCATGTCACCATGCCCTTGGAAGCATCCACATGAGTAACGGAGGCACCTGCCGCTGCGGCAGCGAGCGTGGCACCACCGGTGTAAGCAAAGAGATTCAAAACCTTTATGGGGCGGTTAGCCTTTTTGATTTTAGCACCGAACCAATCCCAATTTACTGCCTGTTCAGGAAAAAGTCCTGTGTGTTTAAAACTAAAAGGCTTTAAATGAAAAGTCAAATCACGGTAATGTAAATCCCACTGTTCCGGCAAGTCAAAAAATTCCCACTCTCCTCCGCCTTTCTTACTGCGGTGGTAGTGGCCGTTTTTCTGCCGCCAGCCCTTTTCTGTTTTTGGAGTATCCCAGATAACCTGTGGGTCGGGACGGACCAGAATATAATTTCCCCAACGCTCCAGCTTTTCCCCCCTTGAGCAATCAATCACTTCATATTCATTCCAATGATTTGCAATCCACATAATTGTTTCCTTCCTGTATTTCTATTCCGAAAAATATCCTGTTTTTTGATGCATTTCTACTATATAATAATAGTAGAAATAGTATACAGTCACTATTTTACACACATTAGAAGCAAAAGTAAAATAAAAAATGAGACAGGAGAGAGTATTTGTATACTTGACACGCAAGAAGTGGTTGGGTATCATATTACAATGGTTAAAGCACGGAAAAGGAGCAATTATGGGAACAATCAAACGAATTTTCAAAGATGATATGCGAAATTTAATCAAGCATTTTTTTGCCTTGATAATTATCATAGGTGTTTGTTTTCTGCCGGCATTATATGCATGGTTTAATATCTATTCCAACTGGGATCCATATGGAAATACAGAAGGATTGAAGCTGGCAGCAGTTTCTATGGATAAAGGCTACACTAATGAAAACGGGGAATACCAGAATGTTGGAGAAGGTATTATAGAAGAACTGCGTGAAAATAAATCTGTGGAGTGGCATTTTGTAAAGGATGAAAAAGAAGCACTGGCAGGAATTAAAGATGGTACCTATTATGCAGCAGTTGTTATATCGGAAGATTTTACATACAACATGTATAATATGTTTACAGAAGAGGTAGAACAGCCGGCTATCACCTTTTATCAGAATCAGAAGAAAAATCCGGTTGCCAATAAAATCAGTGATACAGTAGTTGAAAAGGTACAGGATAACGTTAACGAAGAATTTATCAAAGTCATGACAAAGATGTTATTCGAGGATGCCAATGCCTTTGCGTCTGACTTGGAAAAAGAAGGCGGAGTAGACGGATTTATTGAAAAGGTCAGCCGTATCAATGATGAAATGCTAGAGTATGTGGATGTAATTGACTCTGTTATCTCAAGCAACGCAGCCTTATCTGCCAGTATAGAAGGAACGAAAAAAGATGTCAGAAAGATGGAGGAAGGGGCGTATGCCAGCGGAGAAGCGTTAAAAAATGCTCAGGGTGAGATTGAAACGACGCAGGTTACCTTAAATGATTACCAGAAACAGGTTAACATTACCTTACAGAGTATGCAGAGCTTGTTAAATACCATGCACAATGAGCTGGAAGCGGCAAAGCTCAGCAATGATGCAAATCAGATGATGGAAGCCGGTACATCAGTGGTAGAAAGTTGTAAACAGCTAACCACCGATTTGAATGCTCTGGCACAGGCTTTAAATAGTGCGGGAGCACTTGGCGGCGGAGGTGTCAACAATGCCGTGACAGCAATCGGTCAAATGCAGGATACGGTAGGACAGATAGAGGCAATTTTAGGCGGCATGGGTGGAAATCCAAGTCAGAATAATATAGCAGATAAAATTGCAACTCAGGAAAAGAATATGCTGGCTATGGTGGATGACGCCTTGGTTGGTGTACAGAAATTGCAGAATAGTTTAAATAATGACCTTATGCCTGCAATGAATGAAAATATCGAAAGTCTGTCACAGATTATCGGAAATGCCAATGAGCTGATGATGTCTATGGGTCAGACATTAGGAAGCATGGGAGATGTATTCAGTGCATTGCAGAGCACAGTATCTTACGGTAACACCAGTCTGGATAAGACCAAGGATGCTCTCTTAAAGATGAGTGAAAAACTGACCACAATGTTGGATAAGGTATCGAAAGCCCGGGAAGATGAAAAAGTCGAGATTATTATGAATACTCTGTCGGGAAACCCGGAACAGTATGCAGAATTTTTCTCGGAACCGGTTCATATTGATACAGAAAAAGTGTATTCCATTGATAATTACGGTTCTGCCGTAACACCGTTCTATACGGTACTGGCTATTTGGGTAGGGGTTATTATTCTCGCGGCAATCGTGCGGGTAAAGCCAACGGCAAGCAAGTACCCGGATGCGAAACCATATGAGTTATTCTTTGGAAGATATACTACTTACTTTGTATTGGGTCAGATTCAGACCCTGATTACCGTTTTGGGTGATCTCTATATATTAAAAGTGCAATGTGAACATCCGTTGTTATTCTGGTTGGTATCGGCGTTTACCAGTCTGGTATTTACCATCTTCATCTATTCGCTGGCAGTCTCCTTTGGAGATGTGGGTAAGGCAGCGGTAGTCGTTATTGTGGTGTTGCAGATTGCAGGTTCCAGCGGAACCTATCCGATAGAGCTATTACCGGAATTTTTCCAAAGAGTCTATATCTTCTTCCCGTTCCCGTATGCAATCAATGCCATGCGAGAGTGTATCTCGGGAATCTATGAATATGATTTGCTGATTTATATATTGAAGCTTTCTATTTTCATTATTGTAGGACTTGTGATTGGTCTGTGGATACGCAAGCCGTTTGAAGAGCTGAATCATTACATGGAAGAGCGTATGGAAGATACAGAGATGATGTAGGAGGTGTGAAATGGGCGAAAACAAAGAATATAAAGAAATGATTGATGGATTTGTAGAATACCAGAAGAACCTCCATGCTAAGAATCAGAAGAAGATATCCGTGGGATTAAAGGTGAATATTTTGTTACCTCTTGTATTTTTGCTGTTGTGCTTTTTTTCCGACGGCTCAAAGCTGATTTTCCTGATGCTGTGGATTATCTCCTTATTTGGGATTGCATTCTATTTGGTTTATGTGGAATTTATCGATTATAAGATTGTCAGAAAAATGAAAGAGTTTGGTATGATTTCCGATGAAGAGATGGAGAATCGAAAACTCATCGGAGACAATATTGAAACAGCCGGAGATAATCTGGTAGAACGTCTGGATGAGATTGATGAGAAAATCGATGCAAACAAAAAACGTATTGCAGAGACTTTCCAGAGCGGAAAAGAACGTTTGACGATAAACGTTTTGGAAGAAAAAGAAAAAATTCTGGAAGAAAGAGAACGCTTGCTGGAGGAAAGAGAGAAGATGATTACAAGGCTCAGACAGCGAATCAGTCAGGAGGAGTCAGAGAAAAACGCAGAGGAGGAAGAAAATCATGAAGAACATTCTTAGAATTTTTGCCTCAGATGCGAAACGTCTGGCAACCAATGTAGTAGCCGTTGTTATTATCATAGGTTTGTCCGTGATTCCTTGCCTATATGCATGGTTTAATACCTTGTCAAACTGGGATCCCTATGGCAGCGAGGCAACCAGCCATCTGAGCGTTGCTGTAGCCAATGTGGATGCAGGAACAGAAGTGGGCGGTATCGAGTTAAATATCGGTGATATGGTAATCTCCAATCTGGAAGCCAATGATAGTATTGGCTGGGTATTTACGGAAACAACCGAAGATGCGGTGGACGGAGTATATGCAGGAGATTACTATGCGGCATTGGTCATTGACGAAAGCTTTTCAAAGGACTTAATCAGTTTTTTGGGCGGAGACGTAAAACACCCGAATATTACCTATTATGAAAATGAAAAGAAAAATGCAATCGCACCAAAGATTACAGGAAAAGTTAAGACTACCGTTCAAAAGGAAGTAAACAAAGCTTTTGTATCTACTATTGCGGAATCCATGATTAAGCTGGGAGATTATGTGGTAACCACAGAATCGGGAGAAAGTCTCAGTTCCGTTGCCATTGGAAAACTGAAATCTCTGGACAATGATTTGCAGGCATGTATTGCGATTTTGGATTCCTATATCAGTCTGATTGATTCTGCCAACAGTCTGATGGAGGCAGGAGAGATTGTTTCGGAACAGTTGGATGTAATGATGCAGAATGGCAGAGATATGGCCAATAATGCACAAAGCTCCACCAATGGGATTTCCAATAGTCTGGATTCTGTTTCGGATGTGGTAGCAAATAGTCTCAACAGCCTGAATGAACAGATGAAGGTTTTATGTAATACCATTGATGAGACACTCAAGGCAGTGGAGAGTGTGGGAAGCTTCAGCAGCGAGAAAGCAGAAACTTTGAGAGTGGCAGTGGAGGCAATACAGACGTCCTTTAATACTGCTATGGGAAGTTTGGATAGCGGATATCTTACAGACCCGAATATTTCGGCACAGATTGATGCGGTAAATAACAGTTTTGACAGACTTCAGTCGGATTTGGAAAGCTTCTCTCAAGCAGGAGAAATGACGGCTGCAGATGCCAAGAGCATACGTGAGAATATAGTGAAAGATGCAGAAAAATGCCAAAAAGAAATGCAAAATCTGTCAGACACCTATTCTCAGGTAGTACAGCCGCAATTGGATAATACCATGAGTTCTCTTCGGAATTCCCTTACGGAGGTACAAAGTTTACTGAACGTCAGCGGAAACAGTATGTCCGGCGTGGTGGCTGCCTTGGAAAGCTATCCGGATGTGACGGGTATGGGAAGAGAATCCTTAGTAAAATCCAGAGATGAAGCAATCAGTATGGAGAAAAAGCTCAGTACCTTAATTGCGGATATAGAAGCATTGGATGGAAATAACCAATATAAGCGTCTGCTTTCACTGATACAATCAGATCCGGATTTAATTGCAGATTTCATTTCAAATCCGGTAAAATTGGATACAGAACATGTGTATGAAATAGAGAATAACGGTTCTGCTACGGCACCGTTTTATATCGTATTATCCATCTGGGTAGGCTCGCTGATTCTGGTGGCAATCATCCATACAAAGGTAAAGGAAAAACCGGAGGAACGGGCATATCGGAACTACCAGAAGTTTTTTGGAAGATATATTACATTTTTCTTAATTGGACAGTTACAGACGTTAATTACTGTGTTGGGTTCCGTATTGTTTGTGGGAATCCAATGTAAGCATGTATTTTTGTTCTGGCTGGCAATGGCCATTACCTCATTGGCATTTACGATGATAGCATATTCTCTGACCTATGCATTTGGAAATGTGGGTGAAGCTATCGTGGTTGTATTAATGGTAGTGCAGGTAGCAGGAAGCGGAGGAACCTTCCCGATTGAAGTACTCCCGAAGGTGTTCCAGATTCTTTATCGCTATATGCCGTTTGCCTATGCTATGGGTGCAGCCAGAGAAACCATTGCGGGAATGTACCAGAACGATTATTGGCATTACCTGGCAGGTTTGGGAGTGTATATTATAGTTTCGTTGATTATCGGACTTGTAATTAGTATTCCGTGCAAAAAATTAATGAATAGTATTGATAAGAGTAAAGGTAAGACAGATTTGCTGATATAATGTCAGGCGGTTTGATAATAGAGTTTGCAGGGAGGGAGAATATGTATTTAGAGTGGATGGGGAAATACCGTTTACTGGTAGAAAAGATGATTCGATATGCAAATATGTATGCAGCGATATACAAAAAAGAAGATTTCTATGGAACGGATATTCCCATCTCCTTTGAACAGGTTCAGGTGCTGGAATATCTGTTGGAAAATGAACAGTTGAATCAAAATATGGCGATGATTGCCAGTCGATTGGGAATCACTCCCAGTAACTTCACTAGAATTGTCAATAAGCTGGTGGGAAAGGGCTTGCTGGAAAAATACTACGTGGAGGGAAATCGAAAAAATATTGTAATCCGGGTTACGGATTTGGGAAAGGAACAGTATCAGATATATTCGGAATATATTTATGAGCTGTCCTTCTCAAGACTGTTCAAGCAAATTGAGGGAATCCCGGAAGAGGAATTGAATCAGATTGCCAAGGGATTAGAAGATGCGGTGTGGAAAAAACCAGAGGAAATCCATCAACGAAAATTGATTCCGGTGGATGATAGGAAAAAGAAATAAAAAAGTACACAAAAAATATGTAAAAAATTGTATGTTTTTTTTCTTGTGTTTTTCTCTGAAAGGTTGTATCCTTAGTTTAAAGAAAATAATTGCAAGTTGCAACAATATAATTACAGAATAAAATTACAGGAGGAACCAAGGATGAGAAGCGAAATTTTCAAGTACAAATCAGCGGATAATAAAACAAACATCGAAGCAGTTCGGTGGATACCTGACAGCGGAGAGTACCGGGCAATTCTTCAGATTACCCATGGAATGGTAGAATATAAAGAGCGCTATGAGCCCTTTGCAGAGTTTTTGACTCAGAATGGTTTTATGGTAGTAGCACATGACCATCTGGGACATGGAGAGTCTGTTATATCTAAAGATGACTGGGGATATATGGCAGATGAAAATCCGTCAGACACATTAGTGGAGGATATGCACACCCTGCGTAGAAAGGTTCAGAGTGACAACCCGGATAAAGATTATTTTATGCTGGGACACAGTATGGGCTCTTACATGCTGCGGAAATATCTGTCAAGATACGGAAGTGGCCTGAAAGGGGCAATCGTAATGGGAACCGGATGTGTTCCTGACGGAACCACAAAAGCTGCCTTATTCCTTACGAAAGTGGTTGCGAAATTCCACGGTTGGAGATATAGAAGTCCGTTTATCGAGGGATTGACCTTTGGAAAGCCCTATAAACGGTACGATATAACCGGAAAAGATGCGACGAATAGCTGGCTGTCCAAAAATACAGAAAGTGTAAAAAAATACTATTCCGATCCAAAATGTACATTTAAGTTTACCTTAAATGCTTATAAAGGATTGTTCGAGGCAGTATATTTTGACAATCAGCCGGAGAATATAGCGAAGATTCCAAAAGAACTTCCAATTCTGATGGTTTCGGGAGCAGATGACCCGGTAGGAGATATGGGTGTAGGTGTAGAGCAGGTACACCAGAAATTCTGTCAGGCAGGAATCAAAGATGTAACCTGTAAGCTTTATAAAGATGACAGACATGAAATTTTAAATGAGTTAGACCGTCAGCAGGTATATGATGATATTCTGCAATGGTTACAGTCAAAAATGTAACAATTCAGCCATAGCCCCATGTTACGGGCTATGGCTGAATTGTTACTTCAAATTGTATAAAATGAATTTAACACTTTACAACAGTAAAAACAACTGATATCCAAGAACAATAGAAAACAAATGAGGAGAATCAGTTTATGAACGAAAATCTATTGTGGATCATAGTGGCATTTGTAGCATACATGCTGATGATGATTATTATCGGAGCCTGCTATATGAAAAAAACGAGTAACAGTGAGGATTATTTTTAAGCCTGGTAGTTATTATCATTGTAAGTCTCTGCACAAAGGCACCGGGAGAAGAAATTCTTCAGGAATTTGCAGATGTTGCAGATAAAAATAAATTGTACTAAAAAAAATACAAAAAAAATTAAAAAACTGTTGCGTTACGGTGAATTGTCGTGTATACTGAGTTTTGCTGTGACATTGATAGCGTAGAAGCGTGAGGTTGCTGCCCATGTGGCAGGTTTTCCGTGGAGCGAATGTCAAGTTAGGAAACTGGCGACAAGTCACTGTAC
>CATWDJ010000016.1:0-39194 GCA_958349535.1 uncultured Lachnospiraceae bacterium
CAGGTTTTACGCGACCTGCAAGCATTTTTTTCGATGTTCAACTGTCAAACTCCCGCGGCATTCAAAGCCTGACAGTCTCCGCCACTTGTTAACATGCCTATTCTTTTCATGGACTACATCCCTTTCTTCTCTGATTTCGTCTAATTAGTATGTACAATCATAGTCATTATAATATATTTTTTTCTTCATAACAATACTTCCATAGTTGCATTGAAAAAAAAATATGATATAATTTATGGGTCTGGAGACGTATCGAAGTGGTCATAACGGGGCTGACTCGAAATCAGTTAGCCGGGCAACCGGCACGCGGGTTCGAATCCCGCCGTCTCCGTTCAAGTAAACCCCCAGTATTTATCGGGAATACCGATATTTACTGGGGTTTTGGGTTTCGTTACCTATGCTCTTTCAAAGTTTTTACCGTGGCGGCAACAATATCCTTTACTATCTGTTTTTCCTCAGGGGAACAGACCGCCAGCAAATCCGCAATATCCTTTTCCAGATAAGTGGTAGAGCAGACCGAAAGACTGTCACACACCAGTTGGTCCAAAGAAACGTTCAGCACATTGGCTATTTTTACAAGGGACGGCAGACTTACCTGTGTGGTAGCTCTCTCTATGTGACTGATATTAGAGGTTACCATATCTATTTTATCCGCAAGCTGTTCTTGGGTCAGATGCTCTTTCTGACGATATTTTTTTATTCTATTTCCCAATTCCACATAATTAATCTTAATACTCATGGCAGTTCCTTTCTCAAAATTTTTGAGAGTTATTCAAATTACTGTTGTTAGTGTATGCCATATTGTGGTATAATATAATAATCTAGATGCCATATTGTGATACATACTAATTTTTTGCAAAAGAAATATTTCTATTCGGAAGATGGAACCACTTACTCCAGAAAGGCGGAACTATGATAAAATACGAGTCCGATAAGATAATGTCTACTCTGGATAAACTAGCTGAAATGTTTGATATTATCAGATTGGTAAATCCGGAAATCTGCCGTGAGCTTTTTGTAGACAAAGATGGTGGCATTTCTTATGGAGAAAACTGTTATAAAGATTTGAATTTATGTAGTCAATGTGAGAATTGCAATTGTCTTTCTGCCCTAAGGGCAAAAGAACGCAGGGAGAAATATGAGTTATATGATCAAAAAATATATTCTTTTTTATTTATTCCCATTGTTCTGATTTTACCTGAAAATATAGAATATCCATGT
This sequence comes from uncultured Lachnospiraceae bacterium, assembly GCA_958349535.1. GTDB lineage: Bacteria > Bacillota > Clostridia > Lachnospirales > Lachnospiraceae > Maccoyibacter. The sequence goes on from CATWDJ010000016.1 coordinate 1,222, forward strand.
GTTATAGAGATTGTGACCATCCTCTCCCAAAATCAATGGCTGAAGGAACTGGGGGACACAAAGGAAATCCACTCCATTATCGCAGACCACGAAGGTGTCTATCTGGATTCCCTGACTTCCGCTTTTTCCAGAAAATTCTTTGAGGAAAAGCAGTATCTGCGGAACTATTCCCAGCCTCCCCGGGAGATGGCTTTTCTCTTTGCGGATTTAAATAATTTTAAGTCCATCAATGACACCTACGGCCATCTGGCAGGAGATTATGTGTTAAAAAGAATGGTGGCACTGACCAAATCTGTCATCGGTTCTAAAGATATTATTGTTCGTATGGGCGGAGATGAGTTTTTAATTATACTGCCCGACAGTTCCCAAACTTCAGCGGAACAGGTGGCAAGAGAAATAAAAAGAAAATTACGAACAGAGGAGTGTTTGCAGGATGCAAAGGGCAGACACACCGGTATTAGCATTGGCATCGCCCATACCACCCATTTTCATTCCTCAGATGAATGTATTCAAAAAATGCTGAAAGAGGCTGACTTAAATATGTATACGGACAAAAAAAGTCTCTTTTGATTTAAAACACAAAAAAACAGGCTGAACTTATCATAAACGCTCAGCCTGTTTTGCATACCTATTCTTTTTTCACATATTCTTCCAAAAATTCCTGATACGGACAAGGTCTTCCGAAATAGAATCCTTGAATATAGTCGGGTCCCAGATTACGGATTTTCTGAAGCTCTTCTATGGTTTCGATTCCTTCCACACAAAGCTTCAAATCCACACTGTGGGTCATCTCTACAATATAGTTCAACAAACGGTATTCATACTCATTATTCAATGCCCGTACTGTAAAGGATCGGTCTATCTTGATAATATTCGGATTCAGTTCGTATAGATAATGGAAATTGGAATAACCCGTTCCAAAATCGTCAATCGCCAGCTTCAAGCCCTCTTCTTTTACATTGTTCCAGAATTTCGTGTAGTTTCCGCTGGATTCTAAAAATCCGCTTTCTGTCAATTCCAGAATAATATCTGATGGTGTCAGTTCATACTCATCTAATGCTTCCAAAATCTCACTTAAAATATGACTTTTAGCAATCTGGATATAGGACAAATTGATAGAAACTTTAAAATCCGGTAAATAGTTCTTTATCTTTTTACAACGTGACAACGCTTGCCAAATAACCCATCTTCCCACCGGAATAATCAAACCCGTTTCTTCCAGCAAAGGAATAAACTCTACCGGTGAAATTCTCCCGGTCTCCGGAGATTCAAAACGAAGTAATGCCTCTGCATTCTCCACTCGATCGGATTCTCCATCTACAATCGGCTGTAAATAAATTTCAAATCCTTCAAAATCATTGTAAACTGCATTTCTTAAAATATGTATCCGTTCTTTTTTCTTCAGGTATTTCTCATAATCTTCCTGACAATATGTATACGCCCGGCTCTTTCCTTTTCGTTTCGCTTCGTTCAGGGCAAACTCTGTCAGTTTCATTACATTGGAAAAGTTCTCCTGCTCTAAGCTGGCACTCATCAACAATCCTGCCGAAATCGTATAAACCGCTTCATAATGATTCTCTTCAATAAACTCATCTATCTTTACACGGATTTTCCGATAAATATCATAGGCATCTTCCCTTGTTCCACCTAGAAAATCTACAATAATAAATTCATCTGCCACCAGCTTGTAGAGGTTCTGTCCCGGATATATGCACTCAGCAATGCAATGTGCTGTTCTCTGCAAAATCATATCTCCGTATTCCATACCCCAGTTCTCATTGATGTCTTTAAAATCATCAATTCCAAGTCGTAGCATAAATCCCTGAGGAAATCCGTTGGGATGTTTCTTTAACAGATTCCTTAAGCTTGTCTCACCCAACAGACCACTAATGTTATCCGCCTTCTGCTTTGCTCCGATTTCATTGATACAGCCCAGCATCACATATGGTTTTCCCTCTGCATCCATCAGTGAACGCCCTCTGCAATTAATCCAAATCGGTTGTTTCTCCCGATCCAGCCACCGATACTGTAAATTGTGAAAGGTCTTCTCACCCCGTTCCATCTTAGTCAGATCTTCCGTCAGCATTTCAATATCATCGGGATGTACAAACAGTTCATGGGTCTTTTGTACATCATAGAATCTATGATCCGGCATATTAAATCTTTGCATCGCACTGGGCGAGATTGCATAATAATCATTTTTTAAATCATATACGTAGAGATAATCATCCATACAAGGATTCCATATATCAATCATTGCACATAGCTGCTCTACCGTAATATTTCGAACATCGTATTCCATAAAGATTCTCCTATTACCGTACTCCTAATACCTGATATAACTCCCCATTTTTCCGGGTACTTCTCTATTCTTATTATATTTGATAATTCATACGTATGTCAATCAATTTTCCGACTATTTCTTCGTTTTTCCATTATCTGTAGAGATTATTTTGGGGATTTCCATTTTTCTCGCTATTTTATCTGTATTTTTCCGTCAAAAATCGCCTTTGATACTTCAGTGCGGCATAATCTGTGATTTTCTTCTGATAAACCATGTCCGACAATCCGCCCACCATACCCACCACTGGTATTCCTTGAATGAATTTCAGGTATAAAAGCTCCTCCGAAAGGGCTGTGGCAGTTTTTTCTATCTGCTCTTTTCTGGAAATTCCAAAAGGCTGTCCCTGTTCCATCCAGAGATTCAGTTCCGTATCTTCCGCAAATAAATCCGCTCCATGGGAAACCGCCGTCCGTATCAGTTTCAGAATAAAAATCTGCTCTTCCTCTGTCTCATAGGAAAAACCATGGCTCATGGCTATCTCATAAATGCTTTTCAAAAGCAGAGACAAAAATATCGGAATATCCGGCAATCCCATTCCAAGAACGCCCATCCCCACACCTTCGGCGGTAGAAAGTGCCATATTCAGACCTTTGGTAGCGGCAGCTTGTTTGCTGAATGCCTTTAATGACCTGCGGTTCTGTTTTACTTCCGCTGTGATTTCATTCATTCGATAAGTCTGCTGCCGTTTTCCTTTGTTATAGGTTTTTTCAATAATTCCCGTTCCTTTTTGAAAAACCGTATCAAAGGCTTTTTCAAATCCTTTCTGTAAGGTATTATTTAACTTCTGCGGGACATGCTGTTCCACCTTTTTCTGCCATCCCATAATCCTTACTTCACGGTTTCTTTCTAAAAAAGCTTTTTCCGCTTTTCTCAATTTTTTCCATTCTTTTTCAACGACTCTCTGCTTCATCTTGCTTTTCCCTCTCCTTCTGTCGGCGTTTCCTCTCCCGCAGTTCCTTGAAAAAACTGCTGAGCATGTGAGAACACTCTTCCTCCAACACGCCTTTTTGAATTTCTACCTGATGATTAAAGCTGGGAATTTCCAAAAGGTTTAGCACCGAACCGGCACAACCCGCCTTGGGATTCATGCTTCCGATGACCACTTTATCAATTCTCGCCTGCACAATGGCTCCGGCACACATCTGGCAAGGCTCCAGAGTTACATACATCGTACAGCCTTCCAACCTCCAGTCACCCAGTTTTTTGCTTGCCTTTCTGATGGCAGTCATTTCCGCATGGGCAATGGTATTCTTATCTGTATTCCTCCGATTGTAACCTCTGGCGATAATTTTATCCTGATATACAATCACGCAGCCAATCGGAACCTCCTCCAAAGCATATGCTTTTCTGGCTTCCCGAATCGCTGCGTGCATATATTTTTCTTCTTTATTGCTTGTCCTGCTCATACTCTGTATCTTCTTTCGTCGTTTTCTTCCTCATAGAAAATATACTGTGTTCATGTTCCCTTTCCTCCGGAATCCGAATATACTTTCTGATTCCAAACAAAATGGCAATGCTGAGAATAGATACAAAATCTTCAAAAGCATTGGTATCTCCTATAATCATATGACGTGATACCAAGAAAATCAAGACCTCCAACACAGTATCTGCATCTGGCTGACAAAGCATTTTTAAAAATTCTATACTGATAACAATTTCAAAGATAGCGTCCAAAAAGATATAAAAGGATCCCGTCTCACCTCTGTTGCCCCAAAAGGTCAAAATCTCCGGCTTCAATCCTAAAATAGAAATAACAATCCCTACCACTACCACAACTGCCATAAACAATTCCATATAGTTACACAGTTCATATAAAAACGCTCTTAATCTTTTTGACATAATCCCTCCTAAATTGTATGCAACAATACAAAACCGAGCATTCTGCTTTGAATCCAGATGACAAACGTTACCTTGGCAGTTAACTCAGTCCAGGCACCCTCACGGCACACGAAAGGTTCTACTTAGTGCTGCTTCATTCCTGACCTGACACGGTTCATAGATTTCCGTTGCGTAAGACCCAAACGTCATCGCCACTTACCAAGGGCTGCTTTACCATCAAAGACCCGGGGCAGAATATCACTCTAGCTATAGCGGATTGCTAGTACAGGGTACCGCTACCACCCCAGCTGCTCGGAAACATAAGTATACCGAATTTCGCCGGTTTTGTCAATTTATTCTTCACTTTCCCTTGCTGGTATGACATAATAGGAATTAGTAATTTAAGAGGTGCTTTTTTATGGAAATTCATGGATTTCAAAAAACTACATTATTAGACTATCCGGGACACGTGGCTGCCACGATTTTTTTTGGAGGATGTAATTTCCGCTGTCCCTATTGTCATAACGGAGATTTAGTGCTGACCCCTTCTGCCCTTCCTATAATATCAAAGGAAGAAGTCCTAAAACACCTCCGAAAACGGCAGGGTATTCTGGACGGGGTCTGCATTACCGGCGGCGAACCAACTTTACAGCCGGATTTGGAAGAACTGATTACGGAAATACGCAGTCTGGGCTATGATATCAAGCTGGATACCAACGGCTCCAAACCGGACGTCCTGAAATCTCTCTGCAAAAAAAAGCTCATTGACTATGTGGCAATGGATATCAAGCACACACAGGAAAAATACAACACGGTCTGCCGCTGGGCTGCCTTTTCCATAGAAAATATTTCTGAATCTGTGTCCTTTTTACTTCAAGGAAATGTTCCCTATGAATTTCGCACCACGGTTGCCAGAGAACTTCACTCAAAGGAAGATATTCTTTCCATCGGAGACTGGCTTGCAGGGGCAGATGCCTACTATCTTCAAGCCTATCGTGAATCGGAACAGGTCATTGACCCTGCCTTTTCTTCCTATTCTTATGAAGAATTGACAGAATTTCAGACCCTTCTGAAAACAAAAATTCCAACAGTAGGAATACGGGGGTTAGATACATGAATTTTCAATATGAAACGAAACGTTTGATTCTAAAAATATTACCGGAATCCGCTGCCTCGGATGTCCTGTTTTTTCAACTGAAAAATCAGGAGCATTTTGAAGAATTTGATGGGCAGCCTCAAAAGAATTTTTATACGAAACAATATCAGAAAACTCTTTTATCCTGGAGCTATAATATGGCGGTACGACAAAAGGCTGTCCGTTTTTGGCTTTTTGAAAAAGGAAATCCCTTTGAAATTATTGGAACTGTAAGTATTCAGCGGATTGAGCGTGGAATTTTTCAATCCTGTACCTTGGGCTACAAGCTGGACAAAGACCATCTCCATCAAGGATATATGACCGAAGCCTTGGAAAAGATAATCTCCATTGTTTTTTCCGAGCTTGCCCTGCATCGGATAGAAGCCTTTGTCCACCCGCAAAATACAGCCTCTATCCGCATCTTGAACCATCTGAATTTTAAAGAGGAAGGGATTGCTTACGAAAGCGTTTTTGCCAAAGGACAATGGCAGGATTACTTAAGATTTGCCCTTATTTCTGGTCCAGAGTGCCAGCCCAAAGACTAGTTCACTTCCGCTGTACTGTTCTAATTTTTCCCATTCATAACACCAGTCAAAAGGTTTCTTTTCCTCCTTGGGAATCACATTTTTTATTTCAGCAGCCTCCAGCGTGTGTTCTTCTTTATCTTCTTTTATTTCTTTTTCTAATACCTGAGGTGTTGGCTCCTTTTTGAGAACTTCAATACGGTTCATATCCAATTCTTCTTCCAGCCATTGACTGGCAAAAACCTCCTGCTCCGTCCGAATATATAATCCCGTAATATCTTCAAAGGAATAATTGCTGTGTCCCATCTTCTTTGTCAAAAAACGTCCCTTATAATTTCCGGTATCCCTTTCAAAATGAATTTCCGCCATAGGAATTGCTATTACTCGCTCCCCCTCTTTTGTCAGAAAACAAATCTGTGCATCTTCCTTTCGGAGAATCTCTTTACGAACCTGAAGCTCCAGACGAATATATTCACCCCGGCAGTCCACCTTCGCAAAACCTGCATTTTTATCTTTTTGATTCTGCCGGTAAGAATAAATATAAGTAACAAAATGATTTAAATTCTGCATATTTCCTCCAATCCTATTTTTTCAATCTATGTTATAAGACTATCCTATTTTCAAATCGGGAAAAATATGTTGACATATTGCCTGTTCACAAGCTATATTATTAATATAATTAGTTATCATTACTGTTATTATATTTGGAAAGCTGAGGTTTTTATGAGAAAGTATAGCAGGCAGCGGGAGTCTATCAAAAATTATTTGGCCACCCATTCAAATCATCCTACCGCAGAGACGGTGTATTTATCGATTAAAGAAGAGTACCCAAATATCAGTCTTGGTACGGTTTACCGGAATCTTGCCTTACTGGAGGAAACGGGAGAAATCATAAAAATTTCCACCGGTATCGGCCCTGACCGCTATGATGGCTGTGTGGAGCCTCATTACCATTTTTTCTGCAATGAATGTGGAGCTGTGTACGATTTAAAGATGAAATCCATCGACCATATCAATGTGGTTGCCAATCATGATTTTGACGGAATTATCGAAGGAAGCGTTACTCATTTCTTCGGAAAATGCCCGGAATGTGCAAAAAAAATAAAAATGCCAAAAACCAGTTGACAACCAGCTGTTTTTTTGTTATATTAATATCAGTAATAATTACTATTACTAAATAGAGAGGACACCTCTCTCAAAACGGTAATCCTAATACTAGGATTCTTCCTTTTATTATTTAACCTAAACTCCCTACAAAAGGCGGTCTGCAATGCAACCGCCTTTTTCCCTTTTTTCCTTATTCTGTTTCTATTTCTGATTTGCCGGTTCGATACTGATGGATTTCCCTTTGATTTTTACGTTTCGCATAGCTTCCAGTACTTCTCTTCCGTATTCCTTCGGAACTTCCACAAAGGTGTATTTGTCATACATATCTATGGCTCCCACTAGTTTTCCCGACATTCCGGATTCTCCCGCAACGGCTCCTAAAATGTCTCCCGGTTTCACGTTCTGCTTCTTGCCAATATTAATGAACAAACGAACCATTCCCTCTTCGGCTCCCGTATTGTCAAAATCATAGCCTTCAAAAACCGTTTCTTCAGCTCCGCCTATTGCTTCATACAAAAATGCTGCCGCAATATCCATTGCCGTATAGTCATCCGACTCATTGATGTGTTGTTCAATAAAGTCAATGGTCTGCTTTAAATCCTCTTCTTCAATAATGTTTCCGATACGCTCCATAATTTTTTCTGCTTTGATGGATGCTACATCTTCTGTGGACGGGATAGGCTGTGCCAGTATCTTTGTCTTACAGTATCGCTGAATATCTTTTAGTTTGTAGACCTCTTTCCCTTTTACAAAGGTGAATGCCCGTCCGGTTCTTCCTGCCCGTCCGGTTCTTCCGATTCGATGTACATAATATTCATCATCCTGTGGAATATCATAGTTAAAAACTGCCTCCACATCATCCACATCAATTCCTCTTGCAGCAACATCCGTTGCCACCAGAATGTCCGTCTTTCCCTTTCGAAAATTGTTCATAACCCGGTCTCTCTGAGACTGTTTCATATCACCATGAAGTCCTTCCGCAAAATAGCCTCTTCCCTGCAACTCAGAGGTCAGCTCATCTACCTTCCGTTTGGTATTGCAGAAAACCAATGACAGCTTCGGATCATAGTAATCCAGAAGTCTGGAAAGTACTTCTATTTTATCTTTCCGCTTTACGTCATAATAAAACTGATCAATGCTTGGAACGGTCAGTTCTTTTTTCACTACCTTAATATGAACAGCATCTTTTTGATATTTTTTGGTGATATCCAAAATAGGTTTTGGCATGGTTGCCGAGAATAATACGGTCTGATGTGGGGATGGAATGTATTCCAAAATCGTTTCTATATCCTCCCGGAATCCCATATTCAGCATCTCATCTGCCTCATCTAATACAATGGTGTGTACATGGTCGCAGCGGATGGTCCGTCTGCGGAGATGATCCATAATTCGTCCCGGGGTTCCGATGATAATCTGTGTTCCGCCTTTTAAAGAACGGATTTGCTTGGTGATGTCCTGTCCTCCATACACCGGAAGCACCTTGATTCCATGCATATATTTTGCCAATGCACGGATTTCATCTGCCACCTGAATCGCCAGTTCTCTGGTGGGGGAAAGAATAATCACTTGGGTCTTTTTGTTGGAAGGGTCTACCTTCTGTAGAATCGGAATTCCAAAAGCTGCTGTCTTTCCGGTTCCTGTCTGTGCCTGCCCAATCACATCCGCACCGGACATAACCACAGGAATTGCCTTGCTCTGTATCGGGGTTGCCTCTTCAAATCCCATTGCTTTAATTCCTCTTAAAATCTGAGGCTGTAATTCCAATTCATCAAATCTAACTGTTTCCATAGTTCTCCTTATTCTGTTTTACTATCAATGCCTTTTTTTCTTCACGGCTCAGCTTTTTAATCGCCGCTTCCCGCTTTAAGGCCTCGCTTTTTGTTTCAAAAATTTCATAGTACACCAGCTTTACCGGTGTACGCCCCCTTGTGTACTTCGCCCCTTTATTTTCATTATGGTCATGAATCCGTTTTTCCAAATGATTGGTCCATCCGGTGTAATAGGTTCCGTCAGAACATTCTAAAATATACGTGTAATTCATGCTATTCTTCTCCGCATCTTCCCATAAGAATGCTGTTTCTGGATTTTTCTTTTACCCGATAGAGCATAGTATCCGCAGAATGCAGGAAATCCCATACTTTATTTTTACTGTGGGGAATGTCCCAACAGATTCCCTGTGAAATCGTTACGATAGGAAGTGCTTTGGAATAGAGATGCTCCATATTTTCCTGCATAATATTCTGTTTCAGCTCTTCTGCCATATCTGACACCTGCTGCTGACTGTAACCCTCGTAAATAATCATAAACTCATCCCCGCCGTAACGGGCACAGAATACATTCTCGTATTTCTCCAGCTCACGGATTGCCTTTGCAATTTTCACAAGGCAGCTATCTCCTGCCTGATGTCCGTAATTGTCGTTATACTGTTTGAAATAATCGATATCCATAATTTCTACTGCCAACGGCGTCCGATTCTTGTATGCACGGAAAAAGGCTTCTTCTGCATGGATATTCAATCTGGCACGGTTAGAAAGTCCGGTCAGCGGATCCGTCTCTGCACGATGAAGTAAAATTGCATTTTCAGCTTCTACTTCCTGTCTTTTTTTCTGTGCCTCCTCCAGAGAGCTTCGGATAATCAGCATGGAACGCATGATATAGTTGTTTTCTCTCTCCAGAAGATTGGACAATTCAAAGTACATACCTGCTGCCTGCAAATAGTTTTCGTTTTCCCGATTCATCTTATAGTATTGGATTTTTAGTGTCAAAAGCCGCTTTTGCAGATTGATGATTTTTGCCCTTTTGGCTATTTTTTCCATCCAGTTTATAATCGTCCAGAATTCCTGATATTTCTTTATCTCCAAGAGCATATTGCAATACTCATATACATCATCAAAAATATCCATGAGAATCAGATTGTTGGATGCCTTCTCCTGCACCTTTTCAATCATAGTATCCCTCTCGGCTGTCTTTCCCAGTGCATTCAGCAGCCTTGCTTCAAAACACCAAATATACAGCATCTCTTCTTCCTGAAGATACGGGATACACTCATTGGCTACCTTTTTATCATACTCCTGTGCCCTTTGCAGCATTTCACGGTGCAGATAAGAGGAGGCAATACTGATGTAAATATTCGCCATATGGCTGTAATAATTTTCATCCTCCGGGTGTTGTTTGAAAAATGCATAGCTTCTTTCAAAATACTGCTGCCCGGTCTGGTATTCCTGCAAGCCCATATAAAGGGTTCCGATATTCATATGTATCACAGCCGCCATCATATCCAGATGATGCTCCTTGCAATAGGCAAGACCGCTCAAATAGTAGTCCAGTGCATAGGGTGCATTTCCCCTTCCGGCAGAAGAAATTGCCAGAATATTATAGGCTCTCGCCACCAGCTCCCACTCGCCGATTCTCTGCAAATACGTCAATGCCGTTGTGATATTCTGGAAAAAATTCTCCGTATCATTTAACTGGTAATAGGTTTCACCACTGTAATAATACGCAAATCCCAATATTTTATTATCCTCTGTTCTCTTCCCATACTCCATAAGCCGGGAACATCCATACAAGGTTTTTACAGGATCAATCTCTCTATTACATAACACAATATCTACAAAACTTTGTACGGAATCTTCATATTCACGAAAATTCACCCTTAAATCTCCTTTTTTAGAGAATTCTGTTTTTGTCTTACGTGTTTCATCCTATAATGAAAATCGACGGTGCTTTCTCCACCGCCGAGTATCAATACTGTTCCATTATAACAGACTTTTTTTTGGGGTTCAAGGTATCTTACTGAAAATATGTCATAGGGTCCACCGGGGTTCCATCCTTTAACAACTGAAAATAAAGATTACTTCCTTCCTCGGAATAATATTTCGTAGGCTCGCTGATATATCCGATGACCTCTCCCGCCTCCACATAGCTTCCAGCCTGCTTTGGCACTTCCTTCAATTGACCGTAGATTGCCTGATAACCATCTCCCAAATCCACACTTACCGTACATCCTGTTACTTCATTATTGCTAATCTCCAGAATTTTTCCTGCTGCTGCGGAGGTTACCGCATCATTTACATTGGCACCGATAACCACTGCCGGGTTGTAACGGTACTGATCCAGAGATTTAAAATATACGGTCTTGTCCATGCTGTAATTCATAATTACATTTCCGTTAGCAGGCCATTCCAGCTCTCCTGCAAAATGCAGCGTTGGTGTGGTATTGGCGGTTTCCTGTTCCTGCTCCGCCTTTTCCGCTTCTTGTTCCTGCTCCTGCTGCTCTTTCTGTTTTGCTGCCAGAATGTTAGACACATCCTCTACCTCTTCTTTTGCCTCTTCCTTGTCCTCTTCCACTTCCTGAAAAGCTACCTGATTTTTGTCTTCTTCTTTTGCTTTCTTGCTGTCGGACTCTGTCTGATATGCAAAGACCATTCCTACGATTGCAAGACTTAACAGAGAACCTGCTATGATGTATTCTTTGTTCTTCTTCATCTTTTCACCATCCATTATCAACATTTGATAATTCTAGTGTTTCCCCGTTTTCTCTATTTTAATCCCCGAAAAATAATATTTCAGAATTTCTTCATAGGTTTTTTCTTTTTTTGCCATTTCATTGGCTCCGTACTGGCTGAGTCCATAGCCGTGACCACAGCCCTTGGTGACAATCCGAACCTTATCATCCATTTCTTTGATAAAAAAATTAGCAGATGGTAATTCAAAGGTTTCCAGAAAAGCATCCACATCTACTTCCGTACCATTGATTTTCATAGCGGTTACATATTCTGCTCCGTCCCTTTGCAATTCAATAGACTTTACAATGTCCCCAACCGGCTTCTCTTCTATACCGGAGGCAGGTATCAGATAAGACTGACGCTCCATAAATTCCTTGGCGGTAAAAAACTGCACCTTCAGATAATCCTCCGACAAAATATCCGCTTCGCTTTTTACGCTTAGCAAATACGGAGTGTTCTTATAGACCGTACTCCCATCTCTGGTATAACCGGCACTTACCTTGTGAAAAGCCGGATTGATGACATCCCCCTGAAAGGTAATAACCTGTCCCTCTGTTTCCTCTGCCGCACGTATCAGCTTTTCATAAAACTCATAATAATTCTTCTGTCCCCACAACTGCTCCATCTCTTCTTTGGACAACGCCTTCGGCTTTTCCTGATTGTTTTTTTCACAGAATGCCAACTGTGTCCGTACCATAACCGCCTGTGCCTTTAACACCTCTTCCTTCATATTTACCGGAACCTGTTCTGCCAGAATTCCTGCTATCTCCTGACTTTCTTCACTCTTTTCCGTAGCCGCAGAGGTTTTCTCTCCCTGAAAAAAATAAGTAATCAAATACGGCAGACACACCAGTATCAGAGCACAAGAAATTATCACTTTTACTTTTTCTTTCAATGCAACCTCCCGCTGTCAAAGATTTCGTTCCATTTATTATATGGAAGTGTCCTCTTTCTTAGAAGTGAAGCTTTTACTTTTCTTTTTTATATCCAGAACATTTGTTCTTGATTTTCCTCCACCATCATGCTATGATGTGTTTAGAACATTTGTTTGTATTGTGTAAAACTAAGGAGAACCCTATGAATCTGACTATGGAAATGTCCCTCTTGGAAAAACTGACTATATTATCCGATGCAGCAAAGTATGATGTTGCCTGTACCTCCAGCGGCGTAGACCGAGGCGGCAACGGGACATCTATGGGTAATTGTCTGGCACCAGGAATCTGTCACAGCTTTTCCGCCGACGGCAGATGTGTTTCCCTGCTGAAGATTCTGTTTACCAATGAATGTATTTTTAACTGCTCCTATTGTTTGAACAACTGCAACAATGATGTGCCGAGAGCTTCTTTTACCCCGGAGGAAGTCTGTACCATTACCATGGAATTTTACCGCAGGAATTATATTGAAGGTTTATTTTTAAGCTCCGGTATTCTGGTAAGTCCCAACTATACCATGGATTTAATCTACCAGACCCTCTATCTTCTTCGGACAAAATACCACTTTAACGGCTACATTCACGTAAAAGCCATTCCGGGAGCAGACCCTGTTCTCATTGAAAAGACCGGATTTTTGGCAGACCGCATGAGTATCAATTTGGAGCTGCCCACCGCAGACTCTTTAAAAAAACTGGCTCCTTACAAATCACGGAATACGATTTTAAAGCCTATGCGTCAGATTCAAAACGGCATTACCGAAAGCAAACAGGAGCTTACAATCTACAAATCTGCCCCTAAGTTTGTTCCCGCCGGACAAAGCACCCAGATGATTATCGGTGCCACCCCGGAAAACGATTACCAGATTATGAGCGTTGCGGAAAGTCTCTATCAGAAATTTTCCTTAAAGCGGGTCTTTTACTCCGCTTTTGTAAACGTCAATGAGAATTCCGAACTTCCTATGCTAACCACAGGACCTCCTCTTCTTCGGGAACACCGCCTCTATCAGGCGGACTGGCTTCTGCGGTACTATCATTTTCAGGTGGCAGAGCTTTTGGATGAAAGCCATCCCGATTTCAATGTCTATATTGACCCGAAGTGCGACTGGGCATTGCGTCATATGGAACAATTTCCGGTGGAGATTCAAAAGGCAGATTATAGAACTCTGTTGCGTGTACCGGGTATCGGCTACAAGTCCGCCCAACGGATTATTCAAGCCAGACGCCACGCCTCTTTAGATTTTTCCGATTTAAAGAAAATCGGCGTGGTTTTAAAACGGGCTCTTTACTTCATTACCTGTTCTGGCAAAATGATGTATCCCACAAAGCTGGATGCCGACTATATTCTTTCCAATCTGCTTTCCGACCACACCCAAATTCCAAAGGAGATTCGGAATATGAATTATCATCAGCTTTCACTTTTTGACGATTACCATATGCAGGAACCTCTGCCCACACAGCAGAAAGGAGGTCTTTGATGTATACGTTTTTATGCGAGGATAGTCCCGACGGTATTTTCAGCGGAATCTATGCCGCCTATGAAAGCCGTTACGGACATTCCAATATCCGTCTGGCTCTGTCTGAATATCAGGAAAATTATGAACTGTTTCAGGAATATATCACAGTTCCCACCGACAGCAAAAAGAGCGAAAAGGTGGCACGAACCTTACGAACCCGTTTCGGTGAAGAGGTCTATTCCATGATTTATCAGGCTGCTGTGGCTGACGGACGCCCTCAGAATCAAAAACATCCCATCAACAAGGCAGATGCTATTTACAAATCCGTGGTACTGAAACTTTCCCTTGCAGATGGCAGCCGTCTGATGGACTACCTTCATGAACCTTATGTACATCAGGTTTTCCTACTGAACCGCTCTTCCTACAATGAAGCACATCATCTGCTGGGATTTTTGCGGTTTCAGGAGTTAGAAAACGGTCTGCTTTTTGCAACCATCCATCCAAAAAATGATGTTCTGGCTCTGGTATCCGACCATTTTTGTGACCGCCTTCCTCAGGAAAACTTTATTATCTATGATGAGTCCCGGAAGATGGCTTCTCTCCACAAAAAAGGAAGCACCTACCTATTGGCAGATGCCTCCGATATAAATGAATCCTTTATCCACAGATATTCCTCCAACGAATTGGAATATCAACGTCTCTGGAAAGGTTTTTTTGACAGTATTGCCATTGAAGCACGGCGAAATCCAAAGCTCCAGAACCAGAACATCCCCAAACGTTTTCAAAAGGATGCCTTGGAATTTGGGAAGTCCCCGGACGATACCTCTCACTAATCTCTATCCCAGATATTTTCCCATGAGATTGCTGAGCTTTGCAAACTGTTCCAACGTCAATGCCTCTCCCCGGATACTCTCGCTGACTCCCAGCTCCTGAATGGCTTTTGCAATATTTTCCTTGGAAACCGGGATGTCCGGTGCATTATTCAGTCCGTTTACCAAGGTTTTCCTTCTCTGATTAAAGGAGGCTCGAATAATACGGAACATCAGCTTTTCATCCTCCACCTCCACCGGAGTTTTCTCATGGCGTGTCAGACGGATAACCGCGGAGCCTACCTTTGGTCTTGGCATAAAACAGTTAGGCGGTACATTGGCTACAATCTCCGGCTTTGCATAATATTGTACTGCCAGAGACAAAGCCCCGTAATCCTTGGTTCCCGGACCCACCTGCATCCGGTTTGCCACTTCTTTTTGCACCATAACCGTGATGCTGTCGATAGGCACATGACTTTCAAAAAGCCCCATGATAATCGGTGTGGTGATATAATACGGAAGGTTTGCCACCACCTTGATGGGTTTTCCTCCGTTTTTCTCCTCCGCCAGTTTTCCAATGTCTACTTTTAAAATATCCTCATTGATTACCGTCACGTTATCATAGCTGCCAAGAGTATCTTCCAAAATCGAAATCAGCTTCTTGTCAATCTCAACGGCTGTTACCTCTCTGGCATTTTCACACAGATACTGTGTCATGGTTCCGATACCCGGACCGATTTCCAACACAAAGTCTTCCTCTGTAATATCCGCCGCTGCAATAATTTTATCCAGCACATGGGTATCTATCAAAAAGTTTTGTCCGAATTTTTTCTGAAAGTTAAATTGATATTTCTGTAAGACCGCAATGGTATTTTGCGGATTTCCCAAATCTGCCATATATTCTCCTGTTATCTCTTTGTTTAATTCTTCTGAAAGACCGTCTCCATACTACGCAATGTCAAACAATCTTTGAGCATTCCGATAGGTAATGTCTTCCACCTCTTCTACCTTCATATCCTTAAGCTCCGCTATTTTTTCCACCACATAAGGAAGATACAGGGAAGAATTTCTCTTTCCCCGGTATGGCTCCGGTGCCATATAAGGACAATCCGTTTCCAAAAGGATATGCTCTATGGGGGTTTCTGCAATAACCTCTTTTAGCTTTTTGGCATTTTTAAAGGTGGATACCCCTCCGATTCCGATATCATATCCCAACTTTACATATTCCCTTGCCATTTCCTTAGAATAGGAAAAGCAATGAATCACCCCACGGCTCTTCTCCGTATGATTTCTTTTCAGAATCTCCAAGGTATCTGCCGCCGCATCTCTGGAATGAATGATAAAAGGCAGGTCTGCCTCCTTTGCCAGCTCCAACTGTCGATGAAACCAATACCTTTGACGTTCCTGTACCTCTTCTTCCTTATCCCAGTAATAGTCCAGTCCAATCTCTCCTACGGCAACTGCCTTGGGATGCTGTAACTGCTGCCTCATCCATGCAAATATCTCCTCGTTCAGTTTCGCAATATCGCTGGGATGTACCCCAATGGCTCCATATACAAAATCATAGGTATTCATCAGCTCTATAGTTGCCTCACAGGTCTCCTTGTCGCATCCGATATTGATAATCTTATCTATCCCATGCTCCTGCATGGATAACAACAGTTCTTCCCTGTCTGTATCAAATTGCTTGTCATCATAATGTGCATGTGTTTCAAATATCATGTTCTATCCTCTTCTATCCGTTTACATTCCGGTAATAAAATACCGCCAACTGGGTACGGTCCCGCAAAGACAGCTTATCCAATACGGAGCTGATATAGTTCCTCACCGTTCCCTCGCTTAAAAACAGGGTTTTGGCAATCTCTTTGTTGCTTTTTCCCAGTGCCACCTGTTCAATAATCTCCTGTTCCTTTTCGCTAATCTCATATTTTGCATAATCAAAACTCTCTTTGCTCTGCATGAGAACCGGAATCTTATTGACAATCTCTCCGCCAAAAACACTTTGTCCCTGTTCCACTGCCCGAATGGCAGGAACAATCCCTTCAAAATCCTGCTTTAGTATATATCCTTTGGCACCGATATTCAATGCCTTTACAATATATTCATCATCGGAAAAGGTGGTCAGAAAAAGAATCTTTGCCTGAGGATGGTTTTGTAATATCTGCTCTGCCGCCTCTAACCCGCTCATTTCCTTCATTTGAATATCCATCAGCAATACCTCCGGCTGATACCGGCTGTATAATTCCACCGCTTCTTTTCCGTCATTTCCCGTTGCCACAACCTCAATGTCTTTATCCGCCTCTAAGATGGTTTTGAGGGAAATCGCCACCAGATTATCATCATCTACAATTACTGTTCGCATACTTCTTCCTCCGTCTTTCGAATACTAATCAATATTCGGAATCCCTTTTCTGTATTAATATGTAAGGTTCCATGCAAAGCCTCTACCCTATCTTTCATGTTCACCAGTCCGATTCCCGTATCCGTATTGTTTATCTTTGCTCCCTGACCATTGTCCTCGATACAGAGCTGATAAAAGGCTGGGTGTTCCCGAAGAATAATCTCCACTTTATCTGCATTGCTGTGTTTTACAATATTGGACATGGCTTCTTTTACCGTGGCAATAAAGCAATACTTTACCTTTCTGGGAATGGGCTCCGCCATATCATACTCCAAATGTACCTGATAATCCTTCCGCATTTCCTTGGTAGCTTCCAGTATCGCCTGCTTTAAGTCAATGGAATCGTCATGTAAATCGTGAACGCTTTCACGGATATTGTTCATTGCCGTATTTAAGGTTTCATTCACACTGACCAGTTGCTGATGTATGGGGTCTTCCTTATATACCGTAGACAATGCCCCTATCTGTAAAATGGAACGGGAAAGCATATGACCTACATTGTCATGGATTTCCCGCGCAATCCGGTTCCGCTCTCTAAGGGTAGCCACGTGAACCTCAGAATCCTGTTTTTCCATCAGCTCCCGGTTCCTCTGGGTCATAAGCAGATTCAGCTCTGTACTGGTATCCCGCAGATGAATCATATCGGTTTTCAAGGTTTCCAGCCGCTTTGTCTTAACAGCCATAATGACAGACAACATGGCCGTCACAGTCCACAGTCCGACTTCCCATACACCATACATCTCTTTTGCCGGATACAGAAGAAGCACACCTGCTCCTCCCCAGTACAGTCCAAAAATAGCACTATCATAAAACACCAACGGAAGGAAATAAGTAAATGCCGGCTCTACGATACAGAGAAGCAGATAAACTGCCAATATTCCACCTACAATTTTTTTATTGGAAAAATAAATATTACAGGCTCCCATCGTTAATGCCGTCAACACCACCAAAACCGGAAGCACCGCGGCATCCATCTTTAAAACCAGCAAAACACCAAAAATCCATAAAACCGTTTTATCGATTATCCTTATCATAGGTTACCCTTTCATTTGTGACAAATGTCATATTTTTTTCTGACAGGATTCACTACCCGCTTTTCGTCCGTTTTATTATACTACAATCAGAATTAAATAGAAAATACATAAATAGAAAAATGAACTAAAGGAGGAATTCAAATGAGTACACCGGTTGTAAAGGTAGAAAATCTGGTAAAACGTTACAAGGAGCTTGTAGCCGTAGACCACTTCAACCTGACCATAGAAGAAGGCGAAATATTGGGACTTTTGGGACCAAACGGTTCCGGAAAAACCACCACCATCAACTGTATTCTCTCTCTTCTTACCTATGACAAAGGAAGCATTGAGGTATTCGGAGAAGAAATGAAACCTGACAGCTATGAACTGAAACGCAGAATTGGCGTTGTAATGCAAAATGTTGCCGTTTTTGATGAACTAACCGTATATGAGAATATCGATTACTTCTGCGGCCTTTATATTAAGGATAAAGCCCTTCGGAAACAGTATGTAGAAGAAGCCATTGCTTTTGTAGAGCTTGGAGATTACAAAAAATTTTATCCGAAGAAGCTTTCCGGCGGTCTTTTGAGACGTTTAAATATTGCCTGCGGCATTGCCCATAAACCAAAGCTGATTATTTTAGATGAACCTACCGTTGCCGTAGACCCTCAAAGCCGTAACAAAATCTTAGAAGGAATCTTAGATTTAAACCGCCAGGGTGCAACCATCATCTATACCTCACACTACATGGAAGAGGTGGAACAGATCTGCAGCCGTATTGCCATTATGGACAAGGGCAAAAATCTGGCAACCGGAACCACCGACGAATTAAAACAGATGATTAAAAAGAAAGAGATTATCTCCATTGATATTTTAGAGCTTTCTCAGGAGGATATGCTTTCCATCCGCAATCTGAAAAATGTGTATGATGTTTCCTATGAAAACCACAAGCTGACAGTTCTTTGCAGCGACGGAAAGCACAACCTGATTCACATTCTGGACCATCTGCAATCCAAAAATATTTCTTTTGGCAGAGTATACTCCGAGCTTCCGACGCTGAACGATGTCTTTTTGGAGATGACCGGAAAAGAACTGCGGGATTAAGGAGGAGTGACCTATGTTACAGATATTTAAATACAGTCTAAAACAGCTTCTGCGAAACCGCGGAGAGTTCTTCTGGGTACTCATCTTTCCTATTTTGCTGGGTTCCATGTTTAAGGTTGCCTTTTCCAATCTGACTTCTCAGGAAAATTATCAGGCAATCCCGGTGGCCATTGTAAATGAAGAAGGCTCCATGTCCGAGGATTTTATGGCGGTGGCAAACCAACTGAACGAAGAGGGAGATGACCGTTTTCTGAAGGTTACCTACTGTGATAAAAAACAGGCTATGAGCTTATTAGAAAAACAAAAAGTAGACGGTATTATCTATGCCGGAGATTCCATTTCTCTGACGGTATCTTCCGATATGAGCAATGCCGCATTGAATCAAAGTATTTTACAGACTTTTATTGAAGAATTTCAGATGAACTATCAGGCTGTTATGGATACTCTAAAAGAGCATCCTGACCGGCTTCCAACTGTATTGGGAATTATGCAGGAAGATGCCTCTTACAACAAAGAAGTTTCTTATAGCCGCAACAACGTAGATACCTATGACCAGTACTTCTACAACCTGATTGCCATGGTTTGTATGTACTGCGGTATGGTGGGTTGTTACATTGCTATTAATAATCAGGGAAATCTGTCGGACTTAGGAGCCAGAAAGAATATCTCCCCGGTACATAAGATGAAAACTCTGGCAGGAGAGCTGACCGCCAATGTGATTCTTCGTTTTTTCTGTGTTCTGATTTCTTTTGCTTATATCGTGCTGATATTGAAAATTGATTTGACCGCAAGACTTCCTTTTGCAATTCTTTCCATGTTTGCAGGATGTCTGACCGGTACGACCTTCGGTTTTTTCATCGGCTCCATCAGCAATCTGTCGGAACATATGAAAGGTGCCATCTTTATGTCCATTACCATGACCTGCTCCTTCTTAAGCGGATTGATGGTAGGAGGTATGCGGATTTTAGTAGAAACCTATTGTCCGATTATCAATCGAATCAATCCATGTGCTTTGATTACCGACACCTTCTATTCGCTGGCAATCTACGACAGCTTGGAGCGTTATACACGGAACGTGATTACACTTTTCATTCTCTCCATCCTGTTTGCAATCGGTGGATTTTTGTTGACAAGGAGGAAAAAATATGCAAACCTATAAAACATTCCTTAAAATTGCAAAAAAACGGCTGCCTAGCTGTATGATTTATTTTGGTATCTTTGTGGTTCTCATGTTTCTTATGAGTTTTGCCGCAAATGATTCCAACAATACCCAATATAAAGCATATTCTCTGAATATCAGTATTCTGGATGAGGACCAGTCAGAGACCAGTCAGGCTTTAACCGATTATCTGGACTCCGTCCATGATTTGGTTCCTTTGGAAGATGAAGGGGAAACCATTCAGGACAGTCTCTTTTACCACAAGGTAAGCTATGTCCTGACTATCCCAAAAGGTTTTGAGGATGCTTTGTTATCCGGTGACACCGAAAATCTGGTAGAAAGCAGTAAACGAAAAGACAGTGCCGCAGGGTTCTTTGTAGATGAGCAGATTCAACAATATTTAAAAACCCTCCGCATTTATCTTGCCAGCGGAAACTCTGTCTCCGAAGCAACAGAAAAAACTGTGGCAGCTATGGAAAACTGTGAGGATGTTACCACCGTTTCTTTTGAGGAGGAAGGTGGAGAATCCAGTACTACTATGTACTATTTCTTCCAATATATGCCATACATCCTGCTGATTTTACTGATTCTTGGACTTGCTCCGATTCTGATTACCTTTCGGAAAAAAGATTTGGGAAACCGTATCAACTGCTCCGCTCTGCGTCAGTCGGATAAAACCTTACAGCTTAGTCTGGGATGTGTTTCCTTCTGCCTGATTGTGTGGCTGCTGTTTATTCTAATTGCCGGAATCGTCTACCGACAAGCCTTATTTTCAAAAGAAGGTCTGCTTCTAATGTTAAACAGCTTTGTATTCCTTCTGATATGTATGGCGATTGCATTGTTGGTCAGCACCTTCTCACCGGGCAATAACGCTTTAAATATGATTTCCAATGTGGTGGGATTGGGCATGAGTTTTCTCTGCGGTATCTTTGTTCCTCAATATATGCTGGGCGAACAGATTCTGGCAGTTGCCCGCTTTCTGCCGGCTTACTGGTACATTCAAATCACAGACCGTATCAGCGGCTTCTCCGACGAAGCCTTTTCCATGGGTCTCTACTGGAAATGTATCGGTATTCAGTTCCTTTTCTTTGTTGCCATCTTTGCACTTTATCTGGTGGCAGATAAACAGAGAAA
The DNA here is from genome assembly GCA_958349535.1 of uncultured Lachnospiraceae bacterium. Lineage (GTDB taxonomy): Bacteria > Bacillota > Clostridia > Lachnospirales > Lachnospiraceae > Maccoyibacter. The sequence continues at coordinate 22,660 of CATWDJ010000016.1, forward strand.
TCAGGGACGTCCTAAGATTACATCTGCGTAATTCTTTACTAAAAAACGGATACTGAAAATTTTCAGTATCCGTTTTTCTATTATCCATTTTTAATACAGATTCCGTTTCGTCCGCTCTGTTTTACCCGGTACAGTGCCTTATCTGCCATCCGTAAATAATCCTCTAAGCTGTCTTCTTCCGAAGGAACCCGATTATAAATTCCCTGAGAAATGCTTACCACAGAGTTTATCTCTGAGGCGTCATGCTGAATCTTCAAGTCCTGTACCCGTTTCTTTAATCTTGCCGCAATCCGATGAATTTCTTCGTCACTTTTATTTTGATAAAAAATGACAAATTCATCTCCTCCATAGCGGGCACAAAATGTATTTTTCACGCTTTTGATTTCCTTTTTTAACAGCTTTCCTATCTTCTTAATACACTCATCACCCTTTTGGTGACCATAGGTATCGTTGTATTCTTTAAAATAATCGATGTCCAGCATACAGACACCCAGACGCTGCTCAAATTTCACAGATTTTTTCATCAGCTTCTCACCATGAGAATTCATCTTATAACGATTGGAAAGTCCGGTCAGCTCGTCAGTCTCAGATTTCTGCCGCAGATTTTCTTTTTCTTTCTGCATCTCTTTTTCTTTTTGCTGTGCCTCTGCCAGACTGAATCTCAGCTCTGTGGCTTCTCTTCGGACTGCCAACAGTTCTTCCTGTTGAAGCTCCTCCATCTCAAACATTTTGGAGCAACCCTCCAAATATTTTTCCCTATCTCCGATAGCTCGATAATAGAGAACCTCCAGACGCACCAGCTTCCTCTCCATAGAAACGATTCCCGCCTGACCAATCACCGGTGTTATCTTCTCAAAGATCTTTTGCAACATATCATATTTCTTACTTTCCAGCAAAAGGTTACAGAAATCCAACAATTCCGTATAATTCCTTACCCAAAATCTTTTAGCTTCTATCTCTTTATATATTTTTTCTATATAACTGTCTCTGGCAGAAATATCTCCAAAAGCATCATAATACGTGGCATAAAAACTTAATTCAGTAATATAGCTACCCTTTTTTCTTCTTGTCCCATCCTCTATGTTTTCAAACTGTTCTTTACATTTTTTTGTATCTGAAATATCATTCAAATAAAGAGAACATCTTCCACGTGACAACAGAACCAACATTAAATTTTCTTTTTCAAAGGGATCTTCCACGTGGTTCGCCAAGTCTTCAACACATTTTTCGTAATAGTATCTGGCTTTTTCATACTCATTCTGACCCTCATAGAGGGCTCCTATATTTCCATATATTAAAGATCTCTCATATGGCAAATCGTATTCCAGCGTATAATTCAGACCTATCAGGTAATAGTCCAAAGCACTTACACCACTTCCCTCCATGTCTGTTTTTATACCCAGAAGATTATAGGATCTTGCTAAAAGCTCCCATTGTTCTTCCTGTAACTGGATTCTCATTCCCTCTGTCAGATATTCATTAAATGTTTCATAATTATCTTGAACATAATAGCCCTCTGCCAAATAGAAATATGCAATGCCCAGCAGGTAATTATCCTGCTGCTCTTTTGCATACTGTTTCAACCGCTCACATTTTTTCATAACTCCGGTTTGGTCATTGTAACGCTCCTTGATTATTTCGGAAACCAATGTCTGGGTTTCCTCTGAATAATTGGAAAGATTCATAGGCTTTACCTCAAATTTTTTAACAGATTTCCGCTCCGCTTGGCATTTTCTTCTCCGGTATCATCAGAGCTAATTCTCCGTTTTCATCTTCTGCACACAGTAACATTCCTTCTGACAGGATACCTGCCAGCTTTGCCGGTTTTAAATTAACCAGTACCATTACTTTTTTTCCTACCATCTCTTCTGCCGTGTAATGCTTTTTGATACCGGAAACAATCTGTTTTACTTCACTTCCGATACGCACCTTAGAACAAAGCAATTTCTTAGATTTCGGCACCTCTTCACAGGCAATGATTTCGCCTACCTGAAATTGCATCTTCATAAAATCATCGTAGGTGATTTCTTCCTTTGGTTCAATATCAATTTCCGGTTCTGAGAAAGTTTCTGTTGCTTCTTCCTTTGCAGGATGAAGCTCTTCCACTTTCTTCAACACTTCTTCTATATCCAAACGGGCAAAAAGAATCTCCGGCTTCTCCGTCACTTTCGTTCCGCTTTCATATAAGCCAAAGGTAGACAACTGTTCAAACCCTCTTTTCTTTGCATTTAACTGAGCAAAAATTTTCCCTGCTGTCTCCGGCAGAAAGCTCTCCAACATGGTGGCTCCGATGCTGATACTCTCTACCAGATTGTAAAGAACGGTTGCCAGACGGTCTTTTTTATCCTCTTCCTTTGCCAATGCCCACGGCATGGTCTCATCGATATATTTGTTGCAGCGTTTGAAGAGTGCGAATATCTCTGTTATGGCATCTGCCACACGAAGCTCCTCCATCTTTGCACTTACACGGTCTACGGTGGTGGTTACTACCTCTTTTAAGTCCGTATCCACATCTTCACAGACATTCTTGTTACTTACCACACCGTCAAAATATTTATTGCTCATGGAAATGGTACGGTTTACCAGATTTCCTAAAGTGTTTGCCAAATCGGAATTGATACGTTCCACCAAAAGCTCCCATGAAATCACACCATCATTTTCAAACGGCATCTCATGAAGTACAAAATAACGTACCGCATCTACTCCAAAGAAATCCACCAGCTCATCTGCATAGAGGACGTTTCCCTTGGACTTACTCATCTTGCCTTCGCCCTGCAATAACCACGGATGACCAAAAATCTGTTTTGGCAGCGGTAAATCCAATGCCATTAAGAAAATCGGCCAGTAAATGGTATGGAAACGGATGATGTCCTTTCCTATCAAGTGCAGGTCTGCCGGCCAGTCCTTTTTAAACTGCTCTGTAGAATTGCCGTCACAGTCATATCCGATTCCTGTGATATAGTTGGTTAAAGCATCCAACCAAACATAAACCACATGTTTGTCATCAAAATCCACCGGTATTCCCCATTTGAAAGAAGTTCTGGAAACACACAAATCCTGTAATCCCGGAAGCAGGAAATTGTTCATCATTTCATTTTTACGTGATACCGGCTGAATAAATTCCGGATGGGTATTGATATGCTCAATCAAACGGTCTGCATATTTGCTCATCTTAAAGAAATATGCCTCCTCCTGTGCTGGAACTACTTCCGCTCCACAGTCAGGACATTTGCCATCCACCAACTGGGATTCTGTAAAGAAAGATTCACAAGGTGTACAGTAAAGACCTTCATAATGTCCTTTATAAATGTCACCCTGGTCATAAAGCTTCTTGAAAATCTTCTGTACCTGTTTCTCGTGGTCTTCATCCGTGGTACGGATGAATTTATCGTAGGAAGTGTTCATCAAATCCCAGATTTTACGAACCTCTCCTGCCACCCCATCTACATATTCCTTCGGGGTAATTCCCGCTTCATTTGCCTTTAATTCGATTTTCTGACCATGTTCATCGGTTCCTGTCTGGAAAAATACATCATAACCTTCTAATCTTTTGTATCTGGCAATACTGTCTGCCAATACAATCTCGTAGGTATTGCCGATATGCGGTTTTCCCGAAGTATAGGCAATGGCTGTTGTCATATAATATTTTCCCTTATTACTCATATTTTGTCTTTCCTTCTTTCTATATAATTAATGTAACTAAAAATGCCCGTCTTCATTTCTGAAGACGGGCTTATAACCCGTGTTACCACTTCAATTTATCTCTGCTTCACAGCAGAAATCTCAATAAGTACTTCTCAATACTCTTCGCTGTAACGGGCGAACCCTTCATGACTTATCATCTCTGTTCAGTCATGCCACTCCAAAGCCATGTTCCATCTGCTTCTCTGTTCTTCCTCGCAGCACAACCTATGGTTGGGAAGATTCTCTGTAACAGGTCCCTAAATGTACTCTCTTTTTCACGGTGTTTACAATATTATGCCCCGAGAATATCATAAAATGTCTTGTTTGTCAAGAATTTACCTGTTCTCCCACAATCCGGTAATAGGTCTTTTGTGTCTGCAAAAATACTAGAAGATAAATTAATGCAAACACCAATATCGTGCCTATCATACAGCCTGCAAACAAAGTGGTATTGGATAAATTAAACAGTACCAGCAGACGCTTTATCATTGGGAATGCCGCCGCCACATGAATAGCTGCCATCAATATCGGACAAAAGAATACCATCAATATCTGGGAACGTATGGTGGCTTTTACTTCCACATTGCTCATTCCTACCTTTTCCATAATGGCAAACCGTTCTCTGTCATCATAGCCCTCGGAAATCTGTTTGTAGAAAATAATCAGCACGGTTATCATTAAAAACATGGCTCCTAAGAATAATCCCAAGAATAAAAAGCCGCCATACAAATGATAAAATTCATCTCTGCTGGATTCCCTTCCCTCACAATAAATATGGCTGATTGCCGGGTCTGTAATCTGGTTAATGTTTTCCTGTATTTTCTGGAAACATTCTTCTTTTTCTTCCTTTGTTCCATCAATGTCTAATTGATAATTATAGGTAATGGCACTTCCTGCCTGAGCATAGGCCTCATTTTGAAGTTGGCAGATTCGTTCCATATCTTCCACATCATTTACAATAACATAATAGAAATTCTCTACCACATCCAGCATAGCGGATGTATCCGCATCCTTTTCAAATTTTTTAATATCCGTTACGGTAAAGCTTCTGTCATTTAATACCAATTTCTCCATCTTTGTATCGTCAAAGGTAATCAACACAATCTCATTATCCGCCAGCTCCGGGATTTTTACATCATACCGCTTTTCACACCCCTCTCTGGTAAGGATACTGAAGGTTGTCATATCCTCCATAGCCAATACGGATGGGTCTTTTGCATCCATGACATAGGCATCTCCTTTTCGTAAAGCCGCAAAATCTAACTCCAGATAGGACACCTGATTCCGCATCTTTCTGCCGCTTTCTTTTACTGCCTGCTCCACTACCGGAACGATACTGTTTTCTTCCGGCACCTCCGTTCCTTCATAATAACCATAGATAGAAATATCCCTTGGAAAACGCTGTTTTAATACATCATTCACTCCCACATACAGGCTGACCGTGGTGGATACCACAACCAATACCATAGTGGATAAAATACAGATATTGGACAATCCCACTGCATTCTGTTTCATTCGGTAAATCATGCCGGACACCGATGTGAAATGTTTTGTCTGATAATAATAGCGTTTATTTTTCCGCAATATTTTTAATAAAGCAATGCTGCCTGCGGTAAACAACAGATAGGTTCCCACGATGACAAGGATAACTGCTACAAAAAACAACGTCAGTGCCTGCAATGGATTTTTGGTAGTAATAGCAATATAATAGCCTGCACCCAGACAGATAACTCCTAAGATTGCCATGATGGCTTTTGTCTTTGGCTCTTTCTCTCCCGTATGTCCTCCCTGCAAAAGTTCAATAGGATTTGCCAGTTTTATCTGTAATAAATCATAAATATAGGTCAGCAGATAAATTCCCACAAACAAAATTGCCGTCCATAGGATTCCCGATGTGGAAACATAAAACTTAATCTGTGTTTCAAACTTCATCATGGCACACAGAAGCATGGTCAGCAGCTTATTAAAGACGATTCCCGTTACTAATCCGCCGCCTACAGAAATCAACATGGTAAATAGGGTTTCCCGAAAAAGGATTCCTGCAATATGTTTTTTCTCCATACCGAGAATACTGTAAATGCCCAGTTCTTTTTTTCTCCGCTTTATAATAAAGCTGTTGGTATAGAAAAGGAAAATCACAGAGAAAATACCGATAACACCTATACCCAGATTTAAAATCATCTGCAAATCTCTGGCACCTGACATATGCTCAATACCTTTATTTCCGGCAAGAGCACACATAATATAAAACATTCCCACTGTCAGGATTCCCGTCAAAAGATACGGTACATAAAACTGTTTATTATTTTTGATATTCGTAACTGCCAGTTTTGAAAAAAGTCCTTTACTCATGGTTCTCACCACCTGTCGTCAACATGGTCAGGGTGTCGGAAATTTTTACATAAAGCTCTTCATTGCTCATATTTCCACGATACAGCTGATGGAATACTTCTCCGTCTTTGATAAAAAGAACCCTTTTTGCATGGCTTGCCGCCTTGGTACTGTGAGTTACCATCAGAATCGTCTGTCCATCCTCGTTAATCTCATTGAACAGATGCAGCAACCCGTCTGCCGCCTTGGAGTCCAAAGCTCCGGTAGGCTCATCCGCCAGTATCAACTGAGGACGGTTAATCAATGCCCTTGCCACTGCTGCTCTCTGCTTTTGTCCGCCGGAAACCTCATACGGATACTTCTCCAAAAGCTCCTGTATTCCCAGCTTTGCAGCAATGGGACGGATACGTTTCTCCATTTCAGGATATTCCATTCCCGACAGCACCAGCGGAAGAAAGATGTTATCCTTTAAGAAAAAGTTATCCAACAGATTAAAATCCTGAAATACAAAACCCAGATTTTCTCTTCGGAAAGCTGAAATTTCTTTTTCCTTGATATCTACAATATTTTTACCGTTTAAGAGAACCTCTCCGCTGGTTGGCTTATCCAAGGACGCCAGAATATTCAAAAGCGTCGTTTTTCCCGAACCGGATTCTCCCATGATTGCCACATATTCTCCTTCCTCCACGGAAAAGCTCAGATTGGAAAGTGCCTGCACCTGATTGCCTGAGAATCTTGTGGTATAAATTTTCTTTAAATTGTTTACTTCTAATATTGCCATGATAGCCTCCTGTTTGATATATGACGCGTCTGTTTTATTTTCTACGGTCAGTATAACAAAAAGGGAAAATGTCTGCCATTTCTTTGGCTTACATTTTCCCGGCGTATCTTACAGTTTTGTAAGATTGGGTGTTATATGTTAAGATTTATTTTTTCTCATTATCTAAGATAATTTCTTTATATTTATCATTTGACAAAAATATGTGTTCAAAATCTTTTCCTCCATAATAAACACATTGAACCATATCCTTATAAGATACATTATTATTCAATATACATTCTCTCCAATGTTTTTCCGCTTTTTTAGTATTTTGTATTTCATTTAAACATTTTTCTAAAACTCCCTCAACTCCTTTGCCCATTTAAAAGAAATAATCTCTTTATCTTCTGTATTCAGATAAGCCTTTTCCTGATGCATGTATTCCGCTATTTTTGTTCCGGTATAATTCTTAAACTTTTTCACTACCCCGTTTATTACATCCATTTCCTGCTGAGAAAATCTTTTCATATCTAATTTTTTATTTGGCATGATATGGTACATCACACTATTTGTTTCGTGTCCTTCTTCCTCCACAACAATGACATTTTCCAAATCCAACAGCTTGTAATGACCGATTGGTAACGCTCCCATTCCTTGATGGCGGTATACCAGACCGGTAATGGCTCTCCCATACTGTTTATAACTTTGTGCATCTGCATACCAAAGTAATTTCATCAACAGTACTTTATATAATCCCGGTATCTGTTTTGCAAAATAGGAAATCATGCTTTCAATCTTATCTATATCCAACTGCTGAAACCCATTTTCCTCGCATGGTTCTTGATACATAATGTAAGTACTTTCCAAACTCTGCCGTTTTAGATACTCCTTCCCATAGCTGTTAATATTTTCAACAATTCTCTTCTTGATAACAGAATACTTTTCTTCCGTAAATCTATCTTTATTTTTTTGAAGAAAATGATACGCCTCCATAGGATTGTCCCGTACAATTCTCATCATATTATCATAGGCTTCATCTTGAATACTCTTACTTTCATATCGCGTAACCGTAACCTCGCCCCACCCCAGCAAATTTGAAAAATCGCTCTGGGAAAGTCCATAATTTTTCCGGATTTCTGCTATTTCATCAGATGTCAACAGACCCATATCCTTTCGATATGCATTTCTGGCATTTAACAGATTTTTGTCATTTATTTTGCCCGGTACGAACTCATTTTCCTCTTCTTCACTGTTTTCACAAAAATAATATATTTCTTCATAGGAAATCTTTTTTCCTTTTATGGTTATCGTTGCTTCCCGTTTTCTCTCTTCCACTTCATGTTCCTTATCACACAACGGGCAAGTCATTTTTACTTTTTTGATTAAAATATCCTTCGACATTTCCTTTCCTCCTCATATTACCTATATGGATAAGTCATTTTATGGCGGGCATAATGAAATGACACACACTATCATTCCCGATTCTGCCTTTCTAATTTTAAGTTTTATATAATAAAGATTCCGAATAATCCTCTATCGTTAATGTGTCCAAAACCTGTAGAACATCCGAAGTATCAAACTCTAACTCCATCATTGTATATGGTGTGGAATACTCTTCCGACTCAGATGCTTTCTTCTTACAGATAAAAATAAAATCTGTATCTATATGGAACTTGGGATTATGCAGAATCTCATGTAATTCTATCAAAAAATCTTCTACCATTTTCTTTTCTGAACGTATAGGTGTCAGTTTTATAACTCTCTCCCCTTTCATATTTTCTACTTTTAGGATATACTATCAATTGATAGTTGTCAACGGTTATTCATGTATTTTCTCCTTCGTAATCAACCCAATTTTTACCCGGGTTCCCACGCCCATCTCTGATTCAATTTCAATGGTGTGAGACAGCTTTTCCAAAATCCGCTTGCTTAGATACAACCCGATTCCGGTGGAACGTTTATCTGTATGTCCGTTATAGCCGGTATAGCCCTTTTCACAGACCCGTGGTAAATCCTCCTTACGGATTCCGATTCCCGTATCTTCAATCACAAGGGTACTGCTGCCCTCCATACAAATAGATACGCTCCCCTTCGGGGTGTATTTTACTGCATTGGAAAGCACCTGTTCTATCACAAACTCCAGCCATTTTTCATCCGTTAAAACCTGCACCTGCAAAGGCTGATAATTCAGGGAAATTTTTTTCCGAATAAACATTCTCGCATAACAGCGAACTGCCTCCCGCACAATGTCATCCAGATTGTATCTTTGAATCAGAAAATCCGTTGTCTCCGAATCCAGACGGGTGTACTGTAACGCCATTTTTACATATTGCTCTATGCGGAACAGCTCCTCCGCTGCTTCTCGGTTTTTTGGTGTATCCTCCGATTGCAATAAAAGCTGCATGGCGGCAATGGGGGTCTTAATCTGATGCACCCACATGGTATAATACTCCATCAAATCCTTTCTGCGGTTTTCCAAATCATTGACCGCCTTTACTTTATCCTCATGTACCAGTTGAAGCAACGTCTGGTAATCTTCCTCTATCTGGTCTCCCGGCATACTCAAGGCATCCACCGATATCTTAATCACCTTCTGCATTTTTATAAGCTCCCGGTGTCTGTTATAATAGCGGAAAAAATCAATACCGCCGATAACAAGCACCAAAAAAAGGCAGATTACTCCGCCATAAATCCATTCAGAAAAAGCCACACCGTTTAACTCCATAATGATGCACATGGCAAACAGAGTCAGCAAGGTTGCGGCTATCCAGCCTATATTCCGTTTTATATAGTAGATAAAAACTTTCATCCCAGACGATAACCGATTCCTTTCTTCGTAATAATAAACTCCTCTATCCCTATGGACTCCAGCTTTTTCCGCAGACGGTTCACATTGACGGAAAGGGTATTTTCGTCCACATAATCATCACTTTCCCAAAGCTTTGTCATCAGCGTATCCCGGGATACTACTTTTTCTTTATTTTCCATCAGAACCTGCAAAATCTTTAAATCATTTTTAGTCAGTTCTATTTTTTCCTCCTGATATGTAAGCGTTGCCTCCGTGATATTCAGCATGACCCCTTTATGCTCTAAAATACTGCTGGTTCCTGCAAAATCATAACTTCTCCGCAGTAAAGCTTGAATCTTTACCGTAAGAACATCCATATCAAAAGGCTTTGCGATAAAATCATCCGCTCCCATATTTACCGCCATAACAATATTCATATTATCCGAAGCAGAGGAAAGAAACACCACCGGCACCTGAGAAACCTTGCGGATTTCACTGCACCAGTGATACCCATTGAAAAAGGGCAGGGTAATGTCCATCAGCACCAACTGGGGCTGGACTGCTGCAAACTCTGCCATGACCTGTGAAAAATCCTGAATCCGGTACACTTCGTAATTCCATGCCTGCAAATGTTCCTGAATACTTCTGGCTATAATCTCATCATCTTCTACGATTAATATTCTATACATCATAAAACCTCTTCTGCCTGATTTCCTTTTGTGCCAAAAATTTTTTTATAATCTCTGTTATCCGTTCTGAAGTCTTACCGTCTCCAAAGGTTTGATCCGAAGAAAGTCCCTTCCTCTTTTCTGCCTGTTCCATTGCTGCCAGAATCGACGCTGTATCTTCTCCACAGGAAACCACCGTATCCGGCAAAATCCTTCCCTGCTGTCTGGTTCCGATATTTACCGTAGGCACTCCCAAAGCCGGCACCTCAATGACTCCGCTGGAGGAGTTGCCCAACACAAATTCACTATGTACCACCGCACTGAGATACCGCTTCATCCCCAAAGAAGAAACCACCTTCACAGTATCTTTTCCCTCTGCATAGTCTTCCAATATATCATTGATTTTTGCACCGCCGATATCTGCGTTTGCCTTCGTAATCAGATATTGATATTCCCTTTTTTCCTCCATGGCCTCAAACAGCCACTTCATCTGCTGCTCCACCGGAGTTTTTCCCATAGTTACCGGATGATAAGTAATCAATACATATGGCTTTGTAAAATCAAAGCCTACAGATTCCGACAACTGCTCCTTACTCATCTTTTCCGTTTTTAAAACATTTTCAATTCCCAACGCACCTACCTGAAATACCCGTTCCGGTTCTTCACCCATCTGGATAATTCTCTTTCGATAGATTTCCGTGGTGGGAAAATGCAGGTAGCTCATCTTTGTTACGGCATGACGTACCGCATCATCCACCGCTCCCTCTGTCAATTCCCCTCCATGAAGATGAGCGATAGGTACACCGGTATTCATGGCAGCCGTACAGATTCCCAGTAACTCTGTCCGGTCTCCCAATATTACCAGTAAATCTATCTGCTCCTGCAAAAAATAATCTGTAAATGCACAGAGAGCATTGGCTATCGTCCCGGATACTCCAACGGCTCCCTCTCTTTCATCCAAAATCGGAATGACCGCATCTACAGCCACTCCGTCCTCCTCTATTTCAGATATGGTTTTTCCATAGCGTTCCGACAGATGGGTTCCTGTTACCACCAGCTTTGTCTCAAAATCTGTTTCCCTTCTGCACCGTTTTATCAACGGACTTAAAATTCCATATTCTGCTCTTGTAGCGGTTACAATCGCTATCTTTTTCATTAAAACTCTCCTGTAATTTTCTCATCCTTTTCATAATTCCGGTCTGCGGTTTTTCCGATTACATCATACCACTTCATAGGAGAAATTCCATCCCCCGGTCTTTTTACCGTCAGCTTATCCTCCGTAAAAAGCTCTCCTTTTTGAATGATTTCATCCGCCACAATACTTTTTCTTGCCACAGCTATATTTTTTTTCTCTGATTCCGTTGGTTTTTTTTCTCCATTGCCCATGGCCTCTTCAATATGACGGATACCGGTAATCATATCCTTTAATTCCTGCGGCTCTAAGCTTGCCTTGTGATCCGGTCCTTCCATTCCACGGTCCAGCGTAAAATGTTTTTCAATAACCACCGCTCCCATAGCAACTGCTGCCAAAGGAATCTCTATGCCTTTGGTGTGGTCGGAATATCCGGTCTTTACTTCAAATGCCTCAGACATTTTCTTCATTGCCTTTAAATTTACGTCTTTATAGGGAGTAGGATATTCTGTATTGCATTGCAGTAACGTAATATTTTCCTTGGAAATTCCTTCCTCATACAAAATCTTAAGAGCATCACTGACCTCCTGCAACGTACACATTCCGGTGGAAAGCACCATTGGTTTTCCTGTCTTTGCCAGCTTTTTCAGATATGGAAGATTGGTAATTTCGCCGGAAGGCACTTTCCAAAAATCCAAATCCAATCCCTGTAAAAATTCAATACTTTTAAAGTCAAAAGGTGTTGAGAGAAAGCCGATACCGGTGTCTTCACAGTATTCCTTTAATTCTTTAAACTCATCAAAGGTTAACGCCAGCTTTTTCAACATATCCTGCTGGCTTTCCTCTGCAACTGTGGACTCTTTCTGATAATCTGCTTTTTGGGCATTGCCTGCCACCATATCCTGAGGGATAAAGGTCTGAAACTTGATATAATCCGCTCCTGCCTCCTTTGCCGCCTCAATCATTTTTTTTGCCAGCAATATATCTCCGTTATGATTTACCCCTGCTTCTGCAATAATCATTGCTCCCATCTGCTCACCTCTTTATTACTTTTGCCGGAACTCCTACGGCTGTTACCTTTTGAGGAATATCCTCTGTTACCACTGCACCTGCTCCGATTACGGCTTCCATTCCTACCGTCTTTCCCTGTATTACGATGCTGCCCATTCCCAGATATGCACCCTCTTTGATTGTCACATTTCCTGCTAAGGTACTGTTAGGTGCCATACTTACATAGTCTTCTATTTCTGCTTCATGATGAATCTGTGCTCCTATATTAAAAAATCCAAAGGCTCCTATTTTTCCATCATTTGTCACCTTCACATGCTCACAGAAAATCGTCCCTTCTCCCACTTTTACAGAATCTGCAATTTCTGTTTTTCCCATAGAAATTACCGGAAAGGTCAAATGGATATTTTTATGATATAACTCTGCCAATTTCTTACGCAATCCCGGTTCCTGAACACTAACACAGACTGCTGCCTGCTTTTTATATTGTAAAAGCCAGTCATCGTCTCCCAGATATGCACAGTCTGTCACGTTCCCCGGTGCTTTATCCACATATCCCAGCACCCTCCATGTGGGTATCTCTTTATTTAAATTTTCAATCTGATAAAGTAGCTCCTTCATGCAGCCACCGGAGCCTATCATAATTAAATCCTGCATCTGTATTTTCCCTTAATCCTTCTTTTCCCGATATAAAACCGGCATACCCTCTTCCCATCGAACCTCATAATGAAACTTTGTCGAATCATAGGAAATGTTCTGATAGGTAATTTCATGGTTTTCTTTTTTTCGTTTCTTTTTCCGCTGGATTTCCTTTGGCTCCAAATGCGTCTTATATGCCAAATGGAATAATTCTATAAAATCAGCTCCCAGACCATGGTCTGTACTTTTGAAACGCACCATATCTATCCGGGATTCTGTAATGGTCTCCACCTTACTGTGTTCCACTTGATTTAGGAAAGACTTCTTATCCTCCAATGCAGTCATATAATCGGTTTCTCCCGCATAACAGATAATATCTGCCTGATTTTCAAATTGAGCATATAGTTTTGGCAAATACAACAATTCCACGTCTTCCAGAAACTTTGCCGCCTGATAGGTGTACAACTGATTCACCAGTATTCCCTCTTCTGATACTGTAAATATCCTTGTTTTATCTAAATAATAAGGCGACAAGTAGCTGCTGTTTTCTACGATGGCTGTAAATAGTCCCGGAGAAAGGGCATTACAAAAGTATGCCAGATATGCACCATGGGAAAATCCATAAGCATATATCCGGTTTTCATTGATTTGATATTGATTATCCCTTACAATATCCAATAACACCTTCATTGCCCGCAGATTGTCCATTGCCTGCATCCAGCTCATATCATTAAAGGAACTTTTTGTCTCTTTTAAATCCACCTTCTGTTGGAATACCTTTCCCCTTAAAATATGCTGATATTTCTCATAATCCTTTTGCAATAATTCTAATTCTGCCGGAGAAAGCTTTTTTTGCAGCTCCTCCGATGAAATTTCAGTAGGGATATTATTCTGCATATATTCGTAACCGAAATAATCGCATTGTACGGTCAACAGATTATAAGCATCTGCAAAAGCCGTTCTCATTTTTTCAAAAACACGGGATTTTGCATTGCCGCCATAACCTGCCAGTAATAAAAGAATTCCCGTATCAGCATTCACTCCGTCCTCCGGCTCCGCAAAATACATCATCATGGTTCTTTCTTTTGGTTCATATACACTTGGTTGTGCCTGTATCTCCAATTCATATGTTTTTGCCATTTACTTTTTCCCTGCCTTTTTTGCGTTTCTCTGCCGTTGTTTTTCTGTAAAAGGAATTACTTTTTCTTCTACTAACTGCAATATTTCTTCTGCCGCATACCCCACTGCCTGAAGCATAACCTTTCCGTTTTGTGCAATGTCATGCATTTCTTCCTGTGAATCTTCTTTTGTCCGATAAATGCTCGGTCGGAGGGTATATTCCATTCCCTTTAAACTGTCGATTACAATGCCTGCCATGTAATCTTCCTCTATATATTTATTGGTTTTTCCAATCTGTTTTAAAAGTTTCTCCAATTCCTTTTCGGTATATTGATTCTTTTTGGAAAGCTTTTCTAACCGTTCATACTGGCGAACACCGGCTGCCGCCTTTTTCTTAACCTCTATCAGTTTACCAGGCAAGCCTTCTAAGATTTTTAACATCTCTTCCTTTCCCACTTCTCCCAGCATTTGTGGTCGTCTGGAAACCCGGTAACGGACATTAAATTCCTTTTTACACTCCTTTTCAATCGCCTCTTTTAAGGTCATGATTTCAGAGCCATGAATTTTCGCACCACCCTCTGTGGCATCTATCACACGTATCTGGCTCTGTTCCTTAATCTGCTCCTCAAACCAATCCAGATACAGCTTAAAGTCCATTCTGGTCAAAACCTTTCCGCCATCCACGGATTCTACCTCAAAATATTCACCGCTGTTTATGTCAATGGTATCCATTTTTTCCTTGAAGGTACCGTCTGCATGGGTTTTATTCCCGGTCATGGCAAGATCCTGTCCCACCAGAATGATGGTTTTAGAACCCATATAGATTCCAAGGGAGTAAGCAGAGGTTGCAACTGAACCGCCGCTGGCAAGACTTGGCATTCCCATGGATTTTTTGTCTTTTTGGATTGCCCTTGTCATAATTTCAGTTTCCAATTCAGAATCACTGGCATAGAAAAATTTTTTTCCTTTATGAATTTTCATCGGTTCTACAGAAATGGCATTCATGGTTACCATAGGGACCTTGGAAATATCCTTATGCCGGAACAAATCCCCCGGCTTTAATCCATCCACCACCACAAAAAAGTTTGGAATAATCCCTGCATTTAAAAGAGGCTTCATAGCCGTATCTGTGGCAATAATATTCGCCTTTCCCACCGCTGCTTTCAAATCCTGAATGTTTTTATTTAAGGATGGACCTGCGGATACTACAATCGTCGGTACCTCCGGCGGCAGCATATGATATAAGGAATAAATACTATACCCATCATACATATATTTACAGTTGTTAAATATATTAACAGCATTGACATTGGTATACCGAACAATGGTATTCCAGTTCTTTATGGTATCCATGACCCGCTTTCTGATATCTTCCACAAAAGCTTCTACTTTTTCTGTAAACAGCTTCTCATAATTTCCTGAAATATAGACTTTTAGCATTGTCATGCTGTCATAGGTAATCATTCTCTGCAAAAATATTTTTTTCTCTTTATCATTAATCTGATCTACGAGAATTCCTATGGGAACATCCTCTTCAAACAAAAAGGATAAGTCCACTTCTTCCAATGCTTTTACAAAGATTTCTATGGATGGCTCATAGATTAAGATATTGGTTGTTTTCTTTACATTCTTTAAAATGTTTCGGATATGGATGGCATCATGAATCCCCACGATAACCACCGTGGCAAAATCTTCAATCTGTCCCTGCTGCTCCAACCAGTCTTCTCCGTCATAGGACGGATTATATTTTCCATTGAGGTAAAACAGTTTTCCATCATTGGAAACCCGGAAAATCGTCTGTCCGTCTATGCTTTTATCAGTATCTACATAAATGAAAGGACTTTTTTTATACTTTCCCTCTTCTATAAAATCTGCCCAGCTTTCATATTTTTTCCGAATACTTTCTATGTTTTTTTCGTATATTTCTTTATTCATAAATGCCCCTCCGGCGATTAATTTTCAAATTGATGATAACATGCTTCCAACCCGGTTTTCAATCCAAAACGCATGACATCCAACAAAAACACTTCATCCTGCTGTGTCATTCCATACATCATATCTTCCAATAACTGTACAATATATTCCTGATTGCTATTCTCTTCTGCCAAAAGCATCATAACTGCTCCATTGACTGCCTCTACACATTTCGGCATTTCCTGCATATAGTTTTCTTTTGTTTTGATTTTCTCACATACAATATCTAAGTTTTCAATTGCTTTCTTTAAAACTTCTTGTTTTTCTCTCATAGCTTTCCTCGCTGACTTTTTATGAAAAAAGGGATTGACGACTGCCAATCCCTTTCTTGACTTCTTGATTAGCCAAGTAATGATAATACACCCTGTGTAGCCTGGTTTGCCTGTGCTAACATAGACTGACCTGCCTGTGCAAGAATGTTATTCTTGCTGT
>CATWDJ010000017.1:0-38623 GCA_958349535.1 uncultured Lachnospiraceae bacterium
TTTTTTGTGGTGATTTCTGTTAATTTGTACTTGACAAGAGGTCATTACATATCAGATGGAGAAACCGTAGAAGGAGTAGAAATTGTTACAACAGAGTTTGTTCCAATGGGACCGGCAGCCAGTCAGGTAGCAATCAAACAAAGCGGAACCAATGGTGGTGGATATATGGGTGTAAACTCTGCCCATCCATTGGAAAATCCAAATGCTTTTACAAACTTAATGGAGATGATTTCCATTCTGTTAATTCCGGCAGCATTGTGCTTTACCTTTGGACAAGGAATTAAGGATAAGAAACAAGGCAAGGCTATTTTTGTAGCGATGTTTATCTGTCTGGTTCTTTCTATGGCTATCGTGGGAGTGAACGAGCAGAAAGCTACACCGCAGCTTGCACAGAATGGAACCGTAGATATTTCCACAGTAAATCAGGCAGGCGGAAATATGGAAGGAAAGGAAACCCGTTTTGGAATTGCAACTTCTGCCACATGGGCCACCTTTACAACAGCCGCATCTAATGGTTCAGTAAACTCTATGCATGACAGTTATACCCCGATTGGCGGTATGATACCAATGCTTTTAATGCAGCTTGGTGAAGTAGTTTTTGGAGGTACCGGATGTGGTCTGTACGGAATGTTGGCGTTTGCTATTCTAACCGTATTCATAGCAGGCTTGATGGTAGGACGTACACCGGAATTTTTGGGTAAAAAGATAGAGCCTTATGAGATGAAATGGTCTGTGCTGGTATGCTTGGCAACCCCGATAGCAATTCTGGTAGGAAGCGGTATCGCAGCAGCAGTACCTAGTGTGGCGGATAGCCTGAATAATACCGGAGCACATGGTCTTTCAGAATTGATGTATGCATATTCTTCCTGTGGCGGTAATAATGGTTCTGCTTTTGCAGGGTTTAATGCAAATACTGTATTTTTAAATGTAACACTTGGAATTGTAATGTTGTTTGCAAGATTTTTGCCAATTATCGGAACTCTGGCAATTGCAGGTTCTCTGGCAAACAAGAAAAAAATTGCAAAAACAGCCGGAACATTATCAACATCAAACGGTATGTTTGTATTTTTACTGATATTGATTGTTTTACTGATAGGTGCTTTGAGCTTTTTCCCGGCACTTTCGCTGGGACCACTTGCAGAATATTTTAGTAGCTAGTCTAGGAGGTGTAAAAAGATGAGCCAGAATGAAAAGAAAGGCTTTGCAAATAAGAAGATGTTCGGCAGAGCCGTAAAAGATTCATTTTTAAAGTTAAGACCGGATATTCAAGTGAAAAACCCGGTTATGTTATTGGTATACATATCTGCCATCTTAACCACAGGACTTTGGATTCTTTCACTATTTGGTATAAAAGATGCAGCCAGCGGATATACATTTGCGATTGCCATTATTTTATGGTTTACGGTATTGTTTGCCAATTTTGCCGAAGCAATTGCAGAGGGAAGAGGAAAGGCACAGGCAGATTCTCTGCGGGCAGCAAAAAGAGATGTGCAGGCAAGAAAGATATCGGATTTGCAGGACAAGGATAAGGATAAGGAATGCTTTGTTGCTTCTCATACCTTGAAAAAAGGGGATATTGTTTTAGTAAAAGCCGGAGAACAGATTCCGGGTGATGGTGAAGTAATAGAGGGTGCGGCCTCTGTGGACGAGAGTGCCATTACCGGAGAGTCCGCTCCGGTCATCCGGGAAGCCGGAGGCGATAGAAGTGCTGTTACAGGAGGTACAATGGTTCTGTCAGATTGGATTGTAGTAGAGATTACCAGTGAACCGGGAGAAAGTTTTTTGGATAAGATGATAGCAATGGTAGAGGGTGCCGCAAGAAAAAAGACACCAAATGAGATTGCATTACAGATTTTTTTGGTAGCTCTCTCCATTATCTTTATTTTGGTAACTATGTCCTTATATACTTACTCAATCTTTTCAGCAAAGCAGGCGGGAATTGAAAATCCAACCTCTATTACAACTTTAGTGGCACTTTTAGTATGCCTTTCACCTACAACCATAGGAGCTTTATTATCAGCTATCGGTATTGCAGGCATGAGCAGATTAAATCAGGCAAATGTGCTTGCCATGAGCGGTCGTGCCATTGAGGCAGCTGGTGATGTAGATATATTGATGTTGGATAAGACAGGTACCATTACCTTAGGAAACAGACAGGCATATCAGTTTATTCCGGTAGACGGAAATGACAGCAGAGAACTGGCAGACGCAGCACAGTTGGCATCTCTTGCAGATGAAACCCCGGAGGGTAGAAGTGTCGTGGTATTGGCAAAGGAACAGTTTGGTATACGAGAGCGGAAATTGCAGGATACAGGAATGACATTCATTCCATTTACAGCAGTGACCCGAATGAGCGGTGTAGACTATGAAGGAAATGAAATCAGAAAAGGAGCCGCAGATGCTATCAAGGATTATGTCACTCAAGCAGGTGGAAGATATTCAACGGAATGTGAAGAGATTGTAAAAGAAATTGCAACACAGGGAGGAACGCCTCTTGTAGTGGCAAAGAACCATCAGGTTTTGGGTGTTATCCACCTAAAAGATATCATCAAACAGGGAGTAAAGGAAAAATTTGCAGATTTAAGGAAAATGGGAATCAAAACCATTATGATTACCGGGGATAATCCTATGACAGCAGCAGCTATTGCGGCAGAAGCCGGTGTAGACGATTTCCTTGCAGAGGCTACGCCGGAAGGCAAGCTGAATATGATTCGGGATTTGCAGAAAAAAGGTCATATGGTTGCAATGACCGGGGACGGAACCAACGATGCACCGGCTCTGGCACAGGCAGATGTGGCAGTGGCCATGAACAGTGGTACACAGGCGGCAAAAGAAGCGGGAAATATGGTGGATTTAGATTCATCACCTACCAAATTGATTGACATTGTGCGTATCGGAAAACAGCTTCTTATGACACGGGGAAGTCTTACGACCTTTTCCATTGCCAATGATGTAGCAAAGTATTTTGCCATTATTCCGGCAATGTTTATGGGATTATATCCGGGGCTTTCTAGATTAAATATTATGAGCCTTCATTCACCCCAGAGTGCAGTACTTTCAGCAATTATCTATAATGCTTTGATTATCATTGCACTGATACCATTGGCATTGAAGGGTGTAAAATATCGTGAAGTTCCGGCAGGAAAGCTTCTGTCAAGAAACCTTTTGATTTACGGGTTGGGAGGATTAATTACCCCGTTTATCTTTGTGAAGCTGATTGATATTTTGCTGGTCCTGACCGGTTTGGTATAGAGAGAGGAAACGGGATTTTTCCTTTGAAAATTGGAGGTTAAGAAAATGAAAGAAACAAAGAAATCATCAATCGTGCCGGCTTTGAAGATGTTTCTCATATTTATGATTATTTGCGGAGCTGTTTATACATTAGTGGTTACAGGTCTGGCACAGTTATTATTTCCAAAGCAGGCAAACGGAAGCATTATAGAAGTAAACGGAAAAAAATACGGAAGTGAGCTTTTGGGACAATATTACACAGATGAAGGGCATATGTGGGGACGTATTATGAATCTGGATGTGTCTACCTTTAAGAATGAAGATGGTGAGACATTGATGTATGCTTCTCCCTCCAACTTAAGTCCAGCCAGTGATGAATATAAAGAACTGGTAAAAGAAAGAGTTGATATGCTGAAGAAAGCAAACCCAGATATGGATGAGTCTAAAATCCCGGTGGATTTGGTAACCTGCTCCGGCAGCGGTCTGGATCCGCACATCTCACCTGCGGCAGCAGAATACCAAGTATCTCGGATTGCAAAGGTACAGGGAATGTCTGAGGAAGAAGTCAGGGATATTATTGGCAAATGTACTGATGGAAAATTGTTCGGAGTGCTGGGAGAGAAAACCGTAAATGTATTAGAAGTAAACCTTATGCTGGACGGTATTTTAGAATAATCAATTTTATCGTATTTGCCGCATCTTTATACTATCTTAATGCGAGAGAAAATATCCTTATACAAACTTTAAATGAAAGAAGGGATAATTAAGATAGTATAAAGATTGATTAAGAAAGTTGGCAGGTACGAAAATGGAATATTTACGATATAGAAAAAAACGATTGACTTCTTTTCAGATTATTATTATGGGCTTTTTACTGGTTATATTAACGGGAAGCATTTTCTTGATGCTTCCTGTTTCTTCGAGAAATGGGGAAGCTACTCCTTTTTTTGATGCCCTGTTTACGGCAACCTCAGCCACCTGTGTAACAGGACTTGTGGTACATGATACGGCAACCTACTGGTCAGCCTTTGGGCAGGCGGTCATCTTACTTCTGATACAGATTGGAGGTATGGGGGTTGTGACGGTGGCAGTATCGGTGGTTACTATTTCAGGAAGAAAAATAGGACTCATGCAGAGAAGCACCATGAAAGAAGCCATTGCAGCTCCCAGTGTGGGGGGAATTGTAAGGCTGACAGGATTTATTTTAAAGGCAACCATTCTGATAGAAGTGTTGGGAGCTTTTCTTATGGTTCCGGTTTTCTGGAAAGATTTCGGAGCATTGAAGGGAATCTGGTATGCATTGTTTCATTCCATATCTGCCTTTTGTAATGCGGGCTTTGATTTGATGGGAAATATGGGGCAATATTCTTCTTTGACCGGATATGTGGCAAATGGTTGGATAAATACCGTCATTATAGGACTTATCGTTGTGGGAGGAATTGGTTTTCTTACATGGGATGATGTGAAATCCAAAGGAATACATATTAGAAGATATCGGATGCAGAGCAAAGTAATACTGGTAATGACTGCTCTTTTAATCGTAATCCCCTTTGTCATATTCCTTTTTGGAGAATTTAGCAGGCAGGTATGGGATGGAATGCCGCTGGGAGAAAAGATATGGGCATCCCTGTTTCAGTCTGTTACCCCCAGAACTGCGGGATTTAATACCATTGATTTAAACCTGTTCAGTGAAGCCGGGCGGACCATAGTCATTCTTCTGATGCTGACAGGCGGTTCTCCGGGTTCTACGGCAGGAGGTATGAAAACCACTACCTTAGCGGTTCTATTTATGACCTTGTTTGCCATATTTAAAAGAAAAGGGGATACGGAGTGTTTCGGAAGAAGAATTGAGGAAAACACCATAAAATATGCTGCTGCTATTTTGATGATGTATCTGACCTTGTTCCTGACAGGTGGAGTCATCATCAGCTGTATGGAGGGATTGCCTATATTGACCTGCCTCTTTGAAACAGCTTCTGCCATAGGTACGGTGGGATTGTCGCTGGGAATTACGCCCGGACTTGGAACGGTATCGAGACTGATATTGATGATACTGATGTTCTTTGGCAGAGTAGGAGGTCTTACTCTGGTGTTTGCGGCATTTTCAGATAAAGAGATACATATATCAAGGCTGCCAAAAGAAAAAATTACGGTAGGTTAAAAGAGAAAGGAAGGTACAAAGATGAAGTCAGTTTTACTAATTGGATTGGGAAGGTTCGGAAAGCATGTTGCCATAAAACTCCATGAACTGAATCATGAAGTGATGGCTATTGATAAAAAGGAAGAGAGAGTAGAGGAAGTACTACCTTACGTTACAAATGCACAGATTGGAGACAGTATGAATGAGGCGTTTTTGCGTTCTCTTGGAATCGGCAATTTTGATGTCTGTTTTGTCGCCATTGGAAATGATTTTCAAGGCTCCTTGGAGACAACATCATTGTTGAAGGAGTTGGGAGCCAAGATGGTGGTGTCCAGAGCTGCCAGAGATGTACAGGCAAAATTCCTGCTTCGTAACGGTGCCGATGAAATTGTCTATCCGGAGAAACAGATGGCTACATGGACAGCTATTCGATACACCTCGGATCATATTTTTGATTACATAGAGCTGGATAATGATTATGCGATTTTTGAAATAGAAGTACCTACGGCGTGGATTGGAAGAACCGTAGGGGAAATTAATATCCGCCAGAAGTATAAGATTAATATTATGGCATTAAAGAGGAACCAGAAAATGGAGTTGACTATAACCCCGGATACCCGTTTTACAGAGGAGGATGCCATATTGGTGTTGGGTAACAACCGGGATATACAGAAGTGTTTCCATATATAGGATATAGGAGGACTTAATCGGAGGTGGTATAATGAAAATGGTCCTATTACTGGTGGCATATCTGGTAGTCGGAATCATACTTTTTTTCTTTATAAAAAAATGGGATGTTTTTTTGGAGGAATGTCAAAAACAGAAGGAAATATCTGATAGGAGTAAATTACATGGAAGAGAATCGTCAGAATCCGGAACAACTGTTACAGGCAGTGAAGAGAGAGGAAAATGAAAAGGGACGGGGACATTTAAAAATATTTTTTGGCTATGCAGCAGGAGTAGGAAAAACCTATGCTATGCTACAGGCTGCCCATGCCGCAAAACAGAGAGGGATAGATGTGGTGGCAGGATATGTGGAGCCTCACGCCAGACCTCAGACCGCAGCTTTGTTGCATGGACTGGAACAATTGCCGAACCTTGTGGTAGATTATAACGGTATTACACTAAAAGAATTTGATTTAGATGCGGCAATCAAAAGAAAGCCAACTCTGATGCTGGTGGACGAGCTTGCCCATACAAATGCACAGGGATGCCGTCATACAAAACGTTATCAGGATGTGGAAGAGCTGCTGAAAGCCGGCATAGATGTTTATACCACCGTCAATGTGCAGCATATAGAAAGCCTGAATGATATGGTGGCGGCAATTACAGGGATCATGGTCAGGGAGAGGGTTCCTGACTCGGTATTTGACAATGCTTCGCAGGTAGAACTGATTGATATAGAGCCTCAGGAATTGCTGGAGCGGTTACAGTCTGGGAATGTATACAAAGAGACGCAGGCAAAACAGGCTACTCAGAACTTTTTCCAGATTGAAAATCTGATTGCATTAAGAGAAATTGCGTTGCGAAGATGTGCAGAGCGTATCAACACCCTTTCAGAGGAAGCCAGAATTAAAAACGGAGGGGATTATTATACCGATGAGCATGTGTTGGTCTGCCTGTCCCCTGCACCGTCAAATATGAAAATTATCCGTACAGCAGCACGTATGGCAAAAGCATTTCGCGGCTCCTTTACCGCATTGTATGTAGAAACCTCCGAGTTTGCCGTGATGGACGAGGAAAATAAAAAAAGGCTGAGAAGTAATATGCGGCTGGCAGAGCAGCTGGGAGCCAGAATAGAGATGGTATATGGTGAGGATGTGCCTTTCCAGATTGCGGAATTTGCCCGGTTGTCCGGTATTTCCAAAATTGTAATCGGAAGAAGCACCGCAACCAGAAAATCCATATTCAGCAAACCTACCTTGACAGAGAAACTGATTTCACAGGCACCGAATTTGGATATCTATATTATTCCGGACAGTACCTCGGAGATGGTTTACAGGGCAAAAAAGGTAAAAAGAAAATCAGAGAATTTATGGAATATAGCAGATGTGGTAAAAAGTATCGGAATGATTGTGGCAGCATCTGCCATCAGCTTTGGATTCTGGAAGTTGGGAATGAGTGAATCCAATATTATCATGGTGTATATTCTGGGGGTATTGTTTACGTCCGTCATTACCACACAAAAGATATACAGTTTGATTTCCTCCATTGTAAGTGTTTTTGTGTTTAACTTTTTATTTACAGAACCGAGATATACCTTGCTTGCTTATGAAAAAGATTATCCGATAACCTTTGTTACGATGTTTGTGGCTGCCTTTCTGACTGGAACGTTGGCAATTAAATTAAAGAAACAGGCAAAACAGGCTGCACAGGCAGCCTATCGGACAAAAATACTGTTTGATACCAATCAGCTTTTAGAGGGAGTCAAAGAAAAAGAAGAAATTACCACCGTAACGGTTACCCAGCTCATTAAACTGCTGAATAGGGATATGGTGATTTATCTGGCGGAAAAAGAAAATTTATCTGCACCGAAATTTTTCTCCGTAGACGGGGAGACAGCCAGTGAGGAATATCTGTCGGAAAATGAAAAAGCTGTTGCCTTCTGGGTATTGAAAAATAACAAGCATGCAGGAGCAACCACAGATACGCTTTCAGATGCAAAATGTTTATATCTGTCCATACGAACCAGCAATGCCGTATATGGAGTCATCGGAATCGTAATTGGAGATATGCCGTTGGATTCCTTTGAAAAAAGTATCCTGCTGTCTATTTTAGGAGAGTGTGCCTTGGCTCTTGAGAACGAGAAGAATGGAAGAGAAAAGACAGAGGCGGCATTGGTGGCACAGAAGGAACAGTTGAGGGCAAATCTGCTCCGTTCCATTTCCCATGATTTGCGTACTCCGTTGACCTCCATATCCGGGAATGCCAGCAATTTGCTGTCCAATGGAGAAAAGTTTGATGCCGATACCAAAAAGCAGCTATATTCAGATATTTATGATGATTCCATGTGGCTTATTAATCTGGTGGAAAATCTGCTTTCTGTAACAAGAATTGAAGAGGGAAGATTGAATATCAATTTATCAACGGAGCTTTTGGATGAAATCATTACAGAAGCATTACATCATATCAGCAGAAAGAAAGTGGAGCATAAGATTTCTTTTCAGGCATCCGAGGAGTTTATTCTGGTAAAAGTGGATGCAAGATTGATTATGCAGGTGATTATCAATATCGTGGACAATGCCATTAAATATACACAGAAAGATTCGGAAATCGTAATTACCACGCGGAAACAGAATCATAAGGCGGTTGTTTGTATTGCAGATAACGGAGGCGGAATTTCCGATGACGTAAAACCGTATATATTTGATATGTTTTACAGTGGGGCAAAGAGCATTGCCGACAGCAGACGAAGTCTGGGCCTGGGATTATCTCTTTGTAAATCAATTATTACAGCCCACGGAGGAGATATAGAGGTTTCGGACAACAGGCCTCATGGAGCGGTGTTTACATTTTCTTTGCCAATAGAGGAGGTGGATTTACATGAATAAAACATTGATTTTGGTGGTGGAAGATGACAGACCGGTACAAAATCTTATGATAACAACCTTGAAAGCACACGATTACAAATATTTGACTGCGATGAACGGAGAAACTGCGATTTTGGAAGCTTCTTCTCATAATCCGGATATTATCTTACTGGATTTGGGATTGCCGGATATGGATGGAATCGAAGTGATAAAAAAAATCCGTACGTGGTCCAATGTGCCAATTATAGTCATCAGTGCCAGAAGCGAAGACACGGATAAAGTGGATGCATTGGATGCCGGGGCAGACGATTATCTGACCAAGCCCTTTTCTGTGGAAGAGCTGTTGGCAAGGCTTAGAGTTACGGAAAGAAGACTGGTGATCAGCCAGCCGGAACAAGCGGCATCTTCTGTATTTGTAAATGGAAAGCTTCGCGTGGATTATTCCGCAGGCTGTGCTTATTTGGAAGAGGAAGAATTACATCTGACCCCTATTGAATACAAGCTGCTGTGCCTGCTTTCCAAAAACGTAGGGAAGGTGTTGACCCATACCTTTCTGACCCAGAATATTTGGGGACACAGTTGGGAAAATGATGTGGCATCCCTGCGAGTGTTCATGGCAACCCTGCGGAAGAAATTGGAGAAAAATTCTGATTCCGTGCAGTATATTCAGACCCATGTGGGGGTTGGATACAGAATGATGAAGGTGGAATAAACAATAAAAAACAGGAACTATCCTTAGGAAATGATAAGTAGGACAGTGCCTGTTTTTTATGTTTATATCCGTTTCTTTAGAATCTCTAAGATTTTCTCTACTTGAAGTGGTGTTCCCTGTAACTCTTGAACGGCAAGGCGGTTTTGTTCGCTAAAGCCCACAAGAATATTGTGATTTGCTTCTGCCAGATAGTCCATAATACCGTCAATGTCCGATTTGATATTCTTCGGACAATGGATGTAAAGGTGTTTGTTTGCCGTAATATGCAGCGTATAGGAAATGCTGAAATGATACCAGAAAAATTTGTGTAGGGTGGAATGTTTATAGACCCAGATAATCTCCTGTATCGGAACGACCGCAACACCGTATTTGGA
Source organism: uncultured Lachnospiraceae bacterium (assembly GCA_958349535.1). Lineage (GTDB taxonomy): Bacteria > Bacillota > Clostridia > Lachnospirales > Lachnospiraceae > Maccoyibacter. Next base: position 9,988 of record CATWDJ010000017.1, read on the forward strand.
AAGCTCAATAAAATAATGTTCTGTGATAAACATATCGTCGGTAGCCAACTGTGGCAATGTGGCAAGCTCCTCTTCCGCCTGTTCCAAAAGCTCTGCCGGTTTTCCGAAACGTCCAAGCTGCTGAATCGGAGGGGACAGTAGAGGAAAGCGATAATATACAATGGACAGAATCAGATGAACAGTGGCATATAGGAAGCTTGCAAAGTAAAGAAAGAGAAGCAGATAGCTGCCAAAATTGTGGCAGTCCGGTTCACTCAGATAAAAAGGACTTACTTTGGAAGTGATTCCGGTCTCTGTCCAATCCAGAGTATCGGCAAGATTCACCAGAAGTTCCCGATATGCCTTATCGCCTTTTACCAGCCGTCCCTGTACCGTCAAGGAAGAAATCTCAGGAAGTCCCTCCTGACTGGTGGATGGGGAAAGCAAAACCACAATACATTCGTCATTTCTTGTTGTATAGTAATAATATCCGGTTGTAATTCCAAAACGGGTTTTCGTATAACCGCTGAAATACAGCGTGGAAAAATCCGTCTGAATAAAAGAAACATCCTTGGCGTAAACCGATTCCAAATCATCCTTTTCGGTAATCTTTTCCGGGAAAACCATCTCGGAAATCGGAGAAAAAATCCATAAGAAAACCAGAAGAATCAAATATAAAATCGGAGAAACCATTTTGGTCTGGTATAACTCCCGGATGTTTTTGGTTATATAGTGTTCGTAATTTTCCATCATAGCCTAAGTATAAGGGTTATCTTGGAAATAATCAAGGTTGCTTTTATGGAAAAAAATTGCTAGTATTATAGAGAAAATCAGGAATTAACTTATCACAGATATTTGATAAAGGAAAGGAACCGAAAATGGACGCATATACCAGCTTTGCAGAAGTTTATGATATGTTTATGGATAACGTGCCCTATGAAGAGTGGAGTCGTTATCTTACGGAATTGTTGAAGGAGTATCGCATAGAAGAAGGTGTTGTCTGTGAACTGGGGTGCGGAACCGGAAAGATGACAAGGCTGTTGGCAGATGCGGGGTATGACATGATTGGCGTGGATATGTCCGAAGATATGCTTGCCATAGCCAGTATGGAAAACCCGCAGCAGATTCTGTATCTGTGTCAGGATATGAGGGAGCTGGAGCTTTACGGAACGGTGGCAGCTGTAGTTTCCGTCTGCGACAGCATGAATTATCTTTTGGAAGAGGATGATTTGCTGGAAGTATTCCAAAGAGTCAACGAATATCTGGAACCGGGAGGCGTTTTTCTCTTTGATTTAAATACCATATACAAATATGAGACTCTTTTGGGAGAGACTACTATCTGTGAGAACCGCCCGGAGGGCAGCTTTATCTGGGAAAACTATTATGATGCGGAAGAACAGATAAATGAATACGATTTGACTCTTTTTATTCAGGAAAAAGAGAATCTGTACCGCAAATTTGAAGAAACCCATTATCAGAGAGGGTATTCTATGGAAAAAATACGCACACTACTGGAGGAGGCAGGCATGGAATTTGTGACAGCCTATGATGCCTGTACCAAAAATCCGCCGAGAGAAGACAGCGAGAGAATTTACATAGTGGCAAGAGAGAAAGGAAAATAAAATGTCAGATTATATTGTAAGAGCAACAGCGGCAAACAGCCAGATACGTGCATTTGCCATTACTTCCCGGGAACTGGTGGAGGAAGCCAGAACCCGCCATAATACAAGTCCTGTGATGACTGCAGCTTTGGGCAGATTGTTGAGCGGCGGGGCAATGATGGGAGCCATGATGAAGGGAGAAAAGGATTTACTGACCTTGCAGATAAAATGCGGAGGTCCGGCAAAGGGCTTGACCGTCACCGCTGATGCAAAGGGAAGCGTGAAGGGATATGTGGAAGTGCCGGATGTAATGCTGCCACCTAACAGTCAGGGAAAGCTGGATGTGGGAGGGGCTTTGGATCTTGGAATTTTGAATGTCATCAAAGACATGGGAATGAAAGAGCCTTATGTGGGACAAGTAGCATTGCAGACCGGAGAAATAGCAGAGGATCTGACCTATTATTTTGCAACCTCCGAACAGATTCCGTCAGCGGTGGGGCTGGGAGTTCTGATGAATAAAGATAATACGGTAAAACAGGCGGGCGGCTTTATCATACAGCTTCTGCCGTTTACCAGTGAAGAGATTATCGGAAAACTGGAGGAAAAGATTAAGACCATAGATTCCGTCACCGAAATGTTGGAAAAAGGATACACTCCGGAGAGGATTCTGGAAGAGATTCTGGGAGATTTAGGACTGGAGATTACCGATACCATGCCGGCAGAATTTTCCTGCAACTGTTCCAAAGAGCGGATTACCAAGGCGTTAATCAGCATTGGAAAGAAGGATTTACAGGAGATGATTGATGACGGAAAGCCAATCGAGGTAAATTGTCATTTCTGCAACACCAATTATACCTTTGAGGTAGATGAGTTAAAGGAGATGATAAAATGAGAGACGGATTTATCAAAGTAGCAGCAGTCACTCCAAAGGTAAGAGTGGCAGATGTAAAAGCCAATGAAGAAGAATTATGTAAACTTATAATAGAGGCGGCAGAACATCAGGCAAAGGTAATTGTATTGCCGGAGCTTTGCATTACCGGATATACCTGTCAGGATTTATTTTATCAGGATATTCTGTTACGGGAAGCCAAGGAATCTCTGCTTCGGATTGCTCACCGGACCAGAGAGATTGACGGACTGATTTTTGTAGGTCTGCCTTTGGAATATAAGGGAAAGCTGTACAATACGGCGGCAGTCCTTCACAGGGGAGAGATTCTTGGAATTGTACCGAAAAAATATCTGCCAAATTACCATGAGTTTTACGAGGTACGTCATTTTACCAAGGGAATGGAAGAACCGGTGGAGATAGAACTGGCAGAGGGTATTTGTGTACCTATGGGAACGAAGTTGATTTTTTCCTGCAAGGACTTGCCGGAGTTAAAGGTGGCTGCGGAAATATGTGAGGATTTGTGGACACCGAATCCTCCTAGTATCGGACATGCTTTGGCAGGAGCTACCTTGCTGGTAAATCTTTCCGCCTCCGATGAAATTACCGGAAAAGATATTTACCGGAAGGATTTGGTGGCAGGTCAATCGGCAAGACTGGTCTGCGGCTATGTCTATGCCAGTGCAGGAGATGGAGAATCTACACAGGATGTGGTGTATTCCGGTCATAATCTGATTGCGGAAAACGGAGTGGTTTTGGCGGAGTCCCAAAGATTTGAAACAGGGATTACCTACTCGGAAATTGATGTGATGCGATTGTCTTCCGAGCGAAGAAAAATGAACACCTTTGAGATTGAGGATGAGGGATATTTAGAAATTCCATTCTCTCTGAATATGGAAGAGACAAAGCTGACCCGCTATATTGATCCGGCACCTTTTGTTCCAAGCAGCAAGGAGAACCGGGACAAACGGTGTGAGGAGATTCTGGCAATTCAAGCCAACGGTCTGAAAAAGCGTTTAGAGCATACCGGATGCAAAAGTGCCGTGGTGGGAATTTCCGGGGGACTGGACTCTACGCTGGCTTTGCTGGTAACGGTAAAGGCTTTTGATTTACTGGGAATTCCAAGAGAAAAGATTACAGCGGTTACCATGCCGGGATTCGGAACCACAGACCGGACCTATGACAATGCGGTCAATCTGATTCGCTGTCTGGGAGCGGAATTTATGGAGGTTTCCATCGTAGATGCCGTAAAGATTCATTTTCGGGATATCGGACAGGATGAAAATAACCATGATGTAACCTATGAAAATTCTCAGGCAAGGGAACGGACACAGATATTGATGGATGTGGCAAATAAAAAGGGTGGACTTGTAATAGGAACCGGAGATATGTCAGAGCTGGCACTGGGATGGGCAACCTACAATGGAGACCATATGTCCATGTATGCGGTAAACAGTTCGGTGCCAAAGACTTTGGTACGCCATTTGGTACGTTATTACGCAGACACCTGCGGACAAAAGGAACTGGCAGAGGTGCTCTATGATGTGCTTGACACACCGGTAAGCCCGGAGCTGTTGCCGCCGGAGGATGGAAAAATTGCACAGAAAACAGAGGACATTGTAGGTCCTTATGAACTGCACGATTTTTATCTCTATTATCTATTGCGTTTTGGATATCCGCCGGAAAAGATTTATCGTTTGGCAAAAATTGCATTTGACGGAGTCTATGAGGATGATGTGATAGAGAAATGGTTAAAGATTTTTATACGGAGATTTTTCTCCCAGCATTTCAAACGCTCCTGCCTGCCGGACGGTCCAAAGGTAGGAACCGTGGCAGTTTCCCCAAGAGGCGATTTACGTATGCCGAGCGACGCTTGTGCGACGCTCTGGATGTCTGACATAGACCAGAGCGTATAAGATACCTGCCATAGCAAAGGCAGTTATGACATCAAAGAAAGAATGCTGTTTTAAGAACATGGTCGAGAGGATGATATTCACACATAAAATGAGAGAAATGAACCATCCACGGCCATGTTTTTTAAAGTGTTCACTTTTGCTGATGGCAATATGTATGCCCAAAGCATTGTAGACATGGATGCTGGGAAACAGATTGGTAGGAGTGTCCGTATCATAGAGCCATTTTACCAAATCTGTAAATATATTGTCCCGTACAAAGGTATCCGGTCTTAAATCGTGTCCGTTAGGATAAATGGTGGACACAATCAAGAAAATAGTCATTCCCGTAAACAGGAAGGTGCAGAGCTTATAAAAGTCCTGACGGTCTTTCAGAAAGAAATAGCCGATACCAAAAGCTACATATCCAAACCACAGAAAGTAAGGAACTACAAAAAATTCCACAAAGGGAATCTTATCGTCAATACTCATATGTACCAGATGGAAATTGTCGGTAACGTGCTGTTCCAGCCATGCGAACCAGGGAAGATAAATCAGTGCATAGACGGCTACCCAGCCATGTTTGTATTTTTGAAAAAAATTTTTAATTGATTGCAAAATAAAAACCTTCTTTATATGATTCTTTAGAATTAAGATGATTGATTCTGTGTGGGATTATAGCATAGCCCTTTTTAAAGAACAATGAAAAACCGAGAATTTTACAAATTCTTAAGAATTCCGGTATTACATTTTAAAAAAGTATTACAATTCCCGGAAAAAGTTGACATCAAAAATGAGGATTATATAATACAATATAGAGTGTAAAATGTTACAATTTGCGAATAGTCAAGATAAAGCGAGGGGTATGAAAGTGGAAGAGAACAATATGAACACAAAGAAAACCATAAGTAAAAAAGGAATATTGATTACGGCAGCAGTCATTGGAGTGCTGTTGGTAATATATATAGCAGGTTCTATCTTTTTCCAGTCCCATTATCTGCCGAGAACGGTAATCAATGGGGTATCTGCAACCGGAAAAACAGCATCCGGTATGAAAAACAGTATTAAGGAAAAAGTAAAGAATTATGAACTGACTCTGGTGGAGAGAGAGGATAAAAAGGAAACGATCAAAGGAAAGGACATTTCCATCGAAGTGGAATTTGATGACACTCTGGAGAAGATTTTGGATAAACAAAATGGCTTCAAGTGGGTGGTAACTCTGTTCAAACCGGAGATTCACGAATCCAATTCCATCGTAAGCTATGACGAAAATCAGTTAAAAGAGCAGATGACGCAGTTGGAATGCATGAATCAGGAAAAGATGAAAGCACCGGAAGATGCCAATGTAAAAGAGGACAAAAAAGAAGGCTATGTGATTGTGCCGGAGGTTATGGGTACCACCATAGATGAAGAGGCGTTTTGGGAGCAGTTAAAGGATTCTGTGTTGAACCTTCAAGCGGAATTGGATATGGACAAGAAATGTTATGTAAATCCAAAAGTAAAGGAAGATTCCAAAGACCTGAAAGAGTCCGTGTCCACTTTGAAAAAGATTAAAGATATTAAGATTACATATACCTTCGGAGACAAGAAAGAAGTCTTAGAGGGAAAAGAGATTAGCAAATGGATGGGTGTCAGCGAGGGCAAAGTAAAGGTAGACGACGAACAGGCATTGAATTATGTCAAGAGTCTGGCATCGAAATACAATACAGCGTACAAACCGAAGACGTTGAAAACCTCATGGGGCAACACCGTTACCATCAATGGCGGAAGTTATGGATGGAAGATTAATAATGCGGAAGAATTAGAGCAGCTTAAAGCAGATATTGTGGCAGCAAAGGATGTGACAAGAGAGCCGGTTTACGCTCAGACTGCCAACAGCCATGGTGAAAATGACTATGGAGATACTTATGTAGAAATCAATCTGACGGCACAGCATTTATATTTTTATAAAAACGGAAATCTGATTGTGGATACAGACTTCGTATCAGGAAATCCCTCCAAAGGAAATGCAACACCGGTAGGGGCATATTCAGTTACCTATACAGAGAGAAATGCAACGCTTCGCGGTGCTAATTATGAATCTAAGGTAAGCTATTGGATGCCGTATTGTGGAAACGTAGGTATGCATGATGCTTCATGGAGAAGCACATTCGGAGGAGCAATTTATAAAACCAATGGTTCTCATGGATGTGTAAACCTTCCTACAGCGGCGGCAAAGAAAATCTTTGAAAACATTGCTGCGGGATATCCGGTATTAGTTTATCAGCTTCCGGGAACGGAGAGTGCAAAGGCAGCGGCAATGGATCAGGGAGCGGCAGTAACAGATGCTATTAATTCCATTGGAGATGTAACACTGGGAAGTCAGGGTATCATCGCCTCCTGTCGGGCACAGTATGATGCTCTCTCACAGGAAGCGAAATCCTATGTAACCAATTATGATGTACTGGTAGCGGCGGAATCTACCTACAATGCTTTAGTGCAGCAGGAGAATGAGAATCAAGCCAATAGCCAGGCACAGGGACAAGCTAATACAGTCATTGATCTGATTAATCAGATTGGTACGGTAAACGCAGGAAGCGGTGAGGCAATTAACCGGGCAAGAAGTGCATATGACGGACTTTCTGACCGGGCAAAGGGTTATGTATCCAATTACAGCGTATTGCTTCAGGCAGAGACAATCTATCAGTCATTGACGGAATCCTAGGAAAGACAGGTAAAAAAAGTGGTATCGAAAAAGATAGAAAAGGCATTGCAGGGCAGTTCCGCCATCCGTGCCATGTTTAACGAAGGAAAAGAAATGGCGGCTCTGTACGGTGCCGAAAATGTATATGATTTCAGTCTGGGAAATCCGGCAACGCCGGCACCGGCAAAGGTAAATGAGGCAATTAAACAGGCGGTAGATGAATTAAATCCCTTAGAACTTCACGGGTATATGTCAAATGCGGGATATGAGGATGTGCGAAAAGCCATGGCAGACAACCTCAATGGCAGATTCGGAACGGATTTTACAGAGAAAAATATCGTGATGACCGTAGGAGCAGCAGGAGGATTGAATATCATTTTTAAGACCTTGCTGGATCCGGGAGACGAGGTAGTAGTGTTTGCTCCTTATTTTGGAGAATATCGGGCATATGCAGCAAATTTTGATGCGGTTATCGTAGAGGTTGCACCGGATTTTGAGAGCTTTCAGCCGGATTTGCAGGAATTTGAAAAAAAGCTGACCGCTAAGACGAAGGTTGTACTGGTAAATACTCCGAATAATCCTACGGGAGTGGTGTATTCCGAGGATACCATGAAACAGATAGCGGCTATATTGGAAAAGAAAGAAAAAGAATACGGACATGAGATTTATCTGGTATCCGATGAACCTTACCGGGAACTGGTATATGACGATGTGCAGGAACTGTTTTTGACCAAGTATTACCGAAATACCATTGTGGGATATTCTTTCAGCAAATCCCTTTCCCTTCCGGGAGAGCGTATCGGTTATGTGGCAGTACCGAATGAGGTAGTGGATGCACAAAAGATACTGGATGGTCTGGAGGTCTCTAACAGAACCTTGGGATTTGTCAACGCACCGTCCCTGATACAGAAAGCAGCGGCAGCGGCAGTGGAGGAAAAGACGGATGTGGATTTTTATGACCGGAACAGAAAGCTACTCTATGAAGGATTGACAAAGCTGGGATTTAACTGTGTAAAACCACAGGGTGCTTTTTATCTTTGGATGAAATCCCCGGATGAAGATGAGGAACGGTTTGTAGAAAATGCAAAGAAATACCATATTATTTTGGTAAAGGGAAGTGCTTTTGCCTGTCCCGGCTATGTGAGAATGGCATATTGTGTATCCCCGGATATGATTCAAAAATCATTACTGGAATTTGAAAAACTTGCAAGAGAGTATGGGTTAAAAAATGAGTAATTGGGAAAAAAATGTAAGAAAAGTCGTTCCGTATGTACCGGGCGAACAGCCAAAAAGAGACAATATTATTAAGTTGAATACAAATGAGAATCCCTATCCTCCGGCACCGGGAGTGGTAGAAGCAATGAAAGCTTTTGATACGGATGCATTGCGGTTGTATCCGGATCCTACAGCAGAAAGATTGGTAAATGCCATTGCAAAAAACTATCAGGTAAAGCCGTCACAGGTGTTTGTGGGAGTAGGTTCTGATGATGTGCTGGCCATGGCATTTATGACCTTTTTTAATTCAGAGAAACCAATCCTTTTCCCGGATATTACCTATTCCTTTTATGATGTCTGGGCAGAGGTCTTTCGTATACCGTATGAGGTACAGCCTTTGGATGGGAATTTAAACATCAATACCGAAGACTATCAGAAGGAAAACGGGGGGGTCATTTTCCCAAATCCAAATGCCCCTACGGGTGTGCTGCTTCCGTTGGAAAAAGTAGAAGAAATCATAAAAGCCAACCGTGATGTGGTGGTAATCGTGGATGAGGCATATATTGACTTTGGCGGAGTTTCTGCATTGCCTTTGATAGAAAAATATGAGAATCTTTTGGTGGTACAGACTTATTCCAAGTCCCGCTCCATGGCAGGTATGCGGATTGGCTATGCCTTCGGAAATGAAAAATTGATAAAATATCTCAATGATGTGAAATACTCCTTTAATTCCTATACCATGGATCAGTTGACACTGGTTATGGGAGAGGCATCTATGAAGGACCGTGGATATTTTGAAAAAACCACGCAACAAATCATTCAAACCAGAGAGCGGGTTAAGAAAGAATTGGCAGAATTGGGCTTTGAATTTGAAGATTCTAAGAGTAATTTCCTCTTTGTGACGCATCCGAAGCTTTCCGCAAAACAGCTTTTTGAGGATTTGAAGGAGGCGGGAATCTATGTCCGTTATTTTTCAAAACCGAAACGCATTGACAACTATCTGCGGATTACCATAGGCACAGAGGAAGAGATGGATGCATTGTTTGATTTTTTAAAAAGATATAAAAAATAAAGGATTATATAAAAAGAGGTTCACCAAGAGATATAGCTTCTGCCTGTTCAACAGGAGCATATCAAAGGGTGAACCTTTTACTTTTGCAACAAATCCTGCAAAATAAAATTATTTTGCAGCTTTTTCGGCATATGTGGTGGTAACCAGTTCTTTATAAGCAGGGCGGTCGGTAATAACGCCTGCCTCTTCTAAAATATCCAGCAAAAGATTGTAGCTTTCTTCGGAAAATACCAGGTTGTTTTTCCATGTATCCTGAGATTTGTAACGTTCCACAATAGTGGAAATGGTATTTTTGTCAGTATCTTTAAATTGTGGAGAAATTACATCTGCAATGTCCTCAGAGGAATGCTGGTTTACATAATTCATACCTTTTTGCAGAGCATTGGTAAAGCTCTGGATAAGCTCAGGATGTTTTTGGATGTAACTTTCTTTGGCAGAAAAGGCAGTATATGGAACATAACCGGAATCCACCCCAACGGAAGCTACCACAAATCCGGCACCTTCTTTTTCCAGATTTGTCGCACCCGGTTCAAATTCAACGGAAAAATCACCGGAACCGCCGGAAAAAGCGGCAGCAGTACTGCCAAAATCAATGCTTTGGTCGATGGTTAAATCCGTAGAAGGGTCAATGCCATTTTCTTTTAGAACATATTCAAAGACCATTTCCGGCATGCCTCCTGCACGTCCGCCCAAAACTGTTTTTCCCTTTAAATCATTCCATGAAAAATCCGGCATATCTTCCCGTGCTACAACAAAGTTACCGGCACGCTGTGTCAACTGTGCGAAATTAACCACTTTATCATTGGCACCTTCGTTGGCAGTATAGACCGTAGTTTCCGGTCCCATGAATCCGATATCTGCTTCTCCGGAAAGAAGAGCAGTCATGGTTTTATCTGCACCAAATCCGGTTACCAGTTCTATATCAATCCCTTCTTCTTCAAAGTAACCTTCTTCTATTGCCACATACAAGGGAGCATAAAAAATGGAGTGGGCAACTTCGTTTAATTTTACCGTAGTCAAATTTTCCTTTGAAGAATCCCCACATCCAATTAAGCCCACTACAATGGTTAGAAGCATACAAAACAATAGAAATACATAAGTCAGTTTATGTTTCATAAGAACCTCCTACATTGAATATCTATTCTATGATTCTATGCAGGAGGTTGGGAAAGGTGACAAAACAGAAGGATTTAGATTTGGTTGAAATTAGTCATCAAAAAAGAATCGTGTTGGGTCAAGATAATTGTACCATTCCTCTTTATAGCTACTCAATATTATGAGAGATATTGCATGATGTAGAGGAATGAGTAATCATCATCCCAATTACGTGTCGGGTCAAGATAGTTACTCCATATGTAACCATATAATTCGCCAAGAGCAAAACTTAATATTATACAGATAATACAGGCAACGTAGTAATATTTAAAACTGGTCCGGTCAATATTCTCTTGGTATTTTTTATAGTAGCGATATAATAAGATGCCAAAGATAAGGTTTAGAAGGTAACCAAAAGTTTTTACCCATGGAGTATCACCATACCACCAGTGAGAAGAAAACATCAAAGTGTTGCCCCATAAATCCACTATCTGAGTAAGAATACCGAGAGTTTGAAGAATGATATTGGCAATCAGAAATCTTCGGTTTTTCTTTTTAAAAACATATAAAATTCCGGTAAGCAGGAATACAAACCATGAAAAGAAATACATCAAATCGAGAATCAAATTGAGAATCCAATCAAAACTGCAATCTGGACCGAATATTTCCCGAAAAAGATCTCCATAGCTGCAATACCAGTAATAGGTCATGTTTTCATCTTGGGTATAACTTGTGAAAAAGAATGCTAAAATATTGAAGATTATGAGGTTAATGCAAAATATCTGATATTTTTTTATGTTATTTAGATTCTTCAAAGTCTTCAGAATCATCATCTCCTTTGTTATCAGAATTGTTATCATATTTCCAACCGTTTTTCTCAAACCCGTATCATGCTGTTTGGGAGGGTCAATATCCAAGAAATTGTGTCCCACATCCTCACCATCATTGGAAGAAGCATAGTTGAAGGATTCCGTGTCTGCTACGTTCCATTGGCTTACAAAATTTCGTCGTGTTTATTAAGAACTAGACGATAATAGGCCATATGCGGAACTCAAATCTTATATAACCACCTAAAAAACCAAGGAAAAAGCCTGCTGTGATGCAGATAATATAGGAAAGATAGTACGATTCAAAGCTGGCATTGTCGATAGCCTTTTGGTGTTTTCTATAATAACGGTATATGAAAATACCTCCAATAAGATTTAATAGGTGGAAAAAGGTTTTTACCCATGGGGAGTCTCCATACCACCAAAAATCGGAGAATATCCAACGACGAAACTCAAAAAAGGGTAGTAGCTGAGAAAGAATACCAATGGACTGAAGTAGGATATTAGCAATAAGGAATCTATAATCCTTCTTTTTGTAAATAAATAAAATGCCGGTAAATAAAAATATAAAATATGAAAGATTATATATCCAATTAAGAATCCAATCAAATCCATAACCTGATTCGAATATATCTCGGAAAAAGTTGCGATATGCATCATACCAGTAAGGGAAATATGCAGTAGTACTTATAAAATAGGCGAAAAAAGCCATAAAAATATTAAAGAATATAAAACTAAAACAAAAAAGCTGATATTTTTTTGTGCTATTCAAATTTCTTGTATTTTTCAAAATCATCATCTCCTTTTAGGACTCTGTAATGCTATAGAATATAGTGCATGATGTAGCGAGAAGCATAATCCTCATATTCATCTAAGTATCGCAGAGGGTCGAAATAGTTCCACCATATATGTTCATATAAAAGTCCAAGTGCAAAACTTGACATAATACAGATAATACAGGCAAGATAGTAAGATTCAAAATTGGAATCATCAATGCTTTTTGGGTCTTTTTTATAATAACGATACAGGAAGATACCAAAGATAAGGTTTAATAGATGAAAAAAAATTTTCATCCATGGAGTATCTCCATAGGAAATGCAATTCGAAAATAGTCCTCCCCCGAATTCCCAAAAAGGTATTATTTGAGAAAGGATGCCGATAGTCTGAAGAAAGATATTGGCAATCAAAAATTTGCGGTCTTTCTTTTTGCAGACAAACAAAACACTGGTAGATAAAAATATTAAAAATGAAAGATTATATATCCAGTCAAGAATCCAACTTAATCCGTGATTTGGTCCAAAGATATATCGAAGAAGGTCTTGGTACACACAATACCAGGCAAATGAAAAGTCTTCATCTGATGTAGAGTTTGTAAAAAGAGTAGCAAAAATATTAAAAGATATAAGATTAAGGCAAAATATTTGATATCTTTTTATGGTAGTCATTTTTTTTATATTTTTCAGAATAATCATCTCCTTCGTCGGATTTTTTGTTATATATTAAAGATTTATCTGCCTTTTTATTTTTATCTCCATTTACAGGCGACTTCCAAGACTTTCCAATCGTTTTTCTCAAATCCGTATCATGCTGTTTTGGCGGGTCAATATCCAAGAGGTTGTGTCCCTCATCCTTACCATTATTAGAGGAAGCATAATTGAAGGATTCCGTGTCCAGAATCTCCCGTTGAGCCAGTTCCCATGCTTTCTTAGAAATAGCGGTGTACTTATCCTTGTAATAATCGTAGCTGCTGATAATGGTCCCGTCTGAGGCGGCTTCCAGTATGTTCCATTGGCTCACAAAATTCCCCTGTTTGTCGATGATGAATTCGCTGTGGAAATCTCTGGTCAACCGTTTCTTGTTTTCATGTCCGCCCATGTAATCCAGATAGGTGGTACCGTCGGGATATTTGTTGTGCAGTCTTGCACTTCCATGGTAAAGTTTTTCCTCCAGTTCTGTCTTTACATATTTCCGAAGGGCATCCTCATCCGTCATTCCGGTTTTTTTGTAGGTGTTCCGTACATAGGTGAGATTCTGTCGGTCGATATACATGCGGAACTGGTGGAGCTTCGTGCCTTCTTCAGTATCAGGGAAGCCGGTGTCTCCGTAAGCTTTTTGAACGGCTTCGGCATAGACGCCCCAGAACTCTCCGTGAGGTGGCAGGTCTGCCGCAAATCCATAACCTGTTAGCTGCAGCATACCGTTGCTATCCAATACCCCGCCCATCTGTTTTATCACAAGAGAGACCTTGCTCTTGTCGGACAGCTTGGAGGCTTTCAGCATTTCCGTATAAAGAGAGCTGCCTATCTGATGGGTTTCCTCGAAGGTATTTTTTGCGATGGCAAAATATTCGTCGCTGTTTTTTCCTTTCTGGACTTTTTTATTCATGGATGCCAGATAGCATTTGATGGCGGCAGAATCCCATCCGTCTTTTTGATGTAAGGTGGAAATCTGTGCAGAAATTTCCTTTTTATAAGTCCTGTAATCTTCGTTGCTCATACCCTTAGGGCGAGGAATCGTGTAATGCTGTAGCCACAGTTCATTGCTGGCATCTGCCCAGCTCCGGTTTAAAGTAGCCGAGAGGGTATAGCCTGTTTTTGGCGTGTAGGATGCCGCATTCACGCTTTGGAATCCATGGCGGACCAGAGCAACACGTTCCTGAAAGGAATCATAGTAATGCCGGGTCTCTGCCTGAAAACGGCTGACCAGATCTATTTGGTTCTGTAGCTTTTTTTCCAGCTCATAGAGCTGTTTGATATAATTGGAAAGCAATGGTTGCAGAAGTGTGGCATGTTCCAGCTGTTGTCGGCTCCGGCTTACGATTCTTTTCTGGGTGGCGATGGCATCCTGGTCAATTACGTTCATGGAACCAAAATAAGAGGACAATGCATGGGAATATCGATTGTTGGCATTTATCTTTTCCCCATACATACAGACCATAGCCTTTGTCAAAGGAATTTCAATACCGGAATAGTATTTTTTGGTAGAGCAGTAGGCTTCGCCCTGTAATCCGGTTTCATTTACAAAAGACTGCATTTTTGTAATTAGAATATCGCAATGGGCGGCAGCTTTCTGTAATTCCCGGTTTTCCCGGATAAGCTGCCTTTGCACCTGAGTAATTTCAATACGCATATTTTTCTCCCCTCCGTATTAGGATGATGTTTTTGGCTCGGATTGTTCTTTTTGGTTTAGATATTCGGCTTCGCAATCGGTTTGCAGTTGGATGAGCCGTGAACGTTCTTTGGCATATTCTTCTGATTTTTCAGAAATCTGGTTATAAACTTTTTTGGATAAGAACTCCAAATCTGCTTTGCTTCGTTCCAAATGTCCGGCAAAAGTTTTATGGCCTTTCCAATAGGAGCAGATTTCGTCTAATTCCTGTGTAAAATTGGAATTTACATTATGAAACAGAGTTTTTTCTTCCTCTAATTCTTTTATGTTGCGTTCATTTTCCTTTTGCTGTTCCTGCAAACGGTCTATTTTCTTTTGATAATCTCGGGATAATTGAAAAACTTTATCTTCAGACATGATTTATACCCTCCTCATCCCAGTGGCATGGGTTTGATCCAGTTTTGAGAATTCGAGACCCATTACCTTGATACGCTGAGCATCTCTTTTCACAATGGATGTAAACTGGTCTGTCAATAGTTGAGCAGAAGTATAACCCGCCGTACAATTCTGCTGTACGGTTACAGTAGTACGTGATGCATTGGGCACATTTGATAATTTACCATAGGAACCCAATGTATTTGATAGACTTGTTGATATTTGATTCGTAAGGTTGGTACTGCTTTTTAACATAATTTTTCGCCTCCCCATAAAATTTAATTGTGTGAAATACAAATATGCTTAGATTTTACCAAATATTGGTGTGCGTGTCAAAAATTATAAGTTTTAGTTTTGTTTTTTGGAAGTTAGTGTTATATTGAAAACAGTAAGAAAAACAACAGAGGGTGAGAAATATGAGGGACTTAATGGATTTGCATACCCATACCATTGCCAGCGGACATGCTTATAATACTATGAATGAGATGATAGCAGCGGCAGCGGAGCGGGGATTGGAGCTTTATGCCATTACAGAACATGCTCCGCGGATGAATGGGAGCTGCAGTGAGATGTATTTTCAGAATTTCCGGGCTCTGCCCAGAGAAAAGATGGGACTTACGGTACTGCATGGTGTGGAGTTGAATATTTTGGATAGTCAGGGACATGTAGATTTGACAGAACGAACCTTACAGAATATGGATTTGGCAGTTGCCAGTATTCATATGCCTTGCTATGTCTGTGGCAGCAGAGAGGAGAATACCAGAGCTTATCTCAATGTGATGAAAAATCCGTATGTGAATATTATCGGACATCCTGATGATGCCAGATTTCCCATAGAATATGAGCCCTTGGTGGAGGGTGCCAAGGAACACCATGTGCTTTTGGAAGTTAATAATGCTTCCCTTTCCCCCACCAGTTTTCGGGGAAATCCAAGGGAAGCCTATTACGAAATGTTAGAGTATTGTAAAACATATCAGGTACCGGTCATTATGAATTCGGATGCCCATGTGGATATTGCTGTAGGGCAGCATCAGCAGGCGGAAAAAGTCTTGAGGGAAGTGGATTTTCCATCGGAATTAGTGGCGAATTATTCGTTGGAGCTGGTACGGGAGTATCTGAATTATTACCGAAAATAAAATCCTTAGGTCTTTACAAGTAGTTTTCAATACTATATAATAAGACTTGAGGTGAAATTTATGACAATAGACATGAAGGAATTTTTGAGCGGTGTTTTGGATTCGCTAAAGCTTCTGGATTATGTGAAGCCGGAGGATTTACCAAACATTGATTTATATATGGATCAGGTAACTACTTTTATGGATTTGCAGTTGGAGCAGTCCAAGCGTTACCCAGAGGATAAGATTCTGACAAAGACCATGATTAACAATTATGCAAAGAATAATTTGCTGCCGCCGCCTCAAAAGAAGAAGTATTCCAAGGAACATGTGCTGTGTCTGATTTTTATTTACTATTTTAAGAACATACTCAGTATCAGTGATATTCAGAAAATCTTAAATCCGATTACGGACAAGTACTTTGGGAAAACAGGGAAAGATTCTCTGAATATGACGGACATTTATCAGGAAGTATTTAGTCTGGAAAATGAGGAGACCAATAATCTGTTAAAGGATTTGGGAAGAAAATACAATACCAGTCAGAAAACCTTCTTGGAATATGAGGACCTTACGGAGGAGGAGCGGAAGTTTTTGCAGACATTTGCTTTTATCTGCGAGTTAAGCTTTGATGTATATATTAAGAAGATGATGATTGAGAAGCTGATTGATGAGATGCCTCAGGAAGAAAAGCCAAAGGAAAAAGCCAATAAAAAAACGAAAAAATAACAGTACCGCATAATTTGGATAACCAAACTATGCGGTATTTTTTTGAATAAAGAGGATTCCAAATACTAAAGAGTCCGTTGAAAGACCATATCATAACCATCATTTCCGTAATTCAGGGAACGATTGACACGACTGATGGTGGCTGTGGAAGCCCCGGTCTTTTCTGCAATATCTAAATAAGTCTTTTCTTCACGAAGCATTCTGGCTACCTCATAACGCTGCGATAAAGAAAGTAGTTCATTTACTGTGCAGACGTCCTCGAAAAAACGATAACATTCTTCTTCATTTTGCAGGGATAAAATCGCTTTGAAAAGCTGATTTACCGCTTCTGTATGAACATTTTTACTCATAATCCTGCTCTCCTTTAATCCGTTGTATGTCTTTGAGAAAAGTTTAACATATTAAAGTTTTGAAGTAAACACCTTTTTTGGAAACATACCGCTATTTTACATTGACAGAAAATCGGAAAAATGATAGCCTTTGACATAGATGATTTTTTTAAAAAGGGGAATCTTATGTACGAAAATTTGAATTCTATGCAGAGAGAAGCTGTTTTCCAAACGGAAGGACCGGTTTTGATTCTGGCCGGTGCAGGCAGTGGAAAGACAAGGGTTCTGACTCATAGAACAGCATACTTAATTGAAGAAAAAGGAGTGAATCCATACAATATTATGGCAATCACTTTTACCAATAAAGCGGCAGGAGAGATGCGGGAGCGTATTGATGAGCAGGTGGGTTACGGTGCTGAGAGTATCTGGGTATCTACCTTTCATTCCACCTGTGTGCGGATTCTGCGTCGTCACATTGACCGTCTGGGATTTGACAATAATTTTACAATCTATGATTCCGATGACCAGAAAACCCTGATGAAGGATATCTGTAAGCGGTTGGAGATTGACACGAAGATTTATAAAGAAAAAACCTTCTTAAATGCTATTTCTTCTGCCAAGGACGAGCTGCTGGATCCTATTACCTTTGCATTGCAGGCAACGGGAGACTATACGAAGCAGAAGCAGGCAACGGTATATCGGGAATATCAGGATGCATTAAAACGAAATAATGCACTGGATTTTGATGACCTTATTTTTAAAACCGTGGAGCTGTTGAAAACGGATGGAGAGGTATTGGACTATTATCAGGAGCGGTTCCGCTATATTATGGTGGACGAGTATCAGGATACCAATACGGCACAGTTTGAGCTGATACGCTTGTTGGCATCCAAGTATAAAAATCTCTGTGTGGTGGGAGATGATGACCAGTCTATTTATAAGTTCCGGGGAGCCAATATCTATAATATTTTAAATTTTGAAAAGCATTTCCCGGAGGCAAGGGTCATTAAGCTGGAACAGAATTACCGTTCCACCCAGACCATATTGGATGCTGCCAATGGTGTGATTCAAAATAATCAAGGCAGAAAAGAAAAGGCTCTCTGGACAGAGAATCCCCAGGGAGAAAAAATTGATTTCCAGCAATTTGAAACGGCTTACGAGGAAGCGGATTACATTGCAAGGGATATTCAGAAAAAAGTACAGAGCGGAGATTATACATACAAGGATTGTGCGGTTCTTTATCGTACCAATGCCCAGTCCCGTCTTTTGGAGGAGCGTTTTGTGGTAAGCAATATTCCTTATAAAATCGTAGGCGGCGTAAACTTCTATGCCCGAAAGGAAATTAAGGACTTGCTTTGTTATCTGAAGACCATTGATAATGCCAGAGATGACTTGGCGGTGCGGCGAATCATCAATGTGCCGAAACGGGGAATCGGTGCTACGACCCTTGCCAGAGTGCAGGAGTATGCCAATCAGGAGGACATCAGCTTTTACAATGCCTTGCGGGCAGCGGATGAGATTACCACTTTGGGGAAAGCGGCTGCTAAGATTCGTCCCTTTGTACTTTTTATACAGACCATGCGTTCTAAGGTGGAATATCTGAGTGTGCAGGAACTTTTAGAAGAGGTCATTGAGCAGACCGGATATGTAAAAGAATTGGAGGCAGAGGATACGGAGGAGTCCAAAGCCAGAATTGAGAATATTGACGAGTTAATCAGTAAAACCGCAGCCTACCAGGAGAAATGTGAGGAGGAGGGAACTCCGGCAACCCTCAGCGGTTTTCTGGAAGAGGTGGCATTGATTGCGGATATTGACAGTCTGGATGAGAACCAGGACTATGTAGTGCTGATGACGCTTCACAGTGCCAAGGGATTGGAGTTTCCACAGGTGTATCTTTCCGGTATGGAGGATGGTCTGTTCCCAAGCTATATGAGTATTGTCTCGGATGATTCCGTGGCAGAGCTGGAGGAGGAGCGGCGTCTGGCTTATGTGGGAATTACCAGAGCGAAGCAGCTACTGACGATTACCTGTGCCAAACAGCGGATGATTCGCGGAGAAACCCAGTACAGCAAGGTGTCCAGATTTGTCCGGGAGATTCCAAGAGAACTTCTGACTGGAGCGGTGCGTCAGGAAAAAGTCAAAAAGATGCCACAGCAGGAAACGTATATGCAGGCGAAGAAAACTTTTTCCGCCAAGCCTTTTGCCATGCCAAAATTAGGAAAAGACCTGCCGAAAGCAGGTTCTGTAGAAGAACTGGGATATGGAGAAGGTGACCGGGTAAAGCACATTAAATTCGGAGAGGGAACCGTAAAAGGAATCGTTTCGGGAGGACGTGACTTTGAGGTGACGGTGGATTTTGATAAGGCAGGAACAAAAAAAATGTTTGCATCTTTTGCAAAATTAAAGAAAATATAAAATTTTTGAAAAAATCTTGAATTTTGTGTAGGATAATGGGAAGAAATATGATATACTGAATTAAATCAAAATGATTTGAATATCATGACTTAATAAAGGAGCGGTGACTATGAAAAGAGCAGAAGACATGTTAAATGAGATACTCAGCAAAATAAACAAACAGGAAGAGGAAGAGAAGACCTCCAAGAAGGTTCTTTGGATTTTAGCTATTATTGGTGCGGTTGCAGCAGTTGCCGGTATTGCTTATGGAGTATACCGTTTCTTTGCACCGGATTATCTGGAGGATTTTGAAGAGGACTTCGAGGATGAATTTGATGATGATTTTTTTGATGACGAAGAAGAATTAGCAGAGGATTCAGAAGAATAGAAATGAAAAGAGGAGGGCTGCAATTTTGATTGCAGCCCTTTTATTTTACGCCAGTAGCCATAAGAAAGCTATGTGCATAAAGGAGTTAGAAAATGAAAAAAGGACAGGTGTTAGAGGGAATTGTAGAGAAAGTGGAATTTCCCAACAAAGGAATCGTGAGAGTAGAGGGCGAGGACAGAAAGGTTATTGTAAAAAATACTATAGAAGGACAGAGGATTCGTTTTTCTGTGAATAAGCTGCGGAAAGGGAAAGCGGAAGGTCGTATGCTGGAAATATTGGAGCAATCGCCTTTGGAGACGGAAGAAGCCTGTCCTTATTTTGGAAAATGCGGAGGATGTACCTACCGGACGGTTTCTTATGAGGAACAGCTCAAGCAGAAGGAACGTCAGGTAAAGGATTTGCTGCGTCCGGTATTGAGTAACTATGGAAAAGAGATAGACCGGATTTTCGAGGGAATTGAGAAAAGTCCCCGGATGCTGGAATACCGCAATAAGATGGAATTTTCCTTCGGAGATGAGGTAAAGGATGGACCGTTGTCCTTGGGAATGCACAAAAGAGGCAGCTTTCACGATATTGTGACGGTAGATGGATGTCAGATTGTGGATGAGGATTATTCTAAAATTCTGCGGTGTACCTTGGACTTCTTTACAAAGGAAAAAGTGGATTTTTACCATAAAATGAGCCATGAGGGATATCTGCGGCATTTGTTGGTGCGAAAGGCAGTAAAAACAGGAGAAATTCTCATTGATTTGGTGACCACCACACAGGAAGTAAAGGGATGGACACATCAGGAACTGTTGCAGGCATTTGCAGAAGAATTATGTAAACTTGAATTACAGGGAAAGATTGCGGGAATTCTGCATACCCAAAATGACAGTCTGGCAGATGCGGTTATCAATGAAGGAACTACTTTACTCTATGGACAGGATTATTTTTATGAGGAACTTTTAGGTCTGCGGTTTCGGATTTCAGCATTTTCCTTTTTCCAGACCAACTCTCTGGGAGCAGAGGTACTCTATGAGAAAGCCAGAGAATATATAGCAGATGCCGGAAACGGTAAAATTGTCTATGACTTATACAGCGGAACAGGAACTATCGCCCAGATTCTGGCTCCGGTGGCAAAGAAGGTTATTGGTGTAGAGATTGTGGAGGAAGCTGTGGAGGCAGCAAAAGAGAATGCTAAGCTAAACGGTTTACATAACTGCGAGTTTTTGGCAGGAGATGTGCTGAAGGTGTTGGATGATATTGAGGAAAAACCGGATTTTATCGTTTTAGACCCGCCAAGGGACGGAATCCATCCAAAGGCGTTGGAAAAGATTATCGGATACGGTGTGGAGAGACTCATTTACATTTCCTGTAAGCCCACCAGTCTGGCAAGAGATTTGGAGGTGCTGCAGGCGAGGGGCTATGAGCCGGAACGAATCTGCTGCGTGGATATGTTTCCACAGACCGCCAATGTGGAGACGTGTTGTCTACTCGTTAGGGAATGCGCAAACGATGATGAAATGGTATCCATAAAGGTTGATTTAGAAGGAATTTCATTAGATCAGGGAAAATTTGAGCCTGATGAAAAGCCGACATATGGCAACATCAAGAAGTGGATTAAAGAGAAATATGGCTTCAATGTAACCAATCTTTATATTGGACAGATTAAGGATAAATTAGGCTTTGATAAGCGTAAGAACTACAATATCGGCTCTGGAGAAGGAAGGGTGCCTACTTGTCCACAGGAGAAGGAAGAAGCTATTATAGAGGCTTTTAAGCACTTTAATTTGATATAAGGAAATTTTATAATTGTCGTGTGGGTAAGATATAGAGAGAAGAGTGATAATTTGAATGAGAAAATTGAAAACGAAAAAGGTGATAATGAAGAACATTATATAAAGTATAATGGATTATGGGGGGGAACATTATCGCGGTTAAAAAACAGACTAGTGTATAGTAGAAGATATACAGATATGATTTGTATATACTGCGGTGAGAGTGCACAAACAAGAGAACACTGTCCTCCTAGATCTTTTTTCCCAGAGCATGATTTCCCTGATAATTTGCGAGTATTGCCAGCCTGTGTAGATTGCAATAAAGGCTTTTCACATGACGAAGAAATAGTAAAGGATTATTTGAATTGCATTTATGATTGTTTTTATAAAAATGATTTTCAAAAAGAATATCCAGAAGTAATAAAAAATTATGCTGAATGGACGGAAAAAAATAAGTGGCCAATCAAAGAAGCAGAAAGAATATTCTCTAAAGTTGCACAGGGTTTAGCAATCTATGAAATGAGTGAAGGCTTTGGGGATTATGGTTGGATACCCAAAGTGACGAATTATATTTGCAAATATTGGGTCACACAAAATGAGTGGAAAACTTTATCGGCGCCTGTTGTTATTGATGTATTCCCAGAATTAGGAACAAGAGCATCGGATGGTATTTTTATATTACAAATCGAGTTAGGAGTTACAGATTCATGCAGTGTGATGTGGACAGAATTGAAGATGGATGTATTTAGTTATATAGTTTGGATGCAAGATGACATTATTAAGGTGAGGATGATTCTTAGAGATTGTTTTTATGTTGAAGTAGAATTTTATAGAGAAGATCTGATTGATTAATGTTAATATTAAGAACTCTGCACTTATTGATATGTGGCAGGGTCCTTTTAAGTACGGTTTTTGGGACAGCATATATGCTATTATTTTTATATGATAAAAACAATGAGAGGATGATTACTGATGAGCATAAATATCACTAAAATTCGCGAACTATCAAAGATATATCCAACTGCAAGCGATTGCAGGAGGAAATCTAAATCACCTATGGATGCTTTGCCATGTTATGAGTATCTTGAAAGTTTGCGCTCCTTAATCCCAAAGGAATTATATGCATTTAATTTGCGTGCATTGCTCCAATTTAATACAAAAAATGTGTCTGTCGAAATGAGATTGCGTATGTTGGATGGGGTTTCATGGGAAGATATAATGTATCAAGATGAACTTGATGCGATTAATAATTTTGATTCTGAAATAACCATCTATAGAGGGACAGATTTAAGTGAGGACATGCCAGGACTTTCGTGGACGCTTCGAAAAAGTATAGCTGCTTCAGAACCTTTTAATCGTGGAAAGGTATTTAGGGCGGTTATCCCAAAGAAAGAAATACTTGTATATTTTGCACAGGAAGAATATGAGACTGAAATAATTGCACATGTAACTTCGGGATATTCAATTATTGAAGAAACCAAATTATAGATGGTTGCAATAAAAGTTAAAACATAGTAAATCTACACTGTTCTCTTTGGAGGACAGTTTTTTTGCAAAATCACAAAAGTTCTTGAAAAAACGCTATAAAAACGCTATACTAAAGCTACCAAAAGGAGGGTAAAACGCAATGAGTTTATCAGAAGAAATCACAATCATTAGAAAAAAAGGTTTTTGTACACAGATTGAATTTGCTGAACGTATTGGCGTGTCCTATTCGACGGTGAATCGATGGGAGTCAGGAAAAATGAATCCCAATGTATCGGCTATGAAAAGACTTAAAGCGTATTGTGATGCGTTGGATATAGAATTTGGTAATGTTGAAAAAGCATGGTTAGATAGAACATCTAAAGAAGGAGAAAATACAAATAATGAATAAATATAAAGTAGTAGATTTATTTAGCGGTGCAGGAGGATTCCTCTTAGGATTTGAAAATAAAGGGTTTGACATAGTATTATCAACAGATTTTGATGAAGATTGTGAAAAGGTACATAAGACAAATCGTCCCAATATTCCTTTTTTAAGAGCAGATATTAGGACTTTAACAAATGAAACCATAGATAAGTATTTGAAAGGTCAGGAAATTGATGTTTTAATAGGAGGACCTCCATGTCAAGGTTTTTCTACTATAGGAAATAGAATATCATCAGATCCCGAAAGAAGAACGAAATATGATCCGAGAAATGATTTGTTTAGAGAGTATATTCGTATCCTAAATCATATTCAACCTAAAGTCTTTGTTATGGAGAACGTGAAAGGAATCAAGACAAGGGACAAAGGAAGAATTTTTGAGGAGATTCAAAGAACATTCAAGGAAACTGGATACGAGTTTAAATGTGTAACATTAAACGCAGCTGATTATGGTGTTCCACAATATAGAGAAAGAGTTTTTTTCTTTGGAACAAGAATAGGTGCAGATTTTAAAGAACCACAGGCGCAATATGGTGAGAACTTATTACCATACAATACAGTTCTTTCGGCTATAGGTGATTTGGCTGATAAGGGGGAAGAAGTATCTAATCATGTTCCGTTAAAACATGGAGAGATAAATGTTCGTAGATATCAACTCATACCAGAAGGAGGACGCTTGCCAGAAGATAATTTACCACCAGAATTATTTAGAAGAAATTTTGGAAATACATTTAAAAGACTAGACAGAAATAAACCTTCATTAACAATGGTTCCTGGACATAATGCATTTCCAATTCATCCATGGCTACATAGAAGTTTAACTGTGCGTGAAGCTGCAAGAATTCAAACATTTCCTGATGATTATATCTTTTGCGGTAGAAGAGATAAGCAATGTATGCAAGTCGGTAATGCGGTTCCTGTTAAATTAGCAGAAGCATGGGCAACACAAGTGAAAGGGGTGTTAGATGAGTACTATGAACAATAAATATACATTTATTGATCTCTTTACAGGAGCTGGTGGATTATATAGAGGATTCAAAAATGCTGGAATGGAGCATTTGTTGTCTGTTGAAATTTGGAAACCAGCTATTGATACATTAAAGAGTAATTATCCAGATATAGAATTATATGAGGGTGATATAAGAAAACTTGATGCAGAAAAATTGCAGGAATATTTACAAGGAAGAGAATGTGATGTTTTAGTTGGAGGACCACCATGTCAAGGTTTTTCAACTATTGGGAAAAGACTCGAGAAAGATCCACGAAATGAATTAGTATTTGAGTTTATTCGTATAGTAAATACAGTTAGACCCAAGTTTTTTATTATGGAAAATGTTAAAGGTCTTCTTTCTGCAAACAAGGGTATTATGAGGGAACTTATAATTGAAGAATTTGCCAAGATAGGTTACAAAAATACTATTTCTAGTGTCCTGTGTGCAGCAGATTATAATGTTCCACAGATGCGTCAAAGAGTTTTTTTCTTTGGTGTTAGAGATGATATTGATTTACCATCTGAATTGATTTTCCCGGAAGTTAGTGAAAATAAGGTGACTGTTGGCGATGCAATTATGGATTTAATGGGAAAAGAGAATGAAATTCCAAATCATATACCAATGAAACATAATGAAACCGTAACAAAAAGAATAGAATGTATTCCTGAAGGCGGAGGGATACCTAAAGAAGGATTACCTGAAGACGTTGCATATGGTTCTAGATCTGATTATGCCAACAATAAGCTAAAGAATTTTAGTCACGTCTACAAACGATTAGACCGCTCAAAGCAGGCAACAACTATGGTTCCAGGTCATAATGCGTTTCCACTTCATCCAGTTGCAAATAGAAGCTTAACCGTTAGAGAGGCGGCAAGAATACAGACTTTTCCAGATGATGTTGTATTTTCTGGAAGTCGTCAGGAACAATGTATTCAGGTGGGAAATGCGGTTCCTGTTAAGCTGGCTGAAGCATTGGCTAATAATACGATTAAATATTTGGAGATGATAAACGATGGGAACAATTCATGATAATTTAGCAGCAATTTGTGGAGATGACATACTTACCAGGATGAGAGCGGGAGATTCCGACATTCAGCAGATTTTTTCAACAAAAATTATAAGAAGTGCAGATTGGGATTGGCCAAGACCTGATTATGTATGTATAGATGAAGAATTGAAATGTTCATATGCTTTGGAGTTTAAACCACCTCATCAAAGTAAAAGAGAGTATATGACAGGATTGGGGCAGTCAATATCATATCTTCAAAAACACCTATATTCTGGATTAATTATACCAACGATAGCCGATGATGGATTTAGAATTGCAGATTTTATAGCAGCATCATTAAAGGCTGAGGAATTTAAACAAGTTGGATTATCGTTATATAGCTATGATCCGTCAGATGTTTATTCCGGTGTTACATTATTAAGAGGAATTGAAGAAAAGAGAGATCCATCAAAGGTAAAGGCAATCGACATAGATAAGACGGAAACATTTTGGTGTTGGTGGAGAGATTGTAGCCAATATGAATTGCTTGATTTGTTGGAATTGGGATTTTTATATAATGATTGCGATGGAGATATTTACACGGAAAAAATATATCCAGAGTTTTATGAACGTTTAGTTACAAAGCGTACAAAACAATGGGAGGGAATACCAAGAACAAAGAAACGTTCTGATAAATCTTACAAAGCAGAAAAACAGAATTATAAAATACCATTAACTCAATTAGAACTTTGGAATGAAGGACATTTAACAGATTTGGGATTTAAGATGTTGGAAATCGGGAAAAAATATGGGTCAAATAGTGATGCTTTTATGAATGCGTTAGGGTATCTAATTTTGGTCAATGGAAAACATTTGGAATTAATCAAGTATTTTGAAATGTTTCAGAATGAAACAACATCACCAATACCTGATAAATCAAAGGATTTCTTATTAGAAGTTGAGAATTATCTAACTACTAAGGGGTGTATTGGAAGTCGAAAACCGACGGCAATAACAACTGATGCAAAAGCAACATATATCAGAGATGAAGCAAAGTTGTGGAATAAGTTTGATATATTGCAGAAAGCAACAAAAAGCGATTACTTTTTCAAAAATGAAGGTTATAAATTCGATTGGCATAAGATATCAGATATACTAATATCTGGAAGTCAATTGTTAAATGAATAAATCAATGAAAAACAATCATGTATATGGCACAATGATTGTGTGTACTCATTAAGGACTATATTTATGTGGAATATGCGCTTCCTATGGTATTGTTCCAATTATTCATAATAAGAATGTGTGAGTATGTTGAAAGATAGGAGGCTGATATTTATGAGTCATGATACAGAAGCAGCATATGCATATGGTGAAATTGCAGGAGATATACAATCTAGAGCAGCTAGTTTTTTTGGTACGATAGGTACAGGAGGAACATGGTCATTGAGTGCTGGTAGAGAAGGTAGTTCTTCTTGGCCTTTGGCAGATGGTGTTATTCAAGCTGTGAATAGTCGTTCAACAACGACTACGAATTACGATATAAATATTGCATTTGAGTACAAAAGACCAAACGAAGGATTACATGGGGTGTTAACTGCGATAGGACAGGCTTTTTCATATATTGATAAAGGATATGATGCATCGGTTATCTGTATTCCTAAATCCTATTCTTCTCATAAAGCACCAGGGGCTCATGCAAAACAAGTTATAGAGACAAACACACCTGATGCACCAATTGCTATATATACATATGATACTCCTAATTTGTCTGCAATGAGACCATTTTCTGGAAAGTTAACTTGTGTTAGAGATATTGACCTATCAGCATGTAGGAAACCAACAAGAGCAGCGGGAACTAAAGTCATAACACCAAGTATAACTACAGTTTGGGCTCATGTAAGAGAAGGAGAAAGCTATCCAGATGCATTTTTTCGTTATTGCCAGTGTGTAAAAATATTATCATCGGTGGATGAGGATAAAAGGAAATATAAATTGAGCCCAGACTTGATTTCAGCGGTTAACAGAGTTAGTCCAGGAACTGATCCATTGTTATATCTTTCTAGTACAACGGGTGATTCAATGTTAGATAAGGCGTGGAGATATGTGTGGTATAACTTTTATTTTTGGAAAAATCTTAGACCGATATATAAAAGTGCAGGACCATATGTGGTTAATGATGTATCTACCAAAATTTTAAAGGACTCAAGAAATTATCAACAACTATTTAGTGGAAGATCTGATTCAATCAAGGCAAAGTTGGTAGATAAATTGAATGGGTCATTCATTCCGAAAGGTGCAACTACACCATTGCCTCCAATAGCAGTAAATGACGCGTGGGATGAATATGTAAAAAAGGTTCATGATACGGCACATAGTTATAGAGAAGTTATTGATTCAGGATTGGAACAATTGGGATTAATTGATTCGGACGGATATTTAACTCATTATGGGTATGCATATGTAAATGCGTGTGAAAAAGCAAGAAGTGTGTATGATGAAAATCCTATGAATATTTTGAGAGCTATTACCCTACAATTAGGGCAGTATGAAGTTTTTTTATCTACTTTCTTTAAGTATTCAAATGATAGATTCAACACAAATTTTAATGATTTTACTAAGACAGTTGGGAAAAAAACACCTAAAATTGTTTTTGATAATGATCCATATTTAAAATGGATGCGTGGTATTTTTATTAGTCAGTTGCATATGTTGAAAACATCAACTTTGCGTGCCGGAGGAACAAGACAGCCATTTCAAGCAGAGTTGGCATACTTAAAAAATTTAGGGTTGATTGATAATACGGTACCATTCAAAATAGGAACGGGATTAAATATTAATTGGCCTCTTCTAGAGAGTAGTATGTTGTTATTTGAAAGTATATAATAAATAACTTATTTATAAGAGCTAATCCTTGTGGAGGAGCTCTTATATTTTTTTCTAAAAACCGTAAGATTTCACCGCTTCCCAAAGCTACATATTAGGAGGCGGTGATTTTTCTGTTTTCTCCGTTTCTTTGCTCTCGCAGATTTGCCGTCTTCTAAAAATAAATAAAGCCTGATTACGTATAAAGGCTGGTATTTTATATCTGTAACCACAAGGTGAAGGATATGAGTTACTAGGATAACTATGCCCTTTTCTGTAATCAGGCTGTTTTTGAGTATTCCGGCTCCCATTGAGCCACCTATCCGGAGTTTGAGAGCCACCATTCCGGCAGCATAGAGCCACTATTCCGGCGGTTG
>CATWDJ010000018.1:0-38536 GCA_958349535.1 uncultured Lachnospiraceae bacterium
GTATACAGGTGAATCCACGAACCTACAATGTGGAGGTCATTACATATTGTCTAAATAAACCTCACCCTTATCCAAATCAATTCGGGCATTTTCTATAATATTTCCTTCTTCATCTACAGCAATCGGCTCCAAAATTTCTACTTCTTCTGCTCCCTTGAAATTCTGGATTACACCGCCGCCTACTAACATCAGTGAAATTACCAGATTCAATGGAATTAATACATGTATGATAATTCTTGTCATATCAACCCAGAAATTTCCCAGACTATCTGTCTGACGTCTGACAAATCCACGAATCATCGCAAATAATACAGCGATTCCTGTTGCTGCTGAAACAAAGTTCTGAACCGTAAGTCCCATGGCCTGCGTCAGATAACTCAGGGTACTTTCTCCTGAATATGCCTGCCAGTTAGTATTGGTCACAAAGCTTACCGCTGTGTTAAATGCCAAATCCCATTTGACATTGGATAACTTCTGCGGATTGCCCGGAAGCACTCCCTGAATTATCTGTAACAAAAATAGGAATACTAATCCAAAAACTGAAAAATAAATTACGCATTTGGCATATTTTTTCCAATTCATTTCTTCTAAGTCATCGATTCGCATCAATCGATAAATTCCTTTTTCCAATGGCGTTAGCAGTTTCGATAAAAATGTTTTTTCGCCATTCATAACTTTTCTGATATATGTTCCTAAAGGTATCGCCAACCCTACTAAAATCAGGAGATATATCACATATTGTAATATGACCTGCGTCATTTCTCTTCATCTCCCTTCATGAGAATATAGATATAGTAAATTAATAATCCCCCTGCAATTATTCCAATTGCACATGTTAAAATCTGCATAACTTTGACCTCCTTTTTGCTCAATCTTAACACTGTCCCCATAAATATAGTGTTAACAAGCTTTTTCTCCCATAAAGATTCTATTAAGTATTACATCCATCCCATAAAATAAGATACTGGAAGCATAACAACTGCTGTCAAAAGTCCCACAGCCAGCAAAATAAAAATCGGCATTCCCACTACCGCCAGAAGGAATCCTATACACGGATGATGAAATAGATAATTCTCCATCTCATTTTCAATCATTGTTTCTCCTTCTTTTATTTTTCTTACCATCTTCATCATGCTTGCCACCTCCTCATGCTGTATGTGTAGCATTGGAAAAATTAAGATGGGAAAAAGGAATAGCTCAAAGGAATTAAAAAAATATAAAGGCACAGCCGGAACTTTGTTCAGTTCCAACTGTGCCTTCATATTCCTATATATCTTTATTCAGTTTATCCAAAAACTTTCTGTTAAGAAAACAGATTCTTAAAGAAATCTATAATAGCTTGGAAAAAGCTCTTAATGGCATCTAAAAATCCACTGTCCGACAGACCTAAATCTCCTAATCTGTCATACAAATCCGCCGCCTGTTTTTTCAGTGAACTCCAATCCAAATCCAAGTCACTGATTTTCATCAGCAAATCCACCAGCTTATCTATCTGAGCATCACTCAAAGTAATATCGAACTTCTTGCACGCATCGTCGATGGCTTCTTTGATGCTTTTCTCATCATCCAGTCCATCTTTGACTACCTGCTGTTTCAGATATGCCATAAATTCTTCTGCCTGTGCTTTATCTCCGCCAACCGCATCTGCCAGTTCTCCCGTTACCACAATCTCATTCATTGCAGCATCCAGACCATCCTCGGAAACATCTTCTCCGGTCATCTCCGCATAAGCCTGTAACGCTCCAATCAATGCTGCTGTTCCCGAAATAGGAAACGGACCTGCCACAATGATTTCCGCATCTTCTAAACCTGCGGTTGCCAATGCATTCTTATACATTCCCACGGTACAATAAGAGATATTTTTAGTGGATATCTGAATACCACTTCCCTTTTTGCCTTTCATAATTAATACGGAAGACAATGCTTTACTTCCGATTGTCTTAGATGGCAGATAGGAATCTAAATATTGATGCTCCATATCATTGGTCACATATACCACATCATAATTGTCCAAATTTGCCGGGTCAATTCCCATCAATCCCAGCACTGTTGCCTGCTGCTCCGCAGTCAGGTCTGCTCCTAAAGCAAGATATGGTTTGTCATCCTTTTCTACCACTACATTATCATCATCTTTGTCGGTAGAGTCCTCGCTGTTTCCTTCATCCGTGGTTACCTCACCCTTTATTTCACCGGAATCTGTATTTTCTGTTTCGGAAACCTCTGATGCCAATGCCGTAACTGTCATAGAAAAACAGATTGTAACTGCCAGACAAAGCCCCAGTATTCTCTTTAATTGCTTCTTCATATTATCCTCCATTCTAACCCATTCTCCCTTTTCCTTTGGCAATTTCTGCCTATAAAAAAGATTTGCTCCATACATTCTGACACAGAAACGAGCCTCTGTCAAAAATATGAAGCAAATTTAATGAAATCTTTAGAATTTCCGTCACTTTTCTACTATGTATATTGGAATACCAACATGGTAATGTCATCTGCCTGTTCTGTATTTCCCACAAAAGTCTCCACTTCTTTTTTTACATAGGACAAAAAATCCTTGCCAATCATTCCTTTAATTTCAGAGGTTTGTAAAATCTTCAGCAACCGTTCTTCCCCGAAAAATTCATTTTTCTCGTCCACTGCCTCTGTAACTCCGTCGGTATACAAAAACAACCAGTCTCCATGTTCCAAATACAATTCATTTTCCAAAAACTCAATCTGCGGCATAGCTCCAAGGACAAAGTTTTTTTCCACACTCAAATATTCTGTGGTTCCGTCTGCCTTTATTTTAATCGGCGGATTGTGTCCCGCATTGGCACATACCACTTTACCGGTGGATATCTCCACAATTCCTAAAAACAAAGTTACAAACATGTCCTCTTCGTTATTCTCACAGATCTCATTGTTGACCTCCTCCAAAATTTTGCCCGGAGAAAGAATCTCTTTGGTTTTGGTCTTGATTAAGGTCTTTGCGACTACCATAAAAAGAGCCGCCGGTACACCTTTTCCCGATACATCCGCAATGACTACTGCCGCATGATTGTCGTCCACTTTGAAATAATCAAAGAAATCTCCCCCTACTTCCTTGGCAGGCTTCATTCCTGCACAAATAGAAAATCCGTCTTTGATCCTATCCGCTTTACATCCTTTTGGAAGCATACTTGTCTGTACTCTTCTGGCTACATCCAGCTCTGCTGTCATTCTTGCCATCTCAACTCTGGTCTGAAGCAATTTTTCCGTACGTTTCTCAATCATGTTTTCCAACTGCACCTGATATTCTGCCAGCTCCATCTGAAGGCTGACTCGATGCAGCATTACTTCCTGAGAATACGGTTTTGTGATAAAATCTACTGCTCCATATTCAAAACCTTTTGTCTCTGTGGCGGTATCATGATCTCCTGTCAGGAAAATCACCGGTATCTTGCGAAAACGTTCATCCAGTTTGATTCTCTGGATGGTCTCAAAGCCATCCATCTGAGGCATCTCAATATCCAGCAGAATCAAATTGGGAGTAAACTTTTCCAAAAACTCCAATGCCTGGCTTCCGGATTTTACCATACTTACCTTGTAGGTGTCCTTCAGCAATGCTGCTGCCTGTTTTAAGCTAGTCAAATTGTCGTCTACCAAAAGTATATGCTGCATAACCTTCCCTCTCCCTTTATTTTTCTTAGAAGCATTATATATTTTTTTTTCATTTATTGGCAACTTTTTACCGACAGATTCCCGAAATCACCAACTGAATGGTCTCATATCCCCCATAGCTGTTTATCTGAGGATAATAGAGAATACGAAACTCCTCTCCTTCTGAAATATTATGGTTTTCAAAAGAAATGGCCTCACACTTTGTCCCATCTTTGTCCATCAAAACCATTTTCTGCATCTGTCCTTCTTTTCCCACCTGTCTTATATGCTGTGCCCGAAGATTTTTCGCTGCAAAAATCGGTTTCTCGTTTCCATTCCCAAAGGGTTCCAGTTTCTCCAACTGTCGCACCCTCTCTTCTGTCCAATCCTTTAACTGCAAAACCGCGTCAAAGCGGATGACCGGCTCAATATCTCCATCCTCTAAGACACTGTTTCTGTTAAGCATCTGACGGAACTCTTCAATATGTTCCTCCTGCATGCTGAGTCCCGCCGCCATTGGATGCCCGCCGAACTTATCCAATAATTCCTGACATTTACATAGCTCTTCATACATGGAGTAGGCCTCTATGGAACGCCCGGAGCCCTTGACACCTTCTGCAGCTTTTGTCAGCACAAACACAGGACGGTGATACTTTTCTCTGATTCTGCCCGCTATGATTCCTGCAATGCTTTCATGGCATTCCGGCAGATACACCACATAAACCTTGTCCTGTTTCCAAGGAGATTGTTCAATCTGATTTACCGCTTCTTCCACTCCTTTTTGGGTCATATCTTTACGAATCTCATTCAGCCCGGTTAAATCTTCCGCCAATGACACTGCCTCTTGCCAGTTTTCGGCACACAAAAGCTTTAATGCTTTTCTCGCTGTATCCAATCTGCCGCTGGCATTGAGACAGGGACCTAAAACAAATCCTATATGATAAGCTTTTATCTCTCGATTTTGCAGCTGATTCCGAAAAATCAGTGCTTTTAATCCCATGTTTTCTGTCTGGTTCAACCGTTTCAGTCCTTCTTTTACCAAAATGCGGTTCTCTCCCCGCAGCTCCATCACGTCTCCCACGGTGGCAAAGGCCGCATACTCCAGAAATTTATCCGCTTCCTGTCTGTCTCTTCCCATGGTTTCATAAAGCACCTGTATCA
The DNA here is from genome assembly GCA_958349535.1 of uncultured Lachnospiraceae bacterium. GTDB lineage: Bacteria > Bacillota > Clostridia > Lachnospirales > Lachnospiraceae > Maccoyibacter. The sequence continues at coordinate 4,780 of CATWDJ010000018.1, forward strand.
GTTTCCATGCCACTACGGCTCCGCAGATTCCCTTATATGGATAGGTACATTCCTCCTGCTTCGGGTCGATTACCGCATCCACTTTTGGTATCAGATAGATTCGCTCCTGTTCTTCCTCCTGATAGGGAATTTCGTGATGATCGGTAATGATTACCGTCAATCCTGCGTCCTTGGCAGCCTCCAGCTCTTTTTTTGCTGCAATACCGTTATCGCAGGTTAAAATTGTATCTACGCCGTCCGCAACTGCCTGCTCCACCAACTGTTCATTCACGCCGTATCCATCTTTAATTCGGTCCGGTATCTCAACATCCACCACTCCCCCCAGCTCCCTGATTGCCTGTAACAGAATATAAGTTGACATAACTCCATCAATATCATAATCTCCGATAATCCGTATTTTCTTTTTCTCCTGAATTTTTTCCCGTAAAAGCTCCGCTCCCTCTTTGGCATCCTTTAACAGCCACGGATTCCCCATAGAGGCTGTCGTTCCATTCAGGTAACTTTCTATTTCTCCATCTTCCGTCACATCCCTGTTTCGCATAATCCTCGCCACAACAGGGTCAATGCCATATTTCTTTCCAATCTCGTCAAATCTCCCGCTTTTCCGTATTTCCAACCACTGTTCCATTTCATCACCTGTATCTTACTTCCAAAAGCGTCAATCCCTTTGCCGGCATGGTAGCACCTGCATTTTCCCGCTTTTTACTTTCCAGTATTTTTTCCATCTCTTTTGAGCTTCGCTGTCCCAGTCCCACTTCCACCAATGTTCCGGTTAGAATCCTCACCATATTCTGCAAAAATCCGTTACCGGTAAAACGCAACCTTATCTCCTGTGCTGTCTCTGTAATCTCGATTTCATAAATGGTCCGCACCGTAGACTTTTTCATCTTCGGGTTTCCGCAAAAAGCTTTAAAATCATGGGTTCCTATCAGCTTTTTTGCTGCCTCATTCATGGCAGCCACATCCAATGCCTCCTCTATTACATGAACATATTTCCGTTGAAACACATCCGCCTTCTTCCCCTTTGCAATTCGATATTCATATGTTTTAGACGTTGCAAGTAATCTTGCATGAAAACGTTCCTCTACCTCTTCCACCTCTAAAACCGCAATATCTTCCGGCAGATAGTAGTTTACATAATCTTTTATTTTCTCCGGCTGCCATTCATTTTGCAGATGCACATGAGCAACCTGACCTTTCGCATGAACTCCTGCATCGGTTCTTCCCGACCCCTGCACATCCGCTTCTTCTCCGGTCATCCTCTGTAAAATATTCTGCAATTTTCCCTGGATGGTGGCATCGGTATTCGCCTGCTTTTGCCAGCCTTTGTATCTGGTTCCATCGTACTGTAATATCATTTTATAATTAGGCATAGTTTCTTCCTACCATCACTTAATTTTTCTTAATTGTACCATAATCCCATACGGCAGTGTATCACAAAAATAAAAATACCGCTTGCAGTGGTTTCCCACCGTAAAACGGTATTTTCCTCATATACTTATATACTATTGATATAACTCTGCCATTCTGGTTACAGCCACATAAATGTCTGAAATCCGATACCATGTGGGATAATCCACAATCCCGCTAACCGGCAGATTGAAGATGGATTGGAATTTCTCCACCGCAGCTTTGGTTGCCGGACCATAAATACCATCCACGGCAATTTTCGGAATCGCCGGATAATTATTAGCAATGGTATTGAGCTGCTCCTGTATAATTCTGACACTGTTTCCTCTGGAGCCCACCTGCAAATCCACTCTCGGCCAGGATGCCGGAACACCGGATACCTGCTCAGAGGTATTGATATACATATTATTTCCGTAATAGTAACGAAGAATTTCAATAGTACTGTATCCCTGATCCCCTAAGAATTTACTTCCCCACTGACTCAACCAATTCGGACAAGACACCCGTTCCCCATCACAGTACTGGGTCAAAATCGGCTGTCTTACATTTGGTCTGGAGAGATAGTTCACAAACATTTCATCCACCACTCTGGAAATATTGGAGTGAATATTTCTTCCAAAGACCCACTTGTGGTCATATGCGGTGGAGGAGGTAATGGTAAAATCATAACCCCGGTTCCGATACCACTCTGTATACACACGGTTCAGCGTAAAGGACATGATTGCCAATATGTTGGCTCTGATGGTTGCATCCGGCCATGTGGCATAAATTTCACTGGATGCCACATTTTTAATATAATCTCTGTATTTCACATAGTAGTTCGCCGCCGTGTTGTCGGTAGGCACACCATCATGTACAATCACATATTCCGGTATTACTACCCTGCTAAGTACAATTTCTCCCGACTCCGCCACCGGTTTAATCTCGGCTTCTGCAATCTTTGGCGGAAAATCTCCAAAAAGAGTATTTGCCGGAATTACAATACGGTCTTCCCGCTTCTCTTCTTCAATAGGTTCCAGTTCAATATCTTGGATTGCCGTCTCATCGGAAAAAATCTGAATTCCCGATACATTGATGGAATGATATCCCGGTGCCGTTACCTGTACAGTATACTCTGCATATGGCTGCTGCTCCGAAGGTTCCATACTATATTCCAACGGAGGCGTTGCCACCTCTATCTGTTCCGTTTGACCTGACTCATTGGTACTTAATTCTTCTATCTGAGATTCCGGATCTCCTGTAAAATAGACCTGAATCCGTGCATTGGGAATGGGTCTGTGTCTTCGAAATCCCGTTACATTGACTTGGAGTCTTCCTTTGTCCGTGCCATCGGTCTGCATGGCTCTTAATCTGTTTTTTGCCATAGAAAACCTCATGTTTTTCTTCCTTCTAATCTATGCACAGAGTCAGGATTTGGTTCCTTTTTTCTCTTATTTTACTTCAACAGTCCAGTTGTATTTATCCTCCAGCTTGCCCCATTGGATTCCTGTTAGGGTATCATAGAGTTTCTGAGTTAAATCGCCAATCTTAAAATCATTGATAGTAACTACATCATCTTTATAACGAAGTTCGCCTACCGGTGACACAACTGCTGCTGTTCCGGTTCCGAAAACCTCTTCTAAGGTTCCGTCATGACCTGCTTTCATCAAATCATCTATGGATAATCTGGTTTCATTTACCTTGTAGCCCCAATCTCTCAAAATATGAATCATGGAATCTCTGGTAACACCAGGAAGTACGGTTCCTTCAATCGGTGCTGTATAGATTTCTCCTGCAATTTTAAACATAATATTCATGGTTCCCACTTCTTCTACATATTTCCGCTGCTCACCGTCCAACCACAGAACCTGTGAATATCCCATTTTCTCTGCTTTTACCTGTCCCAAAATAGAACCTGCATAGTTACCGCCACATTTGGTAAATCCGGTACCACCTTTTACGGCACGAACTAGTTCATCTTCTACCAGAATCTTAACCGGATTGATTCCCTCTGCGTAATATGCACCAACTGGACAGCAGATAATCATAAATTTATATGCACTTGCCATATGTACGCCCAATGCATTTTCTGTGGCAAACATAAATGGTCTGATATAAAGGGAAGTCTCCGGCTCAGACGGAACCCAGTCTTCTTCCACCTTTACCAATGCCTTTACTGCCTCCACAAACATATCCACCGGGAATTCCGGCATACAAAGTCTTGCGTTGGAATTAATCATACGTTTTGCGTTCATCTCCGGACGGAACAACTGAATCTTACCCTCTGCTGTGCGGTAAGCTTTCATTCCTTCAAAGGTCTCCTGTGCATAGTGCAGGGTTACACATGCCGGGTCCAGAGTAATCGGCTCATAAGGCACGATTCTGGCATCCTTCCAACCCTCATCCTTTGTCCAATCCATCACAAACATGTAATCTGTCATGTATTTTCCAAATCCCAGATTTTTCTGATCCGGTTTTTCCTTTAATGTTTTTGCCTCTACGAATCTGATGTCCATATCTCCACGTCCTCTCTTTCTCATGCTTCTCGCTTCTGTTGTCAATTATTATACTTTTTTTTCACAGTGTCAAGATTATTCCAAAGGCTTATATGGGACATAACTCAAATTTATAGAGATATGTGTAATCCATGAGTTATATTTATACGGTTTTTTGACTTTTACATAGGAACTCCCCTACTTTTATGCTATAATATATACATATAAATATAATAAAAAAGAAAAGCGAGGGATTTTTATGCATACATTTCAGCCTTACCCTCTCGATATGTTCGAGTTGGATCCGTTTACAAAAATCGGAAAAGAATGGATGCTGGTAACTTCCGGCACAGAAGAAAAAGCAAATGCCCTGACAGCAAGCTGGGGTGGACTGGGTGTTCTCTGGGGAAAAAATGTAGTCTATATTTTTATTCGCAAAACCAGATACACCAAAGAATTTATTGATGCAAATGACACCTTTTCACTTACTTTTTTTGATGCGAAATACAAAAATGATTTAAAATATTTTGGTGCAGTTTCCGGCAGACAGGAAGATAAATTCCAAGTTTCCGGTTTGAACCTGAACAACTATGAGGGCGTTCCTTTTGTGGATGAAGGAAATCTTGTATTTATCTGCAAGAAGATGGCAGCAGTTCCTATCAAAAAAGAACACTTCATTGACTCCGAACTTTTCCCGAAATGGTACTCAGGAAATGATTTAGAAAATTATCACACGATGTACGTGGGTGAAATCACACAGATTCTTGCCAGATAATAAAAAAATAAGGACTTGCAGGTTTTTATAACCTTGCAGGTCCTTATCTTTTATTTTCCGAAATTTAGCAACCTGAAAATTGCCAAAATCTAAAGCCTTAACGACAGGAGGTACTGATGGACTCAATGGCTACTGCTCCGCCCCGCACCACTTCAATCTGTTTGAATTTAGAACGCAGCAAGGCAATCAATTCATTATTTCTACGTTCCGACAGCTTGCATTCCAGAAGTACGCTGTCCTCTCCGATATCCGCCACCTGTACCTGAAATACCTCCGCAATCTGAAATACTTCTGCAATCTGCTCCGTGGTACATTTCTTTACCTTTGCAAACAGAATCTCTTTCATATGAATCGGAATATTGGTCAAATCAATGACCTTGATGACCTCCACCATACGGTTCAACTGTTTTTTTATCTGCTCAAAGGTAATATCATCACTGGTAACACAGATGGTCATACGAGAAACGGTCTCGTCCTCCGTAGTTCCTACTGTCAGACTTTGCAGATTGTAGGATTTCCCGGAGAAAAGTCCCGATACCTTTGCCAGAACACCTATCTGGTTCTCCACATAGAGTGCAATCCATCTGTTTTTCATTTCATGTTCCATGGGTCTTTCCTCCTTATTTCAAAATCATCTCACTCATAGGATTACCGCTTTTGACCATCGGCAATACGATTTCCTCAGTGGCTATCATAAACTCCAGCAATACCGGAGTATTCTGTTTCTTTGCCCATGCAAACGCCTCTTCCAGTTCCTCTTCTTTTTCAATCCGACGCCCGCATGCTCCATAGCTCTCTGCCAGTTTTACAAAATCCGGCTCATAAGGCGGACAGGCAGGATTCGGTCCTTTACAATTTGCCGGACAGCTTTTTCGTCTTCTAAGACAGGTAGCCTCATACCGTTTTCCGTAAAAAAGCTGCTGCATCTGACGCACCATTCCCAGATAATAATTATTCAGTACGCAGATAATAATATTTGCCTCCTGAGTCATGGCTGTTGCAAATTCCTGTATATTCATCTGCATTCCGCCGTCTCCGCTGATACAGATAACCCGCTTATCCGGACATCCAATCTTGGCTCCGATAGCCGCCGGAAAACCGAAGCCCATGGTGCCAAGACCTCCAGAGGTAATAAATTTTTTCTTTTTATTCAGCTCAATATATTGGGTTGCCCACATCTGATGCTGACCTACATCCGTCACAATAATGGCATCCTCTTCTTTAAAGGAGGTATTAATCTGTTCCATAATCATCTGCGGAGTCAATCCTCTGTTTCTTCGCATTTCCAGAGGATTTTCTGTTTCCCATTCCCGGATACACTTCATCCACTTATCCGTTTTCTGCGGTTCCGCCCACTCCAAAAGCTTTTCGATTGCCAGCTTTGCATCCGCCACAATAGGAACATCCACCACCACATTTCTGGAAATGGAGGCGGTATCAATATCCACATGGACAATCTTGGCATTAGGAGCAAATTCATTTAAGTCCCCGGTAATCCGGTCATTGAAACGGGTTCCGATGGAAAACAGTACGTCACATTGGCTGACTGCAAGATTTGCTGCATATCTTCCATGCATTCCCGAATTTCCTACATAATATGGATGGTCTGTGGGAATGGCTCCTTTGCCCATAATAGTGGTAACCACCGGTATCTTTGTCTTTTCCACCAGTTCTAACAACTGCTTATTGGCTTTTGAAATATTCACGCCGCCGCCAATCAAAAACAGTGGCTTCTTTGCCCCTTTCAGTAGCTTATATCCCTTTTTCAGCTGTCCGATATGTACCCCTTGGCTTGGTTTATACCCGCGGATATCCACATGGTCAGGATACTCCGCAGAACCGGTCTGTACCTGGATATCTTTCGGAAAATCAATCAATACCGGTCCCGGTCTTCCGGTGGTGGCAATATGGAATGCCATTTTAATGATTCTGCCCAATTCCTTCCGGTTGTGTACCGTAACGGAATACTTGGTAATACTTCTGGTCATTCCCACAATGTCTACCTCCTGAAAGGCATCGTTGCCAATAAGATTCAGTGGCACCTGTCCTGTAAAGCATACCAGCGGAATCCCGTCATAGTGGGCATCTGCCAGTCCCGTAATGATGTTGGTGGCACCCGGACCGCTGGTTACCAGACAGACTCCTACCTTTCCCGTTGCCCGGGCATAGCCTTCTGCCTCGTGTAAAAGTCCCTGTTCGTGGCGTGGGAGGACTACATCAATGGCATCCTGTTTGTATAATTCATCAAATAAATCCGTAACGGTTCCGCCCGGATATCCGAAGATGGTATCTACGCCTTCTTCCATCAACGCTTTTACAAATAATTTTCTTCCTGTAATATCCATAGTTCCTCCTTCATTTAGATATATCCCATACTCCTTAGGATAAAAATCCATCCCGTCAGGGTAAATGCCGCCAACAGCGTTGTAGTCACAATAATACTGGCTGTCAGCACACCGTCATTTTTCATATTTTTCGCCATAATATAACAGCTTGGGGTTGCCGGAGCTGCCAGCATCACCATAATCGCTATCAATTTTTCTCCGGTAAAACCAAGGGCAATAGCGATAGGAATAAATATTGCCGCCTGCCCAATCAATTTGATAAAGGCTGCCCAGAGTGTCGGTTTCATTTTTGCCAAGGCTTCCTTTCCCTCAAATCCTGCACCTAAGGTAATCAAAGCCAACGGCGTTGCCATCTTTGCCACATTGTCAATGGTATTATCCACCAACACCGGGAAATTTAGTTTACATAATGATACAATCAATCCCAATACAATGGAAATAATGATTGGATTTTTCAAAATATTGACACAGGCCTCTTTCAGCTTTCCGGTATCCCTGCCCGTTCTGTCATCCTCTGCCTCAAAGGTCAGTACCAGCACGGAATAAATATTATACAAAGGCACTGCACCGATAATCATCAAAGGTCCCATGGCTGAAGGTCCGTAGAGATTTGAAATGAATGCCAGTCCCATTACCGCCGCACTGCTGCGAAAGGATGCCTGTACAAAGGCTCCGATAAGACTTTTATCCTTTATAAACAGCTTTGCCAGTCCCCAGACCACCCAGAAACAGACAGAGCTGGCAATGGCACAAAACAGTACATATTTCAAATCAAAGACGCTTCGGATATCCACCGCCGCAATGTCCCGAAATACCATAAAAGGCAGCGTCACATCAAAGTTAAATTTGTTTGCCACATTGACAAAATTCTCGTTGAGCATTCCCCGACGCCGGAGGAAATACCCCAGTACCATTACCAGAAAAATGGGAATGGTCACATTAATACTGTATATAAAATTCTCTAACATTTCTTTTTCTCATATTTCAGGAAGCGGAATTCTAAATCAAAATAGGTCTCCTCTTCGCTGTCTGCCGTGATTTCCCACTCCGGTTTCTCGTCCAGATTCGGAAAATAGGCATCTGCCTCATAGGCATAGTCAATCTTTGTAATATGAGCCACATCACACTCATCCACCAGCTGACGGTAAACGCTCTCTCCGCCGATGACATAGATATCCTGGGAAGGATATTTTTTCAACTCTTCGTGCAGCTCTTTATCGTCATGTACAATAATCGCATCCTTTACCTGATAGCTCTTATCACTTGTGAGAACGATGTTGACACGGTTTTTCAGCGGCATTCCGTTAGGAAAACTCTCCAGCGTTTTTCTTCCCATTACCACTACCTTACCGGTGGTTGTCTCACGGAAAAATTTCATGTCCATGGGAATGCTTACCAATAATTTGTTATGTAAACCTATTGCCCAATTTTTATCCACTGCTGCAATTAAATTCATCTGTCTCCTCCTACACTGCGATTGGAATATTTTTAATCTGAGGTCCCGTCACATAATCCTCAATCTTAATATCATCCGTGGTAAACTCATAGAAATCCTTAATTTCCGGATTCAGAGAAAACTTCGGTGCATCATAGGTCGGTCTGCTGATAAGTTCCTCAATCAGCGGAATATGACGGTCATAAATGTGGGCATCCGCAATCACATGCACCAGCTCTCCCACATTCATATCACAGACCTGTGCCAGCATATGAACTAACACGGCATACTGACAGACATTCCAGTTATTTGCCGCCAGAATATCCTGGGAGCGCTGATTCAAAATAGCATTCAACGTCAGCCGGTCTTCCCCTTTTTTCTGAGTTACATTGAAGGTCATGCTGTAAGCACAAGGATAGAGATTCATCTCATGCAAATCCTGATGCACATAGATATTAGTCATAATCCGGCGGCTGAAAGGATTGTTTTTCAGGTCATAAATCACCCGGTCCACCTGATCCATCATACCTTCTTTGTACTGATGCTTTACACCCATCTGATAGCCATAGGCTTTTCCGATGGAACCGTTTTCGTCTGCCCATTCATCCCAGACATGGCTTTTCAAATCATGGATATTATTGGATTTTTTCTGCCAAATCCAAAGCATCTCATCCGTACAGCTTTTAATGGCTGTTTTCCGAAGGGTGATTGCCGGAAATTCCTTGGATAAATCATAACGATTGACCACACCGAATTTTTTTATGGTATAGGCACTGGTTCCGTCTTCCCAGTGAGGACGTACCTTTTCTCCCTCCGTGCTGACTCCGTTTTCCAAAATGTCTTTGCACATATCTATAAAAATCTGATCCGCTAAACTCATAGAAGTTCTCCTTTATGATATATTTCCTCTCTATCTTAAAGATACTAATTATTTATTTTACCCGATTCTAAATCCGGTTGCAAGGTTCTATTTTGACATGATTTTCTCGCTCTTAAATGCCTGGACAATTCCTCCGGTAAACAAAGCTCCCAAAAGGAGATTTTCCACCATAGTAATCAGATATGCTCCCGTGGAAATCTCTTGGGTAAGGATTCCCTGCAATACCAATGCATTGTTGTAAATCGGAATCCAGTATTTTACCGTCTCCGGTGTGCCGGATTGGAACATCGTTAAAAGCCCCACGATAATAACTACCATATAAACCGGCATGACATAGGAATTTGCCTCCTTGGTGGATTTTGCAAACACCGACAGCAACGCAATAATCGAGGAATAGAAAAATGCAATAGCAATCAACAGAACTCCCATCAGCAAAAGCTGCTGCGGATTCAAGTGTAAATCCAGTCCGTTTCCGCCGCCTCCCATCATAGAATCCATCATCATCGGGGCACAGATTGCCATAACCGCCACATAGACCAGAGAAGACAGCCCGGAAATCGCCATCAATGCCGTTACCTTTCCCAGTGCAATGGAGCTTCTTTTTACCGGAGATACCAAAAGACTTGCCATGGTTCCCCGTTCTTTTTCTCCGGCAATCATATCGCCACCGATACCCAAAGCACCGGCAAATAACAGGATAGTAATAAAGTATGGAAGCATCATTCCCAACACTTTTCCTCCTGCCTTTTCATCGTCTTGGATTACCATGTCCTCATTGTCGGAATTTACCGTAAATACCATGATATTTTCCAGATTTCCCACACGCATGGAGAGCAGGGTCTGACGATAATTTTCCAAAACTCCCACAGAAATCTCTTCATATGCCGCAGAAGAAAAATCCTCCGATGGATTATAGTAGGTCTTAATCTGTGGAATCTTATCTCCCTCTTTGTAAGCAGCAAGCTGCTCATCCAGATTTTCCGGGAATTCAATGATCAAATCCGCTTCTCCCTCTAAAATCTCTTTTTCCGCCTTACTTCGATCCTTTTCTCCTTGAATCTCTTTGATTTCATATTTGAATTTCCCCATTTTCAGAAATTCCTGAAAACTCTGAGGCTCATTCTGTACATATACAATAGGATTGTGCTTTTCAATGTCCTTCATCATATTGTCCACCATACCATTGACAATGGACATAATGAGTACCATAATCAGCACCGGCAGGAGGAAAACGGAAAATACCATCTTTTTATCTTTAAAAACTCTTGCCATCTCTTTCTTAAAAATCTGATTCATTCCGTTCATCCTATTCCGCCCCCTTATTCTCTTTGTAGTATTCAAAAAACGCATCTTCCAAATCGTCGGCTCCGGTCTGCTCCAACAGCTCCTTCAAAGTCCCCTCTGCCACCTTCCGACCGTCAATGATAATTCCGATACGGTCACAGAGCTTTTCCGCCTCAGACATAATGTGGGTGGATACGATGACCAATTTCCCTTGGTCTCTCAATTTTTTCAGATAATCCGTAACGCTTCTGGCTGTGACAATATCCAGTCCATTGGTGGGCTCATCAAATATAACAATATCCGGGTTATGTACCAGACTGACTGCAATAGCCGCTTTCTGCTTCATTCCGGTGGAAAGCTCCTTAATCTGTTTGTGGGCAAAATCACGGATTCCGAAGTAGTCAAACAGTTCTTCCTTCCGCTCCTCCAACACCTTTGGCTCCACTCCGTGAAGTCTTCCAAAGAACCCGAACATATAATCCACATCAAACTGCTCGTCCAACTTAATATCACTGGTCAGAAAACCGATATTTCTGCGGACCTCCTCCGGTTCTTTGCAAACCTCGTGTCCATCCACATAGATTTCTCCTTCGGTAGGTTTAATCAAAGTAGCAATGCATCGCAGTGTGGTAGTCTTTCCTGCTCCATTTGGTCCCAAGAGTCCATAGATTTCTCCTTTTTGTGCAGTAAAACTCAACTGGTTCACTGCTGTTTTCTTTGGATTTTTCGTCTTTGACTCTGCCATCTGCTTTTTATTCAAACGATAAACTTTGGTCAGATTTTTTACCTCTATCATAGCATCCTCCTTATGTGTATATTCTCTCCTTTTTTCTTATCCATTACCATGATACTACATATCCTATACTTTGTGGAAATTTTTCGGGATTTTTTTCTGAAATTGTGATATAATGTACGCGAACGAGGGAGCAAACAGCTCCCGAGTGTGCACTGCGGAGCATATGATATAATGAGCACAAATGAAAAGAACGCATGTATGTGTTCCATAAAAAAGGAGATTTTATTATGAGTCAGGAGAAAGTTGACAGATATAAAGAAGAAAAGGCACATCGAAAACAAAATCTGAAAAAGGCAAAGGCAAAATCCATTGCGGGACGTATCTGTGCAGTTGCGGTTGCTGCTGTCATCATAGGCTGGGGCGGCTATTCCATCTACACCCATCACGAGGAGAATAAACCTACAAACTATATTGAGATAGACCCTACCGCAATTAACGATTATCAGAATTCTTTGGTCAATAATTAGAACGAACTAAGAGAGAAGCTACAACGGCTTCTCTCTTGCTTTTTTTCCCCGTAAGGCATAAAATATAATTAACATTTACGTTACGTGAAAAATCTATAGGAAAGGAGAAGTACTATGAAAAAACTACATATTCACATGTTATTAACCATTTTACCGGTCATCATCGCAGTAATCCTGGCTTTGATTTTTATCAGCGGAATTACTGCCAATTCCGTTACCGTAGAACAGAACTCAAAATATATGGATGCAGAAATGAATGCTCAAGTTCAATCTGTTTCCAAAGAAATTGATTCTGTAAAAGCAATGTCCATGGAATTGTCCTCCCTTGTATCTGCCACTTATCATACTTCCAGTCTGGAAGACTATGAGGCTATTTTTGCCAAAACCATTGCTGATAACGATATGGTCTTAGGTAGCGGTATCTGGTTTGAACCGAATGTTTACGATGCCTCTCAAAAATATGTAGGCCCATATTTTTATAAAGAAGATGGAAAAATCGTGACTACTCTTGATTACAGCAACGCAGAATACGATTACTTTAATCAAGAATACTATCTGAATGTTGCCAACGGTACCAAAGAACCGGTAATAACCAATCCTTATTATGACAGTTACAGCGGATTGGTAATGTCTTCTTGCTCTATGCCGATTTACGATGGGGATACTTTTATCGGATGTATTACAGTTGATATGCAATTGGAAACCATACAAAATCTTATATCCGCTGTAAAAGTCGGCAAAAAAGGGTTTGCCACTCTCATAACCGCAGACGGAACTTATATCAGTTGTAAGGATACTCAGAAAGTAGCAGATGGACTCCGCATCACAGAAGATTCCAATGAATCCATTGCAAAACTGGGCAAAAAAGTGATTTCTGAGGAAAAAGGCACACTATCCTATACCGATGGCGTAAAATATACCGCATATTATACTACCTTCTCAGATTTAGGCTGGAAATTAATTCTTTCCATGCCTCGTGAAGAGCTTATTGCCCCGATTCGGAAACAGATTTCTATTATGATATTTGTAGGTGCAATAGGACTATTTTTAAGTATTGTGATTATTATTTATCAGGTTACCAAAATTTCTAAGAGTCTGAACTTAGTTACCAACTTTGCAGGTGAAATCGCCGACGGTAATCTTACTAGCGAACCACTCTCTGTAAAACGTAAGGACGAGCTGGGTGTTATGAGCAATTCTCTGAGTATGATGCATGACAGTTTAAAATCTATTATCGGAACTACCATGACATTGACCGGAGAAATTACAGACTCCAGCAGCCATCTGCATGATATTTCTGAATCTCTGCAACAGCAGTTTGAACAAATTCAGACATATATGACAGACATTAGCAATGCCATGAGCAATACCAGTGCTGCAACAGAACAGGTCAACGCTTCCTCCGAAGAAGTCAATGCCTCCATCAATCTCTGTGCAGAAAAAGTCAATGACAGCAATCAGATTGTAAATGAAATAAGGGATCGGGCCAAAAACATTCAATCCAAATGTCTTTCCTCTCAATCCCGTACCAATGAACTTGTTTCCGGTTTTGAGGAGGATTTAAGCCACAATATTGAAAATTCAAAAATCGTACAATCTATTGGGGATTTAGCCGATATTGTATCCGGAATCGCAGAACAGATTAACCTGCTGTCCTTAAATGCTTCTATCGAAGCTGCCAGAGCCGGAGAACAGGGAAAAGGCTTTGCTGTAGTTGCCAGCGAAATCGGTTCACTTGCTTCTGAGACTTCTGAAACTGTAAATAAGATTAAGACTACCGTTTCTGATGTTCACGGTGCATTCTCGTCTCTGACCGATTCTTCCAACAGAATGTTGAATTTTGTAGGCGATACCGTTAGCTCCGATTACAATTTCTTTGTTGACGTTGCACAACAATACGGCAATGACGCTGAAAATATCAAAGAGCTTACCGACAACATTGATGAGATGATTAACAACATCCGAACCATTATGAACGAGGTGGTACTGGCAATCCAAAGTGTTGCTGAATCCACACTGGAAACCAGTGACAAGAGCGAATCCATTATGACCTCTGTTACGAATGTCTCTCATATCATCAATGACGTTGCTTCTCTTTCCAATTCGCAGAAACAGATTTCCGGCGATTTGAGTCAAGTGGTCAGCGGCTTCAGAACAAAATAATCTATTATAAAATGAGGGTGTCTCAAGTAGACACCCTCATTTCTATTTTGACTCTATTTCTGCTTTCTCCACCGCATCTTCTATGGCATTCATAAGCACCATGCTGGTGTATTGGTTCTCACTGTTATATGTAATATCTTCTAAGGACTGTTTCTCATAAATCTGTTCTGCCAGTTCCTCCAATGCCGGCTCCACCAGCGGGTACATGGTTGCAACAGATTCATCCAGATTCACCAGAGAAATAGACTTGATTTCATTATCATCTACCGCCACCTCAACATCCAGAATATTGTCGTTAAACAGAATTGAGGAGGTATACACTCCCGCCTGATATTTCATCGTTTCCTTGCTTTTTTCTCCATCATCCTTTTTATTGAACATACATACCAGAAGGATAACCAAAAGAATCCCTAGCCCCACGAATATCGCAGTATAGATTAATTCCTTCATATGTAAGACCATGATTTTTGTTTTTGAACTCAATGGAACCTCCTCCACTTTTTTGCTTAATATATGGTATGCCGCAAAATTGTGGTTTATTCCAAATCCATTTCTATTCTTTTACACCGATTCCAAGGACGGCTTTGCTCAAAAACAGGGCTGTAAGTATCTCAAAACCACAGCTTAACACCAGTGCCGCCATTCCCATATCCAGTCCGAAAACCGCAAACATATCATTCTTTGCCTTGAAGGTTAACAACATCTGTCCTCCGCAGCTCAAACCGGTAATAACCCAGATAGTTGCCAAAATCTTTTCATTATAGGCAGAGCCTCTCAGCAGATGTGCCAATAAGTATCTGGCATTCAGCATTGCACGGGAGTCCATCTTACTTATCTTCGCACTGACAACCACCATTAGCTTCAATGCTCCAATCAACAGCAGATACAAAAAATGTATCAACAGGGAAATCCAGCCCAGATAAGGATTTGCCATACCGAAAATCATTGCCAGTATCACGCAGAAAATCGGAAGCATCCCGATATGAATATCTATCTGAGGGATACATTCCTTTAAGCCCTCGTAACGCTCTTTCTCTCTCTGAACAAAATTGTCCAGCTGCCGTGGTTTTTCCATCTGTTTCTTTTTCCAAAATACCCACACTACCGCACAGGTCTGCATAATGACTGCTGCCAACAGCATCTTGACACTTCCCGAAAACTCATTTTTCGGTTCAAATACAATCCACGGTGTCATATGACGCCCGTCAGAGCCAATAACCCCTGAAGCAAACAGCCAGACCACCAGACTAATGAAGGTGCTGCAAATCCAGAAAAACACTGCTACCACACACCATATTTTCATCACTACCTTACCGGACTTCTGTACATTGTTCAGATACTTCTTCTCCGATATATCTCCAAAAAAATCCGCAAAACCTTCTGTCTTTTCAATGTATATGCCAAATCCTGCATAAACCAGAATCTCCACAATTACCAAAAGTCCAAACAGACCTACATAGGGATTCAACAAAGTTGCAATCAACGCCAAAATCAAAAATACAAAATACATTCATTTCCTCCTTCACTCTCATTCTTCCTGCTTATTCTCTCACACACCTATAAACTTTCCGATGAAAAAATATAAACATTTCCTAAACTTCTCGCGAGGAGGGAGGGGGTGCCCCCTTCGGGGCACGCGTGACCCGGTCACTCGAACCATCATCCTACGCAAGACGGGAGGGCCTGACCCAATGAGCGAAGCGAATGAGGTCACTCGAACCTTCGAGCCCCGATTGGGCTCGAAGAACACAAAAAAAGATATCCAACATGGATACCTTTTTTGTGTTTCTATGAGAGCGCGAGACGGGACTCGAACCCGCGGCCCCGACCTTGGCAAGGTCGTGCTCCACCAACTGAGCCACTCGCGCACATTTCTTACACGCAAGTGATATTATACTAATTACCGACTCATTTGTCAACTTTTTTAGAAAAAGATTTTATTGTTTTACCATCCTCCACCTTGTCCACAATATAAGACGGACGATTGCGAACCTCATCTAAGATTCGCCAGATATATTCTCCCATAACCCCCAAGGTTAACATAACAATTCCGAATGCCAGCAGAATCAGCAATACTATCGTGGTATAACCCTCCACTGTAATGCGTCCCATAAAATGTTCCACAAGGATGACAATTCCTCCGATTATCGTACCCAGTATGGACAATGCTCCCACCACAGATACACATCGGATTGGAAAATAGGAGAAAGATATCAGGGAATCTACCGTCAACTTTATCTTTTTAGAAAGAGTCCAGCCGGATTTTCCGATTTCTCTTTTCTGACGCACATAATAAACTTTTTCACTTTCAAAACCGCTCCACAGCACCTGTTCTGTCAGCGGTGCATTTTTTTCACTGATTTCCACCAAAATATCTATTACCTGACGGCTAATCATATAGGTATCAAACCCGCCTTGAGGCATATTGGCAAGGGCAAATTTTCGCATCATCCAACAATAAATCTTAGAAAACATTTTCTGAGATAAAGGCTCCTCTCTGTCCTTGCGGACAGCCAGCACCACCTTTGCACCTGCTCGGTATTTCTCCAGCATTTCCAGAATCATTTCCGACGGTTCCTGTAAATCCGCTGCCTTGCGGACTGCCACCGTTCCGGTACACTCCGCCATACCTGCCAGAGTCGCCAAATGCTCACCAAAGTTTCTGGATAGATTTACCAGTTTGATGTTCTCATCCATTGCCGCCAATTCCTGCATAACTTCATAAGACCTATCCTTTGACCCGTCATTGACAAATACAATCTCATAGGCACAATCCAGTTTTTCCAATACTTTTTCTTTCAAATCCTCATACAGAGGCTTTAAATTTTCCTCATTATAATAAACCGGTACTACAATTGATAACTTTTCCATATTTCTTCATCCTAACTGTAAACTCATTCCTTCTACCGATACATAGCATATGTCGGTGCAAAATAAATAAAATAACTGAGAATCGTAATGATAGCAAACACTCCCATCATGCCCCAGACAATGATCTTCTCCGCAGCTTGGCTTCTGTTTCTGAGGAATTCGCCTCCTCTTTGTATCCCATACACCACCAAATACATCAATGCCGTTACCATAGGAAGGCAATATCTGCCCTGCGGCTGGTAATCTGCGGTATAGGAATAGTACATACTGATTCCCACCGTGAGAAAAATGACCAGTACAAACATCCAATGCAGCAAGGTTCTCGTCTTATCTTCCCCGTTAAACCATACTCTTTTTGCATTTATCAAAGCCCCGGCAATCCCCAAAAGTAACATAATGGATATTGCCCAATACATCCATGGAGCAATATAGATATCAGAAAAACCAAACCGGGCAATAAAGCTTCCTATGGTAGACATCAACCACTTATCCTGAAACAACATACTCCACAACGACAATCCTTTTTCCTGATGGGTGTTAATAAACGACGGCTTCAACTCCGGCAGTGCGTACAACTCAGCACATTGATTACAGGCATCAAGCCCTAAAATATCTCCGTCATAGATAATATAATTACGAATGAACCACCACCCGGTCAACAGCAGTACTATTCCCAGTACCACCAATCCTTTTTTTATAGTTGTCTTGAAAACTCCCGATTCCTTTCCCTTCTCAGATAACCAAAGTCCGTATATCACAAAAAGCAGGAAGGAACACACCAAAAATCCATAGGTGTTATAGTAGGAAAGGATACAGACCGAAAGGGAAGCTCCCAGAGCAATACAATTTCTGTACCGCCAATCCGACTCCATTCCCAGAATCCAGCAATATATCGTAAGAGAGGTTCCAAACAACGCCATTGCATCAATATTTACATAAGAAGTAATAAACACTACCTCCGGTAAAAGAGTGGCAAATACAATAAATAGCCACTGATACATCCTTTTTCCCTCAAACAGCTTTTCTGCAATTTTTATTACTACATAGGCATTGGCAACGCCAAAGAGAACACTGACCAATCTTGCCGCCATCAGTAACGCCGTGGCATCTGTGGTAAATACCGCCGTAATTTTCATAAACAGGGCACTTATAATATAAGATGTTATTGGGTTAAACCCATAGGAGCTTCCCCATGCCCAGTTGATAATCTCCGGATCACTCCCCACCGGAAGTCTGCCGTGATTATAAATATACTGCGGCACCAGATACCGCATTCCCTCATCCGGTGATGCATTTAAGGGCTGCACCCACATCCACATACAGGAAAACAGAAACAACAGTATCAGGTATCCAATCTGTATTTTCTTTTGATGTTGTTCTAATTTACTTTCTAATCCCAAAATACAATCCTTCTCTCATTTTTTTATATACAACAAAGTTATTATAAACACAATATTATCTTTTGTCCAATATTCTGCCCATTCTCAAGGAAAAATTAAAAGAAAAATAAGAAAATCAGCCTGCATTTACAGACTGATTTCATTCTCTATTCCTTTTTGCAATTCTTATACGGCGATAATCACGCCACCGTCATTGGCATACATGGTACTGATTCCTCTGGTATCCAGCACGATAATCTCTTTGAATTGTGCCTCCCGTTTCAGCTTCTCTTTTACCATTTTCGCACGTTCCGGACAATTACAATGGGAAATCGCCAAAATCCGTTCCTGACTGTTTTCCACTCTGCTTAAGACCTCCTGTACCATCTTATCCAGAGCCTTGTTCATTCCTCTTGCTTTTCCCAGTTGACAAATATCTCCCTCCGGTGTAGAACCCATCACCGGTTTAATATTCAAAGCTCCTGCCACCAATGCTTTGAGATGACTCAGTCTTCCATTTTTCTGTAAAGTATCCAGTGTCTCCAACACAAAATAAGTGGTCTGTGATTCGATATAAGCCTCTACCGCATCAACGACCTCTTCAAAATTCATTCCCTTTTCTTCACACTTCTGAATCTTGATGGCAATCAGCGTTTCTCCGATAGATGCGGATTTAGAGTCAAAAACATGAATCTTTTTATTTCCCTTCTCCTCTTCATAGAGATTCTTTGCCAGTTGGGCACTGTTATAAGAACCGCTGAGACGTGAAGACAGGGTTACTGCGTAGATACGCTCCTGTTCTCCTTCATAAGCTTCCAGATAACGCTCCGGTGACGGACAGGTAGACTTGGGACAATTCGGACTTGCCTTTGCTTTTTCCAAAAAATCTTTCTGTACAAAAGTATCATCATCTACAAAATGATATTCATCCACATCCAGCTCCAAAGCTACGGATGCAAAATGTTCACTGGCTTTCTGTTCTTCTGTCAATTCTCCACAACTATCCACTACGATTTTATATCTCATGTCACAATCCTCATTTCCATTTGTTATTAAAAAATGTATTATCTTTTTTCTTTTTCTATTACACGTAGTTTTGATTACTACTTAATAGTAGCACAATCATTCTCATTTGAAAAGACCTATTTATATTTTTTTAAAAAGAAACGGATAAAATTCGCTGTTCCTCGTTTTCTACATAGTACATCGTAGTCAGTCCGTCACAATAATCAGAGATATGCTCCCGTCTTATAAAGTAAGATACCGCCTTCTCATACAGATCATTTGTGGCAAATTTCACGGATACCTTTTTCTGTTCTGTCTCCCACGCCTTTGCAAAAACTGCTCCGATTCTGTCCGGCTCCCACTCCGTAAAGTAAAGCCCTTCATAGACGTAGTAATTATCCCCGGTGGCAGTACAGACCGGAAGTTCATAGAACACCTCTGCCTGATGGCTCATACTGATTTCTTCCGTAGTCATTCCCAGATAATTGTAATTTACATATTTATTTTCCGAATTGTCTTCATTTAGATAACGGGAGTTCCCCCATGTGGTATCCACGTAATAATAATTGCCATCCATCCGTACCAAGTTCCATGCATGGGATTCGCCGTTGGCTTTTCCTGTGACCACCACACTCTGTACATTCAACAATTTTAATAAATACTGCGTGGCACAGGCATAACCCTGACACACTGTGGAACCATCTAAGAAAACACTTCGGATATTCTGATTATTCTCGGATTCCTTATTGTAATCTACATTCTCTATCAGCGTCTCAAATACATACTTTACTTTTTCATAATCGGAATCCTCCTGAGAAATCCCTGCAAGCATTTCCTCCACTTTTTTATCAATCTGCTCTTGGATTTCTTTCCGCTCTTCTTTGCTGACCGTATAATTCGGTGAAAAATCAATTCCTACGATAGTATCTCCCCTATAATGCTGGGTATACATATAGCCCGACACCCAGAAAAGACCGCCGTAATCCGCATTTACCGCTGTATAGGCATGATCCAGTACCTGCGTATCACAAGTGGATACCTCCACCTTCTCTTCATGGTTTAAAATGGTATCCAGCACCTGATCGTATACCACCTTCGTCTCTTCGTCTAAGGTCTGATACACATAGGCTTCCGTGGAAATACTTTCTACCTGTTTTTCCTGCTTTTTTGATATATCCGTGATTGTTATGTCCTTAGGCGGTGTCCATCCAAAGATAGAACATCCGCTTAAGAGACATACACTCAAAACCAGCGGAAGCAATATTCGATACTGCTTCTTCTGTCTCATGGTACTCCTCCTGCTCTGTCTTATTTTAAGAAATATGTCTTCATAAAGGCACTCAATGCCTCCATATCCTTGGTTCCCATAGTCTCCCGTGCCGAATGCATTGCCAGCAACGGAACTCCCACCTCCACCGTCTGTAACGGAAGAAAACTGTCTACAATACTGCCCAATGCACTTCCTCCCCGCACATCTGAACGATTCACATATTTTTGATAAGGAATCTGTGCTTCTTCACAAAGCTGCTGCACGATTGCAGTTCCCTCACAATCCGTAGCATAATTCTGATTTCCCGCTTCCTTGATACAAAAACCGCTGCCGAGAACCGGTTTATTGGTGATATCCGTCTTTCCCGGCCAATTGGGATGAGCGGCATGAGCTACATCTGCGGAAATCAACATACTGTTATAAATTGCATCCTTACTCTGTATGGCATCTCTGCCCAGTGCCATCTGAATTTTTTCTGTCACATCCCGCAACAGCATGGAACCGGCTCCCTGTTTACTTCTGCTTCCAATCTCTTCATGATCAAACAGAGCAATCAGATTGATTCCCCACTGAGGAAGTCCCGCTGTGATTCCATCCAAAAGTGCCTGTACAGATGTGAGATTATCCAATCGTGGTGCGGAAATCAATTCCTCTTCCATCCCTACCACTTCCGGTTTTTCTTCATTATACAAATATAAATCGTAAGACAGTATTGAAGCTTCCTCTGCTCCCAGTTCTTTTGCCAGATATTTTGCAAAAAATTTTTTATCTGCATCTATCCCCGCAATCGGAAGAATCTGGTTCTGCCGGTTCAGCTCAATTCCTTTATTGATTTCAGGATTCATATGGATTGCCAGATTTGGTATGGTTACCATTCCCCTTCGAGATTTTACATAGCGAATCTGCGGAGTAAAGGCATTCTCTCCTTTCAGAGCTACCTTTCCCGCAATTCCCAGAGGTCTGTCCAGCCAGGTATTCAAAATAGGACCACCATAGACCTCTACATTCAACTGACCATATCCGTCACTGTGTACCTCCGGATTCGGTTTGATTCGAAGTGACGGAAAATCCGTATGGGCTGCCGCCATTTTAAAGCCTTCCCGATACATTGCATTTTTCGCAACTGTAAACGCAATCAATGTAGTTCCATGGTGAATCAAGTAATACTTTTTCCCTTGGCTGATTCCCCATGTCTCCTTCATAGAAAGTTCTTCAAATCCTGCTTCCTCCAACTGTTTTTTTGCCTCTTCCACCACATGAAAAGGAGTAACTCCTTTTTTCAGCAATGTAAACAGCCTTTCTATCCTTTCCTCCATTTTTTCCTGCCTCCTGTCTCTTTGCTTCACATTGTACTATATTCTGGTGGTTTTTTCTACTCATTCCTATCTCCTATAAAAAATGTCTTTTCTTTACTATAACTGTAAGTTATAATGTTTTTAGTTTACATAGCTATGAAAATTTAGGAGGTATCTGCATGCTTGCTATACAACTTATAGATGTGGGGAATTTTATGACCAAGCTTCTCCGTTCTGAAATTTTTGATTCTTTTCTTTTTGTAGAGGGAGAGATTCGGACCAATATCACTTATTCCTTCGACGGTCATATCAACTCTTCCTTCTATTCTAATGAAGAACTGGAGACAGAAGGTCTTTTGGATTTTACCTATCTTCCCTTTTCCAAATTGCGTTCCACACTGTTTGAGCTGATTAAGGGAAAACGCACCCCTACTTTCTTTAAATTTGTTTTTGCCCTACCTCCAGCCAAAGCGAAAGAATTATTTTCTTCCTGTGACAGCAGCCTTCCACCGGAGGATATGCATGATTTGATTTTCCGGCTTACTTTTCAAAATAATATGCTGACCTGTACCACCGGTGTCTCTTATCACAGCTTTTCGTTGGATAAGACCTTAGAATATGAGTGGGATACTTTCCTTTGTGATTTTTTGAAACATTACGAAATTCCTTATCGGGAACTTTCTTGACAATTTCCCACAAATGGCTGATTTTACTGTTTTTTCCTTTACTTTTCGGAACACTTATGCTATGGTTAGCATATGCTGTAAGTCAGCATAGTTTTATATTTTGGAGGTACTTTCAATGAGCAAAGGTACAGTAAAATGGTTTAACAACCAGAAGGGATACGGTTTCATCTCTGACGAGGAAGGAAATGATGTTTTTGTACACTTTTCCGGTCTGAACATGGATGGCTACAAAACTCTCGAAGAGGGTGCCAGCGTTGAATTTGACGTGACAGAGGGTGCAAAGGGACCTCAGGCAGTCAATGTAACCGTTATCGCTTAAGCAGATAGGAATCTATCGTATTAATCAGAAGTTTTCAATGTACCTTTATCAATAATAGATAGATTTTTCTTTTTTATTTTGATTAAGACCATATTGAGTAACAGCAATGATTAAGAAAAAGGTGTCATAAGACACCTTTTTTCTTTTAACCTTTTTCCTTTTATAGAGGTATAGACAACTCTATGTGCTCCGCCGCATATTGAGAAATGTCCGATACAAATTCATCCGCCCATAACCTTCCTCCGGGTTCGGATAGAATCGGTTCGGGTCTTTTTCACATCCCTGTATCAGCATATTTTTAATTTCCGGAGAATTCATAAGACCTCTGCTATTTCCTCTGGTTACTCCCCACTCCATCAGTTGTGCACAGGCCCCTGCGGTAATTGCCGTAGCTGCACTGGTCCCTGTTACCCGCACATAATCCTGACGTAGCCCCGGTCCGTATACATCCACCGCCGGAGCCAGAAAATCCGGTTTTACCTGTTCATTGATATTAAACCCTCTGCCGGAATCCAGATACAGACTGTTATCCATCGCATTGTATCCTCCCACTGTTATGGGCGGCACGGTGCCGGAGGGTACGGTAATGGTGGTCTGGGGATTGGAACGCAAAAAGAATACCGGTGCACTTAGAAATTCGGAAACCGGAAGCCACATATGAAACCTTCCCAGCACATAATATTCTGGATACACCGTAACCTTCCAAATTCCTTTGGTAGGTTTGGAAAATCTCATAAAAATCAGATGATTTCCTCCTGTCGTTCCCAGCAATCCATAATCCACCTCAACCTTGGTTCCTTCCAATAAAAATTGATATTCCTCTCGCCTCCCTTCCCGATTAATCAGCCTCTGGGTAGACTCTCCCGTAGGAGACTGAATAGACACTGCAACCCTCTCCGGGATGTTCGTCCACAGCTCTATTACAAACCCTTCCATATCCTCACTGACATTGATTTCTACCTCATCTTTGTCAGAGGGGGAACCCAGATTCCCAATATAATGATGACGGGCATTTGCTTCATTTCCTGCTGCAATGTTCACGGCTCTCATCCTTCTGGTTCCCACATAGCTCAGCAGTGACGGCAGAGCGGCAAACCCTCCATGTCCTCCGTTATTACTTCCAAGCCCGACACATAACACCAAAGGCTTGCTTAAATCGTATGCCAGATTATGCAAATAAGAGATTCCCGCCATAATATCATTTTCCTGATAAGCAACGGCTCCTTCCCGAATATAAAAGAATTCCCTTAAGTATGGCTTTGCTTCCTTTAATTTTACCACGGCAATATCCGCAAGAGGTGCTGCCCCTACAAACTGATTGGCTGCATCCTCCGAACCTGCCGCAATTCCTGCCAAAAAGGTACCGTGACCATTCGTATCCCGGCTGGGTACACTTTGATATGGATTTTCTGTGCGTAATGCCCGGTTAATTTCGTCTGCCGTATATTCGCTTCCATATAGAAATCCCTCAGGAGAAGTGTTGCTCCTTTCCTCCTGATCCCATATCCTTACAATTCTGGTATTTCCGTCCTCCCCCTGAAAAATAGGATTGGTATAATCAATTCCCGTATCCAAAAAACCTATTAAAACACCATTCCCTTTTAAGGGCAGTGTGGGAAAATTCTGCATGGTCAGTATCCCGCTGGCTTCCAATGCACTGGTATCCATCAATGTATAACATTTCGGTATGGACCAATAACTAAAATTTGTGATATGAAAATCCCCCAACATTTCTCTGGGATAATAAATGACTTCATAGCCCGCGTCCAGAGGCTGAGTACAAACATCTTCCGGGTACTCTGCATAAAGCCTGCCTCGTATTATCGCATCACTTATGAAGTCATAATAATCATTGGAATAAACCGGTGTTGAACAATCCATTTTACACCTTTTACGCCTTTTTATTCTATTGTATGCAAAACTTTCCGCTATGCCATTACTGCATTAGTTTTTGCCGTCTGGCTCTGATCCTCCAGTTCCGGGCATCCCCGCATCATAATTACCGGGCCGCCCTTCTTCTCTATATACTCCTTGGTAATAATTACTTTTCCGATATTATCGTCCTTCGGTATCTCATACATGATATCCAGCATAAAGTCCTCGATAATGGCACGCAAAGCTCTGGCACCCACCTTTTTCTCCTTTGCCTGTTTTGCAATGGCATGAAGTGCTTCTTCCTCGAATTCCAGCTTTACCTCGTCCAAAGCCAACAGCTTCTGGTATTGTTTCAAAATCGCGTTTTTCGGCTCCTTTAAAATCTTTACCAGCATATCCTCCGTTAATGCCTCTAAGGAAAACAGAATCGGCAGTCTTCCGATAAACTCCGGTATCATACCAAAGGTTCGGATGTCCTCCACAGTAACCTTCTGCAAAATGTTCTCATCCTCGTCATATTTATCCTTCAAGTCTGCCTTGAATCCGATGGCTGCTGCCTTATTCAGTCTCTCCTTGATAATTACGTCTAAGTCCGGGAAAGCTCCGCCGCAGATAAACAGAATATTTTTGGTGTTAACCGTTACCATCGGCACCATGGCATTTTTACTGCTGGCTCCCACCGGTACTTCCACCTCTGCTCCCTCTAACAGCTTCAGCATTCCCTGCTGGACACTTTCACCGCTGACATCTCTCTGGTTGGCATTTTTCTTTTTGGCAATCTTATCAATCTCATCGATAAAGATAATTCCCCGCTCTGCTTTCTCAATATCATTGTCCGCAGCCGCAAGAAGCTTGGATACCACGCTTTCAATGTCATCGCCTATGTATCCTGCCTCGGTAAGGGAGGTGGCATCTGCGATTGCCAGAGGTACATCCAAAAGTCTTGCCAATGTCTTTACCAGATAGGTTTTACCGGAACCGGTAGGACCTACCATCAGCATATTGGACTTTTCAATCTCTATCTCATCCATAGTATCCGTTGCCACTCGTTTATAGTGGTTGTAAACAGCCACAGACATTACTTTCTTGGCATAATCCTGTCCCACTACGTACTCATCCAAACTGGCTTTAATCTTGTGAGGTGCCGGAATATTTCGAATATCCAGTTCCGGCTTTTTCTCCTGTTTTTCCTTCGGTTTTTTCTTCTTTACCTGCTGGTTTCTCGGAAACATTCCCTGCAAATCAGACAGGTTAATCATACTGATATTCGGCATATTTCCCAGACTGGAAGGATTCCATTCATTGAAATTCATGCCGGAGTTGCTCATACTGTCAAAGGTCTTTTGCATACAATCCTTGCAAATACAGATGTTATTGGGTATCTTTATCATTTTACCCGCTTTGCTCTCCGGTCTGCGGCAGATGTAACAGATTTCCTCATATTCATTTTCTTTGTTTTCCTGGTTTTCTTTTTCGTCCTCTACCTCTACGATTTCGTTATCCTGTTCTGACATATTATCTCTCCTATATCTATATTCTTTTATTATTCCTGTTTTATCATTCTATCTTCAGGAATGAACTGTTTTTATCACAAACAAAGTGCAGACAGCTCCTGCTATCTGCACCTCATTATATGACATCTCTAGGGCAATCTCAATTGATAATTCCCTGAAAATGCTGAATTTATAAAAATTTAATTTTTAGAGCAATTCCTTTAAAATCTGGTTTACCAGTGCCGGATTCGCCTTACCCTTCATAGCCTTCATGGTCTGACCCACCAAAAAGCCGATGGCTTTTTCTTTTCCGTTATGATAGTCCTCCACAGACTGCGGATTGTCTGCAATAATCTGCTCTATGGTGCTTCGCAAAGCTCCCTCATCATTAACGGTCTTTAATCCTTTTTCTTCCACATATTTTTCCGGGTCGATATCTTTTTCGAAAATCTCCTCAAAAACTTCCTTTGCCACGGTACTGTTGATGGTTCCCCCATCTGTCAGTTCAATCAATGCTGCCAGATTCTTCGGTGAAAAACGGATATCCTCCGGTTCCATGGCTTTTTCTTTCAACAACCGCATGGTTTCCACCATCAGCCAGTTGGAAACTTTTTTCGGTTTCTTGCAGATAGCCGTTGTCTCCTCAAAAATATCTGCCATGTGTTTAGAACCGGTAATAATCTGTGCATCATAGTCCGGCAAGTCATATTCTTTTTTATATCGCTCCAGTTTTTCCGTCCGAAATTCCGGTTCCTTGGCTTTTATCTCTTCCAGCCATTCATCACTGATGACCACCGGTACCAAATCCGGTTCCGGGAAATAACGGTAATCCTGGGCATCCTCCTTGCTACGCATAGCATAGGAATATTCCTTGTTATCATCCCAGCGTCTGGTCTCCTGAATAACCTTTTTTCCTTCCTCCAACAATTCAATCTGACGTGCCCGCTCTCCCTCAATGGCTCTTGCGATGGCTTTAAAGGAGTTCAGGTTTTTCATCTCTGTACGGGTTCCAAATTCCGTTGCTCCCACCTCACGGACAGACAGGTTTACATCCGCACGCATGGAACCCTCATTTAGCTTGCAGTCGGAGGCTCCCAAATACTGGATAATCAGACGCAGCTTTTCCAGATATGCAATGACCTCTTCGGCGGAACGCATATCCGGCTCTGATACAATTTCAATCAGAGGAACGCCGGAACGGTTGTAATCTACGATGGAACAGTCCTCCCACTCGTCATGTACTAATTTTCCCGCATCCTCCTCCATATGAATCTCATGGATTCCAATGGTTTTCTTTCCTCCTGCTGTCTCAATCTCCACGCCTCCGTCACGGCAGATTGGTAAATACAACTGGGAAATCTGATAGTTCTGCGGATTATCCGGGTAAAAATAATTCTTTCTGTCAAATTTACAATACTGTGTGATTTTGCAGTTGGTTGCCAAGCCCACGGCAACGGCATATTCCACCACCTGTTTATTTAACACCGGAAGGGAACCTGGCATTCCGGTACAAACCGGACAGGTATGGGTGTTTGGTGCTCCTCCGAACTCTGTGGAACAGGAGCAGAAAATTTTAGTTTTTGTGGCAAGCTCTACATGAACCTCCAGACCGATGACGGTTTCATATTGTTTACTCATCTTCTCTCCTCCTCTACTGTTCTGCCTGTGGACTTCTCTTGTAAGTCCGGCTCTGTTCATAGGTATAAGCAGTCTGTATCAGTTTCTTTTCTTCAAAGCAATCTGCTATCAGCTGCAATCCGATTGGAAGTCCCTCTTTGTCAAATCCGCAAGGAAGGGAGATGCCCGGCAAGCCTGCCAGATTTACGGAAATCGTATAGATATCTCCCAGATACATTTTCAGCGGGTCCTCCAGAGAAGAACCTAACTTCGGTGCCGTTGTAGGTGCCACCGGACCTAAAATCACATCATATTTTTCAAAGGCTTTATCAAATGCCTGTTTAATCAAAGCTTTCGTTCTCAGTGCCTTCAGATAGTAAGCATCATAATAACCGGAACTCAGCACGAAAGACCCCAGCATGATACGACGTTTCGCCTCTGGTCCGAATCCTTCGAAACGGGTCTTTTTATACATATTATGAAGTCCCTCATATTCCTCGGTGCGATAGCCGTATTTTACACCGTCAAACCGTGCCAGATTGGAGCTTGCCTCTGCACTGGCAATGACATAGTAGGCAGGAATGGCATATTCCACAAGGCTCAAATCAAATTCCTCCACAACGGCTCCTTTTTCCTCCAGTACCCTTGCCGCCGCAAGCACAGCCTCTTTTACCTCTTCATTTAAACCTTCGCCGAAATAATCTCTTGGAATCCCGATTCTCATTCCTTTTACATCTTCCACCAACGCAGATGTAAAATCCGTATTTTCTCTCCGAATAGAAGTGGAATCTTTTTTATCATAGGAAGTAATGGTCTCCAAAATCGTAGCACAATCTGTCACATCTTTTGCGATTGGACCAATCTGATCCAAAGAAGAACCATAAGCAATTAATCCGTAACGAGATACGGTTCCGTAAGTTGGCTTTAATCCGGTCACTCCGCAAAAAGAGCTTGGCTGACGGATGGAACCGCCGGTATCGGAACCCAATGCATAGATGCATTCCTCTGCGGCAACGGCTGCACAGGAACCGCCGGAAGACCCCCCCGGCACGTGTTCCGTATTCCACGGATTTTTGGTGGCTCCAAAAGCAGAGGTTTCTGTGGTACTTCCCATGGCAAATTCATCCATGTTTGTTTTTCCGATAATCACCGCTCCGGCTGCCTCCAGATTCTCCACCGCCTGTGCCGTATAGGTTGGCACGAAATTATAGAGAATTTTGGAGCTACAGGTGGTGGTCATTCCTTTGGTGCAGATATTATCTTTGATGGCTACCGGAACTCCCGCCAAAGGTCCTGTCAGTTCACCTGCATCAATTTTCTTCTGAACCTCTTCCGCCTTTTGGAAGGCTTCCTCTCGATATAAGTTTACATAACTATTTATCATCTCTTCTGACTTATCTATCTGTGCAAAGACCGCCTCTAAGGCTTCTTTTACTGTCACTTCTTTTGCT
Organism: uncultured Lachnospiraceae bacterium; assembly: GCA_958349535.1. GTDB lineage: Bacteria > Bacillota > Clostridia > Lachnospirales > Lachnospiraceae > Maccoyibacter. The sequence goes on from CATWDJ010000018.1 coordinate 34,070, forward strand.
TTTATCTTTTTTCCCAGCTCTACCGCTGTCAAACTTGTAAGACTCATTCTTTCCCTCCTATCCGATGGTCTTCGGTACTTTGAAGCCATCATCCTTTGCTGACGGTGCATTTGCCAGCGTGTCATCATGTCCGTCCCCGTTCTCTACCACATCCTCACGGAATACATTGTGAACCGGAAATACGTGGGACATAGGCTCCACACCGGAGGTATCCAACTCATTTAATTTATCTATATAATCCAGCATTTTTCCCATATCTTCCTTAGCCTGTTCCTTTTCTGCCTCGGACAGCTCCAATTTTGCCAGAATACCTACATATTCAATCGTTTCATCTGAAATGATATTTGCCATCTTTGTCTTCTCCTTTTTTCCAATCTATTTTGATTGTTGCCTATAAGTTTCTCTGAATGTGGATTTTTATTTACGGCTCCAATCTGCTCAAATCTCTTGGAAACAGTGTCGTTTCCCGAACATTGTCCTCACCCAGAAGCTGCATGGTCAATCGCTCCAGACCGATTCCCAGCCCTCCGTGAAGCGGCATTCCGTATTTGAAAGCACTGAGATAATCCTCCATGCCCTCTTCGGTCATACCTCTTGCTGCAATTTTATCCCGCAGCATCTGATAATCATGGATTCTCTGTCCTCCGGTGGTGATTTCCAAACCTCGGAACAATAAATCAAAGCTCAGGGTAAAGGTGGTGTCTTCCGGGTCGTCCATGGCATAAAACGGACGTTTTTTACTTGGATAATGGGTAACAAATACAAAGTCCGCATCATACTCTTCCTTGAAGAGCGTTCCAATCAAATGCTCCTCTTCCGGCTCCAAATCATATGGATTCTTTATCTTACGGTCATATTTTTGGGATACCAGCTCTTTTGCCTCATCAAACCGGACGGTTGGTATTTTATCCACATTCGGAAGAGTCACTCCCAACATTTTCAATTCTTTTCCGTAGTCTCTTTCTAAAAGCTTCATGGTATGCTGTAAAAATCCGGTTTCCATCGCCATGATATCTTCAAAGCTCTCGATATATCCCATCTCAAAATCTAAAGATGTGTATTCATTTAAGTGACGTTTTGTATTGTGCTTCTCTGCACGAAAAACAGGAGCTGTCTCAAACACTCTGTCAAACACACCTACCATCATCTGTTTGTAAAACTGTGGACTTTGTTCCAGAATTGCCGGTCTGTGAAAATATTCAAAACGGAAGAGGTTTGCTCCGCCTTCTGCTCCCTTGGCTCCGATTTTCGGCGTATGAATCTCCGTAAAGCCTTCTTCTGTCAAAAATTCCCGGAAGCCCCGAACCAGACCCTCCTGTATTTTGAACTTTGCCCGTTCTCTCACATTTCGCAGAGACACTGCACGGTTATCCAATTTTGCCTCCAAAGATGTGTTCAGTTTCCACTTGGAGATTGCCAAAGGCATGGTGTCAGCCGGCTGAGATAATACTTTGATTTTTTTCAAACGGATTTCTATACCGTTGGGTGCACGGTCTTCCTTTGCAACGGTTCCTTCCACTTCTACGGCAGATGCCTCTTTTAAATCCTTCAAGTCGAAGTCTGTCACTCCTTCTTCAAAAACGCATTGCAACAATCCTTCCCGTTTTCTCAAAATCACAAATGCCACCTCTCCCATATCCCGTATGGTGTGCACGGCACCGCTGACCTTGACTTCTGTTCCTTCATGGCTGCCATCCAAAAGCTGGCTGATTTCTAAAGTGTCCTGTTTTTTTACTCCTGTTAAAAATTCCATAATGTGTACTCTCCTTTTCTATGAACTTAGGAATAGGTGCGGGACGGGAGATTTGTGTCAGGCAGCGGAATCATCATCCGCTTTCCCTTTCAGAATAAAGTGGGCAAAGGAATTTCCTATTAAATAAAAAATCCCGTCTCGGAACAACTCTGTTCCGGGACGGGAAAACTATTCTGTAATCATTCCCGCGGTACCACCCGCATTGAAGTATGATGTCTGTCATCATCTTCCACTCTTGATATTTAACGCATATCACACGTACTGACCTACTCTGACTTTTGCAAGTTTGTATCTAAAATCCTGCATTTTGTCCTGTTCAACCAGTCTGCTCCAGAGTGTTCCCTTTGTCTCCTCTTTCAAACAGCGCTCTCAGTCGGTGACGCTGTATTCCTGTCGACGTCTGAAGATAAGAGTCTCTTTCATCGCTTTATTTTTGTTGCCTGTAATCATATCACAGTCTTTTTCATTTTGCAAGATTTTTTTTATTGAAAAACATTTTTCATGTGATATAATGTACGCGAAGGCAATGAGCAGTGCGTCGGCAGACAGAGACAAACCGACTGCTTGCAGATGAGATTGTCTGTGGATGGCGACATAGGGCGAAGCCCGCGAACTCGGGAGCAGACGGCTCCCGAGTGTGCACTGCGGACTTATGATATAATGAGCATAAGTGAGAAGAACGCATTTATGCGTTTGACGAACGGCGAATTGAATCACAAACTTTGTTTGTGATATAATATCGCTAGATATAAATACCAATACAGAATCGAGGATTTTATTTTCATGGACAATTTGATTATTCCAAAAGATTACCAGCCTGATTTGGATTTGCATGACACTCAGGTTGCTATTAAAACCGTAAAAGACTGTTTTCAGAATCTTTTAGCGGAACGTCTGAACCTGACCCGGGTAACCGCACCTTTATTTGTAGATCCTTTATCCGGTCTGAACGATAATTTAAACGGCGTAGAGCGTCCTGTTTCCTTTGACATCAAGGAACAGAACGGCAGGGAAGCTGAAATCGTACACTCTCTGGCAAAATGGAAACGCTATGCATTAGGAGAATACGGTTTTTCCGTAGGTGAAGGTCTTTACACCGATATGAACGCCATCCGCAGAGACGAAGATACCGATAACATTCATTCTATTTTTGTGGACCAGTGGGACTGGGAAAAAATCATTACAAAGGAACAGCGTACGGAGGAAACCTTAAAAGAAACTGTCCGCACCGTATATAAAGTACTTCGCAAAACCGAAAAATATATGTCCATTCAATATGACTATATTCAGGAAATTCTTCCAAAGGAGATTTTTTTCGTCACCACTCAGGAACTGGCTGACATCTTCCCGGATGCAACTCCGAAGGAACGGGAATATTACATAGCAAAAGCCAAAGGTGCTGTCTGCATTATGCAGATTGGTGACAAATTAGAATCCGGCGAACCACACGACGGACGGGCACCGGACTATGATGACTGGTCTTTAAATGCTGACATCGTAGTTTATTATCCGGTACTGGATATTGCTCTGGAATTGTCCTCCATGGGCATCCGTGTGGATAAAGATGCCCTGTTGTCACAGCTTGACAAAGCAGGCTGCCCGGAAAGAGCAAATCTGCCGTTCCAAAAGGCAATTATTGAAGAAAAGCTGCCATATACCATCGGCGGCGGCATCGGTCAGTCCCGTATTTGTATGTTTTTCTTAAGAAAAGCACATATCGGAGAGGTACAATGCTCCATGTGGCCGGAAGAAGTAGTAAAAGAAACAAAGGCACAGGGAATTCCGTTGTTGTAATTTGGAAAATGATCAGATATAAGAGGGGCTGTAAAAAAAGTCCCTAATTAAGAAACGCCAGTTCCGGTAAATGTCGGATTTGGCGTTTCTTCGTATATCACATCAAATTTTCTTGCAAATATTAATTGTTTTGGTAAAAAAGAGTGCACTTAATAAAGGCTGTGTGGATAACTCGTTATCTTTAAGCAGCTGATTGAAGTCTCTGTTTCTTATTATGATACTTATACAGATTGAAACCGCAAGAAATCAGCGTAAGTTCCAAAATAACATTTTTCTCGCCTCTTCGGAATAGTCTTTTGTAGGATTTATTCCATTTTAAAATGCCGAATGTACCTTCTGCTTGAATGCTGCGGTTCTTTCTCAAAAGTGCTCCATGTACGGATTCGAGATTTGAAATTACTTCCTGATGGATGGTAGTCAGCTCCTGATTCATACGAATCGTTCTGTTGCCTGACGCCTTAGGACAGCACTCTCTCTTATGTTTCGCATTCGTCTCTATTTTAGTACCATCAATATAGGCGTGTTCCAGATCAACATGGTCCTTTTCAAAAATATATGTGTTGATATCCATGAAGATTTGTTCTATTGAATCTGTCAGTTCATTTCGGATGATGTTGCCGAAAGTAGCAAAAGAAGGTGCCTTCATGCCATCGAGAAGATACAGATACCGTGTTCCATGAAAGCAAAGAGTATTACTTTAAGGAGCTTCTGTTCATCACATCTTGGACGACCTGTTTTGTATCCTTTCCCTACTACAAAATGTCTTGATAGGTCGATGTGATCCATAACTTCACAAAAAGTGTATACCGGATCAGAAATATCAATTAATTTTTCTATTTCCAATGGTAATTTCAGCTGACGAGTAGTATAATCCCGTCTTTGACAGTTAGAAAAAGAAAAAATCGCTGTATCCCTGATGT